>JAIBAE010000114.1 GCA_019695345.1 Bacteroidota bacterium | reverse complement strand
GCAAATCAACATTTTACCTACATTTGAAAGAGTGTGAGTTTCGGTTTAATAATAGAAAGAATAACATCTATCAAATTTTACTAAAACTCTCTAAATTGTATAACCTTATCTAGTCTTGTGCCAAAAATAATACAGCGCAAACAGCTCTTCTGTCAACTGCGGGTAATACTGCAAGTTATATTAGCGATATCTCTTGTGTCGGTAATGATGTATATATATTGGGTTATACTCTTGGCGGCGAAACTATTATTTGGAAGAATGGAACACAGTTATATAAACTTACCAGCGCAATAGCTGAGTATAATTTTGTGGATATGCTGTCGGTTTTTGTGTCAGGCAGCGATGTGTACACCAGCGGTGTATTATCGAATTCCAACACTAGCACTGGCGGACCTTCCGCAGCTGTTATATATAAAAACGGCTCTCTATACAAAACGATGTTCAATGGAGTTGGTTATTTGATTCACGCATCATCTGTCTTTGTAAAATAACACCTAATACATTAATGTTTTTTTAGTTACGACCGGACTACTTGAGCCCGCGAAAGGCGTCCTGCCGACAGAGTAGTAGGGCGTGTCAGCAGTCACTTCGTTTAGCTCCTTACACAACATGAAAGACGTTAACTACACAATGTACATAACGCATTGCCCTCAACCGTCCTGTGGACACCTTCTCCCAATGGGAGAAGGAAGGGATGAGGGAACTATAATCACTACAACTTCCACACTCTCACGATAACCGCTCTTTCTTGCATCAGGTTCTATCCCGCAGGATACGGCGCGGGCGTATGCAATACGCCTCTACATACATTGTTGGTTTGGTGCGGCATGCGATAGCAAACAACACTTACCTTCTATACTTAGTATAAACTTTACTGTTTGATAAATAATTGCGTTTGATGTAAAGAGTTATTCAGTATCACAACATACATTCCGCTTGCAAAAGCACTTACGTTTACTTGTACGGGATGTGTTACAGTAATCTCTCTGATAAGCATACCCAGGGTGTTCATAATTTTGATATTGGTAGTTTGATTCTGTGGTACACTGATGTATACATATTCCGTTGCAGGGTTTGGAGAAATCATATATTCATAGTTGTGTATGGGTTGTTCTACCATTGTTGTTGTTGTACTATGTGTTGGCATGGTATCTAATTGTAACTTCCACCCATTGTTTACACAGCAACCGGAATATGCACCGCGGTACGTCCAGTCTGATACATCGCCATTAAAGTCTTTATTCCAGTTACTATTATTTTGGAATACGGTTGATTGGGTTACACTGCCTTTAAGCTTTCCGTTTTGCGGATACAGATTAAGTGTATTAATATCTGCCGTTGCCGATAAAAAGTAATTGCCTGCATTGCTATAGGAATCGGTAATGTTATTGAGTGTATCGGTAAAGTTGGTGATTGGTGATGCTGAACAAACTACATTTGCATAACAGTATTGTTTAAATGATGTGTTTGGATTGTAGAGCCGGATTCCTCCCGAAGAATTTGCGGTCCACACTGTATTATGAAACACTTGTACATTTTGCGGTGAAACTCCGTTTTGGGGCGTGATATACACAGCCCGGAAACCGGAAGTATTAAAATGATTCACAAATATGTTTTGATAAAGCATAATGTTTCCAGTTCCTTGGAACAAGGCTTCAACAGGATTGTTGTAAAAAAAGTTACCGTATATCTCGTAGGAGTCTTGTGCGCCCCATCCTTTTAACGGGAAGCCGCCAACTAAAAGATTGGGTCGGGCACTTCCTCCGGTAGACGACGAAGTATCTTTAGTAAATACATTGTGGCGGATAATAGTTTTACCGTTCACTGCTGTTCCGGCAAACTCATTGCGCACGCCATCAAGCTGATGTTTTATTTCGATATTGTAACCAATAGTGTTTGCTATAAAATTGTTCTCAATCAATCCATTTACAAATGGTTTAGTGCCATCGGAATTACCCAGATACATTCCTGTACCTGCTTTTATGATGATATTCTTGCGGATAATCCAATCCCATGTACTACACTTTGTACTTATGCCAACAGACTGTTGGTCGGCATCGTAATTAACGATATTCAGTTGTTCAAGTGTGATATGATGTGCCCAGTTAGCGGTAGTTCCTTCTGCTTTTACCGCATCAACAAATTCGTGCATACCATCAAGTTTCAGATTTCTGATTACCAGATAAGAACACTGAGTAATGCTAATAGTGTTACAACAAGATTGTCCCTGAAAAACAGTTGCATTGCCGCTACCGGTAATAACAATGGGTTGTGTTGCTGTTCCGTTGATGTTTTTTAGCGTTAGGTTATTTGTGTATGTACCGGCCACAAGTAAAAGTGTATCACTTGCAACTAACTGCGTAAGGAATGTTTTATAGTTACCCGGATTTGCAGTGATTGTGTTAGCTTTACATACTACAGAAATAACCATGTATATACATGCGAGTATCAATAGGGCATAACTCTTTTTCATGGTGGTTGCGTTAGTGGTGAGAGTGTTGTGTTATTTTCATAATACAAACAAGATGTTATTCTATTTGAGTGATGTCTATTAATATGGAACATAAAAGCTGAAGGTTCTCTCCTGCAGAAAAACGACGTAGGGGGAATTTGTGAATTCCCCCTACAGTTTTGTACCAGACCTTTGGTGCCGCAATGCGATAGCAGAACAATATTACTGCATAACAACAAACGGCTTTTGTATAGTTTGCTCGCCTGCTTGTACGTAACAGATGTACGCACCCGAACGCATGTTCTGTGCTGCAAATTTGTAGTTACCCGGTATTAACCAACCACTGTGTAAAGTACTGTGGTATTTACCAAGCGCATCGTAGAGTTTTACTTGTACATTGCACGGACGCGATAGCTCGAAACTGATGTACGAATCGCCTATGGATGGATTTGGATAAATCTCTACCGCACTCTCGCCACGACCCTGAAATACATCGCGTACCGACGACACTCTCTTCTTGAAAATTCCAAGCGGAGCAAAGTCCGAACCCATAATTTTCTTTGCGTCATCGTGCGATGCGCCAAACCAGTTTTCTAACACATCAAAGTATATGCGGCGGAAATCGTGTTGTGCAACAATGTCGCCGTTTTTATCTACATCTTTTAAGTTTGGTGCATGCCCGTAACGCGATGACCGTATGCTGGCTTCATCGCCAAAGATAAATTGCACGGACGACGAACCATGGTCGGTACCGCGACTTCCGTTTTCGTACGGACGGCGGCCAAACTCGCTTACGGTTAAGCCAACCACGCGGTTAGAAAAACCTTGCTTTAATGCATCATCCATAAATAACGCAATACTGTTTGCAAGTTGCGATAGCAAACCCGGATGATTTCCTTTTGTAACGTCATCGGCATCTTGTTGCTGAACGTGTGTATCAAAACCACCCATGTTTAACAGATATACTTTCGATTTCAACCCGCCCGAAATTAGATTAGATACAATTCCCATCTGCGCGCCTAAGCCCGTTGTTGGGTATGTTACCTTGCGTTTTGCAGCGCCCGCTTTGTATGCGTTTAACACAACTTTAGAATACACATCGCTTTGCATAGCAATGCTACGCACGTAATTAAACTCTTCGGCGTATGCAGTTTGGTCGGTAAGCATTGCTTCATCGGGCGAGAGACCATTGCCCGTATCAAAAAATGCTTGCGGGTCGGTTAGGGCAATACCCGTATCACCTTTTTGCGATTGAAACAACATCGAAAGCGTTCCGCCAATTTGTACACACAACGGGTGTTCCGGTAATGTTTCGGGGAAGTCCGGCAAGGCATTGGTTAAATATCTCGATACCCAACCTTCATCCAACCGTACATACGGGTCCGATGAATTAATACCCGAAAGCCAAATATCCGTAGAGCGGAAGTGTGATAAGTTAGGGTCTTCGTATCCAATATCCTGAATAACCGCCAACCAACCCTTATCCATTAAACCACCTAATCCGTTTTGATATTGGTTCTTTACCAACGCCGGATGAAAATACATATCGCTGGGCACCCATTGCCACGCATCTTTTTTAGGAACCGCAAGCGTTGGGCGCAACGTGTAATAATAATCATCGGCAACCGGAACAACAGTGTTCAAGCCATCATTCCCGCCAAACATCTGTATAATAATTAAAATTCTATCGTCATCTACAATCCCCGATAGCTGCTTGTACGGCGAGTTTGCACGAACCTGCATACCCGATAACATCTGCGGGGCAGCCGCCGCCATAGTAGTAGCTGCAACTGTGTTCTTTATAAATGTTCTACGTTTCATTGAGAATCTCCGTAGGTTAATTTCATAATTAAAAAATATTGGTTACCGCATGTGCAAAACAACACCCTTCAGCGCGGCAACCCTGTCCGAACCAACCCTTGCACCAATACTAACACAAATGGAAATCGGGAGCTTTAGCCAACGCACGTAATGTTGTTTGTAAACGTGTGTTCAGCGTTCCTGCATTTGCAACAATGTTAGCCCATTCGTAATCCTGTCCGTTACTTAGCAGAATCTTTTTGTAATAATCCAAACGCGCTTGCCCTACGGCAACCGGCAGGAAGTATTCTGTTAAGCCACTAACAAACTTGTTGATGTCGGTATAATTATCAAACTGTTTTACAAAAGCAGTTGCTTGTGCATCGGTTAATGTTTTGATAAGAGCGTTAGCAAATGTAATCCGTTGCGGGAATGTTTTTGTGCTAATCCATGTGCGGTAGCCATCCCATCCGGCAACGTTTGGCGGGTCTATTAACGTTTGTTCCATCAGTGCCATAGAGGCCGCCCCCGTTGTTAGCGGAATGTTGAGCTGACGTGCCAATCCAACAACAAACTCTGCCGGTGTTTTTATCTGCACACCAATGTTTGCTTTATCAAAGAAATGTTTACTGGTAAGTAATTCTTTTACCACGGGGCGTATCTGGAATTGATTATTCTTAAATGATTCGCGTAATGCTTCTATGATAGTTACATCCGATGTTCCCGGATTGCTGTACACAAAGTAGCGGTACAGTTTGCGCATCATAAAGTTACCTATGGGGTTTGCACGCTCGTTAAATAAGATATTGATAATACCACGAATCTCTTCGGTACGAACAAGAAACTCCGTGTTAATAGTATCATCGCGGCCGGCAATGGTTTGCCCCATAAATTGTTTTGCGCCAACATCGTGTTTTGATGGCTCGAAGTACGCATTAAACAAACCGTTCTTTGCAACATCATCGCTAAACTGCGATGCTTTCCATCCGGTTAATACGCGTGCGGCTTCCTTTACATCGCCTTCGGTGTACCAGCTAATACCGCAGGAGAATAACTCCATCATTTCGCGACCGTAGTTCTCGTTGGGTTTTCCTTTTTCGTTCAGGTTACCGCCAAGGTACACCAACATGGCAGCATCAAGTGTAACGTCTTCCAGAAACTGACGGAAGTCGCCAATTCTGTTTTTACGGAGTAGCAGGTTTTGCCTGTATAACAGTTGCGGTGGAATATACCCGAGGTCGAACGTAAATTCCGATGTAAAGTGTCCGCTCCAGAATAGTGTTAACTTCTCTTGTGCGGGAAACTGTTCGGTACGCATTTGTTCAATCCACCAGTTTTGCAGTTTGGCAAAGTTTGATTTCCAGGTGGATTCGATACTGCCTTTGGTTACAATGTCAACACCGGCAGGATTTTCCTGAGCTTGGTCTACCCATGTACCGGGCGATGTTGGTGCTGGCTCGTTGCCTGTACCAAGAATTATCTCCAAGGCCTCGGATGCAGTTTTACCAACAATCTGATTAACTAATGACAGTGTTGGTGCAAATGTTATTCTGCGCAAAAGGTGAAATGCTTCTGCACGGGTAAGCGGTGTTGTGTGTTGGTCTAACCCCTCTACCGCTTGTGTACGGTTTCCTCCCGTGTCATTCTCTGTGCGGAAGGTACTTCCATGCGTAAGCATCGAAAAAAAGGAACGACGGTTCATGTGTACTCCGTAATGTGTTTAGGATTTTGTTTGCTATCATGTATCTCCTGTCTTTCTCCTTTATGCGCCCGGCAATTGCAGGCGGGTTGGAGCGGACAGGGTTGCCGCGCTGTTCGTGTGAATGTATGTGAGGGTACCCAAAAATTGTACCTTCGCATAACGTTATTTTTTTAATGGTGTTTTTACCATGATTGTTACCGTGCGGCAGTAGTATCTGCCTTCGGGTAAGTTGTTGTCGTATTTTAATTGCGAAGCTCCTATACCTTTTGCTTCGTCTATGATTGCTGTGCTTTTTTGTTCTAAGAGCAATTGTTTGGCGGCATCGGCGCGGCTTTGCGAGAGTGTTTTATTGTGCTCCATCTCGCCAAGTTTATCGGTACTGCCTGTTATTGTTACATGCGATTCCGGTGTTACGGATTCTTGCGCAAATTTCTCCATCATTGTTTTGTTTACGCCGGTAATATCCGAGCGGTCGAAATCGAATACGATTAAACTTAACCGGCTTATCTCGAATTTGTTGAGCGTTTTAATAATAGGGAATGTTGTTTGTGCAGTAACAGTAGAACCGTCGTTTTGTAACACGGATAGTTTGCCGTCGAGTTTATCTTTCTCTGCTATTTCTTTTCCTAGGTTTATCATTATGGTGCTATCTAAGGCAAATGGTATTGTTTTGGGTAATACGCTATCGCCCGATAGTTGAGCCAACGGCCGCCCTAAGCGGATGATAGTTGCATCCCATGCTTTAGTGCGTTCGGGGCGGAGTGCCTTTACGCTAAAGACCTGTTTGTTTTGTATTGGCGCGTATTCCATAAACCGCGAGTGTACAACGGGGGCAAGTATTGTGGGGTCGGTTGATGTGATTTCAACCCGGCGGTTTTCTTCCAGACCTTCGGTGTACATTGGGTTTGAGTACAGTTGGGGTTGGTCGGTACTTGTGGTGGTAATCCGTTCGGGACCGACATTCCATGTTTTTATTAAGTAGTCTGCTACAGCTTTTGCGCGTTCGTCGGATAGTTTTTTACGTGCCGCAATTGCTGACAGTTCGCGTCCGTCGGTTGCGCCTGTTATGGTTATACGTGCGTTTGGATTACGCAACATACGTGCACCAATGATATTCAGCATGTTATAGTATATGGTAAGCGTTTGCTTATCAAGTTGGCTTTCGCTAAAGGTAGCAGGTGTTGTTTGTGGTGTATAGCGTTCGCGAAGAATACTGCTTGTGCTATCAAAAAAGATATACGGTAACAACGGATATGTTTCCGTTACTACGGTTTCCTGTACTTCTAACGGATTTGTATTAAACGATTCAATCACTAATGGCTCGGGAGCTTTTGCTATAACCGGCGGTGGCTCGGGTTTAACCGGCGGCGGTGGCGGTACAGGCGGTGGCGGTGGAATGTCTTCAACCAGTGCATACCGTAAGTTAACTGCCACATACATTGCATCTAATTTCCAATCCTGATTTTTTACAACGGAGTTTAATCCTTTTCGATAGCCGCCTTCAACTGCCAACGATATTTTTCTGGTAAAAGGGATATCATATCCAATGGCCCCGGAAACGCCGTAGGTTGTTCCTGCTTCCGATAAACTTCCGTTTCCTACTTCGTGTTTTTTAGTACCATCGGGGAACAAAGCAGAACTTGGTTGCAGTACTTCTTCTGTTTGGGTGTAAGTGTTCCCAACTACAGGGTCGCCCACATCACCCGATACACGCACATACAAAGGTATATCCATATCAAGCGCAGTAAACGGCATGATGCGGAAACCTGCATCAACAGCAATGTACCGTAAATTAGCTGTAAATACATGTTCACGGATAAACGGAACATACTGTTTCGTGTCGTTATCATAAGCCGTTAACCCGCAATCGAACCGGGAAGTAAGAGAAGCCGGACGGTGAGAGTATAATACACGTGCCGAGACATCAATAAAATCCAAGAGTGGGTACTCTACTGTAATACCGCCCATTATTCCTTTTGCTTTGCCATCGGTAAATGTTCCGCATGAAGGAAGATTATCAAAAATCAGGAGTGAGGTATTGTTATTAATAAAGGAATATCCCGCAAGCACCCCTAAGTGCATATGTGGAGTGTATGCAGCTGATGTTGTATTTTTATCTGCGTCCTGTGCAGTACCAACAAACGATGTGGCAAAAAGCAGACACATCGCAATCCTGAGGAGTTTGTTCATTCGAGGACATCGAATCATGTACTGGCTCCGGCGATGATGTGGTGATTACATTCCCCCAACCACTCAATAATTACGCCAAAACCTTTGTTGCCTAAAACTACGAAACACATTGCACATTCCTAAGGAATATTTTAGGATACTACATTTGCTGTCGCCGGACGGCACCGAACCTCAATTTTCATATATCAATACTTTGCCGGAAAGAACGGCAACCCAATTACAAGTTACTGATAACGACTTTTTTGCCACTACACTGCCGTTTGTTTTGCAGACTGGCGTTGATACACTTACAACGTTATACAATGGGAACCACTATCATCCACAATACACGTTGTAGAATAAACGATATTCTCATCCGCCCGTAGCGGCGCGGCAGTAGTGTAACATTCGGTGCGGTTTGCGATAGCATAATACGATAATTACATGCTAATCGCATATCTTTGTTCGGGAAGTTTATTATTGAGTTACTACAATGGTACGGACGTTACTTTGTTTATTGGTACTTGCATGTACGGCACATGCACAAGGGTTATTGCAATCCGGCCCAATGGTTGGATACAGCGATATGCGCGAAACCAAGTTGTGGGTACAAACAACAACATCCGCGTCGGTACATTTTGTGTACTGGGATTCCGCCGCACCTGCAAAACGCTATAGTACAACAGATACACGCACCATACGCCAAGAGGCATGTACCGCACATTGCACGGCCGATAGCGTGTTACCCGGTAAAACATACATGTATGAGTTGTACATTAATGATAAACGTATAGAGCGACCGTACCCGTTGAAGTTTAAAACACCACCATTGTGGCAATGGCGTACCGACCCACCTACCATGCGCATCGCATTAGGCAGTTGTGCTTACGTTAATGAAGAACGTTTCGACCGCGCCGGAAAAGCGTCCGGGGGCGATGAGCATATTTTTACACACATTGC
>JAIBAE010000035.1 GCA_019695345.1 Bacteroidota bacterium | reverse complement strand
TCTATTCATTGAATTCAACATCTTGTACAACATTATTACCCGGAAATCAATGCACTGTAGATGCAACTTATACACCACAGATTCCGGGAGTATTTACTGCTTCAGTTAGAATACCTGTTCAAACTGCAGGGTTTAATAATGTTGGCGTTACACTTACAGGTAGATGTGCAGGTGTGATTGATTTAAATAATGATACATTGGATGTAATACGAGTCTGGCAAAGAAATACGGTTGCTATGATTCTAAAGAAATCCGGCGCATCTTCATATGACTACCGTATCAATACAACATTCCCTGTCCAGAAGACAGCATTAAATACTTTAACTGGTGAGTTCAGTTATACACCTGATTCTACCCAAAGAAAACCATTTAGTATTACTTTTATGGCGAAGGATGTTGGAGGCAGTGTGATTGCTGAACAAACCGTAGAAGTGGATCCTATTCCTGGTGTTAACCCCGAAGAAGTATCCGTAGGAATTGTTAACCTAGCTCCGATACCCGATTCAGTGAGCAGAGATTACACTTTTATCTCAAGCGTTTCGGACGCAAATACAAGTGATACCCTTAACGGCGTAAGTTCTAAACTTAGAACGGTTACTATTTCAGGTAAAACATTATTGTTTCAACGTGGAAATAGTAAAGTATCGCTCAATCTAAGTGAGTTGTTACGCGCTAGCGGAGATACGAATTCAATTCCACTTGATTTAAAAGAACTAAACATAATCGCCGAAACAATTATTATTAAGGATTCACTTGTATTCAAGCGAACAAATGTAAATATTGTTGCAAGAGAATTACGATTTGAGGATGAATCAGGTGGTCCAAGGGCGTGCATAAATATAGAACCGGTATCATGGACACAAAATGCAGATGTTAATAAAACAGGTATTGTTGGTTTTAATTGTGGCTCGTACAATCTTAAAATAAATACTTTCCGATCTTATAACAGTGATGGAACACCTAGGATAATAGCGAGAATGCTGGCGAAAGGTGGTGACGGGCAGGGTTTAACAAGCGATGAATCAGCTTCAATAAAACCGGGCAATGGGGGTAATGGTGGTAACTTGACAGTTAATTTATTTAGTACTGATGCAACGTCTATTCAGCAATTTTTTGATGCTCCCGGTGGGCTGTCAGGTAAAAATAAAAATGGTGTACGCTCAGGTGCTAACGGTCAACAAGGTCAGTTTATCCTAAGAAACGATGGAGTTTATGACTGGATTCATCCTACTTGGGTACGCTTAGGATTGCTACATCTTCGAGATACATATTTGTATGAAAAATGGAGTTATGTTAGCAATATAGCGCGTGAGTATAAATTGTTCTTGGATGATGTTATTAATACCAATAGTGATTTCAGTAAACTTCAAGTACAAGACCAGGCAGATATTCGGGCTTTGTCAAGTGAGGCATTTGAATTATCACTAAAAGTAGATCAGAAAATTGATTATTATGGTAATCCTTTTGGATGGGCTCCAAATCTTTCATTTGAATATAATTTGCAGGCATATCAAAATGAAATAAACTACTCTGTTCCACTACTAGCATTTATCTATCAAATTCAAAACCGATATACTGTACTTAATAATGAGAAACAAAAGATAGATATTTTATTAGATACGTTAGGTAGTCGACAAAAGCAACTAACTCATAAGTATAATGGTTTAAATCTTGACTTAGATTCAACTCAAATTGAAGTAAAACGAATAGAAGAACAAACTAATTCATTACAAACCCGATTACAACAGCGTGCAGATGAATTAGTTAGGCAGGCGCAAAATAATACAAAAAGAAAAGGTCTAAGAAGAGTTGCACAAGTTGCAGGTGCAATAGCACAAGTTGGGGCTGCTATCACAGGTAATGATAAATTACGACAAGTCGGTAACGCAATCGAGGCAATTTCTAATATGGAGTTTAGTGGTAATTTGATTAATAATGGACAAACAGCCTATAAGGATTATCAAAATTCTGAGAAGGAGTGGAAGGAGAATGGTGACAAGATACGTTCATCCTTGCCTCCAGAAGTTAAAAAGGCACTAGAAAATCCTGAAAGTACTGATAAATATCCACCAATTGCAGGTGCGGTTGGAGCACCTCAGGTTAAGAATAGTGATATAGCCAAGTATCTTAATAATAACTTGGAGGGTCTGGCTAATTTACGCAGTAGTCTAACAAAACTTTCAACATCAATCAAATCAGGTGCTGCACCTGCCCATGTGGTACAGGCAGAATTAGCAAGACTAAAAGCAAGTGACCCTGAGTTTAACACGCTCATAAGTGAAATTGAAAAACTAACTTTAAGACGTGGACTGTTATTAGTAAAGATAGATGGGATAATATCTAACTTAACATTTATCATTAATGAGTTACCACGCTTATATCTATCAGCTAGTTTACTAACTCAAAAATATGGTGATGTTTCAAGTGTCTTAGATCCACGCATAGGTGCCTTTTTTAAGGATATGGAAAAAGACATACGGGATAGACTGCTTTTATACAATTACTACATGAGGAAATCCTATGAATATCGCTTCTTAAAATCATACCCATATTCAGTTAATCCACTTAACATGTTTGAATCTGTCCGTAAACTTGTTGATACCAATAAGTCTGGTACAATACCTGTTGAGTTAGTTGATGGAATGAAGAGTATTTTTACAAATGATTTAAAATCTATTGCATCAAAGTTGAGTAGTGATTACAATACTTATGGTACAAAACGAGAGCCCGCACCACAGTCATATACCTTTAATAAATCCGATATACAGGCATTTAATAAGGGAGATACAGTTGCTGTAAATCCATATGAAGCTATTAGCCGTATTAGATCGAATAATGGTGCTGCAAATCAAGATTTACGGATTACAAGGTTAGAATTTGAATTTACAGTAAAGCCTGTGGATCAAAACGGAAGTACACCACAGGTAAAATTAACAGCTGAGTACCCAAATAGGTCATCACTATCTAAAGATGGTGTTGATTACGTCTTTGTTAAAAGGGGTGATGATCCAGTAACTTGGGAAGGTGAAAAGCAAGGAGATCAACCAATTCTTTATACTAAGGTTGCTGAATCAGAACTATCTTTACTGCGCTCGTTATTGGGTTCTGCTGTTGAAATACAGTATTTTGCCTTACCTGCAGCTAATGCTAACATAAAATTTTATGCACCGTTATCAGATAGAACAAATGGTTTAATAGATGATTCCAAGCCAATGCGCTTTATAGTGTATTATGAGTATTATCCACAGAAAAGCGGTGACAGGACAGCTTTTATTACAACGAACTCCAAAGATTTACAACCTACATTTTTATTGAGTAGGAATAGCGTTGATCTGGCACGTAGAGATGGACATGGATTCATTAACCGCACACTAAGTAGTGGGATGGTAAACATAGAAGCACAACAGAGTTATGGTTTATGGAATTTCGATCATTGGGAAGCTACTGATCAGATAACTAAAATATCTGATTCAACAAACTTCAATTTATCACTTGATATGAGTAGTATTCGTGGAGTACGAGCTGTTTACAAAGGACCGTTAAGTTATGTTCGTATTCAATTGGCAGATGCAAAGAAAGATTCTTTACGGCTTAAAGGTAGCCCTGTCTTACGTAACTCTGGGACGTATCCAAATAATGTGATGAAAGACACCGTAAGTTTAATATCGAATGCATTTTACCTTGATGGAAGATACCCTGTTGTAACTCAAACAACAACATTTTCGATACATGATGCGGATGTATCAAAGGCAGAGATTTTTAATGATAATATAGTTAAGCTAATTGGAGCAAAGAATACTAACGATTCAATAAGAGTCATTGCGCGATTTGTTGATAACGATATAGATACTTATGATACTATGACACTAAAGGTTGACAATATCTCTTCTGTATCAGAAGACAATTTAAATGAATCAATTAATGCAACAATATTTCCAAATCCAACAAGCGGGGATGTTACTTTAGTATTCTCAAATCAAAACTACAACAAGGTTGAGATTGAAGTTATTGATGTAACAGGGAAATCAGTGTACAAACCAATAGAAAAATTTGAAGTAGGAGAAAACAGAATCACGCTCCCAACTGCAAACTTATCAACCGGTACATATTTTGTCAAACTATATACATCCGTTGGGTATAAGACAGTTCCCTTTGTTGTTAAGCATTAATAGTTATTCAAATCTGAGAATGGATAAAAGGGCATATTCACGTATGCCCTTTTCTTATACATATCCACGATAACAACATTTACACTACCCAAAATAATTATGTCGCCACGCCGACACAATCTGATGCCTTGGAGTAAAAACTAAATTTCTGTAGGTTGACATTGGCAAAACAGTTGTTTACATTTCCACGATAACCAATTTTCCTTCCCCCCGCCCTCCTCTCCCGCAACCCTACAGCTGTTTGGAAAGTGAGGTCTGGTGCGGTCTTGCGATAGCAGAAAATGTTTTATGATAGTTTCTTTGGTGGTTCCATTACGGTGCCGCAGTGTTTACAGGTGCGGTTTTCGGTGCTTCCATAAAACCGTTCGAAGATTGGTGGTAATTGTGTTACGATATCGGTAACGTATTCGTATTCTTCGTAGAGTTTTTCGCCGCAGTTTTCGCAGTACCATAAAAAGCCGTCGAGTTCGGTTTTGTCGGTTGATTTCTCGCGCTTGCGTTCAATTACTAACCCAACAGTGTTTTCTTTACGTTGAGGTGAATGTGGCGTACGCGGCGGAAGTAAAAACATCTCACCTTCTTTAATGTGGATGTCGCGTGGTTTACCTTCGTCAATGATTTTTATCGTGGCATCGCCTTCCACCTGAAAGAACAATTCTTCGCCTTCGTTAAAGTGGTAATCTTTGCGTGAGTTTGGTCCGCCAACAACCATAACAATAAAATCGGTATCCGAATAAATACATTGGTTGCCAACGGGTGGTTTTAGTAAGTGACGATGTTCGTCAATCCACTGCTTAAAATTAAAAGGTGCTGCAATAGCCATGATTTCTCCGTTAATTCAGGTACATAGAATATGCGAATTTACACAGCAGTACTAAAACACAGCCCACCATTTTTTATCTTTGCCGCATGAATTCACTCCAACAGTACAAGAGCATTGCAATCATCCAAACCGCATTTATTGGCGATGCCGTATTGGCGCTGTACCTTGCGCAGGAAATCAAGCAACTCAACCCATTGTGTAAAGTACATTTTGTATGTACGCCGATTTCTGCGCCATTAGTTCATTGCGCAAGGGCTGTTGATACAGTAATTCCTTATGATAAGCGGAAAGCGCAATCGGGCTGGAAGGGGATTAAGGCAATTGCCAAACAACTGCAAGCGTTACAAACAGACTGTGTATTGGGATTACAACGTAGCATACGCACAACGCTAATAGCTAAGATATGTGGGGCAACAACAACTGTTGGTTTTACAAACTCCGCGTTATCGTGGCTGTACAAACATCGCGTAGAATGGAAAACAGGAATCCACGAAACACAACGGAATAAACAAATGCTAACAGCGCTAGGTTGCGAGCTATCAAGCACGTTACCTAGAGTTCAAAGTACATTACCGGAAGTAGAATTACCCTTTACAAGCAATAAACCAATTGTTGCAATTGCGCCCGGCTCGGTGTGGGCAACCAAACGGTGGTTGGAAGAGTATTTTGTAGAAACGGCAATTCAACTCCAAAACAAAGGATATACGGTTGTGTTGATTGGTGGAAATGATGATGCTGCGCGATGCGGCACCATAGCTCGGTTATCAAACAGCATTTCACTTGCCGGAGAGTTCACACTACCACAAACAGCGTCTCTGTTGACGCAGTGCCACGCGTTACTTACTAATGATAGCGCACCAACGCATATTGCCGGACTTGTGGGGTGTAAAACCATAACTATATTTGGTTCCACTATTCCCGAGTTTGGATTTGCTCCATGTGGAGAAAGTGATATTGTCCTTGAAAACAAAGAACTTCAGTGCCGTCCGTGTGGTTTGCATGGTAAAAAAGAATGTCCGTTGGGAACAATGGAATGTATGAAAAGTATTACTCCTGAGATAGTATTGAGTAATTTTGAACAACTGAATTAATTACATCAACAAAATAGCAATGCCACGAAGACCATCATCACCATTAACACACCGTTCAAAGAACAAAACCGTAAAGAACAATACATCACGCGCAAAGTTCTCGCGTAAGGATGTAGAGCGTTTGGATGAGCAGCAAGCTGAGAAAAGAACATCGCGCAGAACATCACGACCGGAACGTCCCGGAAGAAGAACGGATGCTCCAGCTACTATGCCAAAACGTAAGCCAAGCAAACCAACAGGCCGCTTGGAAGCAATTATCCGTCTGAATAAATTTCTTGCCGATGCCGGAATTGCTTCGCGCCGTACAGCCGATGAACTAATTAGCACCGGCGTTGTAAAGATAAATGGTAAAGTGGTAAAAGAACTTGGTACTAAAGTACATCCATCAGATTTAGTAACAGTTAATGGCGAGCCAGTATCATACATTAAACACTTAACCTACGTTATTCTCAACAAACCTAAAGATTATATCACAACAACCAGCGATGATTTAGGTAGGAAAACTGTGATGGATCTGATTCCAATTTCGCAACGGTTGTATCCGGTTGGTAGGTTAGATAGAAACACTACCGGTGTTTTAATTATTACAAACGATGGGGAGCTTGCAACACGTTTAATGCATCCAAAGTATGGCGTTGAGCGTGAATACTCTGTGGGGTTGGATAAGAAGTTGAAGTTTGATGATGCAAAGGCTATATCCGAAGGTGTTGAGTTGGAAGATGGTGTAACCGGTCCGGCTGAGGTGTTTATTGAGCGCGACCAACACGAATGTAAAATTGTATTACGCGAAGGCAAGAATAGAGAAGTGCGTAGATTGTTTGAACACTTTGGTTACGAGGTTGAACGATTGCACAGAGTACGGTATGCAGGAGTAACTGTAACAGGGCTTTCACGTGGGGAGTACAGACACCTTACACCGTCGGAAGTTAGGAATTTACGTTCGTTAGTAGGCTTAGAGTAAAAGAAGCATATCGCGAAGCTGTAAGGCTTGGTCCCGACCGGGTTGCGGCGCAGTATGGGTTGCTTCGGCAGAAGTGGGAATACTTAATTTATAGTAGGAGAATTTTATGAACAGACGTGATTTTATTTCTACAACAGGAGCTGTTGTTGTTGCATCGGCTTTACCAACAAGTGAAGTGTTTGCCAGGAACGATAGTACTGATTTTGGTGTACCGGTTTTACCCGCTTTGCCATATGCAACAAATGCATTAGAGCCGTACATTGATTCTATGACGATGGATATTCATCACTCAAGGCACCATAAAGCGTATGTTGATGGCTTAGTAAAAGCAGAAGCTGAATTGGCTAAGGCACGTACAACAGGCGACTTTGCCATGATAGAATATTGGAGTAAAAAAGCTGCGTTTCACGGCGGCGGACATTTCTTGCACTCGATGTTTTGGAAAATTATGGCTCCGCCAAGCCAAGGTGGCGGTGGTGAGCCCACAGGAACATTAGCAGATAATATCCGCAATTCGTTTGGCTCTTTTGATGCTTTTAAAAAACAATTTACTGCTGCAGCAATTGCTGTTGAAGGAAGTGGTTGGGCATTACTTCATTACCGTCCGGCTGATAAGAAACTGATTGTATTGCAAGCAGAGAACCAGCACAAGTTAACATCGTGGGGAACTACACCAATAATGGGAATTGATGTTTGGGAACATGCATACTATTTGAAGTATCAAAACAAACGTGCTGATTATGTTAATGCTTGGTGGAACATAGTAAACTGGAAGCAGGTTCAGGAAAATATGGATGTACTTAAGTAGAAAAAATAAAGGCGGATTGTTTTTGCAATCCGCCCTACGGTATTCGTGTTGTGTGTTTGTTCTTTTTTACTTTCTCTTTAATTACTCAGTGAGTAACTCTGCTGTATTAAATGTATTTTCCTTGACTTTGTTTGTAGCTATAATAAATTGATAGCCACACTCGCGAGCACCGTGATTTGTTGGTGCAATTATTAAATAAACCTGTTGGTCGGTAAACTTTGATGCGTTCGTTCTGTGAATACGAATTGCATCAGAAAAACTACCAACAGTATCAAGGACGTTAAGTTGAGATATGGGGAGTCTGAATGCTTCATACGAAGGTGCTGAAAAACCAATTAGTACAGAGTCACCATAAAACGAGCGTGGACTAAATCCTTCAATAGTTACTTTATTAAGCGTAACGTCAATTGCTCGTGCTGCACCTTCCGCCATATCTACTTCACGGTTACCTACAAAAGGTCCGCGATCATTAACTAAAACTATAATCGAAGTTTTATTATCAGGATTGGTAATACGGAGAACTGTGCCAAATGGTAACGTGCGATGAGCAGCTGTAAATCCATTCATATCAAACCGCTGACCATTGGCAGTAGACTTCCCGTGAAAGTCGTTACCGTAATACGACGCCTGACCTTGTTTTGTAAAAGAACATTGAACTTTTTTCAGAAGAACAGATTCTTCTGCCGGAACCGTATCTGTTGTAATATCTTTAACAACAATTGGTTCACTTGCGCCTGCTATTCCACTTCCGGAAAGCAATAAAACGCTGATAATACTTATAAAGAACAACCCAACAACAACACCGAACTTAATTGAATTTTTGAATATCGTTTTGGTACCGGGCATCAGGTACACCTCCTCTTATTGTGATACATATCTAACAGCAAACTCATAGCTTGCCGGGCTTGAGTTGCGGGGAAAAACACATTCACTTGTAATTATTGAAATAAAGATGCAGTGAATGTAGCTTTTGACGATTACAAATTAAACACATTGTTCCTAAACAACAAATGAGTAAAAAGTTAATTTGAATTCAGTAACAGTCTGAAATACTTGAATTTGCAGGGTCTTGCGATTTTTTGCTTTCGCGGACGGCACCGCACCTAAATTTTTCCACACCCAATTATTTGCCGCTAACAACTCTTTAAAATATTAACTGAAATTCATTTAGGTTTAAACAACAAGATGCTCAACTAATAATAGATGAGCATCTTGTACCAAAAACAATTGTAAATTCGTTACAACTGCTCAGCAACGGTATAAAGGTCGAAGTTGATTTTAATATTATTTCTCACCTTCACTAAACCGAGCAACGCTGTTGGTGGTTCGATGTTATAATCAGTGAGAAGTATTTCTTTTTGGCAAACAAACCGAAATTTTTCATCGGATGTTTTTTTACCTTTTACATCAAGTACAATATCCTTTGTAACATTGGTTATTGTCATGGATGCATTTACTTTTATACTTAGCCAACCATCACTTCCGGGTGTTGTTGATTGTAACTTTGCATCTTTTAACTCAATTTTAATATCCGGATATTCACTCGATTTTAGTGCCTCGCATAAATCTTTGTTCATCCGAGAATTGTTACAGTCTAAAGATTGAGTTCTGATTTTGAAGTAGGAATTTGTAAATCTTATTGTCTTTAGGTCATCCGAAAAAGCAACTTTAATACTACGCTTTGGAAAGTTGTCTTTGCACGAGCAATCAAACGAGTTTACATTACTTGTTCCTTCTATGTACAACTTACTGCTATCCTCTAAATAGTACGTGTAATCTACCAAGTTGCTGTTTATTAAGACGAATCCGCTAAACATCAATAAAACTGCAACACCAACTATACTACGTAATAACATTTCTTTACCTTTATACTTCTCTTAAAATTAAAGAGACCTGTGAGTTTAACACCCACAGGTCTCTATTATAAACATATCTTCTTACCTGTGGTCTCAACAAAAACATGTTGAAGGTAACGTAAATTATCAATTAGAATCCAACAGTAGCTTCAAAAACTAAACCATTAAATTTACCATCTTTGCGAATATCGCCAGCTAAGAAATCTTTATAGTTCTGCATAACATACTCGCCTTTAATCATAACTGCATTAGTAATATACCAACCTGCTGCAAAAGCTAAACGATCTACACTTTGTTCTTTGTTACTACTTGTTATAAAATTACCTTTTACTTGGTTAAAACGAGCACCTAAATAAATATTTTCTGTAGAACCAAAACGGTAAACAGCATCAGCAGCAATTTGTGTGAACTTACGGTCTAAAGCTGTTTTACCAGTTGGGTCTGCTACAAGGTCTTTATCGTTAGCATTACGTCCTGTTGCTGTTTCGAATGTTCCGAATACTTCTAAGCCACTAGCTTTAACAAATAAGTTAACTTGATATGCTGCTACTTTATCACTCATTCCTGGGTTTAATCTTCCAGACCAAGCATTTGCTGTATATGAGTTACCTGCTAATGGTTCCATAACCATCCAATAGTTAGAGCCTGTGCGGTCACCCCAGAATAAAGTGTTACTTTGTGCACTGCTTATCATGTAACCTGATGCGGTTAAACGTAAACGTAAGTTATCACCTAATTTATCATCATAACCTACCTTGAATAAGAAAGCTGGAGATTTTGTTGTGTCTTTATCTACTGCAGTCGGTGCTAAAACGTCTACACTACCTTTAATAGCACCATTTGTTACGCCAACTAATGCCAAGAATCCACTATGGCGGAATAATACATCCGCACCAATTTCGGTAGCAAATGCATCAATGATATAGTTTTCCATAAATGGGTTGTAAATTGTCTGACCACCATCGGAACGACGGAAGTGAGCATCGCCGTAATTTATTTCCATGTGTCCAACGCGAATAGTCAGATATTTCATTATGCTATTCAAAGCATCAACACCTAAAAATGCCATATTATCAAATTGAATGTACCCGCCCTTTACCCATGCTTCATTGTGGTGACGTGCCGATAGGTAGGTTACTACATTCATGCGGATACCATCTTCTAACTGAACATCCATATTTAAGTTAGCCATTGCTGTAGCAAAACCACCAGTTATAGGTTTTAGGCGTAATGCACCTGTATCTGGTGTATAACCATGTTCATGGTTTAAAAGCTGATATTGTTGTGTAAAGCCTGCACCAAAACGCACCTTTATTCCATCAAATTTTGTTTGTGCATCTTTTGGAGCTTCAAAAATTCCGAGACCTGATTTATCGTATGGACGGAAATTGTTGATTGTTGCTTGCTGAGCAAATGTTGAAACTGCAAAGCCTACTAATGCTAGGCTCATTGCAACGAATTTTACGAACTGTTTCATATCCCCTCCGAGAATTAGAAAATATTGAAAGTGAATAATTAACCGTATAGGTAATTAGTTTCTTTGTTAATTATAGTTTTTTAAGGTCAACTGTAAAGCTTATCGTAACATCATCACCACTTTTAACTACACCAAGCATAGCTGAAGGTGGATCCATTTTGAATGTTGTCATTTTTAGTTTTTTTGTCCCACTGATTTCTACATCACCGTTTGGTAACATTTTAGCCTTAACAACTAAATCTACAGGCATTGTTGTGCCGCCCATAGTCATGTTACCGGAAACAGTAATGTTCCAAACATCGCCGTTCTTTTCGATGGATTTGGTTTTGGTAAATTGGAAAGTAATTTTAGGATTTTTATCAGCATCAAACGTGTCATAGATTTTTTCGTCCATTCCGTCTTTACCACTTTTAATGGATTTAACCTCTGCATCCATCCATACACTATTTATGGACTGAATTTCATTATTATTTATCGTTAAATCTGCTTTAACGTAGGCTTTATTTACAGGGCATTCCCAATCGTGAAGAGTTGATGTGCCCGCTACTTTCATTTTAATATTACGAGAATCGTATTTGGACTGAGCACTTATACTTTGTGCGAAAACTGCAAAAAGTGCTACTGCCAATAATAAACCAACTGTTTTCATTTGTACACCTTTATGAGTGTGATAAAATTTAACTGTAAGCATAGAATGTATGCTGCATTCGTAGAGAACTTAAACGCCCCTTGTCTCTCACCACATTTCAAAGCTCTCTGTTTCGCTTACAATTTTCGGTACAAAAATAATAAAAGATAAAATTATCCTCAATAAAAAAATATAAAATAGTCTTTTATATTTTGATAAAATTAGTAAATGTCGAAAATTTTGAAATTTTAAGCTGTTGTGCTTATGAAATGTTGAGATATTTTTTTCATTTTGCTCTCGCGGGAGCAAGAATTAGGGATGCGGTAATCAAAAAAGCTTGGTGGTTGCAGCAGAACGACGGGTAATTTATCAAGCGTATGATACAAAATTGATGAAGAATCTCTCCGGCAAAGTGAGGGTTTGGGAAAGAAGTTTGGTGTTTGCCGTCCGGCGATAGCATAAAATATTAAATCATACCTTTTGCTTTTAGCTCCAAGTACTTATTTATAGTATTTACAGTTAGATTTTGAGGTGGTGTAAAAATGCATTGTATTCCATGACGCTCTAATTCACTTGTAATGAGCTTTTTTTCGTAGGCGAACTTCTCGCCAATAGTTTTAATATAAATGTCTGCTAACGTTCGTGGAGGAGTGGTTAGCAGTGAGTTCAATTCAGTATTCTCAAAAAATATAACGCATAATAAATGAGACTTTGCCAACATGGAAAAGTATTTGAGTTGGCGTTTCATGGATGAATGTGTTTCGAAATTTGTAAAAAGTAAGAGCAAACTCCGCTGGTGAATTTGGCGGCGTACGGTGGTGTAGAGCATCTCGTAATTGGATTCACGGAATCGAGTTTCCTGATTGTACAATGTATCTAATATCTTCCGAAGTTGTCCTTTACCTTTGTCTGCTTTTAGTAACGACTCGATATTTTCTGTAAAGGTTATCAGTCCTGCCTTGTCGTCCTTGTGCATGGCAATGTTAGAGATTACCAACGACGCATTGATTGCGTAATCAAGCAGTGTTAAGCGTTCAAATGGCATTTTCATGGTGCGCCCCATATCAATCAACGAATACACGTGCTGTGATTTTTCATCTTGATATTGGTTTACCATTAGTTGACCTTTGCGGGCAGTTGCATTCCAGTTTATGGTGCGGTATTCATCGCCGGGGATGTACTCTCTAATCTGGTCGAACTCTTTTGCGTGTCCGGCGCGACGAATCTTTTTTATACCTACATCAACTAATCTATTTGTAGCGGCAAGAAGCTCGTACTTACGCATCTGGATATACGACGGATATACCGGCACCATTGCATTGTTAGAAAATGATACCTTACGCTGTACTGCGCGTAAAGGCGATTCGATAAATATGTTAACAGCACCAAAACTGTATTCACCCCGCTCGGTTGGACGAAGTTTGTAACTGATTACCTTTTGCTCGCCAGCAGAAAGGGTAGTATCGAAATTGATGTTTCGTTGTTGAAACTGATGTGGTATTTCATCAATGATATGAATGGTAGTATTAAACCCGTAATTATTTTCTATATGGATGCTAATTGGGTTATCATCACCATTTGAGAGACGATCTGGGGTATCGCGCCGGGCTTTGATTCCGAACTTAGGTAGATACAGCATAAGTGCATCCATAACAGGATAGACCAGCAATGCCACAAACAATATCTGAGCAGGAAACTGCAACCACTCTATAAAGAATGCTATTAATTGTATAACAGCAACAATGCCTATAGCGGCATAATAATATGTCGTAAAATAGAACGAGGCAACAAAGTGCTTAATGATGGTTACAATGTTCATCTATTGCTTAGTAGCTATCTATCGTGGTACTTCTGTTTTCTCTACAATCTCTTTTATCACTTCATCGGGCGATGCACCTTCCATCTCGCGTTCGGGTGTTAGTTGGATTCTGTGGCGTAGTACGGGAGTCACAACTTCACGCACATGTTCCGGTGTTACAAAGTCCATTCCGTTCATTGCCGCAATTGCCTTGGATGTTGTAAGAATCCCCAACGAAGCACGCGGTGATGCACCCAAGTACAACGAGCCACTATTACGGGTTGCGTGAACAATCTGAGCAATGTACCGCATAATGCGTTCTTCAACATGTAACGATTGTATAACCGTGCGGTACTGTTGTAAATCGGCTGGGTTTAATACCGATGTGATACTTTCAACATTATTCACACCTTTGCGAGTGTGATATCCGGCAATGATGTTTACTTCTTCATCGAGTTTAGGATAACCTACATTGATTTTAAAAACAAACCTATCAAGTTGTGCCTCGGGTAAACGGTATGTGCCTTCATGCTCTACAGGGTTTTGTGTTGCAATAACAAAGAACGGATACGACATGATATGCGAAACGCCATCTACCGTAACCTGACGTTCTTCCATAACTTCAAGTAAAGCGGCCTGGGTTTTTGCCGGAGCGCGGTTGATTTCATCTACCAACACAATGTTGGAGAAAATCGGACCTTGCTTAAAACCAAAGTCAGCTTCCTTAGGGTTAAACACCATTGTTCCTAACACGTCCGATGGCATTAAATCGGGTGTAAACTGAATGCGATTAAAATCAACATTCAACGTACGGGAAATCAATTTTGCCGTCATAGTTTTTGCAACACCGGGCACGCCTTCAATAAGAACGTGTCCATCGGCAAGTATTGCTGCAATGAGCAGGTCTACCATCTGCTCTTGCCCAACAATAATTTTGGCAACTTCTGCACGGATAGATTCCACAGCACTTTTCAGTGCACTCAAGTCAATTCGAGATTCAAACATAATTGTTCTAATATGTTGATACTATAATTCAATTTATTGTTACTGTCACTAAGTTTCACAGCGTTCAGCGCGCCAACCCTGTGCGCTCCGACCCGTATTGGAAATATGAATTACGAATTACGTATTCATATTCACTTGAAACCTTCTTATCTTTTCTGCTACCTTTGCTCCTTTGTAAGATAGCGACGCTGAACGCGCGGCTCGCGCCGGGTCTGCGCGCTGGCTTGGTAGCTTCGGCGCAGAAGCGGAACACAATTCTATCTAAGGAATTTTCTCCTTAAATGTTTCGATTGTTTTGCTGAGCTTTTTAACATCTTCATCGGTATTTACAATTCGTTCTTGCATAGCAATTACAACGGAAAATACCGACTTAACTTCGTCTAACGGAATTGTTGTTCGTTCCGAAATCTTTTTATAAAGTTCATCGCCATATTTTACTTCGCGCAGATAAAAGCGTGTTCGTAAAAAGTCGTTGAAATGTAAAACAAGTCGTTCTACAATACTGTTACTATCGCGATGTTGATAATAGAGCTTGCCAACCGTTTGCACAAACTCCAGTGTAGCGTTAGGATACGGAGTAATAACCGGAATAATACGTTGCTTGCGCTTACCTTGAATAAGAACAAACATGGTTAACCCAACTAATACAAGATAATATGCAATTGTAAGATTGGGATGTGAAAGAACAGTTTGAAGTGATGATTTATCTTTGTACATGCCCGGTTTATAAAACTCGTCCCAAATAGTGTTCTGTACCGGTAAATAGGAAATTACATTGTATATATATGGTCTGTGCTGTTTAGAAACTGCATAGTAGTTTGTAAGAATAAATGGTGAGCTATGGATGTAAAAATTCCCTTTACCAAACGGAACTTTGATAAAGTTTACCAACGAGTCGCGCATTTTTCCAAGCACAATGGTTTTTGCTGTGTCGAAAGATGCAATGTTATACAAGCTTCTTCCTTTGCTAATAGGGTATTTAATGCCACCAAACATTGGATTAGTTAAAGAAACACGAATTGTATCACCTGAAGGTACATAGTTGTAATTAAACTCAAGCTGTAGTGTATCTTCTATTAACTCTGGGACTGACTCGGTTGAAAGGAATACCGAGTTACCTTCATCTACAAATGCCAGTAAAGATTTGGATGAAGTTTCATCCATAGAATAACTATTTCTGTTAACAAAGATATAGTTGAACAGCGTATTGCCTGTGTATTTCATACTATCGGCATTCAGAAGTTCATATACCGATGATGTAGATGTTTGTATTTGTTGATTTGGAAACACATCGGTGAGAGTACGGTACAAGATGTAATCACCATAAGGAATCTTATCATCCTTACTAAATGAAGGACTCCAATCTAATTGAGATGGTGCAAGTAGTTTAAGTAAAACTGATGCTGCAATGGTTAATATTATTACAATAATAATGCGGCTGGATTTCATGTTGCCACCTCAAATGACTGTTGAGCTGATTGTTGTACAATCTGCTTACGTGGCAGAGACTGAACGAATGCCGTAAACTTAGGTTCTATTGATATGTATTCTTCCTTATCAATGGCAAATTCACCGTACCAAATAAAGTCGAATATCAACACAAGTTCGGAAAATGTAGATTGATATTGAGTAGAGCGTAATTCACGAATATAAACACGATTAGTTTTGGATGCAGTTAGCTCCACTAATCCAGAATCGGAAAGATGTTTTAAAACACGTAAAAACTGAAAACGCACAGCACGCCGATAGTTTCCGGCTTGAAGTGATTCACGGATTTTATCTTCAAAGTTTAACTCATGGATGTCTTCAGGTAATTCTTCGTGTGATAGTACTATGTGTTTTTTTGATGAGGTTAAGAATCCGCCACCGTTGTTACGGGCTAATAAGTATACCAACAAAACAACGGCTGTGATAATGAATACCCACGTTAATAAATCCCATACAATGGTATCGGCATTTGTACCTGAGTAAAACGTAAGTTTGTTTCTTAACCACTGCATTAGCTTTTCCCACCATGAGAGTGTTTCCGGTGCCATGGCCCGGTCATACTCAAACGCGCTACCGCTAAACTCTTTCATTCGGTCATCGGAAGGTTGGCGTTGCAGTACCTTCGAGGAGTCGTAACGTACAGGAGTTGGATGCGATGTGGTACTTTCCTCTTTCTTCTTTTCAATTTGAATGGGAAATGGAACTTGTGCAATAGATGGCACAAAGAAGTACGTGCATACAAAAAGCACAAGTATTATGTGAGAATATCGCAAGGCTAAGAAGGTACCTCTCACAATGTTCCTTCAGAATTATTGGAGTCTGTTGAGTCTTCTTGTATGTTCAGATTTGAATTGTTATCAGATTCAGATGAAACACTTTCTTGCTCTGTAATATTCGCTTCCGAGATATTTAATAACGGCGATTCATCTTCTTGTATTCCTATTTGCATCATATCAGAATTGATAACCGGGGATGGCTCAACAGGTTTTGGTGGATACATTTCCAGTAGCTTATTAACACGAAGTGATAGAGAAACCGCTTCGCGGCGTTCAACAATGTTAAGATATTGTAAGCCCATACCAACAATAGGTACTATTGAAAAAAAGAACATCCCAAAACTAAGAACTACTATGTTAGCGCAACCTACAATCATAAACAGAGTTTGGTATTGCTTTATTCCGCCTTCAAAAAAACCAGGTACATACAAATAAAATAAAAGCAATGTTATGGAAATTGGTAATAGAAGTGAAATAGTTAAAACAAAATGAATGATGGTAAGTGTGCCGTATAGCCCTGCATTTTTCCAAGCATATCCTTTAATGCATGCTATTGCTCTATCAATACTTTTTGAGAAACCCTGATTCTCCACAAACATTGGAATAGGTGCTATGTAAACGATTGATGTAAAAAACGAAGATATAATCATAGAAAAGAACATCCCAATAATAGGAATCCAGGCAACAGGAAGTGATACAATATTAGATAGAATTCCAGAAGCCATAAATGATACTATAACTAAACCAAAGAACCCCCAGAATTTCTTTTTAGCAATTGCATACACATCCTGAAACGTGAAGTCATTGTTCTTTGTTACA
Source organism: Bacteroidota bacterium (assembly GCA_019695345.1). Taxonomy (GTDB): domain Bacteria; phylum Bacteroidota; class Ignavibacteria; order Kapaibacteriales; family NICIL-2; genus JAIBAE01. The sequence goes on along the minus strand of JAIBAE010000035.1, from coordinate 24,846 downwards.
GCTAATCCAAATAAACTATACTGTATTAGGTATGATGCCAATGAGGCAAATAAAAACACAACAAACACCAATAAACCGGATAATACCACAATAACTATATCACCGGTTTCAGGAGTTGTCTCATTGTTTTCCCAAATTACAAATAGGTTATTTGCAAACAACGCTACACATAAGGTTGCAATGGTGATAAGCGGAAGCAATACTTTCCAAAGTGCCTCATAGAGAATATCTTTATAGGCACGAACAAAAACAAAGACTCCATTAATAATTTGTCCGTAGGAACGAGCCTTACGCATCTGAAATACAGTCTCACTCATAATTGACCTCTGCTATTGGAAATCCTGCGTTCTAAAAGTATTGGATATGCAACATAATACCACAATATAAATGCTAACGAGCCAAAAACTATCAACATATTCAGGAAAAATGGCATATCTGTAAACCTGGTAACCCACGATTCCAACACTGCTGCAAAAACAATTAATGGAATCAGGCTAATCATTATCTTCATGCTTGCTTTTGCTCCGTTAATAAAAGATGTAATACGAGAAAATGTTTGGGGCATTAGAAACGATTTTGCCAAAACAAATCCGGTACCACCTGCTACTATCATGGTGGACATTTCTATGGTACCATGAATCCAAATAACAGCTAACGATTGCCCCAGCAGACCATGTTTGTAAAACAAATAATGGAATACTCCAAGCATAATCCCATTTTTAAAGATAAGATAGATTGGACCTAAGCCAAAAAATAACCCCGATAAGAAAAATGTAATACCAACACGAACATTATTATATGCAATGCGTACAAACATTTCGTAACCTTCCTCCTGTTTATACACGCCAAACGGATCTTTGTTTTTAATATTCTCTTCAGTCATGTTAACGTACCCATCACCTAATATGCTCCTAACATAACGGTCATCTTTGTTCATGGATAGTGCGCCAACAAAAACCGATAGGAGAAAGATGATGAATGAAATAAGTATTTCTTTATGTGCGGAACGTATAACTAATGGGATTTCACGAGTCCAGAATGTTACCAGCCGTGATGAGTCTTCTTTTTTGTTTTTGTAAATGCTTTGGTGAACGCGTGCGGCTAAAGTATTTAAATACTTTGTTGATTTACTTTCGGGGTAATAGGTTTGTGCATACGATAAATCATCAGTCAATTCAACAAACAGGTCGGTAAGTTCATTGGGATTGGGTTTTACAAATTTATCCGAAATCAAACCCTCAAAGCGTTTCCACTTCTCAGCATTTTGTTTCAAAAAAGTTACTTCGCGCATAACTCTAATTTACATTTTACAAGGAAATCTGTTATTTTACTCTAAATATTCCTGCACAAAATACGAGAAACCCCCTTTTATGGAAAATATTTCAATTGGTACTGCGCAAAATGTTGAAATAGACTACGAAATAGCAAGCGTTGGAGACCGGATGTTGGCTCAACTTATAGACTTTATTATAACACGGGGATACATCTTACTTTACGTAACAATCGGAAATACAGTAGATTCTGCTGAAGAGTATTTGTTAAGCACCAGCTCAATTATCCTGTTTTTAGTACTTCCTGTGGCCTTGTATCACTTAGTATTGGAAATCCTAAACAACGGACAATCTATTGGTAAACTGATAATGAAACTAAAGGTTGTTAAAACAGATGGTTCGCAACCGGATATTGCCTCGTACTTGTTGCGTTGGTTTATGGGACTACTCGAGATTGAATTTAACTGCGGTTCAATTGCCTTAGTTTCCATGTTGCTAAACAAACACGGGCAGCGTCTTGGCGATATGGCTGCCGGGACAACTGTGGTTAAACTCCGAAACGATATAACATTCGATCAAACAATCTTCCAAAACATCGACACAACCTACCAGCCACAATTTACAGAAGCACAAATACTCACCGATGAAGATGCTCGGTTAATGAAAGAAGTTATGGACACATTTATGTCCAACGAGGCAGACCGCAAAAAATTAGACGTGATCTTACAAAACACTCAAGAGTATATCAAAAGAAAGTATGATATCACTTCCGATATGCCACCAATCACCTTTTTCGATGTAATGTTAAAAGATTACAATCACTATCACGGTTATACAAAGTAATCCGGGCTTCCGCCCAAGCCGCACCAAACGGCAAGCAAGTAACAACCCCTTCATGCGGGAAGAAGCATACATGTAACGATATCAAGGTTACCGCTCATTGTTAATAATTGTTCCAATCGGCAGGTGGTTGGTGTTTTGTATCTGTCGAGCAGTGCCGTCCGGCGATAGCAAAGAAATTTACCAAACAGCCGATAAGTACCTTAGTACAATTTTGGTTTTGATATGAAATTTGTTTTTGTAATGCTTGTTTGTGCTGTTACGAATATCTATGCACAAGAGATGCTTCTACTTCAGGCACGGTCGGGTAATGTGGTTGCTATGGCTGAGTTGAGTGATAAGTTTCGCCGAGGTGAGACTGTATCGGTAAACGAAAAAGAATCGTTTGAATATGCTTTGCAAGGTGCGCAAAAAGATTATGCATTGAGTACGTTTCAACTGGCGGAGTGTTATCAGTATGGGATTGGCACAACAAAGGATAACAAGCGTGCGTGGGAGTTATACAAGAAATCTCTCCTTGGATTGTATAGTATCACCGATAAGAATGTTGGTCGCGCTCAGTTTGCTCTATATTCCATGTACGAAAATGGAAATGGTGTGAAGCCCAATTTAGATTCTGCTAAATACTATCTGCATAAAGCAGCAGAAGGCGGACTTACTTTTGCACAAATGACGTTAGGCAAAAAACTCTTACTTGAAGCCAAAACATCCGAAGACGCAGCCCAAGCCGATGAACTGTTACACAAAGCCGCAGAACAACGCTGCGCTGAACCAATGCTTGTATGGAGTAACCGATTATCCAATAGTTCAGATTCAACAAAGCAACGTGAGTCGTTTTTATTTGCCCGCAATGCCGCACAGTTAGGATATACTCCGGCAAAGTATGTGGTTGGTGCTTATTATTATGCAGGTTACGGAATACAGCGCGATACAGTGGAATCGTTAACGTGGTTTACTCAAGCTGCAAACGATGGCTACGAACTTGCCTGTTTTGAACTTGGATATCGTTACACATTTGGTTATGGTGTGCCTAAGGATGCAGTAAAGGCGCGCAAGTGGTTACTTACGCTATCGGCAATTAGCAACGAGATGCGTGATAAAACATACAACAGATACCGAACGATGCTTGATTCTGCTGTGGTTACCGATAGCATAAACAGAATTGCAGTAAGTAGTACAATGGCTTGGATGAAGAATTTTCATACATCACGAGGAACAACTGCACAACAGTACGAATCGTATCTGTACGGCAATGCTCGTAAACTTTGGAAACTACTTGGTAACGGTGTGAATTCCAATGAATCAACAATACTTGCGTTTGGTAAAGAGAAAACTATGCGGCAGGTAATTAATAAAGACGAAATGCTTGTTACCAAAGAAGGTACATGGAGTCTGGAACACTCTGCCGAGAGTTTAGTACTTACTACCGAAAGTGGTAAGCAAGAATTTATGGTACTGCTTATTTCTCCATCGCTGTTGATACTGAAATCCGTTAACAGTAGTAATCCCGACGCACTTGCAGATGTACAAATGTATGAACTTATGATGCCCGCAGATGCCGCCAAAGCCGGAGGATTTAACGGGAAGTCTAACAAGTTTGCCGAGCCAAAGGTGAAACTTAAAAAGGCAGAAATTAATGCCGAAGGTACCGTTTATAGGTTGACATACAATACTAAGAACATCCCAAGCGACGGGTTGAACATACGGCTTGCAACTTACCGGTACGAAGATGATTCTAAGAATAATGAATATGCGATACTACCCGAACAATACAAAGGCGATGATATCCTGTTTGCCGATGGCGAATACACAATAGAATGGGACTTAACCAAAGCTCTGTTAAAAAAAGGGAAAGGCGATTGTATAGTTCAGGTTGAGTACGGATATATGTTTGATGGAAAGTATGTTCAACTAACAGAAGACCTGCGCCCGATTGATGTAACAGGCAAGCGTAAAAAGTAAGTCCGTTACAACGTCCGGACGGCAACGGGTGACCGAGCTTAACGCTGTAAAACCGCTTGAGGGGAACACAAATTGCATTCCCCTTTTTAACTACCGTAGTTAATGTTTTACCAATATGGGGCTTAAAATAGTTGCATTAATTGTTTTAAGGCAAAGGTACGACAACTTTTACCGATTTATCAGCCGGTAAAGTTGCAGGACTATTTCCAGTTGAAGTTTCAAAAGATGCGCTTATTGTCCATGACCCTTCATCCAAACTCAAGGTAGCATTCCCCCCTGAATCTGTAATTTGAGGCGCTGGGGACTGAAGTTGTGGAGAAGAAGCTGAAACGGTTGCACCTCCAATAACATTCCCTCGTATGTCTGTTACCAAAACAGCTAAAGGAAGTTTTACATCTGATGCCATAAAATACTCCTTAAATGTATAAAGAAACTTTCTTAAACTTACGAAGAAATAGGTAGTTTTATGCATAATTCTTTTATCACTTTTAACTTGTAATAGTCAATGTTATTTCGGGAATAACTTAGAATTACATATGAACTTCATACATCAATCTTCACGGCATTAAATGAATACAATAGATGATTTAGTAAAGCAGATTGACCGTGCACAAAACGACAATGAACGAGTAAAATTACTGATCGAGATTGCCATTACATATCTCAATACTAATAATATTGAAGAATCTAAACACTATGCCCGCCTAGCTGTTAGTATTGCAAAGGGTTGTAATAATATTTATGAAGAAGGCAGAGCTTTAAACATTTTGGGGAATACTGCAGGTGTAGAAGGTAATGTTAATGATGCAATACAATACTATACTATCGCCAAGGATAAATTTGAACAGGTTCATAACTTTCAAAAGGTTTCTACTGTACTTGGAAACTTAGCTATTACGTACAAGAGTAAATCTCAGTACGATATAGCATTAGAGTATTATCAAAAGGCACTGGAGATTGATTTCAGAATTGAAAATAAGCCAGGATTGATACAACATTTTGGAAACCGAGGGAACCTGTATATGACAATTGGCGATTACACTAAATCGTTAGCTGATTATAAACAGGCATTAGAACTTGCAGATGAAATAGAAGATTCATTAGCCTTAACCAGAATTACTGGGTATACCGGCGGTGTGTACTACCAATTGCATGATGTAACTAAAGCTTTAGAGTTTTATAAGAAAGCATTACATTTAGCAATAGTAAACGAAAATACTTACTCTATTGCACTCAATAATACTAATATAGCCGGTGTATATTATGATGAAGGACAATATAACTTGGCTTTAGAATATTTGTATAGCGCACTATCAGTGTATCAGAATAGTCAGAACAAATATGAACAGATTACAATATTGGGAAATATAGCTAATGTGCATAAGGAGTTATCGGATTTTGAAAATTCATTTGATTACGCTAACAAGGCATTGGTAATAGCACAAGAGTATAATGATCTTGCAAACATAGCCTTGTATTATGGTTTACTCGGTATATTATATAAAGAGAATAACTTCTCAAAATTTGATGAACGTTTATCGGAAGAATTCTTGCTAAAGTCCCTTGAGATTAATTCTGAACTTGGAATTAAACACAGCATGTATTTTAACTATACAGCACTATCTGAATTGTATGAACAACTGGGTAATTATAAGTTAGCATTTGATTACTTTAAGAAGTATCATAACTTAGAAAAAGAAGTACAAAATGAAGATGCTAAAAAGGCCGCTCAACGGTTAGCATACGAGCGCAAAGAAACCGAAAAAGAAAAAGAACGAATTGTAGAACGGGCAACTGCTGCGGCGCAAATTGCCGAACAGGAACGGTTACTACATAGCATCCTTCCGCCAGAAGTTGCCGTACGCTTACTCAATAACGAAACCTTTATTGCCGACCATTACGATTCTGTAAGTGTGCTGTTTATGGATATTGTAAACTTCACGCCTTTGGCTTCCAGAATTCCTCCTAAAAGTCTGGTGTACTTACTAGATTGTATCTTTACCAAAGCCGATGAAATAATTAAGCAACATGGATTAGAAAAAATCAAAACCATTGGCGATGCTTACATGGCTATATGCGGTGCTCCAATCAAAAACCCCGGTCATGCAATGCAAACAGCAAAAGCAGCAATAGCATTAATTGATGCAATGGCAACACTCATTGTTACTATACCAAACGAACTTGGCGATAAATCATGGATTGACCATATAGGGGAGTTACAAGTTAGGATTGGTATTCACACCGGTGAAGCAGTTGGCGGTGTAATTGGTAAAGAAAAGTTTGCATACGATTTATGGGGCGATGCCGTTAATACAGCCAACAGAATGGAAAGCCATGGCGAGCCGGGTAAAATACACGTGAGCTCCGATTTTGTGCATGCCTTATTACCCTCAGCACAATCAAACAATAATAGAATACAAATAGAGGATATAGAAATTATACCTCGTGGAGATATTGAGGTAAAAGGCAAGGGAGTAATGTACACGTATTTTATTCAACGCCCGTACGGCAACGGGTGACCGAGCTTAACGCTGTGAAGTACCGTGAGGGGAATACAAGATATCATATATCTTAAGGTGGTCAATTCTTATATGTATAATCTTTGATGTAAACTTACATGTTGTTTTACCGCATAATGTGTAATGTTTGATAGTATAGCCTACCTGTTTGCGTAGTTAATGCTATATAATATGAACCGTTGGGTAAAGTTGAGATATTGGTAGTGTTATTACCAGCATGTAACATTGATGTAACGAGAGTAGAACCTAATATATCAGTAATAGTAATCTCTTTAAATTCATCCGGACTGTTGTTTACTATGCTGAGTTGAAGATAGTTTGATATTGGTATCATTTGAATATTGCGTGTAAAGCCAATATGATGTACAGATGTATTAGTATTTTCTGTTATGGAAATTTGTTGATTGGTTGATATGTTCTGAAGTGTAGAAATACTTCCTGATGGAAACCGTACAATAATTGAATCAACAATTGTAGCTGTCCCTAAACCAAAATGGACAGTTAAAGAGTTTTGTGAACAGTACCCTGTTTGAGTTGATACATCTCGAGTTTGCCATACTTTCTTCCCATTTATTGTGGCTAATACTTTAATACTTGCCCCAATAGCCGATTTGTTAGATTGCATACCTATGATGTTCAACTTGAGCCATGTGTTAGTGTTTCCATGATTTATGTACATTTGGTTGCTTGGTAACGGACTTGTTGCTTTGTTTTGGCATGATGCAATTACTAAATCCGGAAAACCATCGTTATTAAGGTCACCCCAGGCACATCCATACGAACAAGCAGTACGTAAATCCGGAATGCTTTGAGTATCACGGGTAAACTTCCCTGAACCATCGTTGTTGTAAAGAAAGTTTTCAATGGTTCCATTACAGAATCCATTGGTGATAACGAGATCAACATCTCCGTCGTTATCATAATCGGCAAAACTTGAACTATATGAACAACCGCCATCTGTATGGATAGGTGAATCTGTTACTTCTGTAAACTCACCATTCCCGTTATTTAGATAGTATTGATTTGCCTGAGGTGTATAAAAACCGGAGTTAGAAACAACAACATCAAAGTCTCCATCGTTATCGGTATCTGCCCAACTTGATGACATTGAACTATATGATTGTTCAGTAAGGGGTGAGTTGAAGATTCTAGTAAAAGATGAATTACCATCATTTCGATATAATGTATTTGGAGTATTCTCCTCATTAACCACAAATACATCCATATCTCCATCGTTGTCATAATCAACCCATGTTATACCGCGCGAAGTGTATGAATCATTTGTAATATCTCCTTCGGTAATTCTTTGGAATGTTCCATTGCCATTGTTCTTAAAGAGTAAGTTTCGTTTATCACCTGCGCTATTTGTTATCAATAAATCAACATAGCCATCATTGTTATAATCTGCCCAAGCTGCGGTTTCAGAATACGTTGAGCTAATATCCTGAAATGCCAGTATATCGCGTGTGAATGAACCATTACCATTATTGATGTAAAAGTAGTTCGGCTTTCCGTACCAGGTAACAAAGAATGCATCAATGTCACCATCGTTATCAATATCGGCAAACGTGGCCCCATCGAATGGAGCACTGTCCTGTACAAGTGGATTATCAAGTATGGTAGTAAACGTGCCCTTACCATTATTTATAAACAAGTGATTTTTTGCACCTGCCTTTGGTCCGTTTGATATTACAATATCATCATAACCATCATTGTTTATATCAATCAGATTTACACTTCTGCTATCGGAAGTTGTTTGTACTATTTCCCCGGTAGTGACTTTCGTAAATAATTGTGCAAAAACCGAATGTGAAAACAGTAAGTGTATTGAGAGTAATAGTAGCAGGTGTTTTCTATACTTGTTCATAATCTCATTTGGATATTAAGTTCAGAACAAAAGTATACTTGAGAAAAAAAATAAGATGTTGAATTTCTACCAACTGCAAGGTTGTGTCTACAAACGGCCACAATGTAACTACGAATGTTGTGAAGAATTGTAATCGTAAATTGTATAAGAAGTCACGTGGTGATTCCTCCTGTGTAATTGTTCGTAAATTGTGAGGTATAAAGTTATCGTTACTATCATCTTTGCTATGAATAGAAAGCAAATTCATTGGTTGTTTTGGTTGTGCTATATTGTTATGTACGGGTATTTAGCTACACCATTTAACTCGTTAAGTTATTTGCCGGTACTAGAGCGATTAGTACGAGGTTACGGAGCAACAGTAATAGTTCTTCCGGTATATCTGTTGTTTTGTTATGGCATGTTGTACTATATGCCTCGGCTCTATGCACAACGTATCAAATTTGTTATAGGAATATCGTTGTTCGTAATACTAAACATTGGATTATACAGACTCCTGATGGATGGAATCGTATCACCATATATGTATCTTAAAGATTTGAGCAAGTTACCGGATACGGTAGTACGATATACCGTAGAATGGTTGTTAAGTTTATTAAATCTCTTAACTCCATTATCTATACTTGGTGTTTTTGAATTGTTAATTGTAAGAGCTGAAGACGCTGAACGTGAAAAAAGCTTGATTTATGAAAAGTTGAAATCTGAACTCAGGTTTTTGCGTTCACAAACAAACCCTCATTTTCTTTTTAATACTCTTAATAACATTTATCATCTAGCACGGAAACAGTCCGGGCAAACACCTGATGCAATATTACGTTTATCCGGTTTGTTACGATATATGATTTACGACTGTCAAGCTGATAAAGTGACTGTTCAACAGGAGATGGATGCCATTAAGGATTATATTGAACTGGAAAAATTACGATATGATGATAGACTTTCAATACAAATACAATACAACATAGATAATAGTACCCGAGAAATAGCGCCATTAATTCTTATTCCAATTGTAGAAAATTGTTTTAAGCATGGATCAAGCGAAAGTAAAGCACAGTGTTCTATTAATCTTCGGTTCGCATTAAAGGGCGATGTGTTTGAATGTATAGCTGAAAATAGTTATAATGAACATACATCAATAAATCCAACAGGTATCGGTTTATCAAGCGTTAAAAGGCAGTGCGAATTACAGTATTCTGATTTTACTTTTAATATCCTGGCAAAAGACGGTACTTTTACAGTACATCTAACATTAAATTTAGCTCATGAAAAAGATAGTAAGTAAAACCCTGAATTGTTTAGTAGTGGAAGACGAACCTTTAGCGGCAGAAGGACTGGCCGAATACATCAATACAACTCCATTTTTAACCTTACATACAGTGTGCAACAATGCCATTGATGCATCAGGTATTTTACACAATCATCAGATTGATGTACTGTTTCTTGACGTGCATTTACCAATAGTTAAAGGGGTAGATTTTCTGCGAACCTTAATTAAACCGCCTCAGGTTATTCTTACAACAGCATACCAACATTATGCTTTGGAAGGATACGAACTGAACATTGTTGATTACTTGCTTAAACCATTTAGTTATACTCGGTTTTTAGCTGCGGTCTCAAAGGTAAAGCATGATAACGCACAGAATCAAATGAATAGAACCTTTCACTTTTTCACAATAGATAAAAAACAGGTTAAAATTTTTGAGGATGAAATTATATATGCAGAGAGTCTGAAGGAATACGTTCGCATTACAACTATCAATAGATCAATTATCACTAAAATGTCGTTAACTGAATTGGAAGCAACACTTGATACTTCACGTTTTATTCGTGTACATAAATCATTTATAGTTTCTACCGATAAAATTGACGCCTATAACAGTTCAAGCATCGAGTCCGGCACTTACACCATCCCTATTGGGAGAACATTCAAAGAATCGGTGACCAATATGTTGAATTCCTTGTAGTTGAATTTAAACAATAACACACTACGTAACATTAAATAGCATTACGTACATTCAACGCCCGGACGGCAACGGGTGACCGAGCTTAACGCTGTGAAACCGCGTGAGGGGAACACAAACTCTTTTCTTGAATCCCGCATTTGCCGAAGCAACCCACAAGCGCGCCAACCCGGTGCGAGCCTACCGTATTTTTATCGCAGCAGATGCAGTGAAAGTGGTAAATTGTACAGAGAGCTTATCTTCCGATATTAGTGTACCTTAATAACATAACCTATTACTCTGTGAAAGCACAATTAAAAACATTTGATGTAGCAATGCTTGGCGTTTCGATGGTGATTGGTGTTGGCATTTTCCGAACGCCGGCAATGGTTGCAAGTAAAGCCGGAAGTGTTGAACTATTTTTAGCAGCATGGGTTGTTGGCGCATTAATAAGTTATTGCGGAGCATTAACATTTGCAGAGATTGGTTCGCGTTATCCGGTTGTTGGCGCGTTCTATAAAATATTCTCGTACTGTTATCATCCATCGGCAGCGTTTAGTTTAAATTGGTCGCTAATAATAATGAATGCCAGCAGTTCTGCAACTGTTGCTTTAATTGGTGCTGAATATCTTGCCTCGGTTCTTGACCCCACGGGTGTGCAAAAAGAGTTGATTCAGATAATTGTAGTAAGTACACTTACCATATTGTACACGGCTAATGTTATTGGTATCCGCGCGGGTGCTACGTTGCAAAATGTGTTGAGTGTTGTTAAAATAGTATTGGTGTTATTCTTTTGTGCCGGCATATTTCTATCAGCACCTGAATCCAGTGGCAATGTTGCTGTGCCGCAACCAATGGGTAGCAATACAGTTGCATTGTTCTTTGCGGCTATGGTTCCTATATTTTTTAGTTATGGCGGCTATCAGAATGCCATCAACTTTGGCAGAGATACCCACAACGCAGTGAAGACAATGCCTCGTGCTATATTAATATCTATGGTAATAGTTATGGTATTGTACGTTACTTTAAATGTGAGTTATGTACATGCGTTGGGTTTTGAGAACTGCGTGAATAGTCCGTTGATTGCTTCTGCGTTGGGTGAGCGGTTGTTGGGTTCAATTGGCAGAAACTTTACTGCGGTTGTGATATTTCTTTCGGTTGCGGGCTTCCTGAATTCTACGTTTATGTTTAACCCAAGATTGATGTACGCAATGGCAGAAGAAGGAATGTTACCAAGTATGTTTATGCGTACAAATTCTAAAATACAAGTACAGACGTTTTCGCTTACAGTGTTTTTTGCTTTGGTATTGATAGCTTTTTATTCTTTGGGTTCGTTCGACCAGTTATTGCGGTATGTAATGTTTAACGATACCCTGATTCTTGCGCTTGCAGCATCGTGTATTTTTATTTTACGTAAGCGCGGTGTAGGTGAAGGTGCCGTTTATTCAGTACCTTCGTTGGTTATTCCTATTATATTTATCTGTACGTTGCTTGGTATGACCATGAGCGTGGTTAGCGAAGACCCGATACGTTCCTTAGCTGCTATCGGTGTTTTTGCTGTTGGATTTGTGTTGTGGTGGGTGCGTACAACGTTAGTAAAGAATACTTGAGTTTATGATTGGTACCATGCGAATATATTTTTTACTCATAAATGTTGTTACAGTCTTGCTACTGATAACAGGTATAATTCAACAGACTAAAAAAAGTACCCTGCCGGAATCAACATTAATAGCATTGTTCAGTACGGATAGCACGTTTACTCTCAATAACAAACCAATTACATCGCGCAGTGAAATTGAGGTCTTGTGCGATGGCGTACCCATTGATTCCGCTGTTTCAATCTCACGTACGTTAAATCCCAACAGTGTAGAATATGTTAAAACTATTTCATACTATTCCGGGGTTGAGTTTATCTTGTTGATTATTTGTGTTATAGTGTTTTATGTATTAGGCATATTGGTTTATATACTACGCCCTACCGACCCCGCGGCCTGGATGTTCTTTATAGTGATGATAGTGTTTTCTGTATTGATTGGAACATCATCGGGAGGAGTTTATGATTTACCATTAGCTGTAATAGTGCTACTCCAATTCTCTTTCCATTGTAGTTATGTGTTAGCTCCGGTAGTCTTGTTGCACTTTGTTACAGTGTTCCCATTCCATCAGCCCTTGGTGTTTGGAAGAAAGTTATTGTATTTCTTATATGCTACAGCTGTGGTTATTGGGGTTACAATGACGTATTTATACATTGCTGTTACTGAGCATCAAAACCTATGGATGAGCACCTACCTTACGTTGTTTCAAATAGTACGTTTTATGTTTGGGGTATTAATAGTTGCAAGCGTTGTGCTTATGTTACGCTGTTTAAGGAAGTCTGAAAACTCTGCCGACAGAAACAAAGTGTTATGGATGCTATACGGAATAACTGTTGGTCCGGTGAGTTTTCTCCTGTTAACCATTATTCCCGTTTACTTTAACAAGTATGTAGTGTTTGCCGAGAGTACTTTTCGGTTAGATGATTCCTTGCAGCTGCTGTTGTTTATAGCAGCCCCAATTATGTTTGCAATTGCTATTGTCCGTTACAAAATGTTTACCATAGAACTGATTGTAAACCGTAGTGTTGTATATGTGGGTGTTTCAGGGTTGCTTCTTCTAATCTACACAACTCTTGTTGCAATCCTAACTTCTATAGCACACGTTAATGAACAACAATTACTATTTTTTGTAATCCCCCTAATCATCATACTGAACGTACTGTTATTCCTACCGGCTAAAGGAGTTATACAAAGGTTTGTTGATACTAAGTTTTTTAGAGTGCAGTATGACTTCCGGAAAGCCTACACGGGCATACTGAGTAAACTACAAAACGCTTTAGGTAAAGAGGAAGTTGCTGAAATAGTATGTAAAGAAGTGCATGCATTACTAAAACCCGAGATAGTTGTATTCTTTGAAATTGATCAGCAATCCGTTGCTATTGCACTTTCTGTTCAAACGCAAGTAGCAATAAGCAATATCAGTGAACCATTCTCATCACCACCATACGAAGCAACATATTCTCTGTTATCGGAACAAGGAACGTTATATGGATACCTGTGTGTAGGAAAGAAACGTTCGGGACAACAATACAATGATGAAGATATTGACATGTTAGTTAACATTTCCAACCAGAGTGCTGGACTGTTAGAAAGATTTTCTTTACAGGAAAATATAGTACTTCAACGTGCGGAATCTCAACGGTTAACAGAGCTAAATGAGTTGAAATCCTATTTTGTAAGTGGTGTTACACACGAACTCAAAACACCGTTAACCTCTATCAAAATGTTTAGTGAGATGTTATTACAGCAATCAACATCCGAAAAAAGTACAAAGTACTTAAGTATCATTAATGGCGAAACAGAGCGGCTTACACGGTTAATCAATAACGTGTTGGATTACAGTAAAATAGAGCGCGGTGTTATGGAATACCATAAAACTGACTGTGATGTTAATAAGGTGGTACGCAGTGTTACAGAATTAATGAAGTATCAGATTGAAATGAATGGATGTTCTCTTGTATTAATGTTGAGTGAGAACAATCCTCATATATATGCTGACCCCGATGGATTAACCGAAGTATTGATAAATCTGATTTCCAATGCGATAAAGTATTCAGCTGATGAAAAGTACATTGCTGTGTTAACTACACAACATGAAAGTAGCGTTGAAATTTGTGTTAGCGATAAAGGTGTAGGAATACCCGCAGATAAAGTAACTGAAATTTTTAAACCTTTTTACCGCTTAAAAGATATGCAAACTGCCAGAGTTGGTGGTGCCGGTTTAGGTCTGCCGTTAGTAAAACATTATGTTGATGCTCATAATGGTACTATTGCTGTACACAGTAAGGTTGGCAAGGGTACAGAAGTAATAATTACATTTGAATAATTGTATTCCCGCCTCTGCCGAAGCGCACGGTAAGCGCGCCAACCCGGTGCGAGCCAAGCGTTCAGCGTCGCATGAAAATTGATACATACGTTGTGATGAATAAGATAAACCTCCTATTGTGTTAAACGCTCGGACGGCAATGGGTGACCGAGCATAATGCTGTGAAATACAGTAAGGGGAACACAAATTCTTTGTAGTTTACACGAAAATATTTGGAATCAATTATGCAAAAAATACTTCTTTTATGTTACTGTTTACTTGTTTCTGTAAACATTGGATATGCAATGCATCCGCTTGCCCCGTTAACATTAAAGGAATACGCGGAAGTAAAAACAGTAATTATTGGTTATAAACTTTGTCCGTCCGGGATACGATTTGTAACGGTATCTTTACACGAGCCACTAAAAAACGACATACGTACTTGGCAAACCACTACCAAGTTGGATAGAAAATCTTTTGTGGTTTTATATGATAATGGTAATAATAAAACCTACGAAGCAATTGTAAACATCACAACAAAATCGGTAGAGCAATGGAAAGAAATTCAGAACGTACAGCCAATGGTGTTGTTTGAAGAATATGATTTGGTACCACAAATTGTTAAGAGTGATATACGATGGATAGATGCTATGAAACGGCGCGGTATTACTAATATAGATGATATTATTATTGATAGTTGGGCTGCGGGTGCAATCAAAATTGCGGGAATGGAAAATGCAAGGTTGCTTCGTGCGGTTTCGTATGTACGCGGTTCACAGACAAACTTTTATGGAAGACCTATTGAAGGTGTAACTACAATTGTGAATATTAACACAAAGCAAGTTGTGCAAGTTACCGATGATACTCCGTTGCCTTTGCCGGAATCAAGTTTGGAGTTGGATAAAAAATCTAACCAGAGCAAACGACCAATCCTTCAACCAATAGAGATTAAGCAAACCAAGAAAAGTTTTACTATTACCGATGATAATTTAGTCCAATGGCAGAATTGGAAATTCCGTTATTCATTGAGTCCGAGAGAGGGGCTGGTGTTACATCAGGTACAATATGTTGATAAAGGAATTGAAAGAAACATACTCCATAGGATTGCACTTTCGGAAATGGTTGTACCGTATGGTGATACATCTAAGAATTGGACATGGCGCAATGCATTTGATGTTGGCGAATATGGCATTGGTAATCTTACATTCCCTATGGATAGGCAGGTTGATATGCCAATGAATGCGCAGTTTATTGATGCTGTGTTAACTGATAATAATGGTAATCCGCTAACACGCAATGATGTAATTGCAGTATATGAGCGTGATGGTGGTTTACTGTGGAAACACTATGAACAGTACTCCGGAAAAAATGAATCGAGGCGAGGACGTGAATTAGTTGTTACCTCTATAGCCACCGTAGGTAATTACGACTACTCCATTAGTTATATATTTCGTCAGGATGGTGGAATAGATGTGCAGGCACAATTAACAGGAATAATGTTGCCAAAATGTACGGTGGACACAACAGTTACCACTCACGACCAATATGGTGGGCATCTGGTAACTAAACGGGTTGTAGCGCCAAATCACCAACACTTTTTTAACTTTCGGATAGATATGGATGTTGATGGAACGAACAACACTGTAAGTGAGATTGATGCATGGGCACCACCAGAAGGAACAAACGAAAATCCAAATGGAAACGCTATAGTTATGGACGAAGTTACATTACGTCATGAGAAAGAAGCGCAACGTTCCATGAATATGCAAAAGGCACGTGTGTGGAAGATTTCAAATTCTTTGGTAAAGAATAAACTTGGTGCATCGAGTGCATATTTGTTGTTACCCGGTAGTAATGCTGTTCCGTATATCACAGCAAACAACATTGTGCGCAAACGTGCCGGGTTTATAGATAATCATCTTTGGGTAACACGGTACAAACCAACAGAACTTTATGCCGCAGGAGATTATCCAAATCAATCGCAAGGAGGTGATGGACTGCCCATGTATTGTAGTGATAACGAAGATATAGAAAATACCGACCTTGTTGTTTGGTATACTATGGGTGTTACGCATTTACCGCGTAACGAAGAATATCCTATTATGAATGTCCACAAAGCGTCATTCAGCTTGTATCCGGCCGGGTTCTTTGATATTAACCCTGCATTGGATGTACGTTGAAAACATTGAAACGTTCGGACGGCAATGGGTGACCGAGTATAACGCTGTAAAATTGCGTGAGGGGAACACTAATATTATCTTACAAATTTATATCCTTGCGTATGCAACGTGAGTATGTGTTTGGGGTGTGCTGGATTTTCTTCGAGCTTTTTACGAAGCATGAGAATGTAGTTATCTACGGTGCGGGTGGTGGGGAAGTTATTGTACCCCCATACGTTGTCTAAAAGCATTTCGCGAGTTACTATTGTTCCTTCGTGTTCTATAAGGTAGTGTAGTACTTCAAACTCTCGTGCAGAGAGTTTTACCGGTTTTCCATGTAAGAGTAACTCCTGATTTGTAAAATTCACTTCAATATTTCCAAATGTTAGTTGTTTTGTACTTGAATGCCGTATTGGGGTAGTTCTGCGAAGATGTGCTTTAATTCTGGCAATAAGCTCTCGTACACTGAATGGTTTTGTTACGTAATCGTCGGCACCAAGTTCAAGTCCTAACACTTTATCGGCCTCCTCACCCTTACTTGTTAGCATAATAATTGGCGTAGCAATACCTTGTTCGCGGAGTTTGCGGCAGACATCTTTTCCATTCATTGATGGTAACATCACATCAAGGATTATACAGTCAATGCCGGATTCAAGTGCATGGGTGTAACCGCGCGCGCCGTCGTGTTCAACAGAAACATGAAACAACTCTTCGGTAAGTGCATCTTGTAGTCCAAGGGTAATTGCAGGATCATCCTCTATTAGTAAAATGTGGTGCATAAAAACTCCGATAATTATTACGGACTACATCTGCCATTCAACACCAAGCACAGGCAATATTCCAATATGCTGTGTTGTGATAACTGTTTTAGAGTAAGGATTCCACTCGATTGTTTTGGTGTTTTGTAAGTTTAATGCATTGAGAGCTGTCAGATACACAATGATGTTCGATTGCTCAAAGTTAAACCGTTTATCAACACGGAGGTTAAACGTTGTATAAGCCGGAAGGTGACTCATCATCACTTCGCTGTTGTTAACAACTTCCACACCACGAAGTTTCGAAAGCGAATCGTTAATGGGTGAATACGCATTACCACCCATCATAGCAAACTGTCCGCCTACTTCCCACGAGTCGCTTATCTTCCAGCCAATGGTAGCATTTAGTAGATAACGATTATCATACAAACGTGAACGTTCAACACCATTTCCATCGGTATAAAAACTACGGTTCATACTACTTCCTATAGTTGCATAGATATCCGAAGACATTTTCTTTTGTAAGGCAAGTTCAATACCATACGAACGAGCCGTGCCATTAAATCGGTAATGTGTTGTTTGTTTGTATTCAAAGTCGGAAACAGCATCATCAAGTGGTGAGCGTGTGGGTTCGGCAATATCTATGGGCATATTGTTGTAATCCTTTTTGTATGCCTCAACTGTTACACGTGTATCGGAACTTACAATCCATCCCAGCGATGCAACAACGTGTGTAGCTATAATAGGTTTGGTTGGAAATGTATTGTTGATAGCATACTGTAGTAACGCTAATGGTAACGCTTGAGTGAATTTGCCCCAACAGGCAGAGATAGTTACATCGTTGCTGATGTTGTACTGCAACGAAACACGCGGTAATACTTGTATAGCCAGAGTGCGATTTTCAGAATACATTGATTGTTCGGCACGCATTCCTACGCTTGTATGCAGTTTATCAAATAGTGTGGCAATTAGAGAAGCAAACGCATCGTAGCGAAACATGTTTGGAGTGTTACGAACATACTGCGATTGTATAAAAGTAGAAGTTGAATCAACATGGGCTGCCACAAATGCACTAAGGTTGTTTAGTTCATATCTTGTATCAAATCCAATTTCGCTTTCTATTTGAGTAGAATGAACAAAGTGCGATACATGCCGAAGATGAATTGCTTGTTGAGTGTAATCATTATCCATAAACATTGAATCATTTTGTGGGAAGCGCGCCCACTCGAAACCATGTATGGAGTTAAACGAGAGTGATGTATTAGCATATCCGGTTGTACCATAAATATGTTTCCAGTTTGCTCCGTAAATGTTTTGCCATTGCTGATTGTTATTTACCGATGTATTTGTTCCCAACGCTTCTGTTTTATCGCGCTTGAAATCACTTAACGCACTAAATGCAATAATGCCTATCTTATCATCTGCTCCGGCATTCAAGGTGATTTTACCCTGGATGTTTGCCCATTGTGGTACGCCAGTTTGTCCTAACATATCTTTTAACGCATCCAAATATCCGCGAGAAACAGATACATAATATGATGAGCCGTTACCAAGTGGACCTTCTATCATTCCGCCAACGCCAATCATGTTTAAATCGGCTTGTGCGGCAAAGTGTTCGCTGTTGCCATCTTTTAATGATATATCTACAACTGACGACAAAGCATTGAACGATGCATCATAACCGCCCGTGCGGAAGTTCATACTTCTTACTTGAGCTATATTGATAAAACTAATTGGTCCACCCGATGCCCCCTGTTTTGGAAAGTAGTTGATGTTATATACAGGAATGTTGTCTATCAAAAATGAATTTTCAGCAGGGGAACCACCTCGCACAACAATGTCTGCACGCGAGTCATCAACTCTGCCAATGCTTGGTGATGAGGTAAGAACACGGTTAATATCACCCGCCGAGCCCGGCGCACGTCGAATTTCTTCGGACGAATATTCCATTGCACTCCCAACAGTTGCATCGTTAGCAGAAAAATAATCTGCTTGAACTGTAACAGCATCGCTACTTGTTGCTTGTTCTTTTAACGATACATCCGTAACGGTACTCCGTCCACTTCTTATCACAACATCCGCTTGCGTTTTTTGTTCAAAACCAACCGAACTAAACTGCACCGAATACGTTCCCACAGGAATATTCTTAATAGTGTACTCACCCTTAGAGTTTGTAATTGCGCCAAGTTTTGTACTAAGTAGTTTAACGGTAACACCCGCAATAGTTTGTTGCGAATGTGTATTAGTAACAACTCCGCGTAACGTTCCGGAAGGTTGTTGTGCATGCGCAACTGTAACAATCAGCACAAACACATATATATAAAGTTTGTTCATGTTCACAATAATAAGATATATTTCCCCTTAGCGTATCGTATCACAAACATACTCAATTTTGGACGGCGGGATAGTTGAAATATTCTTGTTTCGCACCGCTGCCGAAGCTACCCTTTAGCGCGCCAACCCTGTGCGAACCAAACCTTTCAGCGGCGCAGTATGGTTCGGTTCCGCCCGTGTGACGGCGCACAAGGATTGCCACGTTGCAGAACCGAACCATGCTACTTTTTATTTGTATTAGAACACAATTCCCAAACCGGCACCTACACCTACTTTAAGTGATGTATCGAAGTAGTTTGTACCGTAACGAACTTCTGTAGATGAGTTATAGCCGCCGGTAAGTTCGGTGTGAATAATTAACCTGCGGAAGAATCGCGTTTCGATTCCAATTCCTACAGCTAAACTTAATCCGTTACTCGATTCTTTATTTGCATCCGAACCGTTATATGTTATGTTAGAATGGAAATATGCTCCGCCAACTAAACCGTACCCGCGTAACTCTCGTAGTTTTACAAAGTCAAGTTGAAGCTGTGAGCCAATGTTGTAAAACATTTCCGACCTATAATTGTTAGCGCTATAATAAGGAATACCCGTAAACTTTAGTTGTAGGTTTTTGCTAACACCAACCTTATAAAAAAGTCCGTAGCCAAGCAATGTAGAGTATTCCGAGCCAACGGTATTGGGAAATGGTGCATATACATACGGTTGGTCCAATAACGTAGAATCAACAACCGTTTCCTGAGCGAACACATTGTAAAATGTACTGAAAACTACCAGTACAATAACATATGTTTTAGTTAACGTTTTCATGATGTTCTCCTGATACATAATTAGTTATTTGTTTACTATAAAGGTTCCGACAAATGTTGTGTTGTTCGATGTAATTTTATAGATATACATCCCATTGAGTAAAGATGTTGTATCAAGTATTGTGGTATTACCGTGTGTAGAATGTGATATGTGATGTTCAATAAGATTTGACGCAAATATTTTTACTTGTGCTGTTTCTTCTAACTCAACAGGAGTGTTAATTGTTAATTGTTCCGCAGCTGGCTGAGGTAACGCTTTAGCAGAAAAGTTTACTGTTGTTTGCTGTTCCACAGCATTAGTACTTTTTACAGAAGTGATTCTGCCTTCGGTTACCGGGTTTACGGATTTATCTAACATCATTCTTCCGCTTAATACCATAAACTCTGTGGTATCGCCAAAGATGTGAATGTTTGTTGGCGCTATGTTGAGCATAGCAAAGAAACTCATCACAAATTCGTTGGTTGTTACCGAGTACGAAGTTGAAGGATTTATAGGTTGTCCGTTTATTTCTACTCCTGTTAAGCGTTGTGGTAACTCTGCATCGGGGTTGTAAGAGTATTTCATACCCGAACACTGAAGTAAAAACTCATCGTTAACGGTGATGTTGCTTAACCCAAAGGTTAGTCCGGTTAGAAGTTCCATACCTGTTACATTAAAGCGTACAACGTGGAATCCCAACCCGTTTTGCATATTAAAACCATAACCTACTGTGCGGAAAGCATCGGCGGCAACAAGTGGCCCCTGATATATTTGTTGTGCAATAGAACCACCTGGTTGTAATGCTATTTCGGTAGCGCCAAACAGTTTGTAGGTATCGCAGATGTAATTGCCTAACGGTGTATCTTTACTTCCATTCTCTGTTAATTGCACGGCAACTTCGGAGCAGGTGTGTGTGGCATCGGCAATTTTTTCTGTATAAACTTTACCGTATGTGTTTTCAATATCAGCAACAAGCATATTTACTACACCTGCAACTGTGGGTTCTTCCGGAATTGTAGCGTTTAGTTCAGTTACTTTGTTTTCCAGTATGGTTACCGAGCCATTTTTTACTTCAATTTGCACTAACCCAATCTCATGGTAAAATGCACCTGCTTGTACAATAGGAATGTTGTTTACCGTTACAGGTTTGTTCAGTGTGTAATGGTCGTGTCCGCCTACTATCAGATTAATGCCATCAACATATTGCGCAACAATTTTATCAAGGTCTAACCCAAGATGCGAGAGAAGAATTATAACATTACAATTCTTTGCTTTTAACTCGGCAACTTGTGCCATAGCAATCTGTATGATGTTTGTATCTAACACTGCTGGTGCGGGGAGAGAAAGTACATTTGTTTCGGGTGTTGTTAAACCAAAGATTCCAACGTTAAGCCCTCCCACTGTTTTTACAACCGATGGTTGAATGTACTTCTTTAATCCTTTTACTGTATCATTGTCCAATATCAGGTTTGCGGAGAGTAACGGAAAAGGGATTCCTGTTGCAAATGCCGTATCCAAAGCTGTTTGTAATGTAGTTGGAGTCAGATCAAATTCGTGGTTTCCAACCGTCATGGCATCAAAACCAAGTTGCGCCATCAATTGTAGTTCTGCAACGCCATAGTACTTCTGGAAAAATAAGTCACCAATGTAAATATCACCGGCGTGTAATACTAATGTGTTTGGGAATTGCTGTTTCGTCATACCAATGTAGGTTGCAGCGCGGGCTATTCCTCCAATGGTGCCTTGTAAGTTATTATCACGCGAGCCACCGGGCGCAAGGTTAGAGTGCGTATCGTTCACGTGAATAATAGTAAGCGTGTCGGCTGCTTGCAACATACATGAAGTAATTACCAAAGCAGCTAATAGTAGTGCGGTTTTCATTGTAACCTCCTGAAAAAAATGATTAAAATTTCTGATACGAAATTCCGGTTTGTGGGATTTTGATTTGTCACACGGAAGTCAAACATTTGTCAAAGAAATGTCTAAACAATTGTGGAGGTGAGATGTTGCTGTCGCTTGACCGCACCTATACGTTGTAGTATGGAAATAGCCGTCCTTTGCGGGAGAGAATGTTAGTTGTTATACAACATTATTCGTGACAGGAGGGGAAGTTATTACGATAGGCGAGAACGGTAGGATTCTTCCCGCCGCACCACGGTTGGTTTGTAGCCAAGGCGTGGTGCGGTCTTGCGGGAGCAAAAGATACTTTTAATAAATGTAGTTAATACCCAGTTGTATTGATGAGTTACGGGGAAGTCCGGGTTCTATAAATGCAGGTTTACCGGAAACCAAATCGGGATTTAACCAAGCCGATGAAATATATTTTGCATCAGTAAGATTGTTCATACGTGCCACTGCCCTTATATGTAGATTATCGAATAATGGATAGTCGCACCCAAGAGTTACATCCATTATATTATAAGAAGCAACAGTTACTTTGTTAGCGTCGTCGGCAAAGTATTCGCCAACGTTGCGCATCTCTGCTTCAAGGAACATATACGTAAAAAATGTTGGTACATACCGTAACCGTACCGTAGCAAACATGTTTGGAACTCCGGGGAGTTTGTTGCCTGCATAACTTGCACTTTTACCTACAAGGTTTGAATCGAACGATGATTTAGTAAAGAGTGAATCGAGTGTGTAATTGTTGTACGTATTTGAAGAAAAGGTAGCACTTGCCATAACGCTAATCCCTTCCGGTAGTTGGGCAATAAAGCTGGCTTCGAGACCTTTGCGTGATGTTGACGCCGCTTGTAAATAAAATGCACCTGATTGGTATGGTATCAAATCGTTTTGGCTTGTTATAGAATACACTGCAACATCGTATTGGAATGATTGTAAGAAACCGGGGTTATCAAATAGAATAAAGTGCTTTGCGCCAACTTCCATAGTGGTAGAAGTAATTGGTTTGTTGAGTAATGTACTTACCAAATGGGTTTTATCGTCGCCGTTTGAATTTGCCGGGTCAACTTCGTTACCTGCCGGAACCTCAACGCCACCACCAAGGTTTGCGTAGATACTCAATCCGGGTTTTACTTTATAGTTGATTGCTGCTTTGGGCGTAACGCGGTTGTACACTCTATCTTCGGATTTTGTTGTTCTGTTGCCGCCTGCTGCATAATCTTCGTTATAATAACTGATGTTATCGTAACGGGCACCAAGCTGAATTGATAGATTGTTGTTGATAGTTATCTCGTTTTGTGCAAATGCACCGAAGTTGTTTGCGCCTTCGCGTTTGTTAGAACGTAAGCTATCGCCACGCTGACCGTTTGTGAGTTTGTAGAAGAGGATTGCGCCATCTTGGTATTGTTCGTCAACACCTGCCATAAAGTTGTTGTGAAGATTTTCCGAAAGAGAAAATGCGGCACGATACACAACATTTCCGCCTGTATGATAGCGATTGAAATCTCTGAATGTATTTCGCTCGGAGCGTTCTAAAAATTTGGATTGAAGAAACCCTGTTGCTGAAACAGAATGGATACTATTAATTGTATGTTCTATGGTTGTACCAATTCTACCAAGACGGTTGTAACGGCGTTCATCTCGGTTTATCAAATCGTACCCACTACCGGTTTGTGCTTGAGTTGCAGCGGAATCAAACTGTGATTGTGTTAATGGACCGGGGATTCTGAATAAGTTGCTTGCACCTACAAGGTAGATACCCAGCCTGGTGTTATTACTGATGGTAGTTTGTACACCTGCATTTGCCTGAAACAACGTACTTCCTGAGTGTGCTCTCCATCCATCGAAGTTGGTGTTGTTAATAGTTGCAAACACTTTCCCGTTTTGTATTGGCGAGTATGCCTGTATTGTTTGTTTTTGGTATCCAAAACTTCCCATGGTGTTTTGAATGCGTGTGAATGCGTAGTCTTCGGTTGGGACGGTAGAGATATTGATAACACCACCGGATGCATTACCCCATAATGTTGAAGCATTAGAACGAACTACCTCGATAGAGGATGCGCCAGATATGTCGATAAGATCGAACGCTGTTCTACCGTCAGGTTCGGTTTCGGGAATGCCGTCGATGTAGAAGCGGACTCCGCGTGATGTGCCGGCATTGGAGCGTTGTCCCGCACCACGAGCACCAAACCCACGGATGAGTACACGTACATCGTGGTTCCCCGTACGAGATTGTACCAACGCTCCGGGAACGAGTGATAAAGCTTCATCTAATCCATATCCACGGTTGTTGCGGAGTTGTTCTTGGGGAATAATTGTAACCGCAAGGGGAACATCAAGATTTAATGTTGCCTGACGGTTTGCAATGACGGTTACCGGATTAGTATTATATACAATCGTATCTCTTTTTACTGTTGGTAACTGTGATGTTGTTTTTGGCTGTGCATATATTGTTGTACTTAGCACAATGCTTGTGCAAAGTAATAGTAAGTTTTTCATAATGGTAAAATTGAATGTACTTGAATAAAATAATACAAAACGGCAATGCTGAATGCTCAACATCCGTGTTTTCCATACTACCAAATGTAGTATGCAATTAATTGTACATTAC
>JAIBAE010000002.1 GCA_019695345.1 Bacteroidota bacterium | reverse complement strand
ATTTCAATTGTTGAAACACTATCCATCCTAACCGAGTACAGTTTATTAAATGTATCGTTAGTTAAATCATATGCAGTTACATTGGTTAGTTCACGGCGTTCATTTATCATTTCTAAAGCAACCCAATGGATTGTATGTTTTGTGTCATCGGTTATTAAAGCATTTGTACGTCCACAAGTTTCTTGTCTGTCAGATACAAAATATTCGTGTAACTTGTTAAGAACAGGCGTTGAATCAATATTGTTTATTGAAACACTATACAGTGTATATCCATCGGAAGAACCCTTTTGATAGTATCTGTTGATAAGCCGAATTTCTTTTTTCGAATTCTCATAAATACAATATGCAGATGAATTTGTATCAATCGTTCCAGATTGGTAGATACTTTTCGAAAGTATATTTTTAATATTTGTTGTTCCAAAAAATACTTGCCCGAATATTTTTGAAGGATAAATTGTTGAAGCAAAGCTTAGTATATCGCTTTTTCCATCCTTATTTATGTCGGTGACAATGACTCTCCGCTGTCCTATCTGATGATTAATTTTAGTATCTGAGGGAAGAGGTGGTTTACCATTCTCTGTGCCTACATATATGTTTCCTTTATCATCAAGATAATCCATAACTCCATCTCCATTAAAATCTCCGGTTTTAATATTAGCATCACCGCCACCCCATGTAAAAACATTTACCGTATCCCACGGGTAGCGTAATTGCCATGTTTGTACACCGTTGGGTGTGCTTATTACTAATGCACCTTTTCCGTTGTAAAAGTTATCAAGCCACGTCATGCCGTTTATGCCGTACCCCATGTTGTCGGCTCGCCACCATTCTTGTAATACAGGTACTGATTGAACCTCACTTTTTGGATTTGGGATTTGTGCAAGTAACGTGCTTGCGGTGAGTAAGATTACAAATACATAGTTCATAGCTAACCTCTTACGGTTTATGGGTAAAGACTTATTGTTTTAATTGCCATGTGGTATCGGCAGTTAAATTAACAGAAATATTTTTTATAGCAGGTACTCATTTTCTACGGTGTTGAAACGTAAGTTTAGCAATTGTCTGGACATAACTTTTTTAGGTTGTTGTATTATAACACAACTGCGGCGCAGAACGTGCGGTTCGCACCGGGTTGGCGCGCTAAAGGGTTGCCCCGGCAGAAGTGGGGAACATATATAGTATTAACAGAATGATTTGTTATGTTTTTGGTGGATTTGTTAATCAATGTTAATGGCGTTTAACCTTTTACTTTGTGTTGTGTACTTAGGTGGAAAGGGTATGTTTAACTTTACTTTTTTACGCCATGAAACTTGTTGCCAAACTTCTTGTTGTTGTGTTATGTTTTCAGCTTACTGTACCATTGTTTGCTAAACGCCCAACTCTTCCTGCTATTACTCCTAATTCTTCCGGCACTCCGGTTATCCAAATTGCATTATTGCTTGATACAAGCAATAGTATGGACGGTTTGATTAACCAAGCCAAAACCCAACTGTGGAATATTGTGAAAGACCTTACTACTACCCGCCACAACGGACAAGTACCCAAAATAGAAATTGCATTGTATCAGTACGGTAACGATGGGCTTTCAATCTCTAACGGGTATATCCAACAGGTTTCTCCGTTTACGCAAGACCTAGATAAAATAAGCGACGCATTGTTTAAGCTAAAAACAAATGGTGGTAGCGAGTACTCACCACAGGCAATTGTTCATGCTTGTAACAATCTGGCGTGGAAACAAGGCGAGGACAACTTACGGTTTTTGTTTATTGCCGGTAACGAACCATTTGCACAAGGCTCTGTTACTCCGCAACAAGCATGTTCTGCCGCAAAGGAAAAACACGTAATGGTAACAACAATCCACTGCGGCGATGAAGCCCAAGGTAAACGCGACGGTTGGAGCAACCTTCCTGAATGTACCGACGGTCGTGCCCTTTGTATTAACACCGATGCAAAACAACAGTATATTGCAACACCGTACGATAGCACTATACTACACCTTAATGACAAACTCAATAAAACCTATTATGGGTACGGTGCAGTTGGCGCAGCTGGTATGGCAAATCAAACACGGCAAGATGCAAACTCTATGTCGGTTGCATCGGCAAATGCTGTTGAGCGCGCTGTTGCTAAAAGTACGGTGGCATACAAAAGCGCCGATTGGGATGTTGTTGATGCCGTTAAAGAAAACAAATTAGACTTGGCAAAAGCCAAAAAAGAAGATTTACCAAAAGAACTACAAAACCTAACGCCCGAACAACGCAAAAAGAAAGTGGAAGAACTTGCTCAACAACGTTCTGCTATCCAGAAAGAAATTACCGACAACGAAGGTAAACGCCAAAAGTACATAGCCGAACAAGAGAACAAGAATACTGCAAACTCTAAAGACAAAAACAAAACCCTGCAAGCAAAAATGACTTCTGCCGTGCGCGAAATGGCAAACAGTAAAGGATTTACCATAACAAAGTAATTGTTATTACCAATCAAACTCGGAATCGGCACGGAACAGCGGTATGTGCTGTAAATAAGCACCATATCTGGTAGTGGGTAATATAGGAACGGTAACGGTAAAAAACGTAGCTACATCATTAATTACGATTGATTTACCCACTATCAGATTATACCGTTCGTTCAAGTTGGTTAACCCTATGCGTCCGCTATGTCGGTTGGAAGTTTTCTTACGCTTAGTGTTTTTTACAACAACCGAGTTTTGCAACA
Organism: Bacteroidota bacterium; assembly: GCA_019695345.1. Classification (GTDB taxonomy): domain Bacteria; phylum Bacteroidota; class Ignavibacteria; order Kapaibacteriales; family NICIL-2; genus JAIBAE01. The sequence continues at coordinate 137,174 of JAIBAE010000002.1, read as the reverse complement.
ACCGTATAACAATAACCATTGGCTTGGTATCACTAAACTCGTTATGTTTAACAGCATTCTCTATAAGTACCTGTAACGATATAGGCGGAACCAAATACTTTTCTACCTGATGTTGCGGTACATCAATATCTAATTGCAAGCCGCATCCAAACCGCAACTGAAGCAACGCAAAGTAATTTTTAACAAACTCAAGTTCTTCTTTTAACGGAACCAACGTTTTCCCTTTATACGATAATATATACCGGTACACTTCTGCCAAGGAGTTGTTAAACAGCAATGCTGATTCCGTATCGGTTTCTATTAAGTGCGATAATGTATTAAGCGAATTAAACATAAAGTGCGGGTCAATCTGATTTTTTAATGCCTCAAGTTCAGCCTCAACTTTAGAACGCATTAACTTTTCCGAACGCACTCTGTCAACAACACGTTGTTTAATCAAAATAGCAGTCTCGTACACATGAGATATAAATATAACCGAGATAACGCTAATAACTGTAGCTACAATAATGTTATGTCTATCGGGCTCTGCACCATGAAGCCAATACCATAAACTCAATAACATAACCGAGCAGGTAATAGTATAAAGTGTGTACGAGGTAAACAGATACAACAGTTTTTTGTACGGCGTATGAATCCACGAGAACCGAACATCAATCCGCCGCAGAATCATTACATTACCCTGCCAAATAACAAAACTCACCAGCAGGAAATACGGGAATTCAAGGAATATCTTCATCCAAGACGATGACGCAAAATCCATCATGCCGGACATCTGCGGCACTGCATACGCAATAAGCGGAGTAAATACTACTCGCAACGGAATATCATTAATAGGCGGCAAAGGTTCGCGTGTACGTTTTAGCGGTATAGTTCCTGTTTCAGCCACAAAAAATCCTTGTTCATCGGGTTACAATTTGCAGTTCAGCACAAAGCATGTAGCTTGCGCCCGAAGCAGTAAACGCCGAAACACACGTGGAGTTTCAGCGTTAACAAATTAAAGCGCGATGTTGGGCGGGATAGTTCAATATAATAGTTGTGCGAGGTTGTTGATTGCAGCTGTTCTGCCCGCGCGTGCTTCTTGGTTAGATATATAGTTATGCTACCGCAAACGGCACCGCATGTTCACATTATTTCACACCACCATGTGCCGGAAAGAACCTTCTGCAACTCCTATCATGAATCGTTGACACCTGTTTTGTCCGCTATTATTGTAATTCCGTTGCACTACAAACGTTGTAGTTAGCAGAACAACATCTCTTAAATTCTGTGGATTGGATTATACTCAACAAACTCAATTTCGGGCGAAACGTACTGCGGCTTAACCGGTTCTTCTTTCATTAAGTCCGTACTTAAGTACTTTTTATTACTATCGCTAAATACTGTGGCAATAACTGCATCACTACCCATTTGTTCCTGTAGTTTCATTGCGCCTATAATATTAGCCCCTGATGAAATACCAACAGCCAACCCCAATTGCCGGGCAAGTTTCTGCGCCATTAGTATCGAATCGCCATCGGATGCCTGAACTATGCTGTCGAGTTCATCAAGTTTAACAATAGCAGGAATAAACTCATCGCTTATACCCTGAATGCGATGTGCGCCCACCTTATGCCCTACCGATAACGTAGGCGATTCCTCCGGTTCTAACGGGTGGACTTTAATATCCCGGTTTTTACTTTTAAAGTATCTGCCAACCCCCATAATAGTACCGCCTGTGCCAACGCCGGCTATAAACGCATCGGGCAATAAATCTATATGATTTAACTGTACCCAGATTTCTTTAGCAGTTGTTTTTTCGTGTGCTTCGGCGTTACATTGGTTTTCGAACTGACGTGGAAGAAAAACAGTAGAATCTTCGTCTGCCATTTTTTGGCTAAGGGCAATACTACCAACAAAACCACCTTCTTCTTTGGATATAAGTAGCACCTCGGCACCCAAACTGCGGATAATATCCATGCGCTCTTTACTTAACCAGTTAGGCATTATTATTTTTACCGGATGCCCAAGCGCACGACCAATGGAAGCAAATGCAATTCCGGTATTCCCGCTTGTTGCCTCTACTATTGTATCGCCGGGTTTGATATTACCATTCCTGTATGCTTGCTGAAGTATATACAACGCCATGCGGTCTTTGATACTTCCTGTTAAGTTGTAATGCTCGCATTTTACATAGAGCTTTAAGTTTTTTCCGTTACGTTTATACACAATTTCCAACATTGGGGTGTTGCCTATCATATGCCACAGATGGTGGAATTTTTGTTCGAGTTTGGTAGGTATCATGGCGTGTTTGTTCTGTGTAGTTTAACATTTGTACGCGCTTTGTAATTGCTCTATAAATCGGGTACGCATTTATTTAAGATAATTTTGTACTAAATTACAAAGAATCCTTTTATTCACGACAAATGTTGTTTGTAAAAGTGCGGTTCTTTCCGGCAGTAAACGGCACCGGAGTAATGTAGTTTACATTACCCCGGTAGTACATAGCGTTATGGTTTGGTGCCGTCTGGCGATAGCAAAGAATTATTCCGGCAGTTGCAGTAAATATGCGGCTTCTAAGCTAAAGAGTTGTGTTACAAGTGGCAAACCGGAAAAGGCTGTTACCTTTATGGTTGGTAACCCAAATTTTAGTTTAAATACGGGGCGGAACAGATAGTATTCTTCGTGGCGTATGATGTACCCGGCTTTTTGTGCAGCATCTTTGAATTTAGCCGCCGATAGACGAATGTTTCGCAGGCGTTGTACTTCTTCTATATCAGCCGGACGTTTGCTTGTTTGTATCATTGGCTGAAAGAGCACATCGGGCAGAAGGTGCATGTATGGCAGTTTGCCCCACCCGTTTTGCAGCAGATGTTGATGTCCGCCAAATGGTGAGTTATACGGCGGAAAGGTAACATACAGCCAACCCTTTGGCGCAATAATGTTACGGATATTACTCAATGCCGCGTAGGTGTCGTCCAGATGTTCTATAACATCGCGCAGTAATACCAGATTATATGCGTTGCGCCAGTCTTCTTGTGGTTGGTTACCAATAATATCGTGCTCTGTTAAAGTAAGTTGTAATCCCAGCGAGTCTGCGATTTTTTTTCCTACTCCTAAACGGTACGTGGATATATCTGTGCCAAGTGGCTTGGTTGCACCTGCAGCAATAAATGCGTCCAGCACCCCTGCCTCGCCACAACCTATTTCGGCAACAGCATCCCCACTTTTAAAAGCACCGCGCTGTTGTAGTTCCGGAACCATTACATCCCGCGAGAGGCGGTATTGATACCCCCAATAGTATTTTTCGTAGTCCTGTAAAGTTGGCGATTCTTGTATGGTGGTATAGAAATCCGTCATGGTAAAAGTATCGTGATATATAATTCAGTATTAAAGAGACGTAAAAATAGAGTAAAACGAACGAATTACAAGAAAAGCAGCAGTAACATAACTACAGTATAGCATCTAACTCGCCGATATTTCACAATATATAATAATAAAATTGAAGCTAAGGGGTGCAACCATGGATTCCAAAAAGAAAATACTCGTTATCGAGGATGAGTTAATCATTCGTTTAGGCATTATCACGCTACTTAATGCAACAGGAATGTACGAAATCCGTGAAGCACCAAACGGAGAAACAGGTATTGAAATAGCCGAAGATTTTCTGCCCGACCTTATTATTAGCGATGTAAACATGCCCGGAACCGATGGCTATGGAGTACTTGAAGCAATTAGAAACAACAGAGCTTTATCTGATACTCCTTTTATCTTTTTAACGGCGTTAGCAAGCAAACAGGAACTTCGCTACGGTATGGACTTAGGTGCAGATGACTATTTAACAAAGCCATTTACCAAAGATGAATTATACCGAGCTATAACAAGCAGATTAGAAAAACATTCGCAACAAAAACGGGTAGCACAGCAAAAAATGGATGAACTACGGAATAACCTTTCCGTATCACTTCCGCATGAATTACTTACACCGCTTATTGGAATGATTGGATGTGCTGATATTTTAGAACAAGATTCTGACTCGCTTACAGCCGATGACCTTAAAGAATTTGGCAGAACAATCCGTCATTCGTCGCGCAAGCTACAAAGTGTAATCGAGAACTTCCTAACTCTTGCACGTTTGGAAATACTTATCTCTAACGCAAGTAACCTAAGCGAACTTCGTAACTCCATTACAGAACATACAACATCACTTATTAAAGATGAGATAGAGAAGCAACTGTTTGGCGGTAGTCGCCAAAATGATGTACACCTAGTAGAGTGCAATTCAACTGTTGCCATCAATAATCAGCATTTCAACAAACTAATAAACGAGATATTATCCAACGCAATAAAATTCTCTCCCGAAGGTTCGCCAATAAAGATAGAAGAATCGGTAACAGACAAAACTTGGAACCTAACTATTACCGACTTTGGTCGCGGCATGACCGATGAACAAATCAATAACATTGGCGCATATATGCAGTTTGGCCGCCACGAACACGAACAACAAGGAACAGGTTTAGGGCTAGCAATCTGCAAACGTATTGCAACATTATATCATGGTAACTTAACTGTAAAAAGTACACCAGACCAACAAACGGCAGTAACAATTTCGTTGCCGTTAGTAAAAATCAAAAAGCAAACCGAGCAACCGCAATATGCAATGGCATAATCCAATCGGATATTGTAGATGAATTCCTAACATAGTGGTTTGCGATGCATGCCGTAGCTACTACGCCTGCGCGGCAACTCTGTCCGCCCCAACCGTTGCAGCGGCGCATACAAATATCTATATTGAGACACTTAGACGGTAAATGGTAACAGGTTGCTGAGGTTCTGTCACCCGCGCTGGGCGTTGTTTGTTGATTGAGTGGTTTGGTGCGGTACTGCGATAGCATAAAAAAAGCCGGATACTGTTGGGCATCCGGCTTGATAGTTTTTGGCAGTTGATGTTACAATGCCTGAAGTTCTTCTACTAATTTTTCGAGTGATTTTTTAGCATCGCCAAACAGCATGTAACAGTTTGGATAGAAGAAGAGTTCGTTTTCGATACCTGCGTATCCTGCATTCATACCGCGTTTCATTACAATTACATTTTTAGCTTTGTCGGCATCCAAAATAGGCATACCGTAAATTGGGCTGTTGGTGTCGTAGCGTGCGGCAGGGTTTACAACGTCGTTTGCACCAATTACCAGAACAACATCTACATTTGGGAATTCCGGGTTGATTTCTTCCATGTCCTTTAGTTGTTCGTAGGGTACGTTGGATTCTGCAAGAAGTACGTTCATGTGCCCGGGCATACGTCCGGCAACAGGGTGGATAGCATATTTAACATCTACGCCGCGTTCTTCTAATACCGAAGCCATTTTTTGTACAATGTGCTGTCCTTGCGCAACAGCCAGACCATATCCCGGCACAATTACCACCGAGCTTGAATAGTTCATCATTACTGCTACGTCGGTTGCACTCATTTCGCGTACACTTCCTTGCGGACCCGATGCACCGCCACCACTGCCGGAATCGCCAAAGGCAGAGAACAACACATTAGTTAACGAGCGGTTCATTGCGTTACACATAACGATAGTTAGCAACGTACCTGCCGAGCCAACTAAAATACCGCCGGTTAACATTGCCTGGTTATCGTACAAGAAACCACCAAACGCCGCCGCAACACCAGTAAACGAGTTCAACAACGAGATTACTACGGGCATATCGGCACCACCAATTGGCACAACAAACATTACACCGTAGATTAACGATAATGCAAACACCGTTAATACTAATGGCATGGAAACCAAACCCGATGTAACCAAGTAAGTTCCTAAACCAAGAGTAGCCAACATCAGTACGCTATTAAAAATGTTTTGCGCAGGTAAACGGAAGTTCTTGTTCATAATGCCTTGCAATTTCAGGAAGGCAATTACAGAACCGGAAAACGAAACCGAACCGATAATCAAACCGGCAATGATAGTTAAATACGTTCCTATAGAAATACCGTTAGCGGCATGCTCGGAATAATGTCCAAATTCAATTAACGAAATAACTGCCGCACACGCACCGCCCATACCGTTAAAAATCGAAACCATTTGCGGCATGGCTGTCATGGCAACTTTTTTAGCACTTAGCCATCCAATCACCGAACCAATAGCCATAGCAACCAAAATCCAAACGTGATTGGTAATTGGTTGGCCTTCTTTGTTATGGTGCAGAACAATAGTACCTAAAATTGCCAATCCCATTCCAAACGCTGCAAGTAAGTTCCCCTTACGGGCAGAATCGGGATGCGAAAGCATTTTTAATCCAACAACAAACAACACCGACGCAATAAGATAGCATACATACAACACGTACAACACATTAATCGAGTCCATGAAAATTCCCCATTGTATAGAATTGAAATCGAAGTGAAACAGAGGCGGATACCCCTGCATGCAAATATACGTGCGGTAATAAGACTAACAACATCTAAAACAATCAAAATCAGCACTATACTTAATAATCTGTTTCCCGCCTATGCCGAAACGCTCCGTACTGCGCCGTCACCCGGGCGGAAGATACCCATACAGCTGCGCAAAGGGAGAAAGCTTTAAAGTTCGAATAATCTATAGCTTCACATTTGTATATTTCGTTACCTTTCATAGTAGAAAAATGTTCTTAGATAAACATTGCTCATCGTACACCAGTGGTTCTGAACATATAAAAAATTGGCTGTTATACTTTTATACAACAGCCAATATGTACGTATTGAATTTGATGTTGCGTTGTTAGTTATCTATTATTACAGGTAAACTGACATTCCCATGTACTGTCCTTACTACAAAAAGATACATCCCTGTAGTTAGTTCAGGCATTGGTATAGTTTCTTCCATCAAACCATTCAGGATTTTATTACCAACAACCTCTCTCCCTAACATATCATATACCATAAAACTATTAGTAAGGTGTTCGTGTTTGCTTCGTATCTGTACTTCACCCTGTGTTGTTATAGATATACGAACATCACTATCTGTTATACTCTCGTCATCACTTAATGCAACATCACCTAACAGTTCTTCATACGAGTATAATCCCAAGCCACTTGTAACCACAAACATGCTCCGCTTACCATACTTTGTAGTGCGGGGCGTTAACTTGATGGTTTCGATTTCCAATGGATATATTGAATCGGGAAAAGGATAGCTGTAGTTTATTTTCGGTAACTCTTTCCATGTATTTCCTGCATCGTTGGAATGCCATATAATAGTGTTCTTACGATACTGTCCAAAATTTGCACAGGCAACTTCTATATCGTTTCCAACATCCAGCACATCTAATGCCCACATACTTGTGTTAGCAAACTTCTCCAATAAATTCCAAGTTGTTCCACCATCGGTTGTTTTCCAAAGCCCTCCGGCAGGGCGAACTTCGTTAGGAACTCGGTGTGTAGCAAAACCAATATCAGGATTCTTTTTACTAAATCGTATCATGGGAACTTTGTTCTCTGTATAACCGCTATCATGTTTTAATACTACACTCCATGTAGTACCCATATCTGTTGAACGTATAATCTTTCCACCGTGCCCACCAACAAAAATATACCCTGTTTTTACATTTACATCAATACCACAGGTAAAGTCCATTTCAAATTGTTCCCGTACACGTGCAACGGTATCCCATGTAATACCGGAATCGGTACTTCGCAATACATATCCGTGTCGTTTGTTTACTTGCCCAACATCATTTATTGCGGCAAACACATAATTTGGTTGTAATGGATGATAAATCATTGATTCACTATTTACAAATGCACCTTCATAAACTGCTTTCCATGTTTTACCTCCATCGGTACTGCGACAAATTGGAGAAGGTTCATACGTAGGTGCTATTAGAATTTCGTTTCTGTTGTTTGGGTTAACTATAATGGATTTAATATTTGCTCCAAAATTCTTCACCTGTTCAAATACATGTACGCTATCCCATGTTTCGCCTCTATTGGTTGACCAGTAAAACCACGATTGATTATGCTGTGCGGCATACACAATATCTCTGAATACAGGGTTAATTGTGAATTGACCAATTGTTATAGTACCACCAATTGTATATTCTTTCCACTGAGAATAGTTTGTACTGTACGTTATAAACAGTAACACTATGATAATTATGATTTTGTTCATATTTGACATCCTTATTCTGTTATGAGTAGTTTTTTGAGGTAGGATATGTCTCCATCAAGTACCTTTATAAGGTATGTCTTGTTCTTCTGTAATTTTTCAATGTATTGAGTAATATCAACAGCACTTGTTATGCTTCTGCTCACCACCACATTCCCAACTACATCCGTAATGGTGAGTAATTTTTCGGAGGAAGAATTATCTGTAATAGGTATTTCGACTATTACATTATGTAACTCAGTTTCGGATGGTTTAAGTATTTGAGAGGATAGTATGGTAACACTACCTGTGTTTTGTTTGATGTCTCCTGACGCAACATAGATTTTAACGGATTCGTCTTCATCATCTTTAGGTTTTATTGAAGATAAACTTCCAACAGTGCCTTCAAACATTTCTAAGTTGGAGTCAGAGCCGTTTCCAAGTAAATACTCCAATCCTCTACCTGAAGATATAGGTCCACCCGGGTACGTATCGTTACCGAAAGTGGTTCTTAGAGTTTGAAACATTACTGCTTTACAACCAGCAGCCCCAACAGTTACACTAATAACATCTTCCGGGCCATGACTTATATAGTTACGTTGTGCCTGCCTTGGTGTATGTGAGGTACTATATCCTGAACCTAACCCTAATTGCCCCTCGCTATCATCTCCCCATGACCAAAGAGTTCCATCACTTTTAACTGCATATGAACTATTAACACCAGCAAGTATATATCGAACTCTACTAATTTGGCCTATTTGTACAGTTACCCAATTTCCATTCTGTAATGCTACACTACCGCCACACGGCACAACTAAATCTGGATAAGTACCTTGGTCTATTCCACATTGTTTATAATTATTTGCGCCCCATGCCCACACATATCCTGCGGGGTCTAACAATAACAGATAATGTCCATTAGCACTTATTGCTTTAACACATCCTGGTGCTTCTGAAAAATTTGTTACCGGCAAAAGTCTTGCTGTTATGTAGGCACTACCTGTTGCCGGACTTCCCCAAACCCAAACTTGGCCTTTTGAATCTAATGCAAATCCCATCTTATAACCACATGCAACTTGCACTATGTCATCTAAATCTGCTAAGTTTTGCTTTTTAACATATACTGGTGTGGGTTGTCTGGTGTTAATGCCAGTGTTTGGTTGGCCTGTTTGATAGTTCGATGCATTACCCCAACACAAAACTCTGCCATCGGATGTAACAGCGGCTGTAAAAGATCCAATCTTTTGGTTCTCGGAACAATCCACGCCTACATCTAAGCCAACTGTCAAAGCATTATCATCATGTATATATGGAGTTAATGATATAGCACAGCAATAACTTCCATCACTACACATTAGTCCATTTCCTACATTACCAAACTTTGTCGTTCCCATAGAATACACTTTACCATCAGCTTTAAGAACGTGGGTTGTAGAAATTCCACATGCTATACCAAGTAAGTTTGTAGCACCACCGTCGGATGATAACTGAGGAGTGCTTACCATATAATTTCCTTGTGCTGAACCACACGCATTACTTGTTAGATTTCCAAGTTGCCTATACGTGCCACTACCCCATAACACCAATTTCCCATCACCTCTAACCGTAGCACCATGCGATTCTCCATAACTTAGCCCCACTGTTTTTAAGGATGGTGCATAAGCGGATAGAGCATTAAAAATTGCCTGATTAATATAAAACAATTGAGGAAAGGAAGTCGCTTTACCTAACTGGCCATACCAATTACTACCCCATGAATAAACATTTCCATCACCACGTATCACAAAGGCACTATTATACATCATACAATCCGGTTGCCCACATATCTGAAGTAGATTAGGATCTTGACCTTGCCCTAAAGCAATACGTTTTATTAAGGTAATATTTTCATTACCAATAAGAGTTAGGTAGTTCTGATTCGTGACTATTTCAGGAAACCCTATTCCGCCTCCGTCGTTTGAGCCACAAGTATAAATATGACCATCGGCATGCAATACCATACTTGCCCTATAGCCGGCAGAAATAGCAACTGCATTTTCAAATGGAGCAGTAGATGAGGACAATAGTTGAACAGCAAAAGGTGAAATTACATTATTATTTCCACGAGAAAGACAACCAAAGGCATCTTCTCCCCATCCATACACTGTTCCGTTTGTGCGTAACGCCAAGCTATGATGAATTCCACAATCAATTGCAACGACTTTATCTAATGCTGTTGTTCCTCCGGGTAAAACTACTTTATAGGCAAAGGTATGTGCAACCCCTGTTCCATTCTGTCCATAGCTATTATCGCCCCAAGCCCAAATAGTACCATCGGCCGCTAATGCCATACCATGAAACTGATTATATGATATTGCAACTATTTTTACTAAATCCCCACTTGGAATTTCGCCAAAGGAATCATGATAAACATATCTCGCTACCCCAGTATTAGGACCTGCTGCTCTGCTTAGAGCATTAAATTGATTGGAACCCCACGAGTACACCTGTCCTCCATCTGTTAAAGCAATTCCGGTACTCCATCCTGCTTCTATAGCTATAATACGATCAAGATTAGCTGTCCCATTAAGTGCGGTTTTTTGTGCTTTTATTGGATAAGCTTCATAGTTTCCTCCCATACTTCCTTTAGCAAGCTCACCATTAGTGTTCATCCCCCATGTCCAGACTTGGCCATCAACAGTTAAGGCCATAGAGAATGTTAACCCCGCCGCAACAGCAATTACATTATCAAAATCTACAAGTTGACCAGATCCATTATCTATTTTTACAACATGAGGAGAAGTAGTTGTAGATCCGACATTAACGTCAGGAGTTCCAAGTTGTGCATTTATATTGCTACCACTTGCATATACTTTTCCATCTTTAATAAAAAGTGTATGAGTAGGACCAATTGAAACAGTAACTTCACTTCGTGTTAGATTTGCATTCTGCATTCGAGTCCACTCTCCGGCAAATGTAACGTTATACTGTACGAAGAATAAAATTAGGAAAGTAAGTAAATACCTAAGCGGTATTTTTGCGGATTGTATTGTACTCTGTACTCTGTACTCTGTACTCTGTACTCTGTACTCTGTACTCTGTGGGACTGGCTTACAAGAATTAACCATAGCTATACCTTTATATTATGTTATATGTGTAGTAGGACTTTCCTACTAATTAGATTACATCAAGTTATCCTTAATACATTATACTTTGAATTCATATTTACGTTCAAACTACATATCTACATTTTTATATCCTAACTATTATTTCAACTTACATGATTTCCAAACTGATTTTTTTTGCGTCGCGTTCCTTCCCGCAGGTGGATGCTGAGATTAAGTTTGCCGTTCGGTGCGGTCGGGCGATAGCATAAAAAAAAGCCCGTTACGATTACTTCATAACGGGCTTGAGAGTGTGAGATTTCTACCGTGTTAGTTTTCTGTATGTAATACGGTGCGGACGGTCGGCACTGGTGCCTTTGCGTTTGTGGTAGTCTTCCTCGTATTGCGAGTAGTTACCATCAAAAAATACAACTGTGCTATCGCCCTCAAACGCTAAGATGTGAGTTGCAATTCTATCTAAGAACCAACGGTCGTGACTTATCACAACGGCACAACCTGCAAAGTTTTCCAACGCTTCTTCTAACGCGCGGAGTGTGTTTACATCAAGGTCGTTGGTTGGCTCGTCAAGCAGTAATACGTTTGCGCCTTCTTTTAACATTTTGGCAAGATGCACACGGTTGCGTTCCCCACCGGAAAGCATGGTTACTTTTTTCTGTTGGTCGCTTCCGGAAAAGTTAAATGTGCCTACGTAGGCGCGGCTGTTTACTTCGCGGTTTCCAACGGTAATCAAATCGTTACCATCGCTGATTTCTTCCCATACCGATTTGTTGGCATCAAGCGGACGGTTTTGGTCAATGTATCCAAGTTTAACCGTATCGCCAACGGTAAATGTTCCGGAGTCGGGTTCCAACTCGTTTGTTATCATTTTAAACATGGTGGTTTTTCCGGCACCGTTAGGACCAATCACACCAACAATACCACCGGGCGGTAACGCAAACGAAACGTTTTCGTACAGCAATCTATCGCCAAACGCTTTGCTTATTCCATTTGCCTCAATTACCACATTGCCAAGGCGTGGCCCGGGTGGAATAAATATCTCAATATCCTCGTTGCGTTTTTCTTGTTGTTCTTCCAGCATTTTCTCGTAACTGGTAATACGCGCTTTGCTTTTTGCGTGGCGACCCTTAGGGTTCATCCGCACCCATTCCAACTCGCGTTTCAATACTTTTTGGCGTTGGCTTTCTGTTTTTTCTTCCTGTGCTAAACGCTTGGATTTCAAATCCAACCATGTGGAGTAGTTTCCTTCAAACGGAATTCCCTCGCCGCGGTCAAGTTCCAAAATCCATCCAGCAACGTTATCCAAAAAGTAACGGTCGTGGGTTACGGCAATTACTGTTCCCGGGTATTTGTGTAAGTGTTGCTCTAACCACGCAATGCTCTCGGCATCAAGGTGGTTGGTTGGTTCGTCAAGCAACAACACATCAGGTTGCTGTAGTAACAAACGGCATAGTGCAACACGGCGTTTTTCACCTCCGGAAAGAACATTAATCTGCGTATCGCTTGGCGGGCAACGCAGTGCATCCATTGCCATTTCGAGTTTACTGTCTAAATCCCATGCGCCTGCGGCGTCAATCTTATCTTGCAACTTTGCTTGCTTTTCCATCAATGCTTCAAAGTCTGCATCGGGCTCGGCAAACGCGGCGGAAATCGCTTCGTATTCCTTAAGCATATTCACGGTTTCTTGCGCACCTTCCTGAACAATTTCCAACACGGTTTTGTTGGGGTCAAGCTCGGGCTCTTGAGGTAAGTAACCAAAAGAAATGCCCGGGTTCTTGGTAATCTGACCGATGTAATCGTCGTCCAGACCCGCAATAATTTTTAGCAACGTAGATTTACCCGCACCGTTTAAACCTAGCACGCCAATTTTTGCGCCGTAGAAAAACGAAAGGTAAATATCCTTTAACACCTGTTTGTTGGGCTTATGAATTTTGCCCACACCAACCATCGAAAAAATAATCTTGTTATCTGCCATAAAGTGGTTTTATAGGTTGTAATAATGAATTCAGTCTGCAAAGTTACGGCAAACGGTGGTAGTGTTCCATATTTTTTGCTAGCGCAGGACGGCACCGAACATTTACGCAATGTTTGCGCCTTACCTTGCCGGAAGAAACCATCTCCGCCGCAGAAGGCGTGGTTTGGACTGTGTTGGCGCGCACAAGATTTGCTTCGGCTGAGGCGGGATACTATAATTCTAAGATTGCAAACAACCATTTTACCTGTATGGGCTATATTGCCGTATGGAGAGCACTGCACAAAAAACGTTAACTGCAAAACCACCACATAAAGTCTTATTGGAGCGGTTAGTTGTACCTGTATCACACGCTGCGTTGCAATGGAATGAACAAACATTGCAACTGGTTTCGGACGCAGAGGTATTTCCGGTTGTGGATGGCATTCCCGTAATGATGCGTAATAACACAACCGAGAATGACCATTACAGGAGCCATTATGTGTTCGATTCGGAGTATAACGATTACTTCGAAGAGCGTGAAGACCCCGCCACCGCGCACGATGAACACAGAGTGTATCAAACAATTCTGAAATATATTCCAGCACAAACGCAATCCGTATTAGATGTTGGTTGCGGCAGAGCGTGGGTAGCCCGCGAGTTATGTCCTAAAGGTATGTTTGTGTGTTCTATGGATATATCGTTAGTGAACCCGCAAAAAGCACTGAAAAAATATCCGTATGCTAACCATGCGGGACTTGTTGCCGATGCGTTTGAACTTCCGTTTGCAGATGGCGCATGGGATTGCATTATTGCCAGCGAGATTATAGAACATGTGCCAAACCCAAAAGCATTTGTAGAAGAACTTCTGCGGGTGTTAAAACCCGGCGGAAAACTGATTCTTTCTACGCCATATAAAGAGCGGTTAAAATATTCGGTGTGTGTACATTGTAACAAACCAACACCATTACACGCACATATACACTCGTTCGATGAACATGTGCTAACCAACCTTGTGCCATTACCCAGTGTACGTGTAACATGGGAGTCGTTTGGAAATAAAGCATTGCTGCTTTTTCGTACGTATGTTTTGTTGCAATGGTTGCCATATACCGTATGGCGTTGGGTTGATGCACTTGCCAACGTATTACTTAATAAACGTGCACACATTGTAGTTGTATGGAATAAACTCACCACTAAGTAAAGCAAACACTATGGATAGAATGATATTACTTCCCATTGCACACGGAACCGAAGAAACCGAAGCCGTTACCGTAATTGATTTACTACGCCGAGCCGGGTTGAACGTAACCGTAGCAGGCGAAAGCGAAGTTGTAATCTGTTCGCGGGGAATTCGTATTAACCCAGACCGTTTAATAGACGACATTGATGAAAGCGAAGAGTTCGGCTGTATTGTTTTTCCGGGCGGGGCAACAGGTGTAGAGAACTTACTAAACAACCACGAACTGCAACTGATTACCCAGCGCCATGCTAACAACGATACTCTATTATGTGCAATATGTGCCGCACCCACTATACTTGCCGAGTGGCACTGCATGCCTAAACAAACACGCATCACGTCGCATCCATCGGTTGCAAGCCAACTTGCGGCGTATCAATACTCAACCGATGATGTTGTAACCGACGGCAATATTATTACAAGTCGCGGCGTGGGAACAGCCATTCCGTTTGCACTTGCAATCATTACGCATCTTACAGGAAGTGATACCGCTAACCGCATTGCAGAACAAATAGTATATAGCGTTTAAAGTAGCTTTGCTAACGCGTGACCGCGCCGAACGTTTACAAAAAGCACATCCGCCTTGTGCGGGAAAGTACCTTACGCCAACATATAGTACTCATCGAATAAACAGTTAATAGTTTTACCTGATGAAGGTTCTCTCCGGCAGAGGGGCATATTGAATGAGTGTTGTTGATTGTAGCCGCATTGCGAGAGCATAAAAAAAGCCCAATGTTCTGCACACCGGGCTTTTGTGTTTGTTGTTATGTGATATTACTTCTTCGCCGCTTTTAAATCGTACGTTGCAACCATTGCCTGATTACAGGTAACTTTTAACGTCGAGCCGTTTACATCTATAGTAATTGTTGGGTTGTTGGAGGACATTGCCGATGCTTCTGCAACTGCTAACAATGGTGATGATTTATCTAGCTCTTTTGTTAATACTATTGGGGAATGCTGGCGTTTTCCGGTTGCTTGCCCGGATGCAGGGTCGCGTGGGCTTTGGATTGAAGAGGTTGATGATGGATTACTTACTCCCCATGAGAATGAACTTGTTCTGCCACCGGAATTACTTGCACCAAAAGAGTACGACATAATTTCGATGCCTTGGGGGTTTTTAACTTTTACTTTGCCCAATGCTCCTTGTTCGGGAACTGAAACGGTAATTGTTGATTTAATGGGGCCGGAATAGATTGTTTCGCCCTTGATACCTTCAATAATCAGAAGGTAATCTGCTGCAAAAGTATTAGCAACAGTAAAAACACATGTAGCCAGAAGAATAAACAATGCTTTCATAAACGTACTCCGAAAAATGATAATAAAAAATGATTGTGAGTTGCTTTGTTCTTGTGCCGTGATTTGTTATTGATTATCACGGCGTTGATTTCGGGTGCGAACTTACGGCAACACACAAGCCCGGAATATTCTGAATGAGTAAATGTGCTGTTTGGTTGAGTAAATGATACAATTATGGAAGTATATTTATTCTAATATAGGACATTCATGTTCGCCATAATAATAAAAAACCTCTGCCCGAATAAACAAGCAGAGGTTTGTATAGATATAAACAATCTTATTGAATTCTATAGCGCAGCAACGTTTTGATTTGACCGGATTGTTTTTGACCAAACAATGAGCCATCGCCAACCTTGAAGTGCATTGGGGGCTGATATTGAGCTACTAAGCCAATACCGTCTGCAAAGAAACTACTATTCTCTGTTCCGGTAACTGTAATAGGTTGAGTAAACAACCCACCAAGAGCTTTAATGCTACCGGAAATATTCGGTTTAATTTGGAAGTACTTTGTTGAATACTTTTGTCCGTTAGCACAGGTAATGGTTGTGTCGGCTTTATGAGCTCCGGTAACACCCATTGAGATTGTTATATCTGCAGGTACATTATTGCCACCGATTGGAATTTCAATGGATTGAGTTCTTGACTGTGTTGTAACAATTGTCCATTCGGTTGTAGCAGAAACGCTTCCTAATAACACCCACTGCGATGTTGGAGCGGCAGTATCAACCATAGGAATGGATGGTAGTTCCATATAAGTAAACAAGCTATCGCCGGAACGTGCAATGTACACGGTGTCGTAAGAAATAGTTCCTGCGTCATTCATCATAGTAATTACCTTGGAAGAGCTTTTGCCCTGATACAATTCGATTCCGGCAATCCATGAAGAATCGGTAGCAGAAGTAGATGTAACAACGTTGCCATTAGTATCTATTTCGTTCCGTTGATATACCCAGTAGTTACCAAGTTTATCAAACCCTTTGTAATAATCTGCCGGTGCAGGTGCGTTAGTATTGCTATCGCTGCAGCTTGCAAGCCAACCGATAGATAAAACGCATACTAATAATGTTGCAATACGCATAATTGGTACTTTATAATTGTGAATAATACTGTAAATGTTAGCTGAACAAAATTAGGGTATATTTTAATGACACCTGTGTATTTTATCATTAGTGCTGCCCTTAATTGTACCCATGACGGCAATTTTATGGTTTTTGTTTCATGGCAAAGGTAATTTGTTGTATCGAGGTACTTTCCCGCAAACTCAAGGGATTGGTTAAAGTAATGGTGCCTTGCGGTCAGGCGATAGCATATGCTAATAGTAAAAAGACTTTTGGCTTGTAGGCAAAATGCGTGTACTTTGCAGTTATACAGGAATTGAACTATGCATGAATTGCTGAATATAGAACGCTACGTGCGGCAAATACTTGAAAGCGGGCGAACTGGTGCCATTGCTACATTAGTGCACGTACATGGTTCCAGTTATAGGCGTCCGGGGGCGCGTATGGTGCTGGTTTCGGACGGCACGTGGCATGGAGCAATTAGTGGTGGGTGTTTAGAGGGTGATGTGCTGTTGCGTGCGCAAGAGATTATGAATGACACAACACCACGGGTTGTTCGATACGATACCACCAATGATGAAAACAACGTATTTGGTGTTGGCTTAGGGTGTAATGGTATCATAGATATTCTGATTGAGCCGTTTCATGTTGCCCACGATACATGTGTTAAAACGTTACATGCGCTTATCCACCCGGATTGTACAACAGCTCATGCAATAGTATTTGAATCAACCAACCTGGCAGTTCCTGTAGGAACGCATTGGGTACTTGCTGAAATTGGTACAGACGAAAGCTTAATGCCAAAGGATATTGTGCGTGATATGCGTGAACAATGCAGGTTGGAGCAATCTGCAAATACCGTTTATTCAAGTGAATTGGGTATTGTTAACGTTTTTATTGAGATTGTTCAACCGCAAACACAGTTGGTTCTGTTTGGTGCAGGGTACGATACAAAGCCGGTAGTAGACTTTGCACGAACTCTTGGTTGGCACGTAACGGTAACCGATAAATCACCAATTAAAGCAAATCAACATTCGTTCCCAAATGCACACGCGGTTGTATGCGCCCATCCGCAGCAAGTGTTAACGCATATTCAATGTACTGCGCGTACTGTTTGTATATTGATGTCGCACAATTTTATGTACGATACTGATATCCTTGAGCAACTGGTTACTACATCGGTTAAGTACATTGGGATATTGGGTCCAAGGAAACGTTGGGAGAAAATGCAGATAGAACTTGAACAACGTAATGTTATCATTCCTGAAGAAACACTTAACGCCATATACAGTCCGGTTGGGTTAGATTTAGCAGCAGAAACACCCGAAGAGATTGCTCTTTCCATGATAGCAGAAATACAACACGTGTTACATGGTGGCTCTACACAACCACTTCGCATCAAGCCCGGAACAATTCACGAGCGTACTACCAAGGAAATATAATGAGTGCAGAATATATCCGCATAGCCGCACTTGTGCTGGCAGCAGGTGAATCTGCACGATTAGGCACACCAAAACAGTTACTACAATGGCAAGGTGTAACGCTGTTGCAAAAAACAATACACGAGATACAGAACATATATCTTACAGTACCACACATTGTTGATATAACTGTTGTACTAGGCGCTTTCCACGAACAGATACTTCCAACATTATCTACTTATACTATCCATAGCGTGTACAATACACAATGGCAGAAAGGTATGGGTGAATCGTTACGGTTTGGAGTTGAGAGTATTCTGCAACACTCGCAACCGGATTACTTGCTAATTGCCCTGTGCGACCAACCCTTAGTTACCGATAAACATTACGCCCTATTACTTGAGCAAAGTATAAAAAACAGTAAAGGTATTGTAGCAAGTTATTATAATAATAAGGCGGGCGTTCCCGCTGTGTTTAGCAAACAGTATCTTCATCAATTACAAACGCTACATGGTGCAAAGGGCGCACAGAGTGTAATAAAACAACACATACACGATGTGCAAACTATTGATGTACCCGAAGCCGCATTTGATATTGACACCATACAGGATATTGAAGTAGTAAAACAACAAGTTAGCAGGGAATAGTTTTTTTGTTACCTGCTCCTTACGGCTTAACTACTACCACCGTTGCTTTGCATTGAGAGAACCGCACACAACAAACAACGGTTATCGCGGATGAGAATGTTTCATGATAAAGGTACAGTCCCGTAAGCTGCGGATGTAGCTTAGTTGCCATTTGGTGCGGTCAGGCGATAGCTAACAACTACCGCAGTCTACGGAAAGCAACAAGATGTGCAAATAACACAGCAGGTACAACGCAACATGGCAACCACACAAACGGATAATACAACACCGCTACATTAGGTTGCTCGAACGCAAATTGCTGAAAAGGCGTTTGCACCGAAAGAATTGCATTGATAACAATATTGAGCAATAACACTACACACACAGCATTCCAGATAAGAAGAACGCGGTTACTGAGTTTATGCTGCTTAAAGGCAAGATACGCCATGATTGGTGCAGATATACCCGATAGAATATCAAAATTTCTTCCCTCAAACGTCATAAGTTGCGGAACCTGTCCGTGTTGATATAACCAATACAATACAAGCTCAACGGGAATACGCACAACATGCAGATACATTAACGTTTGCATATCAAGCGAATCTATAAACCGTTTACCCCAGTTGGTAAAAAACATAGTAATAATAAGTAACAACGGCGGGGCAACAAGAAGTAAAAAGCGCGGTGGTAATGTATTGGTTGCTGTATAAAAACCCGATTGCGAAATAAGCGTCTGCACAATAAGCCACAACAATAACACAGTTAGGGCTATCCTTTTTTTATGCGAACTAAGGTATAGCATATACGCTGTGGCAAATGTTGTTAGCACAAATACAATCTTTACATATAAAGGTAATTGTTCCATACGGTAAGCGTGCGTTTGCACCGGGGTTATTGTACAAATACGGTTGGGTACAAAACTACACGATAGTACGCATTTGCACTATGGGTATTTCCGATTATTCTCGTATCTTCGCGCCCCAAAGGGGCAACTACGGCAACATTCTTCCACTGAGTTCGCTAATCTCACACTCACTCATAATTTGTTAAGAAACACCGTGAATAACACCATCAATGTAATGTTTATTGGAGATGTAGTAGGCGAACCAGCCTTAAAACATCTATGCGCACAACTAACTACCCTTGCCACAAAGCACAATGCCGAGTTTGTAATTGTAAATGGCGAAAATGTTTGGGACGGCAAAGGGATAAACGAGCAAGAAGCCCAAATGCTGTTCGACGCCGGTGCGCATGTTATTACAACCGGAAATCAT
Source organism: Bacteroidota bacterium (assembly GCA_019695345.1). Taxonomy (GTDB): domain Bacteria; phylum Bacteroidota; class Ignavibacteria; order Kapaibacteriales; family NICIL-2; genus JAIBAE01. Next base: position 117,105 of record JAIBAE010000002.1, on the reverse strand, counting down.
ATTTGGGAGAATTGGAAATCACGTCCGCTACTTGCAACTAACAACCGTGTGTTGCGCCCAATTAACTACCCACGCGAAAACCCGGGGCGTGGTATAACAACTGTTGCGTTAGAAGACGGGCTAAGCATAGCCGTTCTGCAACTGCAAGGGCGTGTGTATATGCAACCAATCGACTGTCCGTTTAAAGCGGCAGATAACGCCTTACAAAAACTTGCCGCACAAACCAATATCATTATTGTAGATTTCCACGCCGAAGCAACTGCCGAAAAAATTGCCATGGGCTGGCATCTGGACGGCCGCGTAAGCGCAGTGCTTGGCACACACACACACATCCAAACCAACGATGCCCGCATACTGCCAAACGGAACCGCATACATTACCGATGTTGGCATGACTGGTCCGTACAACTCGGTAGTAGGAATGAGTAAAGAAGTAGCACTAAAACGTTTTATGCTACAAACTGCGCACAAGTACGAACTTGCAAAAGGCGATTACCGCATTAACGGTGCAGTTATAACAATCAACGCCGACTCCGGTAAAGCCGAGAGCATTACTCCAATCACCGAATACTGTGGCGATGACGAGGTAGCATAACGCAATTGTTTTTGCTACCGCCGGACGGCACCAAGCCGTACGCATAACACACCATGCGCTTTGCCGGAGAGAACAGCGAATCTATTCCAGTCTTTACTGTGATAAACAAGTCCTTTTGCATTTGTAGGAGAAGGACGTTTATTTTGGGTTGTTTCTGATTTCGGAAAGTATATCGTTAAGGTAATCGGTTTGGATTTGTTGGATTTCTAACAAGCGTTTGTTTTGGTGAATGATAAGGTGATCCATTTTTTCGTGCAGGAGTTTTATTTCAAGTTCTGCTTTAAGGTTGATTTTGTAATCGTGCTCGCTGCGGATGCGGTCTTTTTGTTCCTGGCGGTTTTGGCTCATCATAATAATGGGAGCTTGTATTGCCGCAAGACATGATAGTATCAGATTAAGCAAGATAAACGGATATGGATCGAACGGTTGTGTTGCAAGTACCCATATGTTTATTGCCATCCAAACCACAATAAACCCAAAGAAGAAAATGATAAACGTCCAGCTACCGCCAAAGGCAGCAATATGGTCGGCTGTGCGTTGGCCAAGCGTTAGTTGTTCTGCAATGTCCGGCTCAATGTTTTCCGAGAGTATGGTGTTGTTATGGATTGCATCTATTACTTCTTGTTCTAATACATTGAGTTCACCGGTTTCGGCACGGAGCATTTGCTCTAAGTATTGGCGGCGGTACTTGTTGAGTTCCTCTATGCTGATGTACGATTGCGGTGTAAGTTCGGGGATGTCTTGTTTGATAAAGGTATATAGCCCATCTTGCAATGAGTCTGCCCGATACGCATTACTTGCATCAACGTGTTGTTTTGTTTTTATACATTGTACAGTGTTCATGGTAAATGTTTATTGATGTTCTTGTATTACTATGTAAGTGTGTACGAAAATAGAGTTTATTCCCTTATCTTTTTGTAACGGTAAACAATAATAAATAACTACTTATAAAGCACAATAGTTTTATGCTTGGTATAAAATTATTTGGGTGTATATTTGGGTGTAACCGGATAATCCTTGTTCCTTTGAATCATGTTGTACTCCTTACATTTTCCGGTTTGATACAATACAATGATTGCCTTTGAAAGTAATGAACCCAACATTCTTTATATCATTTTTTATAAAAGGAGTTTCCCTGATGCAGTACAATTGTTTATCATGTTTCTTTACCTTCCTTAATAGCCATAGGGCTACACTTCGGACTTCGGACTTCGGACTTCGGACTTCGGACTTCGGACTTCGGCGCGGTGTAGTGTTTCTACTCTGTAGTATTATTCTCTCTGTATCAATGTTTGCGCAGGGTCCCAATACTAATCCATACCCAACAACAGGATTTTTAGGTTTAGGCAGTGCAAACTTACCACCCGCAAAACTACTCCATCTTCATGGTGCCCCTGGATTAATGTCCGGCCAAATTGCAGACCCCTGTATACGCCTTTCTGCATATATAACTCAAGACTTAACATCAGTAATAAAATGGGGACATATCGCAATACTTACTGATGAAAACTCAGCCTCATATCTGCGTTCATATCAATGGGATGGTATTGGTGCAATTTCGATGGCAAATGCAGGAGATATGATTATTGAGTCTTCAGAACATGGTGGAAACTTACTATTAGGTACTCGAAATCTAAATAGTAAGATTGTGTTCTCCACATATGATAATACTCAGTATGGTATTGCTTCCGATTTAACCAGAATGGTGATTACAAACGAAGGTAAAGTAGGAATTGGACTATCAGTACCATATGGAATTTTTGATGTAATGTTGACAAAAAATAATATTGAAGCAATAGAAACAGGTAGTAGAATTGCATTTCTACAGGAAGAAAAAAATCCTGAAATATTCTTATTCAGACCAGACGGTGAGTTTTTAAATCCTCCGTTTACTAAAGCAGCTAGTTGGAGAATAAAAGGTGAACTAACAAAATTTCATATTGCAAGCTCAGTAGATATAAGTGGTACACCAAAAGCTTACCAAGGACCAATTGCACCTTATTACAAGAACCTAACAACGTTAACCAACGATGGTAATTTTGGTGTGAACCAAGAAAACCCAACTGCAAAATTACAAGTAACAGACGGTAGTGTTCTATTTAATGGGAGTGTAGGTGTAACCCCAACAAGCGGTGCAGGTACACGGTTTATGTGGATACCAAGTAAGGCGGCACTGAGGACAGGACAATTAGAGAGCGGCGGTAGTGCAACAAATTGGGATAGTGATAATATTGGTAAATACTCAGTTGCAATTGGTAATAATAACTTTGCACAAAGTTTTGGTTCAGTTGCACTAGGTTTGGATTGCTATGTTTATGGTCCAGGTGATCCTGAAACAGCTACAGGTGGGTATTATACAGCTGTTGGTCATGCAGGAGTTGCAATAGGCCATGGGTGCCAAGTATGGGGATTTCATGGTGTAGCCCTTGGTGAATCTCAGGTTGGTGGGCTTCACACTAACGGAAATACTTATAAACCGCAGGAGTCTATTGCGATTGGAAATGCAAGTGCATGGAGTACTGAATCATTTGCATTTGGCTATAATGCTGAAACATTTAGCACGGGCTCTTTTGCAATTGGAACTAATGCTAAAGCAGGTGATGAATCTAATATTAATGCAGTAAACAGAATTAATAGTTTTGCTTTTGGAAATAATGTTGTTTCCAAGGGGCTTGGGAGTTTTGTGATAGGAAGTGGCACTACTTCAAGTGAGTTGCTAAACTCCGGCGACAACTGCCTTGTTGTTGGTTTTAATTCATCTCTTGCAAGTATGTTTGTTAATACAAATCAAGTAGGTATTGGTACAGTATCGCCTGCTAATAGATTTGATGTTAATGGGTCTGCATCAATAGGATATGGAACAACTCCAACCACAGTCGGTACGTCGAACTCACTTGCAGTAAATGGTAAGGTTGGTATCGGTACCGCATCACCACAAGAGGCACTGAGTATAACAGGATCGGGGGATAATAATCAGGTTGTTATTTGGAGTAGCGACCAACCTGTTGCAGATGGATACGATATAGATTTGTTGGTTGAAAACAAGGTTTTGATTGGTCAAGGAAGTTTTATTAACTCCACAGATTTACTTCAAATTAATGGCGGTGCTATTAAATACACAGGTGGTTCTGATTGGGCAGTGGCTTCCGATATTCGATACAAAAGAGATATTAGTCCATTCTCTGATGGTTTAGATAAACTTCGTAAAGTTAATCCTGTGTGGTTCCGTTACAATGGAGCAATGGGATTGAAAGATAATGGTCAAGAAGTAGGTGTCATAGCTCAAGATATACAAAAAATTATCCCTTACTGTATTACGGAATCAGAAATTAGTCAAACAAAGATTACAAGCCCTGAACGCCGTTATCAAGTAGACGCTGTAGACACAACATTTATTAGAGTATTAGATTATAGTTCGCCAAAAGACGACCACGGACACTACAAATACAAAGATTCAATAATCACAAAACCCACAAAGCGATGGGTAATTGAACCGATGGAGTACAAAACAGAAAAAGCTCCAATACTCACTTACAACTCCAATGCTCTCAGATATATACTTATCAATTCTGTAAAGGAACTAGATTCCGTTGTACAGGAAATGGAAACATGGCATAAAGGCCAAATAGTAGAATTACATTCAGTAATTGATTCACTTCGATTAATTATAACGAATCAAGAAGCAAGAATAGCTAGACTAGAAACACAAAATAATATTAACCGTGATGATGAAATTGATGTAATACTCGAACAAAACAATCCTAATCCGTATAGTAATACTACAACCATTACATACTATATACCTACTACAATTTTGGGCACGCCACAATTAGTAGTAACAAAAAGCTCAGGCATTCAGGTACTATTATCATTTGATGCATTAAAAGGTACTCCTAATCAACAAGTCATTGATGCAACAACACTTGATACAGGGGTGTATGTTTATTCACTTGTTGTCCAAGGCAAAGTGTTGGCTTCAAAGAAAATGATAGTCATTAAATAACCATATCAATATATATTTTAGGAAATAGTAATGAAAAATTTTATAATACTGATAACAGTTACGGCATTTACTTTCATATCTTCTTGTTCAAGAAATGAACAATTACTCCAACCAAAGATTCTTACAGGTACTGGTGTGTTAATTGGCTCGGTACAGTTAATACGTACAAGCCCTGAGGATCCGAGAGGGTATGACCAAAGCGGAGTATTAGTAGAAGTAGTGGGTGCCAATATTACTGCTACCTCAACTGCACAAGCTAAGGATATGTACGGTAAGTATGTACTTACAGGTCTTGATTCGGGAACGTACACACTACGTTTTTCTAAAAATGGATATGTATCACGCGAAATATCCGGTGTCTATCATAATGGCACTGATACTACAACAATGAAGTATTTTACAAGTGATACAAATGGTACAACTGCATATAATGTTGTTATGTTGTTTGAACAATACCCCGATGTATCAGCGAAGTCTATAACTGCCGAAGCACAGCAAACAATACTGGTAGATACATTGATGGAACACGGTACAATACGAGAAATAAGAAGGGACACAAGTTATTCTTTTATATCTGCAATTACTTTAGATGTTAATGCGCAGTTTGATTGGTCAAAAACTAATTATCCATTGTCATACATAGCTTATATAGATGACCAATCATCCGTTCTATCAAGTAGATTACCTGCTAAAGAAATTGGAGATGGTGATATGTACTTTGTTTCTGAACTCTCAAATTTGAAGTTGCCTTTAGGTTGGTATAATTTTAAGCTAAAACCTAATAGCCTTTCATCTAATAGCTTGGTAAATTTGTCTGAACTACAAAATGTTCATAGAATTAATTTAACAAATAAAACTCAGTTGTATTTGCACATTATTCCATACGCTGATCAGAAATTTTCAACAGTTTTTTATAGAAAATTTGATCCACCTGTTGAAGTACTATCTACGAAAAAAATGAGACTTTCTCCAATTTCAGTCCCCATCCAATGGAAATAACCTTTAAGGCGGCAATAGCCGCCTTTTTTGTTTTAAACGGTAAACAGTTGTTTGTAAAAGTTGCGATTCTCTCCCGCAAGATGGCGTTGCGTTTATTGTTGATGGTACGGTGCGGCAATGTGATAGCGAAATATATAGCATCGGGTGTAACACCCAACTGAACGCTTTCTACTTTGAAACTTTGCTGAGTTCTACTCTGCGGTTACGTTTAAAGTAGATGTCGTTTGTTTCGCCTGCGCGGCGTTGTAACGGCTCTGCCTCGCCTGCACTGCGGGTTTCGAACATGGTGCGTGGCAACCCGCGTTTAACGAGTTCATCAACCACAAAGTTTGCACGCCGCTGACCAAGACCGATGTTGTAATCGTCGGCTCCGTTTTCGTCGGTGTGGCCAACAAGCATTATCTTTTTAATAGTGTTCTTGAATTTTTTAAGATTCTCTGCAAGTAAGTTGAGCTCTTCTATCCATGCCTGATTGGTTTCGGTGCCATTGCTATCCAACACGTTCTTGTACGGAGTTTGGAAGTCATCGTTCGGGAAGTTGATGCGCAGTGAAAGACGTTCGGGGATGATGAAGTTGCGTACGGTTGTATCGCCCTCGTGCAGGGTGATTTTATAGGAATCGTAAAATCCTTTTTCGTACTCGGCAGTTACTTCCAACTCGCGCTCGGAGGGAACATCCATAACGTAGTTGCCTGCGGTATCTGTTGATGTGTGAGTTATGATTTCTTTGTCTTCAACATCGCGTACTTTTATATCGGCATCTTTAACGGGTTGATTGCGTGTGTTATATACCTTACCGCGTAACTTTACCGGAACGGATTTAACACGCTCTTTTTTTGAGCCTTCTTTTTTTGGTTCATCTTTTTTAGCAATGTTCTGTTTTGGGAATGGAAGGCGATGGCGAACATATACATCAAAATTTGTGCGTTCGGTTTGATTTGATGCATAGTATATAACAGTGTTGATGTTAGATGGCGATGATGGAAATATCTCATCGGCTGTTGTGTTTAGCGGCGCACCAAGGTTAACAGGTTTGCTAAAAAACTTATCGGTGTTTTCGGCGGTGATTTGCTTTAATGGCAGTTGGATAGTTGATTGAAATATATCGTACCCGCCAACTGTTTGATGTCCGGCCGAAGAAAACAACAGTAGCTGCCCATTAGCCGTAACAAACGGAGTAAGTTCATCGCATGGTGTGTTAATGGTATTGCCGGCATTTATTGGAGTTCCCCATGTTCCGTTTGGCTGTTTAACGGCTAACCAAATGTCCGAGCCACCAAGTCCACCTTCGCGGTCGCTGGAGAAAAACAGGACGTTCCCATCGGGCGAGAAAGCAGGTTGTGCATCCCACGCGATTTCTTTGCTAAGCGGAAGGTATTGCTGGTTGCGAATACTATCAGAATTCCATGTGCCTGCATATACATCTGCATCGCTAACATAAGCACCTGCCGGATAGGATGAATACACAATGGTATTACCACTAAATGTTGGTGAAGCAAACGAACCACGCCCGGGTGGTGTAACAGTATCTTTATGTTGTACCGATGTATCGCTAAGCATTTGTACAGCAATCATACCCTGTATGTTGTTGCGCTCGTATGTTAGAACCGCGTTTTTGGTGTTTATAAAACTTAAGCCATACTCGCCATTTGTGCTTTCGCTTGCTCCGTTCACTTTTTGGATATGCCAATAGGTTTCGGGGGCAAATTTTCCTGTTGAAGTAGTATCAAATGGTTTGCCTTGCCATTGCTCCGGTTTACATTGTGGCGGCGGTGGTACGGGACATTCCGTTAATGCACGTGGCGGTTTGTTGGAACCACACGATGTAAAAAAAATAGTTACTGCAATAAGAGTGATATATTTCATTGTATTGATATACTTATTTCTTGTTTATGCAAAACGGCAATTCAGTTGTGTTGCATATTCTAACGCCAGCAGATATTCATCGCGCGAAATTTCAATTGCACCAAGTTGTTCAGTAAAACTGTTGATGTATTGTGAATCCAGCAAGGTAAAGCCACGCTCTAACAAATGTTGAGTTAAGGCAACAAAGGCAACTTTAGATGCATCACTCACGCGTGAAAACATACTCTCGCCAAAGTACGCACCACCAATTGCAACACCATACAGTCCGCCAACTAACTCACCATCTATCCAACTTTCTACCGAGTGTGCAAAGCCGCGTTCGTGTAGCTCGGTATAAGCGCGGATAATATCGCTGTTAATCCATGTATCGCTCCGTTCGCAACAGGCGCAAATTACATCGTAAAATGCACAATCAAATCTAATCTCAAAGATGTTCTTTGCAATAGTTTTCCGCAGCGACTTAGAAACCCGTACACTATCAAGCGGTATAACCGCTCTCGGGTCGGGCGAGTGCCAGTAAATAGTTCCGTCGCTTTCCGCCATCGGAAAAAACGATGTTCTGTAACCATTAAGTACAACATCCGGTAGTAACTGCGTTTGTACTTGCCCTAAATGACTATACATATATATAACCGATGGAAGTTCAATAGAATTGTAACAAGCAAAGATATGAAGCACAAACCGAACGAACGAAAGAACTACAAAGCTGCTTCGGGTGATATCTCGTTTTTCCAATAAGCACTACCATCGCGTTTGCGCATTAACAAGTTGCGCTCAATTAAACTGCGGCGTAGCAACGCGTGGTCGCCAAAGGAGTGATACCTGATTAAAATCTCATTTACTTGTTTTTCGGTATAGATTATGCCTTCCTCAAACTTCGATGCAACATACAAAAACACTTGCTCGCGCTCTGCCCCTTTGTTTTTTCTGGAAGGAAGAACCGTAACACGTCCTTCGTTATCCAGATACGATTGAATGGTGGTGGTATCGAACATAGTAGCTCCGTTGTTATTTACATGGATTACTACATATAGCTTGTGCTTTGATTCAAAAAGATATTGTGTTGCACTAACTATGCACAACGCAACAACTGTTACAGCCAAACAACAAACAAATCATAATCAAGTTCTTAAAAGTAATCCAGCAGACTTTATACCTAAGGGGTATATTCTTTTTGAACGTATAAATGGTGACCTCAATAAAGATGGAATAGATGATTGCGTTCTTATTATTAAAGGTACTGATAAACAATATATAGTAAAAGATGAATACCGCGGAGAACTTGACCGTAACCGAAGAGGTATAATCATATTGTTTAATAAAAACAACCATTATGAAGTTGTAGTAAAGAACTACGATTGCTTTTCATCGGAGAATGAAGATGGTGGCGTTTATTATGCGCCGGAATTGTCGGTTGAAATAAGCAACGGTAAATTATATGTACAGTATTCACACGGTAGATATGGTTATTGGAAGTACACGTTTAGATATAAGAGTAACGACTTTGAACTGATAGGGTATGATGCAAGCAGTGATAGGGGGCCGGTTATTTTGAATGAAACAAGCATCAACTTTTTAACAAAAAAGAAAATCGTGAAAGAAAACACAAAGGAAGACGCAGATGCAGGTGAAGAGGTTTTTAAAGTAACCCGAAACAATATAGTAATTCATGAACTTCTGAAATTATCTGCCATTAAAGACTTTGATGCGTTGGAAATGAATTACTAACAGATATTCACAATAACAGGTATTTCTTTATTGAGTTTCTTTCCCGCACAACAACGTTGTTGTATATATACCGCTCGGTGCGGTCACGCGATAGCAGTAAATGATTCTTGTAATGTGTCGTGCGAAATACTGTTTTTTCTCCTCGTGTATAGCTCTTTGCTATTTTCGTACACGTTGCTCGGCGTCCTCGAAAACTTACTGTGTTTACATATCCATGCTATGCGGTATTCTTTAGTACTTTTTTGGTCATTAGTACTGCATTGCCTTGTATTGCCTACTTTTTTACAGCTATCGTAACTTCAGGATTTAAATCCGAAGCAGTTTCTAGTAAAAAGGGACGTGAAAGCTCACATCCCTTTATGTAATCGTTATGATAGAATTATAGACTATCGTTCAATCATCATCTTTAATCGTATGATACGATTTGCGGTGTAGATACGAACAACGTACTCTCCGGCAGGAAGCGCGGTAGTAGAAATATCTTTGCGTTGGGTGCCGTCGGCGATAGCACCATCAAATACTTTTAGTACTTCGCGTCCGCGGATATCGGTAACAGTAATTTTACAGTTGCCTGCTTGTTGCTGATTCCACTCTATGGTGCAGTGCTCGCCTGCGGGAACAGGATAGAGCTTGGCATCGGTTGTGGGTTCATCGGTAACCGATGCAGGAATGTTGGTATTGAACTCCCATGTTTCACTCCATACGCCGCTATCGGCGGGGTTCATTGCACGCACACGCCAGTTATACGATGTGTTGGTTGTAAATACTCTGCTCCACGATGTTAATGTTGTTACTGTATCGGCAACAGGTTTACCGTTAGAAGTTACTTCTACGTGATATGATTCAGCGTCGGCTTTTTCGCTCCATAGCAACGTTGTTGCCGGAACAACATTCTGCGATTTGTTTGGCGGTGATATTAGTGCTGTGCTTGTTAGTAGTTCTGGTGCTATCGTAAACTTCCACGTTGTACTCCACGCGCCGGTATCGGTATTGTTTATTGCACGTACTCGCCAGTAATGTGTAGTTTTTGGGAATAGTGCATTGATTGTTGTATTAGTTGCTGTTACAAAAAGGTTATCGGTTAATACTGCAAACGTAGTTGTGTTAGAACGTTGAACTTGATACTTTGCTGCATTGGCAACGGCACTCCACGTAAGAGGTACGTACACTTGTAAGTATTTCTTCCCATCGGTTGGGGATACAAGTTGTACAGTGCCAAGCACGCCGTTTGGTTTTGATTTTACCGTAAAGCTCCATGTATCACTCCAATCGCCCGTGCCGTAATCGCCAATTGCCTGTGCACGCCAGTAATAGGTTGCGCCATCTGCAAGACCAGATACATCCAAGGCCAAGGTTGATTGCTGAACATCTTTGATTGTTGTTGTAAAGGATGATGTAGCAGAAAGTTGTATGTGGTATTGTGTTGCCTTTGGTGCCGACTGCCATGTTAACTGTAATGATGTTAACTGATTTACAGCACCATTAACGGGAGTTGAAAGTTGTAGTTTATTGGGGACGTTTGTTGCGCGCCAGAACTTAAGTAAATCGCGAAGTGCTTCGGGTTTGTTTTGTGGTGCGGGGTCTGAGTGTGTTGTTGCGGCATCGTTGGTTCCATGACACGAAGCACACACACGTATTTCACCCGATTTGAATGTTACCCAATACCGCTCGCGTACAATTGGTGTGGCTGTTGTTGGTGCTACTAATTGCCATGAGTTTGCCCTGCCTGCGGGAACAAAAGCCGCCATAGAGCCATCGGTGCCAAGCTGCACAGCCGATGGAACCCCGGTGTTTGGATTGTTTGCCATGCCATCGTGAGTTTTAACAGCAAGAATGCGGCGTCCCGGGTGAGGTGTTGAACTTGGTGAAGTCATTCCTTGTCCGCGAAGGTAATCGCCTTGGTAAAATTGCATGTGCGACACATCGTACACCTTACTGCCTTGCGGGATGTTAGCCGATTGATGGTTTGTTCCGGCAACGCGCAAATAGAATGGTTGCTGTTTATCGGTTTTATCGCGGTGTGTGATATCGCGCGATACAACCAAGGCAAGTTTGTTTTGCGTTAAGAATGAACGGAATTTTGTTTCGTCAACATTTTCTTCGGTAAATACTTGTTGCTCGATGTTTGGTAATACTGCGGTACGTTTTGTAGGTATTGCGCGTGGGCGAACTTCTACTGCATCAACCTCCCATAACTCACCGTTGAATGTTACAAGTGAGTCGGGGTCGTAATACGTCAGCGATTTGCTAAATCCTTGCGTAAGGTTCTGTCCGGCAATGTAAACGCTGCCCGATAGCGTTAAGGATTTTAGCCGAAATGCGTAGCGAGAAATTGGAAATGTTCGCGAGCCAAGATTTTTATCGGCAAAGGTGTTTACCGAATGCGATGCAATGATAGAACCGTTAGAAAGTGGTAGCGGGTTGCGGTACATTCCGCTATGGTTTGTGTTTGGGGTGTTACCCTCGAATGTAAAGAACGAGGTAGTCCGGTGCGTTATATATGTAAATACTGATTGGTCGGGGTCGAGGTTTGGCGAAGCCGTTACTTTTACTATCTGTCCTGCCGCGTGAGTTCCCGCCTGAAAGCAATCAACTCCAATATAACTTCCCGGTGTTGTGGGGTCTTCTTTTACATACAAAAAGTTAGTAATAGGATTTCTGTTACTGCGGGTTGTATTTGCATAATTGAAGATAACCACATTGGGGTCATCATTAATTGCACGATTGAATGATTGCAAGAACTCATGTCTGCCGATATGATTTATAGTTTCAAGTTCCGAGCCGTCTTCGTTTATCTGCCACGGAGAGAAACGGTTAAACTCCATTCCAACCATATTGGTGCCGGTAAGTAAATCGGTGCGCGAGCCTTGTGGCTCGGGGAATGTTTCTGTACGGACGTTGTACTGTGGCGTTCCGTTTGGAGTTTCATCGGTATAGTTAAAGGTACCTTTGTTGGCTGTGCCAAGTGCATCTTTATCGGCAGTTCCATCTCGTTGTAATCTATCCCAACGCATAACCAATACTCTGCCGTAGCTATCAATAATTGGCGTGAAGTCACCCGATGGCGAGTGGTCTAACAATAGTAAGTCTCCCGTTGCAGAGTTTAACGACCATAACCCTGTGTTGGTAAGTTGATTTTTGTATTCATCGAACGCAGGGTATAAATGCGTAGCACCGTTCAGAGGTCTATCGCTTGTAAAAATGATGCGGTCGTCGGTTCCGTAGATTGGACTTGTATTATTGTAGTTGGCAGGTTGGTTTGGAACTTTGGTAATAACCGGAGTTTCGTTTTTACCCAACCCGGTAATCTCGTATATCTGCCAGTAAAAGATTGTAGTATCGCCTTTAGTTGCCGGTGCCCCAACAATCATACTAAATAATGCTTTGTTGCCACTCCAATGTACCGATGGTTCCCTAACGCTGATGGCGTTTGCTCCTTGTAATCCTGTTGCTACGCCATAGCCGGCGGTAGCTGTAAGGTTTTTGCTTGTGCCATCGGTATACAGAATCATTAAATCTCCGCCACGGGGTGCGGCATACGGATTTGTAATATGATTACTAAACGCCGCCGTTTGTGTGGAGGAATCGTTTGGAGTAGGAACTACCGTAACAAACAATATTGGATATGGGCGTTGAGCATTGGCGCATGTTACCAAAACAAAAACCAATACTGCAACCGATAAAAGTTGCTTCATGAAATACCCCTAAAAGTTAACCATTAAACATAACTCCGGCAAGTAACACAGTTGCCTTTGGTTGGTTACGCACAATGTACGCCAACATAGGTAGTACAGAAGTAGTAGAGAGTAGATTAACCAAAGTATGGAAATTTGTGTGGAGACAACCGGACACTACATGCCACGCAAACCTAAAAAACAGCAATCAACCTTAACGGACGAGGAAAAACTTCTTGCCCAGTATGCCCGTGTGCTTGTTCGGCATGAGATGTTGCGCCAAATGGTACAATCCGATAATAACAATAAGGAACGCTCGGTAAATGGTAAGCAACAAGAATAATCTTTTGCTGACGCATTGCCGCACCGCACTGCCAACAAAAGCACAACGTCCTGCTGCGGGGAGAAAGAGTCTGCAACGAAACAACGCCATCGTGATAAGAGTAAGAAACAGATCGAGTTTGAGCCATAGAGGATAAATAGGGATCTCATTTACAAGATGTTGCATGTATTGAAATAGTTATACCTCTAAGCTAAAGCGCCTCTGGCGGGTTGGAGCGGACTGTGTTGCCGCGTAGGCGCGGTAGCTTCGGCAATGGCGGATAACCCAAAAGAATGGAATTACCAAAAAACAAATCTCGTGTATCTTTGCGAAACATTACAAGGATACACCATGCAACACACAGAAACACGCGCAGTTCATGCCTCGGAGATTTACGATGACCAATTTGGTGCTGTTGCGCCGCCTATCTATTTAAGCACAACATTCCAACGTAACCCCGATGGTACATTTAGAGAGCATCTGTATTCCAGATACAGTAACCCAAACCGAACAGCATTAGAACATGCGGTAGCAAATCTGGAACAAGGCGAATGTGCCTTTGCATTTGCTTCTGGTTTGGCGGCATCTATGGCTATTATCCAAACACTTCGCTCGGGCGACCACATCCTTTTGCCCGATGATGTGTACCATGGCGTTGTTGCGCAACTAAACGAGCTTTTTGCCCGTTTTGGTATAACGTACTCGCGCGTTGATTTTACCAATCTGGAACTGGTAAAGCAAGCTATCCGGCCAAACACCAAACTTGTATGGACGGAATCGCCCTCTAACCCCATGCTTAAGATTACCGATTTGCAAGCAGTTGCGGATATAGCACACAATGCAGGTGCTTTGGTGGTATGCGATAACACGTGGGCTACGCCAATTTTACAGCGTCCGTTAGAGCTTGGTTGTGATATTGTGTTTCATTCGGCTACTAAATACATTGGTGGTCACAGCGATGTTTTACAAGGAATAGTAGTATTAAAAAAACAGAATGACCTGGCTGAACAGTTTACCAGAATACAGATGGTTGGAGGCAATGTGCCTTCGCCGTTTGAGTGTTGGTTAGCCACCCGCGGTTTGAAAACAATGCCTGTAAGGGTAAAAGCGCAATCGGAATCGGCAGAGCGTGTAGTTGAATTCCTGTTACATCACCCAAAGGTTGAAAATGTGCTGTACCCGGGGTTGGAGAATCATCCGGGACATAACATTGCCCGTAAGCAAATGCAACACGCCGGAGCAATGCTTTCGTTTTTGGTAAAAGGAAATGGAAATGATGCAATGAATGTAGCTAACTCTACAAAGCTGTTTACCCATGCAACCAGCTTGGGTGCAGTAGAAAGTTTAATTGAGCACCGGGCATCGGTGGAAGGTGCCGGCTCAACAACTCCGCAAACGTTATTGCGCCTTTCGGTTGGCTTAGAACACCCCTACGATTTAATAGCGGATTTGGAGCGCGCACTCACTGACGGCTTTAGGTAAAAAGGTGCTGAATATCAAACCGGAAAAATGATGATAAGCACAAATAGAATAAGGAAATAGAAATAATTAAAGTAAATTTTAAAAAAAAGTAATACTGTTGTGAAACACCGAAAATTTTGTTTGGTTATTACCTGCCAAACACGCAATTTGAGGTTACCACGGATAAATAATAACACTATGCAAGTACTTTTGCAAAGTGTATTGCATATTGTATAGTATGGGGACAAGTGCAAATAAGTGAGATATTCCACATTTTTTCTTTTCACAATTCTAATAGGAGTTGTTATATGAATTTTTCTACGTTGAAGAAAAGCTGGTTGCTTGTTGCAGTAGCATTTCTTTTTACACTTAGTGCTAATGCGCAAAAAAATCGTCCGTTATTGGAGGAATATACAGGTGCATGGTGCGGTTGGTGTCCTGATGGTGAAGTAGTTGCAGCGGGTATTGTTGATAAGAACCCTGATGTTATTTGGGTTGCTATCCACAATGGCGATCCGATGAAAATTGCTGCCGAAACAGAGTTAACAGCAGCGTATATTACCAGTTTCCCAAGTGGTACAGTTGACCGCAGAATTCCTACAGGTGGTTCTGCTGTTGGTTTAAATCGTGGTACATGGGCAAGTGCGATTGCTGCACGTTTAAATGCTCCGGTTGAAGCTGCGGTAACTTTAAAAAACCGCACATATAACCAAACAACACGCCAGCTTACGGTTGATTTGGAGACTGTATTTAAGCAAGCTATGACTGGTGACTATAATGTTAACCTTTATATTGTAGAAGATGAAGTTACAGGACCAAGCCCAGATTATGATCAGCATAGCTATTTGAACAATACTTCAGGCCATCCATATTATGGTAAAGGTGATGTAATGCCAGGTTTCAAACACCGCTATGTTGTTCGCGAAATGGTTGGCGGCGCATGGGGTGAGTCGGGAATTATTACCTCTAACCCCGCTAATGGAAGCACATTCACAAAAACATACACATTAACTTTAAATTCAAAGTATAATGCTGCAAATGTATATTTAGTTGGGTTAGTTCAGAAAGCTAATTCAGCTAATAAGAACGACCGCGTAGTAGTTAATGCTGATAAGATTGAATTAATTGCAGGTGCTCGTATTAAAGCAGACATTGCAACCGTTACCAACTTTGGTAAAGTTCCTTCTAACACCGCTGATTTTAAAAGCGAAGTAGAAGTAACAAATTCAAATGCAAATTCAGTAACAGTAAACCTTTCTGTTAATACTACAAATAGCATAATTCCAGCTTCATGGAATGTAAGCGTTAATCCTGCAACGTTAACTATACCTGCTGGTGGTAAAGCAAAAGCTAATATTGTTATTAAAAACGATGCTGTAGCTGCTTTTGCAAAAGTTAATGTTTCTTGTATGCCACAAGTAAGCGGTGGTGTTATCGGTATCGAAACGAACACAGATTACTATGTACTCTCCGAGAGTGCTAAAAATGTAATATTTACAGGTATGCAGGCAGATGAAGCTGTTAGCGCGGCGTATTATACAAACATGATGTCTAAAGCAAAGTTCAAAGACAATACGGTTATGATGCCTTTAACAACAGACATCATGACAAACTATACTTTGTCGAACTTCGACTTGATGATTTTACCAATGGATTTTGCTAATAGCCGCGACAAATACTTAAGCAACACAGATTTGGCTAATGCGTTAACCGATGCTATGAATGCAGGTAAACGCGTAATTATTTCCGGTGAGTTATCAGCATACAATACATTTAAATCAGCAAACGCATCGCCCGCTATGAAATCATACATGACAAACATGTTTGGTATAACCGGTACAGGTAATCCTATTCAACGTGTTACATTAAATACATCCGGTCAGATTACAGCAATTAACTCATTTGCAGTAAATGGTGTTTCGGGTGATGAGTTAGGTAATGGTTTAAAAATCACAACAAACCAACCTACACAGGCGTTCCCATATTATAACATCTACACAGATGCAGTTACACTTAATACCTCAGGTACAGGCAAAGCATTCTTGACATACGAAAATGCTAATTTAATTGGCGGTGTTCGCGCACAAAAAGGTGATGCTCGCGCTATATACTTAACATTCAGCCCAGAAGCAATTCCTGCTGCAGCTGCCCGTAATGCATTTATCAATAAAATTATTGATTGGGTTACTGCTGCTGCAACACCAACAGCAGACATTGCTGTTTTAGGTGATAATGCCGGTGAAACAGTTGATTTTGGTAAAGTTGGTGTTGGTAAAACAGTATCAAAAACATTTGATATCAAAAATACCGGTAAAGCAGACCTTGTAGTGTCTGAAATTACATGGGATGAATCAATGCCGGGTTGGTTTAAACTTGGTGGTAATGTTACATTCCCATTTACAGTTGCCGGAGGTACAACCAAAACACTTACTATCGAATGTACAGCCAAAGAAGAAGGCGATCAAATCTCATTCTGTACAATTAAATCAAATGCTGTTTCCGGCGAAAAGAGCTTAGGTTTACTTCTTCAAGGTGTTAAAACAAGTTCAGTTGAACCGGGCACAAGTGGCGACGGTGTATTAAGTGTTTCAGCTGGTCCTAACCCATTCTCAGAATCAACAAAAATTAATTATACAGTTGGCGGTGCTACACCTCAATCGGTATCAGTTAATGTTGTTGATGCTTTAGGTAATACAGTTGCTACATTAGCAAATGGTGTTATGGCTCCGGGAGCATACAATGCTACATTAAGCGGTGCTGCAATTGCTGCAGGTACATACCGTGTTGTAGTTACAACCGGTACAACAAGCACATACGTTCCTGTTGTATTAGTAAAATAATCTGGAAACATAGGAAGGGAAACCTTCTATTCCGAACCAAGCCGGGCAGTTTCTGTCCGGCTTTTTTATTCTATACCACAAACTGCTTTTCTGCATATCGCCTGCTGCAGTGGCGCAAATAGCCGAATCTATAAAAACTGGCATGTTGCTTGCCCTACCTACATAAAACTGTTTTCAAGGATGAAACTACATCATATCACTATCAATATCCGTAAGGACACATTATGAACATTGCAGTAATTGGATTAGGCTATTGGGGACCCAATCTTGTACGTAACTTTTTAGGTAATCCTAATGTAACAAGCGTAACAATTTGCGATAAAAACACAGAGCGCTTGGAAGCAGCTGCCCGTAAATTCCCGGGAATAAAAACAGAAACAGACGTAGATAAAATTTACGCCGACCCCACTATTACTGCTGTTGCAATTGCAACACCTGTGTATACGCATTACAATCTTGCACGGAAAGCATTGGAAAGTGGTAAGCATGTAATTATGGAAAAACCATTTACCAGAACGGTACAAGAAGCCGAAGACTTAATTACCATTGCAGAACATTTTGGCTTAACCTTAATGGTCGATCACACATTCCTGTTTACAGGTGCCGTACAAAAAATGAAAGAAATCATTGACGAAGGCAAAATTGGTGATGTAATGTATTTCGATTCTGTTCGTGCAAACCTTGGGTTGTTTCAGCCGGATGTTAATGTAATCTGGGATTTAGCACCGCACGACATTTCCATATTAAACTACCTTGTTCAGGCACGCCCAATTGCAGTTTCTGCAACAGGAATGAAACACTACTACGGTATGGAGAACATTGCGTACATGACGGTGTTTTACGATGAACACATCATTGCACACTTCCACGTAAATTGGCTCTCGCCTGTAAAAATCAGAACTATCTGTGTAGGTGGTAGCGATAAAATGATTTATTACGATGACATGCAAACAAGCGAAAAGGTTCGCGTGTACGATAAAGGTGTAAACCTCAATTCTAAAGAAGGTGAATACGATTTACGCGTACAATACCGTGCAGGTGATATGTGGGCACCACAAACAAGTAACAAAGAAGCACTTGCCGAAGTAGCCGCACATTTTATTCATTGTATTAAAACCGGCGAAAAACCAATTTGCGATGGTTATGCAGGGCGCGATGTAACAGCAATCTTAGAAGCTGCTGAACGCTCTATAAAAAATAGCGGACAAAAAGTAGCGCTTCCTTCATCGGTAAGTGGTTTACCTGCACCCGAACGCATTAGCTCGTTTATTATAGAAAAAGTTTAATATTTGCTAACGCCGGACTGCACCTAGCGTTGGATGTACCACACAACCACAGCTTGCAGGAGAGAACGAACAACTAACAAAAAAGGTATGGGAATCAATCTCATACCTTTTTCATTTTTATGTGTTACTTGTTTATTGGCGAAACTTGCCAAAGTTCCTTGTTCATTACAAACACAACATGTGGGTCTATGCCTCCGCCATCAGTTTGTAAATCATCGGTTACCGGGATACGTTGTGCTCCTATGCGCGCTACCGCTGTTTGCGAACGTATATTCTGCTCGCCCACCTGAAATACAACAGTATCATAGCTCTGTAAAGCATTGGCAATCATCAGTCGTTTCATGGAATGATTATAGGTTCCGCCCCAGTGTGTTCGCGCAAGAAACGTATAACCAATGCAAATAGCATTGCCAAGCGGTGTAGCTAGCGAATACTTTTCATATTCGTTGGGACTTAATGTATAATATCTCGATGATCCTATCATAGCTCCGGTTTCTTTATCAAACACACAATACGCGCCGGCAGATTGCAGTGCACCTGCAAAGAACTTCTCAAATACTTCTCTTGTGTAGCGGTAGCGGTCAGGGTGTTGTTCCCAGATTAACGCATCGGACGCAACTGCAAAAAGAGCATCAATCTCCTCTGCCAACAGCGGACGCATTGTAATACTTGTATCTTCTAACGGAATGGAAAGTTCGGGAATGTATGTTGTACTCATGGATTATTCTGATGTATTAGGTAGTTTGCTGATAATCTGCGTAAACGATAAACGATATGCTTTGGTGTAAGTTCTTTCCCGCATGGATATGCTTGGAAGTAACTCGCCGTTTGGTGCGGTCGGGCGATAGCAAATAACAAAGGAAACGATTATGAAAATCTCAGGTACTATTGTTGATGTTGTACAGCAACGGATGTATAGTGGCACGGTACATGTTGCCAATGGAGTTATTGAACAGATTGTAGAAGAACCAACCGACAGCAATGTATATATTATGCCGGGGTTTGTGGATGCGCACGTACACATAGAAAGCTCGATGTTGCCGCCATCGGAGTTTGCGCGTTTGGCGGTAGTGCATGGAACTGTTGCAACGGTTAGCGACCCCCACGAGATTGCTAATGTACTTGGCGTTGAAGGTGTGCGGTATATGTTGCACGATGCAGAGCGAACACCAATGAAGATTACGTTTGGTGCGCCATCGTGCGTGCCTGCCACAACATTCGAGACTGCCGGAGCAACCGTAACAGCAGATGACATCCGCACGTTGTTTGCCGATGAACGCATAACATACTTAAGCGAAATGATGAACTACCCGGGTGTGTTGTTTAACGACCCCGTTGTAATGGAAAAAATTGCCGTAGCAAAAGAATACAACCGTCCGGTTGATGGACACGCACCGGGCTTACGTGGCGATGATGCACGCACATATATCTCTGCCGGAATAAGTACCGACCACGAGTGTTTTACCTTAGAAGAAGCGTTAGAGAAAGTAGACTATGGAATGAAGATTCTGATACGCGAGGGCTCGGCGGCTAAGAACTTCGAGGCATTACATTCGCTTATCACTTCGCACACCGATATGGTTATGTTGTGTAGCGATGATAAACACCCCGATTCGCTTGCAATTGGGCATTTGAATACGGTTGTTCAACGTGCCGTAGCAAAAGGTCACGATGTTTTAAAGGTGTTGCAGTGTGCGTGTGTAAACCCCGTGCGGCATTACAACCTGAAGGTTGGTTTATTGCAGCAAGGCGATGCAGCCGATTTTATTGTTACCGATTCGTTAGAAACCTTTACCGTACTACAAACCTACATTAACGGCAAGTGTGTGGCAGAACGAGACACATCCTTGTTACCACATCACAATACAACTGCGGTAAACAACTTCTCATGCTCGCCAAAGATGGAATCGGAGTTTGCAGTAAAGGCAACAGGAAATACCATTCGTGTAATTGAAGTATTAGACGGTCAGCTTGTTACCAATGAACTTCTCGTGCCTGCAACTATTGCCAATGGCTACATCCAAACAAACACCGAGCGCGATATACTTAAAGTTGCAGTTGTTAACCGTTACCAAAATGCACCGGTATCGGTTGGGTTTATTACAAACTTTGGGTTACAACAAGGGGCAATTGCAAGTAGTGTTGCGCACGATTCCCATAACATTATTGCCGTTGGTGTAACCGATGCCGAGATATGCACAGCCGTAAACACACTTATTGAACTTGGTGGTGGTGTTTGTGTAACAGCCAATGGCGAAATGGAATCGCTTGCACTTGATATTGCCGGGTTAATGAGCACTGCCGATGGCTATCACGTTGCCGAAACGTATTCCCGTTTGGATGCACGCGCCCGTGGGTTGGGCTCGCAGTTGGGTTCGCCGTTTATGTCGTTATCGTTTATGGCGCTTCTGGTAATTCCATCGCTAAAAATGAGCGACCTTGGTTTATTCAGCGGCGCAACCTTTACGTTTACCGATGTTCAACTGCAACAGTAGTTTTGTTTGCTATCGCGTGACAGCACCCAAACTCCGATATTCGTGGGGCGTATTGCATACGCCCGCGTTAACCTGCTGGGCAGAAGCACCTCAACCAAACAACATTGCTCGTGATAAGTGTGTTGGTTATGTTTGTGTGAGTTTATTCTATTGTTTTATTGGGTATTGAACTGACCTGTAAATCTAATTTTAAGTTCCAGCTCAACTTATTTCTGCAAAGGGCATTGCGTGTGCTATGCAGAATACATGACGAGACTTGAATAGGGCGTTTGATTATTATATTACCTTACCTTACCATTGATTGAATTATGTTTAAAGCTGAAGTAAAAAGTAAAATTGAAGAAGATATTTGCATTCTGGTAAATTTGGACAACCATCCATGGAATTATATATGTGAATGTGGAAATGCCAGTAATTTGAGTGTAAAAGAAGTTCAAAATTCCAATGCTGTTTTTATTAGTCATACTCATATTGATCACTTCGTAAATTTTGATGCAGTTATCCGACATCAAATCGGTATTCAAAGGAGAATAATAATTTGTGGTCCGGAAGGAATCGCAAAACAAGTACAGTCGAAAATCAAAAGCTATACTTGGAATTTGATTGAAAAAGGGGCTATAATATATGAAATTAGAGAAGTGCTATCCGAAAACGAAATTAAAATATTTGAGGTAGAGCCGCCATTATGGGAGCTAAAGGAAAAAGGGGGAATTCAAACGAATGTTATATTCGAAGAAAAAAGCTTTTTCGTTACAGCAATACTTCTAAATCATAAAGTACCGACTCTTGCCTATAAATTCAAAGAAAATGATACAATTAAAATAGATATACAAAGTAGTGGATTTAAAGGCGGGAGGTGGGTACAAGAATTAAAAGATGCTTTTGAAAAGAATGATAACGCAAAAGTTGTTACTGTTGAAGGAAAAGATTATAATGCTAGCGAACTTTTTCATTTACTTCGTGTACAAGAAGGAGATTCATTGGGCATTATTATGGATCATGCTGCAAGCGAGGAAAATCATGCTAAAATTAAAGAACATTTTTTCAAATCTAGAAAAGTTTTTATAGAAAGTTTTTACAAAAGAGAAGATAAAGAACAAGCAGAATTAAATTATCATAGCTATTCCTCTATGTCTGGAAAAATAATGCGTCAAACACAAGTAAAAGAACCCGTTCCTGTTCATTTTTCTAGAAAATATAAAGAAGATGAAATCAAATTGCTTATTGAAGAATTTAAAACCGCATTGGATCCCGAATACTAAAAAAAATCACAGCAGCTAAAAGACTTACAAGTCATTGGCATTTGAGAGATAATTCAAGTATTGTACTTCATATCAAGTTTTGTTGTGGTCAATATTTTTTTTAGTTCCGGCACAACTTCCTGAGTCTACGAAGTGTGTTGTGCTGTGTTTTGTACAGCGTCATGTGCGCTACGAAGATACATGATGAGACTTGAAGGGCTACAAATATTTAAACCAATTATAAAATGACAACACAAGAGGACAGTTACGTTAGGTTATTATTCCGCTTTCACAGTAACATTTTTGACAAAGAAATGGTGGAGACTATGTGGGCGATAATTGTTGACGAAGACAACGGACTTTATAAGCTGGACAATATTCCTTATTATGCCCCACTTGTCGCTTCGGATGATATTGTATTTGCTGAATATGATGAACAAGAAGAAATGTTGATATATCGAAGGACAGAAGTTTGTTCCGGCAATTCTACAATTCAAGTTGTCCTTATGGACAAGACTCAAGACCCTGATAGTATCCGCGTAATTTTCGATAGACTTGGTTGTATTTCCGAAAGAGTAAATGAGGAATATTTTTCAATGCAAATTCCAATGACAGTTAACTACAGACCTGTGAAACAAAAGCTTGACGAAATGGAATCTAAAGAAATAATCGGTTATGCAGAATCATGTTTATCGGACGACCATAAATACTGAAACAACAGTCTATGACAAAGGGTTTTGCATCAGCCAGTTATAATGCAAACATTACTTTTACAATCGTTTTTAGTTTCGGCACAACTTATATCTGTAAAGGGCATTGTGTCGTGTGTGTTACGCCAAACACATTACAAGACTTGAAGAGTTGTGAATAGCCAGTTGCCCTCAACCGTCCTGCGGACACCTTCTCCCAATGGGAGAAGGAAGGGATGAGGGAAATCGTACTATGTAAATTTCCCACGAACTCCACGATACCCATTCTTACTTGCATAAGGAACTGTCCTGCCAATAGAATGTACTGATGTATGTAACATTAGGTTCAGTCACGCGATAGCATATTTTTAGTGTAGCCAAAAAGCAGAAGTGCCGTATCTTTGTTGCCCAAACATTTTTAGGTATATAACAGTTACATTATGAGTACATCAGCTGCATCCCTTATTCCTGTAGAAGACTTCTTCCGCAACCCCGAAAAAACTCAATTCTCCATTTCCGAAGACGGTAAACATATTGCATGGCTTGCCCCGCACGAGAGCCGCTTAAATGTGTTTGTAGAAAACATGGAAACAAAAGAGATTACCCGCGCAACGGGCGAAACCTCGCGCGATATTTCCGGATTTCTTTGGGGAACTACCTCGCGTATATTGTACATACGCGATAATGGTGGCGATGAGAACTTTTTACTCTATGCCGCTAATATTGATGGCTCGGATGCTATTTGCTTAACCCCGTTTGAAAATGTTGTGGTGCGTATTGTTGATGTTCTTCACGAGATTGAAAACGAAATTTTGATTGCAATGAACAAACGTAATCCGCAAGTATTTGATGTGTACCGCCTGAATATTCTTACCGGCGATTTGACGATGGTTGCCGAAAACCCCGGAAACATTTTGGGTTGGTTAACCGACCACGCCGGAGTTGTGCGTATTGGCTTGGGAAGCGATGGTGTAAACCGCACTTTATTGTACCGCAATAACGAATCGGAACCATTCCGTGAACTCTATACTGCAAACTTCCGCGAAACGTTATCGCCTATTAGCTTTACGTTTGATAATAAAAAACTGTACGTGGCATCTAACCGTGGGCGTAATACAACCGCTATCTATTTGTTCAACCCGGAAACTGTAATGGAAGAAGAGTTGATTTATGCAAACGACCAATTTGATTGCGAGTCTGCACGGCTTTCACGTAAACGTAAAACATTGGTATCGGTATCGTTTCAGGGGTTAAAACGTGAACGGATAATATTTGACGAGTACTGGAAAAATATCTACACACGTTTAACAGAATTACTGCCCAATACCGAAGTTAGTGTTATTGACCACAACGAAGATGAAACAAAACTGATTGTTGTTACTTATAGCGACCGCAACTCCGGAACATACTATTACTACGATACAACAACCGATGCGCTTACATTGCTTTCCGAAAGCCGCCCGTGGTTAAACGAAAACGACATGGCAGAAATGCAATGTGTACAGTACACCACGCGCGATGGCTTAACAGTTCACGGATATTTATCGTTACCTGTTGGTGTGGAACCAAAGAACCTTCCTGTTATTATGTTCCCACACGGCGGGCCATGGGTGCGCGATAACTGGGGATTCGACGGACGAGTGCAGTTCTTATGTAATCGCGGATATGCAGTATTAAAAATGAACTATCGCGGCTCTACTGGATATGGTCGTGCATTTTGGGAAGCATCCTTTAAGCAATGGGGTGGAACAATGCAAAATGATATTACCGATGCCGTACATTGGTTAGTAAACACCGGAGTTGCCGACCCAAAACGTGTAGCAATTCTTGGTGGAAGTTATGGTGGGTATGCAGTGCTTGCCGGTTTGGCATTTACCCCCGATGTGTATTGTTGCGGCGTTGATATTGTTGGTGTTTCCAATCTTTTCACTTTCCGCGAAACAATACCGGAATACTGGAAACCATTAAACGATATGAGCGACGAAATGATTGGCAGTGTTACCGAAGATGCTGAACTTCTTCGCGCGGTATCGCCAGTGTTTCACGTAGATAATATCAAAGTTCCGTTGTTGGTTTTTCAGGGAGCTAAAGATCCCCGCGTAAACATCAACGAGTCCAATCAAATAGTAGAAGCATTGCGCAACAAAGGCATTGATGTAGAATATATTGTTAAAGAAGACGAAGGTCACGGCTTCCATAACGAAGAAAACAAAGTAGAGATGTATTCTATCATAGAATCATTCCTTAAAAAACACTTAGGATAATTCTGGTATTCCCGCACAAGCCGAAGCTACCGTACAGCGCGCAAACCCGGTGCGAGCCACACGTTGTGCGGCGCAAATACAATAGTGCAATAACAACATTTTTTACTACTTGATATACCTCGTTGCCATAGTAACCGAATGCTTGTTGCTTGTACTTACGTTTGTCCGTACAAACTCAGCTACCGACTGCATTACCTTGGCTGCTGCACACACAATATGTTTTGTGTTATATGGAATTGCATCGTATTCCAAAAAACTGAAACAAACACCGCTTTGGCTTATACTTGGTTTTGCATTACTATTCCGGGTAACCTTGGTATTTCAACCCGTTCTTGCGTCCGATGACATCTATCGTTATATGTGGGACGGTAACACAAGTACACACGGTATTAATCCGTATCTATACACTCCAAACGATTCAACACTTACTGCGTTGCATTCGCCAATACTTCCGGCAAAGGTAAATGTACCTTACCTTAAAAGTGTATATCCGCCGTTTGCACAAGTTGTGTTTACAGTATCATATTCCATATTTGGTGAGAGCCAAACCGGAATAAAAAGTATTCTCCTGTTGTTTGATTGTGCTACGTTGTTTGTGTTATTGAGCATCCTTCGGTATAAAAATATACCACTCCAAAGTATAACCCTGTGGGCTTGGAACCCCCTTGTGTATGTTGTTACCGAACTTGATGGACATATCGAAATTATAGCCATATTCTTTTTTGTATGCCTGCTCTATTGTATCGTTTGTAATTACTGGAGGCTTGGCAGTATAGCATTAGGACTTGCTGCACTTGTAAAGCCGCAACCAATTGGCATACTTGCACCACTTTCGCTTGTGTTGTTCAAACAGAAGCAATACAAAATGTCATTAGTTTTTATAGCTGGTACTCTTGCAATTTTTATTGGCGGGTATGCACTCTATTGGGAACCAACGTGGTCAATAACAAGTGCATTTATTACCATGAGCAAAAGGTGGTACTACAACAACCCTCCGTTTGATATTGCTCATTTGTTTCTTACCAACGAATCGGCACATACCGTAACAAGTATTCTGTTAGCGCTCTGGGTTGCGGTATTCTCGATGCGGAAAAATACAGCTATCAATCATACCTATATGTATGTGCTTGGTATATTGTTATTAAGCCCTATGGTTCAACCATGGTACCTGCTTTGGGCACTTGTGTTTATTACGTTTAGGTGGTCTCCGGCAATATTTTTGTATTCGTTTACCATTATTGTATGTTACAAAACAGTGTTCCAGTGGCAGGCGTACCATGTATGGCAACAACAGTGGTGGGAACTTTGTATAGAGTATATCCCCGTGTACTTGCTCTTACTTATCGAATGGCTTGCACCGCAGTGGCTACATCAATATATCCCTCCTGTGTTACAATCAAAAACATAACGTGTTATCTTCCCATGCTAAGAATAACAAAATGCTAAGGAAAAAATGATACTGCTGTCCGTAGTTCATAGTTAAAGAATTGCGCCGCTGTAACGGTTGGCTCCGCCCGTGTGACGGCGCACAAGATATGCTTCGGCAGAGGCAGGAAACCCCAAATTTTCTTATATAACCCCACAATATATTGATGGCACGGTTTTTTGAGAGTGTAATCCAAAAAACCAGGGAGTCACGGATGAATCCTAATGCCATACCTCGCTATAAGTGGGTTTTAGCCACGGGCGATTATATATGTATTGTTACAAGTTTTCTTCTTGCCATGCTAATTCTGCCGGGCAAGATAAATGTTCTTAACACACACAATCTTATAACATTTGCGTTGTTTGCAGGTGTGTGGGTGTTTACAATGGAGTTTAATAACTTGTACCAACATTCGGTTGTTGTTAACCGTAGCCAGCACTTTGTGTTGTTGGTTAAAGCTGCATTCACCGCATTGATGATTACCATTGTGTTTGATTATTTCACAAGACCTGAGAATTGGTTAAGTAGCCGCAGTATTAATGCAACGGTATATCCAATAGGTACATTGTTTTTGGCAGTATGGCGATTACTCATTTTCCGCAGGATGTGGATACGTGGTAAACTGGATGGAAGGTATAAACATCGTATGGCAATTATTGGTACTTCGGCACGAGGTGTGGGGATTGCAAAACGAATTTCCTACAAACCAGACGCTGATTTACACGTAGTTGGATTTATTGACGACGATAACACGCTACCAACCGATGCCAACGGACATCATCAATACAAGATATTAGGAACTAAGCGAGACTTAAAGAAAATTGCACGCCAGCACCGTATTGATAAATTTATAATTGCGGGCGATGAATTTGCCGCCGGAGAAATACTAGAACTTGCCGAAGAGTGTACAACCGTTGGGGCACAAGTTGATGTGGCCTCGGAAACATTTGGTATTGCAAGTAATCCTGCGCAAACCTCGTTGTATCAGGATTTCCCGGTTGTGCATTTACATGGCTCGCGCCATAATCTTGCCGCACGTATTCTTAAACGTGCTATGGATATTGTACTGGTTTCGATTGGACTGATTCTACTTACGCCTGTGTTTGCTGCACTTGCAACGGCAGTTAAGTTAAGTTCGCCCGGACCTGTTATTTACCGCTCGCGCAGGGTTGGTAAAAACGGCGAGGAGTTCGACTTCTTTAAGTTCCGCTCCATGCGTCCGGCAACAGAGCAACACGACCCAACTGTGTTAAAAGAACAATACG
Organism: Bacteroidota bacterium; assembly: GCA_019695345.1. GTDB lineage: Bacteria > Bacteroidota > Ignavibacteria > Kapaibacteriales > NICIL-2 > JAIBAE01. The sequence goes on along the minus strand of JAIBAE010000002.1, from coordinate 88,952 downwards.
AAGCTTACATTAAAAACGGCGAAGTAGTTGGTAAGATTATCAACGATAACCGTGTAACACGCATTGGCAAACTGATGCGCAAAACATCGCTCGATGAACTTCCGCAATTGTGGAATGTACTAAAAGGCGATATGAGTTTGGTTGGCCCGCGTCCGTGCCTGCCCACTGAGTATCAACTATATAGCAGTTGGCATAAAAAACGTTTAAACGTAACGCCAGGTTGTACGGGGTTATGGCAAGTGTCCGACCGCAAAAAAATATCCTTTAACGATATGGTACTCCTTGATTACTATTACATGGAAAACATGTCGTTGTGGTTCGACCTTCAGATAATTCTTAAAACAATTCCCGTTATGATATTTGGTAAAGGTGATATGTAGTTTTTGCTATCGCGGGACGGCACCAAGCCGCATCAAATAAATCACGCCCTCAGCTTGCCGGATAGAACCTGTAAGTACAGATTACGGTGTATCGCGCCCGATGAATCGTTCGTTGCCCAGCAAAAAATTGAGCGCACGTTGAATGTTTTTCTTTATTGCTTCCTCTGTTTTTAACGAGCTGATATACCTTGTAATTTCCTTTTGCCTAGATGGGGGAAGCGAGGTAAATACAGATAATGCTTCAGGGTTTTCTTCCAACGCACGTTGTAAAGGTAACGGCATTGCAATGCTGCGGTCTGCTGAATCAAACTCAACAGTAATGGTGATTTCTTCTCCAATCCGCTTAGGCGAATTTTTAAGCATGGAAGTGTTAATGTATAAACGCCATGCACCGGCGTAGCGTACTAATGTTTGCGTATATGGTTGGTTATTGATTGTACCCTTAATTGGAATTTTACCTTTACGTTTTTCTGCTTGTATAAAAAGCAACTCTAATATATCCGTAGGTACGGATACAAATGGGTTCACCCCAATTATATCTATGGTAGCTGTAAAGGTGTGAGAATTCATAGTTAAACAACATCCTAGGTACAATTGAATCTAAAGCTATCAACAACAGTAAAATAATACATAGGCATTATGGTAGAATATACTTTCCTAATAATACAAGCCAAATTGTATAACCTGCGGTGCCACCTAACAACCCTGAAAGAATAAATGTTAGTCTCTGTTCTTTAGGGATAAACCTAAATATGGTAATACTCGCTATAACTAAACCTATAACTGCTGTTATGATTAGAATAGTTAAATCCGGTACACCGAGGTATCTGCTTAGTTTTATTTCATCACCTTGTACAGAATAATATCCGTTAATGAAGTAACGACCAATCCAAACAACAAGATTCGCAATTTGGCGCGACCAAAAAAATGTTACAAAAACTATACACCATTGCCATAGTGATAATTGTTGTGCATTATAAAACGTAGTCCTAAAATATAACAACAGGATGAACCCAAGGCATCCGGTTAGTATAGTTTCTAAGGGGCCGCCAATAGTAAATAGAAAATACTCATAGGCACTCATTGGATGCTGATTTGGAGTCAGGTAAATATTTGTGGACATAAAGTTAACACGTGCATTATACCCTTGTGCAATTGCAGCCAGATAATGACCGAATTCATGTGTAAGTGTACCAATTACAGTGCAAAGAATAAATGCAACTGCTAGTCTTGTTAACAATCGCACATCAATTGTGTAAGTAATAAAGTACCGTAAGGGAATAGACATAGTGATAAGTCGTGAGTTACTAAATCCTACAAAACGAAATTACGAAAATACTTTTCCGTACTTTTGTACAGAATTTTTTACTACGGAAAAACATACTTGCTCTCCGAAACATTAGCCCGACTTGATTCCGCCGTACGCCCACTGATGATGCATTTACCGGCACGTACAGCAATTAGTATTTATTCTTCCATGCGTCCGCGTTTTTTGCATCGTTTCACCAGCGAGGTTCCGCCAACATACACGCCACCGTTAACACAGGCGCAAACACTATGGGGGATCAACTTCCGCGCGCCGATTTTTAACGCAGCAGGAATGTTTAAGAACGGCGAAGCATATTACACCGTTGCGTCACAAGGCGCAGGTGCATATCTTGCCGGAACAACTACTGCACTTGCACGGATGGGCAACGAGAAGAAAGGAATTAAACATCCGTTTGCTCCGTATCCGCATAGTGGTGCGGCATCCAACTGGCTGGGGTTACCCAACAGAAGCCACGCAACGGTTGCTACAATTCTATCGCGCTTAACTAAAACCGATGGTTGCCCAATTGGCGCAAGTGTTAGTAGCGACCCCACGCAAAGCGGCATAGAAGCATTACAAGGATTAGTGGAAGGTATGAACTATTATCTGCAAGCTAATGTAGATTTTATTGAGCTTAACGAAAGTTGCCCAAACGTTCCGGCGCACGGGCACGAGATACGTACCGATGAACTTGATGCCGGATTGCTTGAACGCCTTGAATACATCAGTACCAAGTTTATCAAAACACAGCAAAAGAATATTCCTGTTATTGTTAAGTTCTCCAACGATACCGATAGCGGCTTGGTGCATGCAATTGTTGATGTACTAACTACGTTAGGATTTAGCGGTGTAAACTTTGGCAACACTTCAACACAATATGCCCGATACCGTAATGCAATTAACCAGAGCGATGTTGCCGCGTTCGATTACTTTACCAAAACCTTTGGTGGCGGACTAAGTGGTGCGTTTCTAAAAGCAAGTTCGCTTGAGCTTGCGGCAAAGGCAGTGCAGTGTATTCCAACATCAACGGCGCAGGAGTTTCATGTTGTGCGTACAGGTGGTGTGGAAACAGCTGAGGATATAACTGCTTCGCGCACGGCAGGGATTGCTCTCTGCCAATGGTACACAGGATACTTCGAGCAGTTTGCCCGCAACGGACATGGCGTGTATAAACATCTTTTTGCTTAAAATAATAGATTGTGTAAGTTGCCTTTGTACAGTATATTTTTACCATACTTTCCCTGCACTATGAAAACAATCATTTTTCTTTTATTGGTAGTACAATCTGCTACATCTCTGTTTGCGCAACCATTTGATATAAAGACAATACCAGCACAGTGTGTTAGGAATATTCAATCATCAAATGAACAATTGTATGGTATTTCTAACGGGCAGGTAGTTATTTCTAACGATTCTGGTATAACATGGTTCCCCTCAAAATGGCAACCGGATCTTGCTGATATTACGACTGAGGATGGCTTGAAATCACATGAGGGAATCAGTTGCTTGTGGGTTGATGATACTACAATATATTGTGGTATATCCGGAATGAATTTTAATCATTTAGGTCAACCGTATGGTGGGGGCGGTATTGCCAGAAGTAATGGCCATAGAATTGGTGGACTTAACGTTCCTCGCGTTTATGCAAAAGATTCATATGTTATTGCGTACAAGCAATGGCATATTGGGCAAATATCATATTCTACCGATAATGGTAACACTTGGACTAATACACAAGGTGGATTTGAATTGCCTGCTGGGGTGATTGGAGAGTTTTACTTCTCACAGGGTCCGTATGTTAGTACTAATAAATTTGTTTCTTCAAAACCACTGCCTTTTATTGACTCATTAAGTGGTGGATATAGACAAATTGCCGTATCGTCGTTTGGCATCCTTGCCGCCATACACAGGCAGAAAAACGTTTCTAAAGGTTCTTATGAACTTTATTATTCATTAGATACAGGTAAAACATGGATACGGCATCCAAATGATGTCCCAGAATCGGTAAAGTCAATTCAGTTTATTGGAAAAACCTTACTATTAGCCAATAATGAACCATGTAATATTGTAAGTGTTGAAGACCACTTTTCAACTCAACAAAAAACAACTGTATATCCAAACCCTGCAAGCGAGTATGTAGTAATAGATGGTATAATGCAAGAACAAACAGTAACTGTATTTTCTTCCTTAGGTTCTGTAGTTACCTTACCACTTCGGAAACAATCACAACAAAGTTGGATTGCAGATGTTTCCCATTTGCAACCCGGTGTTTATACGGTAGTACAGAAAGAACAAGGTATTGTACGGAGTAATACTTTTGTAGTGTTCCGTTAATTCATTGCTATCGCCCGACCGCACCAAACGTTATGCGTACTAAAGCAATGCCTTGCGGGAAAGAATGGCAATCATAGTTAGTTGTTTTTAGAAACCTCGAACCAAGGTGTTGCAAGTAAGCCGTTGTAGCGGTATACGAGTATCGTATCTCCGCTGCGAATGCGGGTATACAGTTCCTTATCAATATTGATTTCTGTTTGAGTTTCTCCATTACTCCATGCAGATAGATTTACATGGTATTCAGTTCCTTTGTCTGTACTTTCTGATTTTTCTAGTACAACTGCCGAATAGATGGTTGCACGTGAAGTATCATAGTAGCAATTAATAAGTAGTATTGTACCATAGCTATAGCCAAAGAAAATTGCTATAAAAAATAGTAATGTAAAGTAATCAGAAATTTCCTTAAATGTAATCTCACTTTTTAGAAATAGAATCACCGTAAGAATTACTGTTAACGTGGAGATATACACCCAAGTATTTAATTGTAAAATTGTATTGTAGTCTAAAATTGCCCTTAATGGAAGGGCTACTGAGGAAAATACCAATCCTATTGTAATAAAGGGATGCGCACTTTTGTTTACTTCATTTATTCTTATCAGTCCTTTATAATAGATTACAGCAGCAATAGTAAGTAGCGGGATAATAATAGCAAAAAAAACAGCGTATTGATATGGCTCGGGTTTAAACCATAACCATACAAATGAGATACCACCCAGCCAATTCAATACCGAAGAAATTCTCTTTGCTGTTTGCAACTTTGTCTCGCGTGCTTCTTCCGTTAAACCATGCTTGTTATTGGATAATATCTCGTTGTGTTCATTCTCTATTGTAACTTCATCCAAATCGGGGTAACGTTCAGCTATTAGATATACAATCTCATCAATCTTTTCTATATACACACTAATGCGGAGTTGCTTTAATGTAGGTTTAGTAGGCTTAACAATAATATAGTTAGGATTTACTGTATATCCGGCAATTTCATGAAACAACAGTTCCCTACGTTGAAACAGAGAAATAGAAACTATTTTTTCGTCGGTTACTATAACCTTGCTTAAGTAAATATCTATACCACCTAATACAGCTATTGCGATTATTGCTACTGAAAGAGAAATGATAAACCACGTTGTATTATGAATAGTATAAACACCTTGATAAGATTCATAAAGTAACCAACCGCCTAATGCTATAAGTAAAGGCGCTACTAAATAGAATGCAATTGCCCAACCACGTGTATATCGATATTCTTTCATACTATTTGTGTGTGGTGATTTCTTCTGATCTACACACTTCACGATAACCTTACTTTGTAGAACTCAGTTCTGTTCTGCAAAGAGTATGTTGTGCTGTGTTTAACTGCCCGGTGCAGTCCGGCGATAGCAAAAAACAACGATAAACTATTTCCGTAATACACGGAATTCTGTGCGACGGTTCAGAGCGCGGTTTTCTTCGGTGTCGTTGGGTTTTAGCGGATACATCATTCCCATGCCGCGGGCAACCAAACGTTTGGTATCAATTCCGCGTTGAATAAGTGCATTCACCACCGCTTGCGCACGTGCTTCGGAAAGGCGTTGGTTGTATTCAACACCACCCGTACTATCGGTATGACCTTGTACCTCAAGCCAAACATTTTCGTTTTTAGGACTCATAAGTTGGTCAACCAGTTCCTCTATAATACTTTCTGATTCTGGGCGAAGTGTTGATTTGTTGTATTCGAAGGTAATCAGTTTTTTGAATGAGTCAGAGGGATTGGATGTAATATCTATATCAGCAGTAGAATATGCACCGTATGCTTTTAGCGTATCGCTTGCATTAATTTGCAAATCAAGTTCTATCTTATGTTCGCCCGCAAACACCGGAGGTTTATACGTAACAAGATAGTAGTTCCGTAACGATTGATAAATTTCTAAGAACACATTACGCAGCGCTTGTTTGGTAAATACCTGATAATACTTGCCACCGGTCTGCTCGGCAATAAATTGCAACACATCATCGTGCGTGTAGCCAAACCCAACCGAGAAGATATGAACGTTGTGTTCCTTAGCGGCAAGATACACCTCGCGTGCTTTGGTTGTAGAGAAGTTATCGTCGCCATCGCTAAACATGATAATGTTACGGGGCATTTCCTGTGGAAGGGAATCGAACATGCGGATAGATTTTAACAAAGCATCGTACATTGCCGAGTAACTGCCAAAGTCGTTTTGCTTAACACGACGGAATCTATCGGTTAAGTACGATTTATCGGCCGCAAACGGAACCTTAACAGCAAATGCTTTATTAAACGAGGTAATTGCAATTTGGTCTTGGCGTTGTTTTAAGCCAATAAACATCTCGGCTCCATCGTGCAGAATATCCATAACACCATTCATCGAGCCGCTGTAATCAATCAACAGATTAATAGCATACGGGATGGAATCGCTTGCGCCATACTCGCGTACGGTAAAATCTTTAATATCAATTGTTCGTTTGCGACGCTTTTGATTAACTGCAACAGTTTCGGTCAATTTTTTCCAGTATTCCTGCGAGCCGCGCACAGGCGGGGCCAGATTTGTAATAAAGTTACCGGTGCTATCAAACACACGCGCAAACAAACGTATTTCTTTTGGGTAATCGTTCGATTCCACGCGCTCTATAGTAAACTGCAACGCGTTGGTATTGGTAACTTGCTCTATGGGTTTTGTGCCTGTTAAGAACAGCGTTTGCTTGGGTGGGTCTTTGGTTAAATCGGTATCGGCAAGTTGTTCCTCTGCCGATTTTGTAGAGCGGCAACTAAACAACACAGTAAGTGCAAGTGCACAAAAAACAAAACTATACAGTTGGGTAAACTCACGCACACGGTAGCGCATAATCCTCTTTCGCAGTATTGGTGTTGAACTTCCTGTCATTCCGTAACAATGTGCATGAACCGGTTGTTAGTGGTGTTACTATTACCCAATTACTTTGGGCACTTTAAAGAAACTCTCGTTACGTTTAGGGGCATTAGCCAACGCTTCCTCTTGTGTTAAACTTGGGGTAACAACGTCATCGCGGAACACATTTTCGGTTTGGGTGATATGTGTAAGCGGTTCAATTCCCTCAAGGTCTAACTTTTCAATCTCGCTGATGTATCCCAAAATGTTTTGGAACTGTCCGGCAAACTCTTCTATTTCGTTTTCGTTAAATTTCAATTTTGCCAAACCGGCAACGTATTCAACTGTTTCGCGTGGAGTCATAATTGTATCTAAAAATAATAGTGCAACAGCGTTGACGCGCAAATCTATTAAATGTTGTTCGTTTAAGTGTAAGGCAGTTGGTGTAATATGTTTTTGCTATCGTCCGACCGCACCCAATAGCTGTTTATTACCCATCCATATCCTGCGGGAAAGAAGCACCTGCAATAAAACATGGTTATCGTGTGGGGTGTGATGTGATAAAGTAAGGAGATCGGTTTGGCTATTTCTTTTTTATCTCAATAAAATAAGTATTCCAATTGCCTTCTAGTAAATCCGCTTTTGAATTCATTATTCCGGTATTGTTATAGGTAAATTTCATCTTCTTATAATATGTAATCTCATTTGCATTTTCGGATACTGCGTATTTGTAACATTCTGTTGCATTTATTACGCGACCAAACTTGTTATACCGGAAAATATATTCACTGCGCCTCATTCCAAGTTGTTCACGTGAAAAATAGATTAGGTTTCCTGCCTTATCATATTTAATACTGTCAACTTCTACAGGTTGGCTCCAATGATAACCAACAACTCTCGTTAATCTATTATTGTTGTCATATTCATAAGTATTTATAAAGTCAACCAAATAATCAAATTTCGCAATGCCATCAATAACTGTATCATAGGAGGAAAGTTCATGATGTAACCGTTCAATGTTCTCGTCGGACCAGGGCTTGCCATAATTACGATGTATATAATCTTTCAGTTTTGACTTTACCAGACTCAACACAGAATCGGTCAACCCGACTCCCCGTATTTCATCTGAAAATAAGCGCTTGTTTTTAGATTTATTCTTAAACGACGTATCCATTTTTAATGAGAAGTCCTGCTGAACTGCGTAATAAACAGTTGTAGTATTATTTCCATTCGAAAATGAAGTAAAAGCCACGGGACTTTTAAGGCTTTCATATCTGGATGTATCATTAATTCTACTCGGATCTGCGTTGGATGGATCAGACCAACCAACATCAGGGGCTTCAAGGAGTGTTAAATAATCGTATTTCAAATTTCGTAAATCATCTTTATGTGTTACGCCTTTATATGTTATATATACAGTGTCATCAATATTACCATTGCGGTTTGGTTTGCTCTCCCAAAATTTTACTTTTCCGTTGATATCCACATATAAGCCTAATTGATTTATTTGTGCAACACCATCAGTTATTATAATAATGGAAAGTGATAAAAGGATAAATAGTTTTTTCATACTGTGATTTCAAGTCTGTAACATGCCCTATAACATTTCCAACTTTACGATGAACGAGATTTACATCACTGATGATAGGCTTAGCAGCAGGATGCCTTTCGCAGACTCAAGAAGTTTTGATGTAACCACAAAGTTACCACCTTATCCACCTGATAAATTGTTCAAATTTTTCAATACCAAGTTCTGAGTTGTAGTACCTTTCAAATTCAGGACTAGTATAAGGCGTTGCAAAGTACCTAAAACACCATTGTAAATTGCGCCTATTGAAGCTAATAATAAGTACTTCCCTGAATGGTACAATTTTTTTGTAAATACTTACTACTAAATTGTCTAGCGAAGTATATGCATAAAGTCTCTTTCCGAGATCAGTTGATTTTATATGTCGTACCAACTCTAGAAGTCTATCATGCCTCAATCCTTGTGCGTTAAGTCTAATATAGAAGTCTTCTATCGAGTCTCACGATACAGTATTCACTTCCATTGATAATCTTTCAGAATTACTTGTAATTTATATGTAAAAAAGATGTATTATCAATACTTCACAAACATACCAACACATCTCTCACGAACAATGCTGTTTGTTGCAGAAGTTACTTTCCCGCAGATGAATGATGGATAGCGCAACAACGTTTGGTGCGGACTGCGATAGCAGAAACAAAAAAGGCAAGTACTCTATGCGAATACTTGCCTTTGTATTAATACGCGTGTCAGGAGTTAAACGACGTGTCTCCTGACATGACTGTTGTGTGTTGTGTTAATCGCAAGCGCGTTTAACTACAACGGTGATGCGGCGGTTTTGTTTGCGTACTGCTTCTACTTCTTCTTTCTTCATTTTCTTTGCAGCAGCAGCAGTTGGTTCTTGTACCTTTAGTTGTGAACTTCCGTAGCCAATTGCTCCAACAAGTTTTTCGGGTTTTACACCTTGTTCTATTAACCACGTTTTTACTCGTTTAGCGCGGAGGTCTGATAATTCCTGATTACGTTTTGGATTGCCCTCGCTGGAAGCGTGACCTTCCAAACCTACTTGCAGGTTATCGCACTGGTTAACATACTCTAACAACTTAGCAAGCGATGGACGCGTGCCGGGTTCTTCGTAGTTGAATTCATCGGTGTTTACAATAAACAAAATATCCGGGAAGTCGGTTTTTGTTCCAATCTTGATTTTTGGTGCTTCAGGACATCCCGCGCGTGTGGTTGCGGTTGCTTGTGCAATACCCGGTGTTAGCGGACATCCATCGTCGCCGTCTTTAACAGTATCGCCGTCGGTATCAGGATTGTTGGGGTCGGTGCCGATATCGTTTTGTTCTTTTGCATCGCTAAGTTTATCGCCATCGGTATCAGCGGCATTCGGATTTGTTTTTACAAGTTTGGGTCCGTAGCCGTTAATTTCCTCGCCGTCTTTTAATCCATCGCCGTCGCTATCAACATTGGTTGGATTTGTTTTGTATTTGTTTACTTCTTCGCCGTCGTTCACTTTATCGCCATCGCTATCAACATTTGCAGGATTTGTTTTATAGGTGTTTACTTCTTCACCATCTTTAAGTCCGTCGCCGTCGGTATCAACATTGTTAGGATTTGTTTTGTATTTGTTTACTTCTTCGCCGTCGTTTAATCCATCGCCATCGGAATCGATGTTGGTTGGGTTTGTTTTGTACTGCTGTAATTCAGCACCATCGGTTAACCCATCGCTATCGCTGTCTTCTTTTGTTGGATTTGTTTTTGTTTTGTTTACTTCTTCGCCATCGTTAATGCCATCTTTATCGGTATCGGCAGCTGTTGGTGATGTTGAGTATTTTTTCACTTCGTCGCCGTCGGTTAAGCCGTCTTTATCGGTATCGGTATTTAATGGGTCGGTTTTGTATGTATCAACTTCATCGCCGTCAATCAAACCATCGCCATCAGTATCGGCGTTTAACGGATTTGTTTTGCGTGCAATCTCTTCGCCGTCTTTCATGCGGTCGCCATCGGTATCGGCACTAATCGGATTTGTTTTATGCAGAACAATTTCATCTTTATCGTTAAGCCCGTCGCCATCGGTGTCGGGCTTTTTAGGGTCGGTGCGTTGCGCATCTTTTGGCAGTGCCGCAATGTATTCTTCCGAAAAACCTTTTGGCGTGTTGCGCAAGCCGCGGTACTCGTACCCGTCGGGAAGTCCGTCGCCATCGGTGTCGGGGTTATTTTCATCGGTGCCAAGTTGTTTTTCTTGTGCATTGCTCACACCATCTTTATCAAAGTCGGCATCGCCAAACACATAATAGGTAAAGCCCAATCCGGTAGTAAAGAATGCATCGTTACCGCCTGCATCAATACCGCTTGGTGCGGCTAAAACAGCACCGCCTGGGTTGCCGGCAACCTTCATGGTGCCGGGTTTGTAATCATCAAGATAATCGGTTCCGGTAAATCGGTATGTTGCCCTGCCGTTTAATACAAGGTCGTCGCTTAGGTATAACTCAAAGCCACCACCAACGGGAAACACAAGTCCACCGTTAAGACCTTCGGTTTTATATAACCCTGCCGATTGCCCCGGAAGCACACCAACACTGCCGCCCGCGCCAAGTCCGCCACCGCCTGCCAAACCCGGACGCACCTGATAACTCATTAAACCCACGCCGCCAAAGATATACGGAACAAACTTTTCGCCGGGTAATAAGTTTAACGACGCCAACACCTCGTACGAAAAAATGCGGGTGTTATTTCGGTTGTTTTCGTTTGCACCGGAAATAGCCGTACCATTAGGAAACGTACCACCTTCTTTGGCATTGGTGTTGGGGTTCTCTGCCGAGCCGCCAAAATAATCGGTATAGCGAGTAATATTATTATCTACATTAACCCTAAAGCGTGGGTTAGCATACGCAAACTGTGCCTGCAAGGATAAATACGACATCATATTATAGCGGAAAAATATGTCTCCTCCAAGCCACCACGAGTTGTCCGAAAACTCGCCAAAGTATTTAGCAGCACCTGCATTAAAGCCAAAGCCGGCACGTCCGGCATCGCTTTGTGCCAGTGCAGATATTGGTAGTAGCAAGGCCATTGCAAACAAGCACGATTGTATATGGGTTTTCCATTGCATCGGCATTCTCCCTAAAATGTAGTTAAACACGATACTCTAATATACAGCAATGTGCGGTATTGCTTGCATAAACATTTGCTATCGCATTGCGGCACCAAATGGCAATCTGCAAAACAACCTTACACTGCCGGAGAGAACCTTCGGTATATTAGGTATGGTTACTCTGCAACTTTGGATGATAAGGGAGTAGAAGGTATATGTACTTATGATTGGGATGAGGAGTTGTTGAGGGGAAATATGTTTGCCGGGTATTTCTATTCTACTATCCACGATACCCGTTTTTATGTGCAGGGTGTTCTGTCCCGCGTGTGGGATGCTTTGCTTTTTAGTCCGTTGGGCGCGGTCATGCGTTAGCAACAACTTCTCATAAAAATACTATCGGATATTTCTATCTGATGTTGTAAGTTGTTTTTGGTATAACTTTAAAGTATTGCAAATACGTGGTTGTTCTGCACACATTATATCAGTACCTTACACAATGAAAACACCTGCTTACATTACAACAGCGTCTCTGGAAGAATACACCGGTTCTTGGACCAGAGTGCAAGCAGCTCATTTAGGACGCCGACTTCTGTTTGGCGTAACAAGAGATAACATTGCCCGATTAAGCAGTATGCCCATGAGTGAAGCAGTAGATTCGTTGCTAATGGTATCACAGCAACCTCCATCTCCACCGGCATATAGTACCTTAAATGGAATACAACAAGGCTCCACGTGGTTGGATGCTCCGTATGATTTACGCTTTGAACCGGATTGGTTGCTAATGTTACAAGCATGGTGGGTTGGTGAAATGTTGTACCAATCGGTTGATAAACCACCAACTATTACCGAGAAGATGACATTGTTTTGGCACAACCATTTTGCCACAGAAGCAAATATGGTGAATGATGCAAGGTATATGTATAAACAAAACGCTTTGTTCAGACAATATGCTCTTGGTAACTTTAAGGAATTGGTAAAGCACATTACGTTAGACCCTGCAATGCTGAGGTTCCTTAACGGGAGTGATAATGTAAAAGAGCATCCCAACGAAAACTTCGGCAGAGAATTACAGGAATTGTTTACTGTTGGAAAAGGCACTTCCGGTTCTACAACTACGTACACCGAAGAAGATATTAAACAGGCAGCAAGAATATTAACAGGATGGATTGAAGTAACACCTCCTATTTCGGTTGTGTTTATTGCGGATAATCATGATTCCGGTAATAAACAGTTTTCAGCCAGTTATGGTAACACAATAATAAAAGGCGGTGAGGCGGAAAAAGATGCTCGAAAAGAACTGGATGAACTTATTACCATGATATTTGCCAATCAGGAAACATCAAAGTTTATCATTAGGAAACTCTATTGCTGGTTTGTTGATTGTAATATCAATGAAACTATCGAAAAGAACATAATTGCACCACTGGCAGAGATATTCATAAAGAATAACTATGAAATAAAACCTGTATTACAAACCTTATTTAAAAGTACACACTTTTACAACGAGGCAATATATGGTGCCATTATTAAAAATCCGGTGGAGTATGTTGTGGGTACAATTCGTGCATTTCCATCGGCTACATTTTATCCGGCATCTACTGCGTATCAGGAGCAGTATATAGCTTGGAGAACGTTACATAAAACTATGGCAAGTATCCAGATGGAATTGCTATCACCACCAAATGTTGCAGGTTGGCCGGCCTATTGGCAAAAGCCGTCCTTTTATCAAATATGGATTAACTTAGCCACGCTTCAAAAGCGTTCACGGTTTATTACCGATGTTTGTTCCGATGGATTGCTATTGGATGATAAAACAACAAATACCTTGATTGATGTTATTCCATTAGCAATGCAATCATCAACACCCGATGATATAAATGTATTAATTAATGACTGGTGCGAAATAGCATTCCCGCTTCCTGCACCCGATGAAGTAAAAAAACAGCTTAAACAAATTGTACTGAACGGATTGCCCGATTACGAATGGATAGCAGAGTGGAATGCGTATGTAAGCAATCCGGCAGATACACAGAAAAAGAAAAATGTTGAAGATAAACTGCGTGGGCTGTTACGCTATATTTTATCAATGGCAGAATATCAAGTATCGTAGGTGTATCAAGTACGTACAACTGTAACTCAGATTACAATGTAAGAATATCAATACTATGAAACGTAGAACCTTTTTACAAACAGTTGGAGCCGGAGCAGTATTACCATTTATGCTTCAAGGGTTTAGTGTGCGCGCATTTTCAGGTCAGCCGGAATTTTACAACGCGCTTGCAGATGTTGCCTGCGAAGACCGAGTATTGGTTTTGATACAGTTGGTTGGGGGTAATGATGGGCTAAATACGGTAATCCCTATAGACCAATATGCACAATATTATGCAGCACGACCTACACTTGCAGTTGATGAGAAAAGCATATTAAAAATAACAGACTCGGTTGGGTTACATCCTAATCTTAGCGGCATAAACAATCTGTATAAGGAAGGTAAAGTTTGTATTGTACAAAATGTTGGGTATCCCTCACCGGATTTCTCTCATTTTCGTTCAACGGATATATGGTTAACAGCATCAGATTCCGATAAAGTAGTTACCTCCGGTTGGTTGGGGCGTTGGTTAGATACACAATATCCGGGATTTCCTAAAGGTTATCCAAAAGGTTCCGTTACACATCCGGTTGCAATACAAATTGGGAACATTGTTTCTACATCGCTTGCTTCGGAAACAGCTAACACAGGTATAGCATTTAACGAACCCAACAACTACTCCAATATTGTAAACTTTGGAAATAGTTCAGCTACCAACACACAGTTTCAGTATCAGGTATCATTTATCAGAGAAACAGGATTACAAATCCAGAATTTTGCAAAGCCCGTAATGGATGCGGCCAACAAAACACAAAACAAATCAACACTGTATCCAACAAAAGGTAATAATCTCCTTGCCGACCAACTGAGAATTGTTGCGCAGCTGATTGCAGGTGGTTTAAAAACCAGAATATACATTGTAACTCAGCCGGGGTACGATACACACGCAAGCCAGAATACCATACGGCAGGGAAACCCGCACACACATCCAAATCTATTACTGCAACTTTCGGAAGCTGTTACGGCATTTCAGGATGATATACAGTTACTTGGTATTGCAGATAAAGTTACCGGAATAACCATCAGCGAGTTTGGCAGAAGAATACAAGAGAATGCTAATCTTGGAACCGACCACGGTGCTGCTGCCCCGTTGTTTGTTTTCGGGACGAATGTTACCGGCGGAATTATTGGGAGTAATCCTGTTATTCCTGCAACGGTTACGCTTAGAGATAATGTTGCCATGACGTATGACTTCCGTTCGGTGTATGCGTCGTTGTTACACGATTGGCTGTGTGTTCCGCAACAAGATATACAAAACGTGTTGTATAAAAACTTCCCGCTTCTTCCAATTATAAAAGGCAGTACGGCATCCTCTGTTAACGATACAGATACCAAACAGCAATCAAGTGTATCATGTACGTGTACACCTAATCCTGTTAGTAATAATTGCCAGATAACCATTGTTTCCGATGAAACACCAACCAAACTTTCTCTGTATAACAACATAGGTAAGGAAATAGAGATAATTCTGGAAAAGACCTTACCCAAAGGTAATCACACAATTCAATACGCAACACAGCATTTGCAAAGCGGCAACTACTATTGGCGCATACAAACAGCAAGAACACAACATGTAATACCAATGGTAGTTCTTAGATAATTGTGCTATCGCATTGCGGCACCAAGCAGTAGGCTATAAAACAACCTCTTACTGCCGGAAAGAACCTCAATGTACATTACGTACTGTTACCGTACAGCTTTGGATGATGAAGGAGGAAAGGATACCTGTAATACAGATTGGGAGAAGGTGTTGCTAAGAAAATATGCTTGCCGGGTGATGCACCTCTATAAGCCACGATACCGTTTTTACTTGATGGTTGTTCTGTCCCGCACGTGGTATGCTTTGCCATGTTGGTGCATTTGGTGCGGTCATGCGACAGCAAAAAAAGGGCGTGTCAGGAGACGCATTTGCTAAACTCCTTACACAACATGTGTGGTTACAGATGTCCGTGTGTATCTTTGCAGTGTTCCGGATAGTTCATTACCAACGAATTTGATTTCACCAATTGTATGAAACGACATTTAATTACATCGGCGTTGCCGTATGCAAACGGATATATTCACTTAGGGCACGTGGCGGGTGCGTACCTTCCGGCAGATTTATACGTTCGGTTTTTACGCCTGTGCGGAGAGCGTGTGCTGTATATCTGTGGCTCGGACGAACACGGTGTTGCTATTACCATTAAAGCCGAACAAGAAGGCATTACCCCAAAAGAGAATATTGACCGCTACCATACCGCTAACCTTGATGCTTTTATTCGCTTAGGCATGAGTTACGATATGTACGGGCGGACTTCCGATTCCAGCCATCACCATATTGCACAAGAATGGTTTACCGACTTCTACAACAAAGGAATTTTAGTTGAAAAAGAAGAAGACCAATTTTACGACGAAGAAGCTAATATGTTTCTTCCGGATAGATACGTGGAAGGCATTTGCCCCAACTGCGGAAGTGATAAAGCCCGCGGCGACCAATGCGATAACTGCGGAGCGTATTACAACCAATTAGATTTAAAAAGTCCGCGCTCGTTAGTAAGTGGCAAGCCACCCGTAGTGCGTAAAACCAAACACTGGTATTATCCGTTAGGTAGGTTTCAGGAACAGTTAGAACAATATATAAACAGTCACGATAGCGATTGGAAAGACAATGTATTGCAGCAATCGCGTTCGTGGTTGAAACAAGGCTTGGGCGACCGCGCCATAACGCGCGATTTAACCTGGGGCGTTCCTGTTCCGTTGGAAGAGGCCAAAGGCAAAGTGTTGTATGTTTGGTTTGATGCGGTGCTGGGGTATATCAGCGCAACAAAAAGCTGGGCAGAACAACACGGCAAACCAGATGCGTGGAAAGATTGGTGGTTAACAGAAAACAACACAAACGAAAAAACAGAATACGTTGCCTTTATTGGCAAGGATAACATTGTGTTCCATACGTTGATGTTTCCTTCGATGTTAATGGCAAAAGGTGGATATGTTGTTCCGGAGAATGTTCCTGCCAACGAGTTTTTGAACTTAGAAGGACAGAAGTTTTCCAAAAGCCGTAACTGGAGTATTGACTTGCGCGATGCGGTGAATGATTTCCCAAACCACGTGGACTCGTTGCGGTATGCTCTGGCAATGAACTTCCCCGAAACTCGCGATAGCGATTTTACATGGAAAGATTTCCAAACCCGCAACAACAGCGAGCTTGCAGGTAAATTTGGGAATTTTATTAACAGGAGTATTCAGTTCCTGCATAAAAGTTTTGAAGGAAAGGTGCCAACATTACCCGAGCGTTTTGCAAAACTTCCTGAAGCATGGAAACTATTAACGGATGACTTTGCGCGGAACCCAAACCTAACACCGGAAGAAGCTACTGCAAAGCTGGCCGCAAACCATGTGCGGTATTTTTCTGAGCATGATGTACTGTTAGTGGCGGCAGTGTATTATGGCGCGCAAACAGTTGCAAAGAATTATCGTGCATTCCGTTTCCGCGATGCAATTACCGAAACCATGAATATTGCACAAGCGGCAAATAAATACTTTAACGATACCGCTCCGTGGAAAAGCAGTAAGCAAGACCCCGATGAGTGCGCAAAAACATTATACATCTGCGTACAAACAGTAGATGCACTTGCTACATTGTTTGCTCCTATAACTCCGGATACAAGCCGCCGCATACAAGAAATGCTTGGCACAACGGTAAACACCGGAACCGCATTACAAGGCGAACGTGGTACAAACGTGTGGGATGCTGTGTGTATGCCTCATATTCCACAAGGTACTGCCATTACAGTTCCCGAAATTCTCTTTACAAAAATTGAAGACGATATGATTGATGCGCAAACACAAAAACTTGGTGGAGGCACAGTACCAACTGCAATACAAGAAGAAGCACCCGTATCAGATATCATCACCATAGATGATTTTATGAAAGTGAAATTGCGTACGGCAAAAGTATTGGAAGCAGAGCGTGTACCTAAAAGCGAAAAACTTCTAAAACTAAAAGTTGAAACCGAAGGTGGCGAACGCCAAATATTTGCCGGTATAGCAAAGTACTACGCACCCGAAGACATGATTGGCAAAATGGTTGTAATAGTATGGAATCTTGCGCCACGCAAAATGATGGGCAGTGAATCGCAAGGAATGGTGCTTGCCGTTAACGCACCCGATGGCACACTCTCACTCATTACACCCGATAAACCCGATATGCCCAGCGGCGGGGAAGTTCGTTAGTAGATATATTTTATTTGCTATCGCAAGCCGCGTCCCGAGTATTACTCAACTAATAATCTTGCTGTGCGGAACAGAACCTTCCGCTCGGTAAAAGGTTTATCGCAGATTTTTGTAACTACGAATAGCACGAATAAACACAAATCAATTTGGGATTTGTTAGCACTGTTTAACCGCAAAGTACGCTAAGTTCAACGCAGAGTTTCGCTAAGTTATACTGAATGGACTGAGTTGTTGCTACAACCTTCGTGTACTTTGCGATAACCTTTGCGGACTTTGCGGTTATGTATGAAATACTATAGTTAACGATAACCATTGTTTTGGTGTTGAGTTTCTTTCCCGCAGAAAAACGTTATTACCTGCACCAACACATGGTGCGGTCACGCGATAGCAAACAAATAAGTAATCTCAAAACACTTCTGCAATCATACAGCGTACACTGCCGCCGCCAATGTGTTCTATGGTTGGGATAGGAGAGTGAATAATTATTCCGTCTTCTGTTAATGTTTGTTGTTGTATTGGTGTAAGTGAGTTCCAGGCAGAGCTGGACATAACCCAAATATTCTCGCCCGTTGGGCTTGCAAGATTCAACATGTTTCCTGCAAAGTTGTTGAGTTGTTCTAAGGTTAGCTCAAGAATGGTATGTCCGGTTGATTGCAATGACTGCCGTATCGCATCTTGTTCATGTCTGGGGATGACCTCAAAGCAAACTACGGCAATGTTTCGTCCTACGCTCATAATAACATTGGTGTGGTACACTTCTACACCGCTTGGATGTTGCGAATGAAAGGTAATTGCTGTAAACCCTAAACGTGTGCAAAATTCCTGAAGTGGTTGTAGCTGAGAGCGCGAGGACAACGCAACGTATGCAATGTTGCTTGCTCTATCTAATACCATACTGCCGGTGCCTTCCAAATAGCTGCCGATATCTTCGTAGTGGGTTAACGAAATACATTCCTGATATTGAAATGTTGATTGCAAGAACTGTTGCACGTCATCTCTGCGTTCTAATCTGCGGCTATCACTTTCCATTGGATATAACACCAACGCCGATTGCCCCGAAGTACGATGTGTTGAAAACCAGTTGTTCGGGAAAATTGAATCGGGTGTTGCAGGTTCTGTTGTATCGGGAATTACATGAACCGAAACACCTGCTTGTTGCAATGCTTCAACCAATGTATTAAATTCTTGTAATGCCAGTTGCTGAACCTGATTAGGCGATTGCGTAGGCGCGTGCATAAAACTATTACTCTGAGCCGCTTGTTGGTTGTACCCAAATTGCACAGGCTGAACCATAAGTACCGTTGACGTTGTTTGTGTTTGTTTCATAAGTATGGGTAATGTTCTGTTTTTATGAAAGAATTAGTGTTCCCCTCACGCGGTTTCACAGCGTTGTGCTCGGTCACCCGTTGCCGTCCGCACGTTCAAGGAAATACGTTTTCATTTTGCCTTTACCTTTGATCTCCATCTCGCCCCTTTCGATAAACTCAAGGTGCGGTGTGGACATTGCGGGCGTTGCACTTGTCGAAACGACCGCACTCCTAAACTCCTCACTCACATGAATTTTTCCCGCTTCGCCGTGAGATTCCATGCGGGCTGCCGTGTTTACCGCATCGCCCCATAAATCAAACGTGAATTTCTTGTCGCCTATAACGCCGCCAATGGCTTCACCACTGTGCAGACCTATGCGCACTTGTATTTCGCCAACCTGCGATGTCCAACTTGTCTCGCCAAGTTCTTGGGGTATTGTTACAGATAAGTTATTCATTGCTTCCATTACATCTATCGCTGCAAGTGCTGCACGTTGTGCATGGTCGTCTTGGTGAACAGGTGCACCAGCGACTGCCATGTACGCATCGCCAATAGTTTTGATTTTCTCTAAGCCGTGTTTTTCCATCACTGCATCGGCATTGCTGAAGATGGTATTGAGTAAATAGATAAGATGGCGTGGGGGAATAATAGCGGCAATGCGTGTAAAGTTTACCAAATCCATAAAGAGAACGCTGACATTCGGGTAACTGTCGGCTATAAATGTTTCATTGTTGATAAGTCGGTCGGCAATGATAGGTGGAAGGGTATTATGCAAGATGCGTTTTACGGTTGCTGCTTCAGCCCGCTCAATGGCAAGTTGCTTTTCGCTCTCTCTCTGCTCCACCTGTTTTCTCGTGTCTTCGATATTGACTTCTTTTTCAATAATGTGATATCGTTTGAAGTGTGTTGCAGATTCTTCCCAACGTTTTTGTTTTTCATAAAACTCAGCGATATTTCTATGTTGCTCGTACTGAATTCTCCGCATCCCCAAATCTTCAATTATTGCAAGTCCCTTCAGCAGATATTCTTCTGCCTTCACTGCATTATAGCCGTCGAAATCTTCTTCGGCATATACAACACCTAGATTGGCTGAACTGGCTGCCACGATTTTCTTATTGCCAAGGTTTTCAGCTAATGCGAGCGCCTTGCTATAGAATTCCAATGCAAGCGGGTATTCCGAGAGTTTTTGATGCACGGAACCGATGTTGGTAAGCCAACTTGCTACGGCTTGCTGATTGCCGAGCTCTTCGTCGAGAGCAAGCGCCTTATACTGATACTCCAATGCTCGTGTGTAATCGGTGCGGTTAAAGTACACATTCCCGATGTTGCCCAGGTTGCTTGCCACGCCTGCTTTATTGCCAAATTCTTCATCAAGAATAAGTGATTTGTGGTAGTACTCCAATGCTCGGTCAGTATCCGAGAGATGCTGATATACGTTACCGATACAAGTTAACAGAGATGATTTGCGGCTAAAGTTTCTTATGCGTTCGCTGAATGCAATGCCTATTTCTGCTTGCTTGAGTGCAAGAGTATAATCAGACTTTGAGTAGAAAATAGTATGGAGCCGATTATACGTATGAGCAAGCAATTCAATAATCAGATTTTTCTGAGACCCTTTAGCACGCTCATCACCTAAATCATCTCTTTCGGATTCCGATTCAAGAAGTTCCAGTACTTCATTAGCACATCGCTCTGCTTCATCATAATTCGACTGTTCGTAATCTACTCGCGCTTCATTCAGCAGTTCGGTTGATCTATCAATTTTTATCTGAATGTTGTGATCGATCATGCTTTGCCTCTCTCCAAGAAAAATGTTCACATCATTCCTTTGCTCTTAATCTCGATTTCACCACGTTCTTTCAACCCCATTCCAACCTTCACTAGTAGGGAATGAGTTTTTTATACCGTTCGGCTCGCACCGGGTTGGCGCGCTGAACATGCTGAAATCCTGTGAGCGAACCCAAAAATTCTGTAACAAATATAGCGGTGTGGAATTTGTTTTTGTTGTTAGATGATTTTTGAAGTAACAATTTTGTTCGTAGTTTGTCTTTGAAGCAGAACGGAAACAATTTCCTTCCCAAGGGTTTCCTGCCACTAAGTTTTACCATTTATTTAAGGTGTTGTATGCGACGTTGGTTCGCGTTTATTTGTTGTATTGTTGTATGTAACCTCGCAGTTAGTTTTTCACAAACTTCCATTAGTTTAACCCCAGCCCAGAAAGCAGATGCGCTGAGAAAAGCCCAGCAAACACTTTCTACCATGACGGCAGAGCAGAGATACGAGAGAATACTGAAGTATCAATCGCGTAAACCTGCACAAAGGTCAAGTTATAATGTAGCAAAGAAAGCTCCTACGGGCAAAGGTGCTGCATTACAATCTGCCCTTACTTCTATGCCGGAAAAGTTTGTGATACCGGGGGAGTTTGAGGAATCGCAATCGGCATTACTTGCATGGCCATATTACGCATTTGATAAAGATGGTAACTGGGTTGACCCATTTACTAAAGACTTTGGGTATTTAACCATTAGCCAAACCGAATATAAAATTGTACCGATAGCAACATGGGTTATTGATACGGTAGAAGATGTACAGTCGCAAAACGGAGAACAACCACTAATACTTCCGCCTGTGTGGGCTAAGTTAGCGGATGCAATTCAGCAGGAAGTTCCGGTTTGGATTACGGTGTACCAAGATGCAGATACTGCTGTAATTAAAGAGTACATGGCTAAAAAAGGAACACCACTTACAAACTATCGTTTTATTAATGTTGGTGGTGGTAATGCGTTCTGGATGCGTGATTTTGGTCCGGTTGGATTTTATTATGGTGATAACGATGATATAGGATTATTAGATATGTCGTATTACCCGGGTCGTGCAGCAGATGATTCAATTCCTCAGGTGTTAGGCCAGAAATTAGGATATAAGGTGTATTCAACACAGTTGGAATCGGAAGGTGGTAATTTTATTGCCGATGGATTTGGGCAGTGTATAACAAGCACAGCAGTGTATTATAATAACGCCGACAGTGTTGCGCAAGGTTATGTTGAAAAAGATAACCAAGGTAATTGGGTTGATTATTATCAGTTAGTAGAACCTTGGAGTAATAAGAAAACATTAGATACCTTAACCTACGTTTGGGGTGCACATACAAAAATGACTGTGCTGCCTACTTTGCAGTGCGATGGTGGTACAGGGCATATTGATATGTACACTAAAATGTTTGACGAGTCTACATTCTTAACAACAGAATACCCAACACAGTTCAATAAAAACAGCTTTCAGGATTATAATATAGCCAAGCAAAACCTTGCTAAAGAACGCTCAATGCAGGATATACATGGCAGAAACTTTAGAGTATTTACCATGCCTGTTCCAACAAGCGAAAGCGGACGATATGATAGTACTACTTGTAGATTATTTAATGCAGACCCACGTGGTTTCCTGAATGGATTAACCATTAACAAGACCTTTATATTTCCATCGTTTAGTGGAGGCGGAACCGGAAACGATGCCGGTACACAAGCGGCTTTAGAGTTATACAAGAAGTATTTACCCGGATATAAACTTGTTCCGTTTGATTCGCGTATGTTAACACCTATGGCAGGTGCTGTTCATTGTATTACTATGCAAATCCCTGCAGAAAATCCTATTCGTTTTAAACACGCGGCAATACGCGGTAATGTAAACCAATTAGCATTATATCCTGTTTCTGCCACAATTACCAATAAGAGTGGTATTGCAAAAGCTATAGTAAAGTGGAGAAAGAAAGGAACTACTGCATGGAACGAATTGCAAATGGAATTGGTAGATGGCGTGTTTGCTTCTGCTATTCCGGGTAATATGGATGCAAACGAAGAAACCATTGAGTATTACCTTGAAGCCAGAAGTAAAAACGAAAAAGTAATGGTTAACCCAATAGTAGCTCCGGAAGGATTTTACTCATTTACATACGGTAAAACTGTTGGTGTTGCCGACGAAAATATCTACGGCGCTGCGTTAGACGAGCCATTCCCAAATCCAACCCACGGCGAGGTAATAGTCCCGATGTCTTTACAAAAGGATTGTGCTGTTACGTTTGATATTGTGGACATTACGGGTAATCGCGTTCAGTCGGTACAACTTGGAAATCAACATGCGGGGTCGTTTATGTACCGTGTTAATGTTGAAAATCTATCAGCCGGTGTTTATACTATTCGTATGGTAACGAATGGTATTCCGGTTTCTGTTAAGAAGATTGTGTTATACTAAATTTCGTATAACCTTTTTAATAAGTGTAACAAAAAAAGCATTCAGAGACGTTACCTTTGGTACGTCTCTGTTTTTTTACAGTTAATTCCAACAAGGATTTGCTATTAAAAAATAAAGGTTTAAATTGGCGTTCAAACATCGAAGTTGTTTAACAAGTAGGTGTTTTATCTTTCTTCCGCTTACTAATTCGCTATACTATGAGATACTTAGTTATTGTTGTTTTATTTGCCGTATTGTTGTTCTCGTGCGAAAATTTACAGTTGCCGCAAGAATATGTAACCGTAAAAAGTCCATGTGGCGATACTGTTGATACAACAAGCAAGTTTGCTTTATTGGAAGTATTTCCCTCCTTTGAAGTTTCGGTTGTTACGGGAAATCAACAGAACTTTTGGGTGAAGATATCCGAGTTAAATTGTTCCGCTGTTACATATACATTAAGCAAGCCGCTGGGAACCATAACACAAGATGGTTTATATACAGCACCGGCTTCAATTTCCGGAACATCTGATACCGTATATCTTACCGTACAATCTCAAGTTAAAAAGTCACTGATAAAAACATTTCCGATTGCCATTAATAAATGGAGTAGTTCACCGTGCGATGTTTCTGCTGTTACATACTCACTCAGGCGAGATTCAACCCATGTTAGATAATTACTGTTTGGCGGCATGCCACTCCGAAGCACGAAATGCAGTTGCCGGTGGTAATGTAAACCTTGAAGGTTACGATAACGTAAAGAATTGGAAAGACCGCATTGTTTCAACCATGGACTACACAGGTGCATTTAAGATGCCCCGTGAATCCGCAAAACTTGATTCATGTACTATCAATAAACTAAAGGCGTGGATTGCAAAAGGCGCACCGAATGACTAATCAATTACCGAACATCAGAAAAACAATTATGAAATTAATAGTAGCTATTCTTGTTTGTGTTGCATCGGTGCCAATGTTTGCACTTCCACAATACACACTCATCACGGGAAACCGTTGTATTAACTGCCATATTAATGCACAAGGTAGCGGATTGCGAAACGACCTTGGCTTTCTTTCTACCGAAGATATTTCCATTGTGTCGTTTAAGGATATTGGCTTAAGTGTGTTAGAAAAGAATTTAACTACCAACCAATTGTTAGATGGCAAATTAACGTATGGCCTGGATTTCCGCATGCAAAGTGCGCGGTCGTATCTTTCAGCAAATTCCGAACGTAAGTTGTTTCCTATGCAGGCATCGGCATACATGGCGGTGCAGCCGGTAACGTGGGTAACAGCCGAAGGACAATATAATTTTGGCGGCGTGCGATACATTGGTCAGCAGGAATGGGCTGCATCGCTCAACATTCAACCATCGTTAGATTTACCTTCGCTTCGTGCCGGATTTTTCCAACCATCTATTGGGGTTCGTTACGATGACCACACCATGTTGGTACGTCAACAATCTGGTGCTACTTTAACGCCGCTTGTTGCCCCGTATTATGCCGAGTGGGGTGCTGAAGTTCGCTATAATGCTCCGCTTTGGCTTGATATATCGGGTGGTGTTTTTTCGGCAAAGAATCTTTCTAAACTGTATGTAGCCGATACAGCCGGGTTTGCAAGACCTATTATACTTGATTCTAATAAAATGTCGTTAAACGGACGTATTGCATTTACTCCAAGATTCTTCGAGGAAACTCTCAATACCAACATTGGTGCAAGTATTCTTAACAATGGCGATTTCACCATGATTAATTCCTTTGTGGGAATTGGCTGGCAAGACCACGCTTCGTTAATGATTGAATACCTTATGCAAGGGAACAAAAACGAACGCCAGTTGCGTAGCTTCTCTTCGGAGTTGATGTATAAAGTGTACGACCCCTTGTATGTGTACGTACGGGCCGAACGTGGTAATAATGATAACGTAATTAAAGGTGTAGCAACCAATAAATACACAAACCAATATGTATTTGGTGTGCAGGCATTCATTCTTCCGTTTATAGAGCTACGTCCGGAATACCGAATCATTGATACAGAAGAATATTATCGTACTCGTTGGACAGTTCAGTTGCACGTGTTCTACTAAAAGTTGTTTTAGTAAAACATGGTGTTTCCCTTCTGCAACACAGCATCCCTTCAGCGCGCAAACCCGGTGCGAGCCGCACGGTAAGCGTTGCTATCAAACAATCGAACATTACGTATAATGTACATTGGATTGGTAAACGTTGATAAAAGAAAGAGATAATCTAAATTCTACTTTTATAAGTGTATTATGCAATGCTGTATCGGTTGGCTCCGCCCGTGTGACGGCGCAGTACGGTTGCTATGGCAGCAGAGCGAAACAAATAGAAAATTAAAATCATAACACTTGTTGTATTATATCAATAGTGGAGAAAACCGATGGGCAAAATACTGATGATAGTAGCAGTTGTTCTAATTGTTGGAACGTTAGGAAAATGGGGCTACGACTGTAACAGATATGGGGAGATTGTGTACTATACAAAAACAACGAAGATTACTACCGTGAAAGAGAAAGATCCGTTGTTCGGAACGACGATTGATAAATCTACCTCCGAACCCGGTTACTGGCTTGGTTTGCTTGATATTGAGTTTCCGTTTGGTGCATTGCCGTTATGTTGTGTGTGGAGCGCCATTGGGGTTGCAGGATTTATAATGCAACGGAAACAAAAGTAACATAAACCAAAAACGGTATAGTGCGGTCAACCACCGCAAGAATAAATTAGGTGCATTATTCACTATACACAACCACCATTATGAAAACCATGAGAACATTAGCATTGGTACTCGCACTCACCACAGTGGCAAGTACATTGGTTTTTGCAGGAAGCAAAAGCGTAACATTAACTAATACCGATAAGTACAAAAATGAAATTCGTTTTGTAAGCGAAGCCCCATTAGAAAAAATTACGGGCACAGCAAACGATATCAACGGTACATTTAATATAGATTTGCAGAATCTTGGCGCAACAAAAGGAACATTAACGGTGCCGGTAATTTCCATGAAAACAGGAAGTTCATCGCGCGATAAACACATGTATGACGATGAATGGTTGGACGAAGAAAAATTCAAAACCATATCGTACAATGTAAAAGGACTAAAAGATGCTAAAGTTGAAACAAGTGGCGGCGGACGTACAATTGTAACGGCTACTGCAATGGGAGACTTTACATTACATGGCGTAACTAAATACTTGGAAGCAAAAGTTAAGATTACCTATGTAAACGAAACAAACGAAACAAAACAAATTGCCGCAGGCGATTTAGTGTTGATTCAGGCAGACTTTTTTGTTCCGTTAAAAGCACACAACGTATTTGGTAAAGGCGGAATAGTTGGAACAAAGGTTGGCGAAAACATTGCAATCAATGCAACACTTTTTGGTACAACAAAGTAAAATAGAAACAGCAATTATATTTATTGAAGTATGAACGAACAACTGACAAACGAACAACGTCGCAGCTTTATTCTGAAAGCAGGCTCACTTTTGGGTGTAAGTGTTTGCGCGGGTTCCATGGCGGCATTTCTTAACTCGTGCGAAAAAGACGAAAACAAAATTGTTACTGCAACAGGAACGGTTACTGTAAATGTTGCATCGGAAACTGGGTTGCAAACCGTTGGCGATGGTGTTAAAAAAACGTATGATGGTTATAATGCTAACAAACCCGTTATTATTGTAAAAACAGGTGTCGATACATTTATGGTGTTTTCGGCTGTGTGTAACCATCAGCAGTGTATTGTTTCGGCACCAAAGGCAACGGGAAGTAATATTGTGTGCAGTTTCGCTGATAACAAATGCGGACACGAGGCTGAATTTAGCCCGGTTACTGGTGTACAAACAGTAGGTCCTAACGGTGGCGCGGCAAGCGGTGGTTTAACGGTTATACCAAGTTCGTATAATGCTTCAACAAAAGTTCTTACAATTACATTTTAAACAATGTGGTAGTGGCGGCAGGTAAAGGGGCGCAGCAATGTGCTCCTTTTTTGTTTTGTAAAGGCAGCTCCAAACGGTAATTTCCAAACAAGCAAATACCTGCATAGATAGAACCTTGTGTAACAAAACAGTGTATATCGTTATATTACAGTAGGTATTACTATGTTATTATATTTTTTTAGTTTATTCAGGGGTACTATGAAAAAGTTATTCTACTTGTTACTTATTGCCGTTCCGGTTATTGTGGGACTTCAGAGTTTTGATAGAACAGATAGCGCGCCAACTATTCAAGCCGATAGTGTATGCTTCACACGCGACGTACTTCCAATTATAAATTCCAACTGTGCACAAGCGAATTGCCATGATGCGATATCACGTAAAGATGGATTAACTTTAACAAGTTACACCGGTATTATGAAAATTGTAAGAGCCGGAAACTTGAATACAAGTTCTCTGTATCGTGAAATTAATACTAATGCGATGCCACAAGCACCGTATAACAAATTAAGCGATACAATGAAGACTTTGATAAAGAACTGGATTTTACAAGGAGCAAAAAATACAACATGTACTACCACAAATTGTGATACCGTTAATGTTACGTACGAAGGTACAATTAAACCAATAATAACATTTAACTGTATGGGTTGTCACGGTGGTGCAAGTCCCGATGGCGGTGTTGACCTTACCAACGATGAAGTTGTTGATGCAAACAAAGAAAGAATTCTATGCTGTGTGTCGCGTCCAACAGATTGTGCCTTAATGCCTAAAAATAATATCAATCTAACAAGTTGCCAGATTGCACAAATACGCACATGGGTTAATGGTGTACAAAGCAGTGTAAACAATAACGACCCTCTGATTGAATATTTAACTGTTACACCCACAATACTTAACGAGTCCGGTAAAATATCATTCAGCATTCAGCGCGATGAGCGTGTAATTATCTCGTTGTTTGGGTACGACGGTCGCGAAATCAAACGTGTTGCAAACGATATGTACTCTGCCGGTAAACACGAGGTAACATTACAAGCAGGCGGATTACAACAAGGCGTATACTTTGTGCGCTTACGTACAGGTAATGCAGTTCGTTCGGCAATGTTTGTGCGGTAAGAATTACATAGGTAAACTGAGAGCAGCCATTTGGCATTGTGTCGAATGGCTGTTCTATTTTACAAACAAGTTGTTGTATAGCAGTGCGGTTGAATCGGTGTTGTTGGTAGTGCAAATCTGTAGATTATTATACTGTTGCAATTCAGTAAAATATCCTATGCCGTAGCGTTGTGTAAAGTTAGCTGTGGTAAGTATTATGCAAGAATCTAAAACTGAACGAAGTCCTTCGCTAATATGTATATCACGATGGTGGTGAAATTGGAGCTTGCCGTTCTCTCGCACAAGAAGAGTTACAAATGTTTGTTCGGGATGGTGTGCCTGCAACGCACGAGAAGATAACGGAAAAGTTGGATCAACAAAAACATAGGGTTGCTTATTGTGGAGTAAAACACTATCTGCAAATGTATGTGCAGAATTCATGTAGTGTAGCTGTGAATACACCGGTGCATACACCGAGCGAACTCTCTGTACTACTTTACTTGTTGCCGATGACTGCGACATTCCTGTACGTACCCAAATGTCGGCATTAGTATTTTGCGTAGGAGCAAAAACAAATACTAGTACTTGCATTGCAACTATTCCAATCAAGCCCCATACTGGTACTGTGCGCAGTCTGTGAATTACAAATAGAGGCAACGTTGCAATACACAATAAGAAGTATCCTTTGCCGTAAAATTCCAAAGCAAAAAATCCAACAGGAATAACCAACCACAGCCGCAACGCCATTGTTAAGGTCTTGTCTGAACTCTTTGCAGAAGGTGATGCTTTAGCGTAAATCCAGATATACAAAACCACAAACGCCGGCATTGTGTATACAGCATACGATGCCATTACAACAATGTTTTGCATAATGCCGGCTTGTGTAAGTGGGTTGTGAGTGTGGTACAATGCAATGTATGCTTGCAGCCCACCACATGTGTTGAGCATTGGTAATAACCATGCACACAACAGTATACCTGCAAGAACATGGCTAACTACAATATACTTTATTGGTATTTGTTCTGTTCTGTATGGCGAGACCCATAACCATATATAAACGGGTAATAATAGTACGGGAGAACTTTGGCGAACACCTAATGCAAATGCCATCAGAAGTGGTGTTGCCAATAATAACCGGGGGTGCAATCCAACGTACAGTAATGTTACGCTAAAGAATAAATCAAACGAATACACTTCCGATGTACATCCAAAAAACCACACAAGCGGATTTGTTGCTATAAGTAACGCAACAAATAAAGATTCGCGTGTGCCGGTAAAGCGGCGGGCAAGTAGGTATAACACTGCACACCCAAGTGCAGACCACATAATACTTGGAGCAACATTGGCAACAAACGGTTCTACCACCAAGCGGAACAGTTTTATTGTGTACACATGTAAATAGTATCCGGGTAAATGTGGTCGGTCGTGGGAAATGTTGAAATCATCTGCCGCAAGAAAAAAGTTGCCGGAGTCATATAGTAACGGTGCATGTTCCATACAAGCCACGCGCATCAACAACGTGATGATTGCAATGAAAGTAGCTATGGTTATATCGCGCCTGGTCATGCAGATATGGAATCAATATTCAGATTAAACAAAGATACAGAGTAATGCTTTGCTAACGCGTGACCGCACCAAATGTTAGTGCAAACAAAGTGGCAACACAATGCGGGAGAGAGCAACCATTATAAAACAGCGTTGTTCGTGATAGGTGTGAGAGGTATGTTTGTGGGTAGAAGGAAAGTAAGAGTAATAAGTATTCAAAATAGTTATAGTTATAATTAAGCATAACACATTCCCTCTGATCATTCTGTTGAACATTCTATGATTGTAAAATATAAAGACTACTCTATTGAAATTGTTGATGACCAAACTTATACTATAAATTCGGTCGATAATGTTTCTCGCTATGATAAGATATATTTTAGTGATTCAACGAGTATAGAAAAGTTTTATCCGACTTCCAAACATGGTATTCGCGTAAAATTAGCAGACGTAGAATTGGCAAGTGCAATAATTTGTGAAGTTGGTGGCGGAACAACAATTCACAACAAATCTTTCATAGTTTCCGAAGATGCTCTGTTAATTTGTTGCTGTGACAAAGTTTACTCATTGGAACTTCCTAATTTGTCGATTAACTGGTTCAAAAGGCTTGACCCAGCAACATGTTTTGGTATTTACCAATTTGATAATGACTTTCTAATTCATGGCGAATTACAAATTTCCAGAATTGATATCAATGGTAATGAAAAATGGACATTTAGAGCAAGAGACATATTTGTAACTTCAGACGGCGACAATTCATTTGCAATTCAAGCCGATAAAATTTTACTAATTGACTGGGAAGGCTATAGATACACACTCGACAAAAATGGAGTGGAAGTGATATAGACTTACCTCTGTAATTAAAAACAGTTTTACACACATTTTTATATCCATCCACGATAATTGTAGTTAACTTAAACTTAAACCACTGTTCTAAACCGCAAAGTAAGATTTTATATTGTTAGTGCGGTTTGGTGCGGTCACGCGATAGCAGAAGATTTATACCCGTATGGTTTGAATAGGAAGTATGATGCTAACGCGTGTGCCAGAGCAGACGTTATTTTCTATTACATCTTCCACGGTGCAGTGGAGTTCCAGATTGAGTAGATTGCCAAGTATGGTGAGCCGCTCGTTTATGATGTTCATACCTGCCGAGGTGTGCATTGGTGTTGATTGCGTTTTATGTTGTTGGCTGCGCTCTCTGCCTATTCCATTATCTTCAACTTCCATTATGTAACGGTTGGTATCAAGTGGTTTGATGCGCACGGTAAGTGTTGCATTTTCTTTTCTAGGAAGTAAGCCATGCCATATTGCATTTTCTAAGAATGGTTGTGCTATCATGGGCGGTACATCCATATCCTCGACATCGCAGTACGGGTGGATTTCTACATTGTACGTAAACGTATGCTGGAAACGAAGTTGTTCAATATCAACATACAACTGATAAATTTCAAGCTCCGATTGCAGCGAGACCGATGCCTTACGAGAGTTATCGAGTATAGAACGCATTAATCGCGCAAAGCGTGAGAGATACCGTAGAGCTTGTTCCGTTTGTGTATCGGCTAATAACGATTGAATACTGTTAAGCGAGTTGAACAAAAAGTGCGGATTGATTTGAGCGCGTAGTGCATTCTGTTCTGATTGCATGAGTTGTTTTTCTAACAACAGACGTGCCTGCTCAGCTTTTTGTAAGGTTAGCAAGCGTTCCTGGCGGGCAATGTCACGTTCTTTTTCTTCGGTATGGGTTGCGTGTTGTGTTTCAACAAACAACTTGTGCCATTTGTATGCTTGCGGTATATCACTAAGATTCTCGTACACCTGCGATAAGTTGTAATACACAATGGTGAGTAAATCTTTATTGGAATGCTGTAAGGCAATAACACGAGATTGGTCAAGTAAATCCAATGCCCTGTTGTACTCGCCGGAACGATTATACACGCGTGCAAGGTTACAGCATAAATCGGCAACAAATTGTATTGGTTCAACTTCTTTAGCAAGTTCTAATGCTTCTGTGCAGTATTGCAACGAAGTATTGTAATTGCCGGTTTCCTCGTGTACCAGACCAATGTTTGCTTTATTGAGAACGATAAGATGATTATTCTGTATTGATTCCGAGATAGAGAGTGATTCGTTGAGGAATGATAGTGCATCTTCGTATTGATGTAATGCACGATACACATCTCCTATGTTTGTTAAACTGGAAGCAATAAGAATGGGATGAGCAATATCACGCCGAATTGTTAACGATTGCTCGAAGTACTGAAGAGCATCGGAGTATCTGCCTAACTTATGATACAGCGAGCCCAAATTATTTAACTGGCTTTGTATTACACGTTGGTTACCTTCTTGTTCGGCAATGTGAAGCGATTTGTGTAAACACTCAAATGCTAAACTATACTCACCTAACTCGTAGTAAATGTTTCCCATGTGTCCGTAGGAAAGACCTTCGGTAGCAATGTCATGGTGCTGTTGTGCAATGTGAATTGCTTTTTGGATGTACTGAATTGCCTCGCTGTAGCGTGATTGCTCTTTATACAATGTGGCAAGTTGCAGATACAGCAATATTCCTTTGTGTTCGTTGCCACATTCCTGAGCACATTCAATGCCTTCTAAAAAATCCTGCTCGGTAAGGCATGGAACTTTATGGCGGAACATCAGCAATCCAAGGCGTTCTATACATTGCCAGATGTAATTGCCCTCATGGGTAGTTCTTGCCAGAGCTAAAGCATTTTGTGTATGTGCAATTGTCTGTGGTATAGAAGTAGCTTCTGCTTCTTTGCTTGAGTTAAGAAGTTGTTCTATTGTTGCTATATGGTGTGCGCCGGAGTTCATTCTGAGGCAAAACTATACACATCGTTCCAATATTACTAAAAAAGGTAAGCCGCACCTGTTGTTTATGCAATCAGGTACGGCTTAGTTTGGGGTTTGGGGATGTTTCTTAGCGAACCACACTCATTGTTGAGTTGAACAATAACGCACCCTCTGCACGTAACGTAACCTGATACATACCTGCCGTAAGAGCTTCCATACTTACAGGTATTTCCTGATTGCCTTTTCCTAAGGTTGCGCCGTCAAGTACGCGCATTACTTCACGGCCGGTGATATCAGTAATATATAATGTTACATTGTTTGTTACTTGTGTTGTGCTGAAACGTACTGTAGAAGTTGTTGTAGCTGGGTTAGGAGAAATCATAAAGTTTTGTGCTACTGTTGATTCCATTGTGTTATCGTCTGCTGTGCTTTTACCTAAGTTGATGTTTACATCTATATTACCATCAGGATTGTTTACTACAATTCCACCACCGCCACCTGGAGGATTGCCGCCACCAATTGGGCCGTTACAGTTTACCCAAATGTTAATTGGAGGGCAACCGCCATTTGTAGTGATAGTAACCATACCACCCGCATTAAAGCATACCATACCAAGTGTATGCCAACCTGCACCCGGGAAAAATGGAACAGCCGCCGGAGTAAAAGTTACGGAGTTAGGAAGTGCTAAAGCAGCATTGGTAAATCCGGCATTTGGAGCCCCGCCCACAACAGAACCGGCTTTTGTTACTCTAACCCAAGTATAGTTACCTGCAGCGTTAAACTGAACGCGAACCAAAAAGCAACACGGACCTGCTCCCGGTGCCGGAACCAATGCAACATTAGCTGGTGCTAAGCATTGTGCGTTTGCTTCTGTGTTGGAACCGAAGGCAATGATACCAAAGATTGCAATTGCCAAAGCACTGAGTGCAGAACGGAAAAAGTTACCTGTTTTCATAAATACTCCTACAAGAAAGTGATGAAAAAACATTGTCGGTTGCGTGTTGTTGATTAGGTTGTGTTTAGTTCGCGTCCCGACTTGGTGCGAATATCGGGCGGTTTCGGGGGGTACAAAAAGAGCACTTTGTAAGCGGCCAAAACCGGATTGTAAGCGGTTTATTTGGGTTTGTAAACGGCCGTCCGATACATACGGCAGGTTTAACCCGTACAATAGTTTTTAGGATGTTTTTTATAAAACCGTTGATATTATGCAGGAAACACAGGAATTACGGGCAGTTGTTGTAGACGATGAGCCGCATGGTGTAAAAATGCTGGTGAACTTTCTGCATAACTATTGCGAGAATGTAACAGTAGTGGCAACTGCCTCTAATGCAACCGAGGCACGCACCGCACTTGCAGCAACAAACCCCGATGTTCTGTTCTTAGATATCAACATGCCCAACGAAAACGGCTTTGATGTTCTTGCTTCAATAGAGCAGCGTACATTTCAGGTAGTGTTTGTAACGGCATATCAGGAGTACGCCATAAAAGCAATAAAAGCAGGTGCGCTCGATTACCTTCTCAAACCCGTTGATATAGACGAACTCCGTGCATGTATAGAGCGCATAAAAACCGAGCGGACTGCAAACTATTCCGAAAGCGATAAAAGCAAACAGGTAAGCATAGTAATGCAAACACTTGCGGCAAACACAAAAACACTTGGTAAAATTGCCGTGCCCACAACAAACGGTTTCGAGTTTATTCCAACCAATCACATCATCCGTTGCGAAAGCGATAACACCTACACCACATTCTTCTTGCACGATGGAAAAAAGATCCTTGTATGCAAACCTATTAAAGAATACGAAGAGCTTCTGGAAGGTTCGGGGTTTATGCGAGTACATCGTTCGCATCTGGTAAATCTTGCGCATGTGCATCAGGTTCACCGCACCGATGGCTGGCACATCATCACAACCGATAACGCCCGCGTAGAAATAGCCCGCCGCCGTGTTGAAGACGTTCTTGCCCAACTGAACATCCAATAGTTGTTGCTATCGCAAACCGCACCGCACGGCAATGTGTATCTCATCCTCATCTTGCGGAACAGAACCACACGTAACAAAACACCGTAAATCGTGTAGGTTGAAATTGAAATGATTGGTATGTTTGTGGAAAATGACGAAAGAGTGTCATCCATCCACGTTATGTAGGATGGATTAGTGACATTCTGATAATAGTAATTCGTCAATCCTAATATTAGGTGTAACCTTGGAACGACAGTTGACCAGTTGAAAATCCTGACCAAAACTAACCACCTTCGTTAACAATTATGACAGACAAAAACGATTTACTAAATAAAACTATTTCACGAATTGAGACCACTCTCTTGACTGGACAATTTCAAGATAATGAGGATTCTATTGTTGAACTGAAAGACCTTTCATCTGGCAACGAATGGACTTCACTCAAAGAAACAGTATGTGCTTATCTTAACACCAACGGTGGCTATGTAATTTGTGGTATTAGGGAACGAAATAAGAAATATAATTTTACGGGTTTCGACAGAAACAATGAGGGACGACTTATAGAGCTTAGAAGTAAGTTTTTCAGAAATGACAACGATGTGCTGCCAGATTTATCTCAAAACATAGACTTTGATTACAGAACTGTTCATGGAAAAACATTAGCCATTTTAACAGTACATCCTTTAAGTGAAGATCTAAAATATTTGAAGTTTGATGGTGTTTATTATGAGCGTGTATTAACTCAAGATAAGGTTATCCCTCAGTCAAGGCTTATTCAACATAGGGAATACAAAGCTGAGTTGGAGTATTCAAAAGAGATTAGCCCAGTTGCAAAGGCAACAATATATGATTTGGATATTGATAAAATCAATCAATTTATTGTTAGAATAAACACTACCGGTAAAAAGGAAACTGTTAAGAAAGACCTTCAAGATGCAGCTGATTTCCTTGCAAGACGCTACTGTATAAATTCAGAAGGTGCTGTAACTGTTCTCGGACTTCTATTATTTGGCAAAGAGCCGTTTCAGTATCTTGAATACAGAGCGGAGGTTGATTGCTATTTTGAAACAGGAAATGACATTGGACGAGATAAAAGAATTTCTCAGAACGATGTAATTAATTTGATGGATGATGCTTTCTCATTTGTTTGGGGACATATCAAAGTTGGAAGGAGCTACATTGGCGGTGGTAGAAGCGAACCAGAGTTCCCTGAAAAGTTAGTCCGAGAAGTAGTAAACAACGCTTTTGCTCATAGGGATTACATCGCGAATAAATTTATCACTATCAAAATTAATCCTGGAGAAAGTATTGAAATCAAAAATCCTGGCAGTTTTAAGCAAAAGATGTTGATAACTGACACTTCAACCAAAAATGAAATAAGACGAATAATATCTGGAGTTCCAGAGACAAAAAACCCAAAACTTGCGAATGTTCTAAAAGCATTTGACAAGATTGAAAGTCAGGGAATAGGCATGGCAACATTAGTTAGTGTTTGTCTGGAAAATCAAATCGACGTTCCCTATTATGACTTATCAGTTCCAGACACTATTTCTTTGGTCATTCCATCTGGCAAACTGATGGACGATGAAACACTGAGATGGATGAACTCCTTTAACGGATATTTACATGAGCGACTTGAGGGTAAAATAACCCAAGAGCATAAATTAGTTTTAGCGTACTTGCTTAAATCAGAAAGACTTAATCAAAAACGCCGGTACACAATTTTATTAAGTCCGAGCAATAATCACTTGGATGTTCTTTCTGACTTAAAACAATCAGGACTTGTCTTAGAACACCCTTCTGCAAGTTCAGAACAAACTCCTGTTTATGTTTTGGATAAGGAGTTAACTTTAGTTGATTTTACCAAACAAATCGAAGAGCAAACAGGAAAACCATTAACTGGATTGGATGATGCACACAAACGAGTTCTAAATATTGTTTACAGGTATAATCATTATAACAATCAATCAATCAAACCTAATGTAATTACGCCTGAGTTGTATTCTCAACTTCACGGTAAAGAAATTGAACCTACAACTTATGAGAGTTTAGGACGTAAGGTGAGGAAAATTTGTGGAGATCTCTTAAAAGCAGATATTCTATCTAAGAAGGACGACAAGTCATACGAGATAAAGAAAGTAGTTATAGAGTTATAGTAGCGGTTGCTGTTATGTAATAATCTTAAACTTAGGTTGAGTGTATAGTTCTTTCTGCTAATGTTGCGTTCATGTACCGCTATAGTAGTGTAGTGAGTTGGCAAGAAATAGGTTAAATATTACTCAATACGTTAATTCCCACAAATTGTAAAGAGCCAGTTGCATTCAACTATCTCCTGCGGGCACCTTCTCCCAATGGGAGAAGGAAGGGATGAGGGAAATTTACCTACCTGCTTTCCCTACACACACGATAACCTTTCTTTCTTGCATAAGGTTCTGTTCCGCAAGTACAAAAGCAGGATATTGAAGTGCGGTGCGGTGCGGCAATGCGATAGCAAATAGTTTAGTACTTTTGATACAGATTACTTTAAAGGATAAACTATATGGGTACTTCTATTCCGCGTGCGCATGTTGTGTTGGCTGCGGTGTATTGCATTGTGTTGGTGTGGTCGGTTGTTCAGCCGCACGATTATTTTACATGGATGTTGGAAGTGTTTCCGGCGGTGATAGGTATGATTGTGCTGATTGCTACGCGGAACAGATTTACTTTTACAACATTTGCGTACACGTTTATTGTGCTCCATTGCTGCATCCTGTTTGTTGGCGGACATTATACTTACGCTCTTGTTCCGCTGTTTGATTGGGTGAAAGAAGTGTTTCACCAAAGCAGAAATAACTACGATAAGGTTGGGCACTTTGCTCAAGGATTAGTACCTGCCATTATTACCCGCGAATTGTTTATCCGTTTGCAGGTTGTGCAACGCAAAGGATGGATTGCATTTTTAACCGTTTGTGTGTGCCTTAGCATCAGCGCGTGTTATGAGTTTATTGAATGGTTTGTTGCTGTGGTATCGGGCGAGTCGGCTGATTCGTTTTTGGGTACACAGGGTTATGTGTGGGATACGCAATCGGATATGTTGTATGCACTACTGGGCGCGTTAACAACGGTGTTGTTGCTTGCGCGCAT
Organism: Bacteroidota bacterium; assembly: GCA_019695345.1. Taxonomy (GTDB): domain Bacteria; phylum Bacteroidota; class Ignavibacteria; order Kapaibacteriales; family NICIL-2; genus JAIBAE01. The sequence continues at coordinate 51,089 of JAIBAE010000002.1, read as the reverse complement.
TCACGACCGATACATTGAACGTTTTACGAAGTAGTTCCGTAATAGATAACCATTAGGATTGGTTTTTCCGAAGCGTCTATCATTGATTCTAACCGTGTAAAGAACGCAGGGTGTACCATTGGGCATCCGTAACTAAGGCAGATGTCGTCGGGTTGTTCGTTGTAGGGCATGCGGTCGTATTTGTGTAATACAATATCCCGATTAAATGCGTTGTTGTTAGTGGAATCTAAACCATAGAGCTTATATGCTTTGCCAAAGTCGCCTTGGTAGCTGTTACCGATGGCATATTTCCCTAATGATGTACACAACGAGTTGAGTGTATTGCTGAAGGTGAGATGTCCGTTCTTCCTTTTCTCTGAGCCGGAGCCGTGGGCTACGAGTCCTTTATCCAGAACCGAGTCGGTTTGAACATCATATACAACAAAACGATTCCGCCCCGAAGGTACACTCATATCTATAAGAAACGCAATGCTGTTGTTGTACTCCGAGTTTTGTTGTAAAAACGTTTTGAGTTGTTGCACTTGTTTTGACAATGCTTTGTTTGCCGGACTAAACAGTTTTTTCTTGAGCTTAACAGGAGCGGAGAGTTTACGGGTACATCCTATTTGTACCAGCGTAACTACAACAAAAAAGCCGAAGAGGAGAAGTATTTTGGTAACAAGAATCATGTAGTGTTTGTGTTGTTAGTAAAGGCAAGGCGTTGTGATGCGAGTACGTATGAGTATTGTAGTGTATTGCCGGGCTTTAACAACTTTAACGTTATGTTGACCTTTCTTAACGTATTGGCAAATGCTATCACGATGTTTGATAGTTTTTTACGCAAGGTTTAATCCCGCAGAGTAAGAATTATTTTGTTGGCTGTGGTGTGGCGCGGTCGGGCGATAGCATAGATAACTCCTATATATTTAAAACTACTTACCCCAAATTCCCCCTGTTAGACTTGGAAAAAACTGAAGAAAAGTGTCAGGAGTTGTTGTTAATCCTTTGGCAAGTTTGTACCGTCCACGGCACAGATATTTTCTGTACACTTTTTTGAAAGGATTTCTATGCGTATGATTACACGATTAACGTGTTTGTTTTTGCTTGGTAGTGCAACTGTGTTTGCGCAACCCGCTGCCAAGAGTACCGGAACAAGTGGGATAGTTCGTTCGGTTGAGAATATTGGTAAAGAGCTGCTCTCGTTGTTTGGTTCGGACGATGAGACTCCGGTAAATACGGCTGCGCCAACAGGTACTAAACCCAAACGAAAGAAAGTTACCATGGCGTTGGTGTATACTCCGGGTAAAGCTGTTGTAAACGGTGATGCAAAAACCTGTGAGAGCGGCGCAGGCGTATGTACATTTGCGCTGTACCCCGCAGACCAAGCCCCAAGCGATGGACAAAAGATAATGGTTTCTGCTATGTTTATGCCACGCCAAAGGAAATTGGGACTTGAGTTTGAAAGCATGCCCGACGTACTTAAAAATGAACAAGGTAAACTATTACTTGTTGTTCGGCATTCGGCTAATGATGCAACTAGTACCGATGGAGCGATAATTCTGAAAAATAAAAAGGCACTGGTACAAAACGGGGATTATGAAATTGTAAACAACCGCGTTTTGCTAAACATAGAACTTCCGAACTCATCTAACTAATACTTTTATAATTACTAAAGGACTTCGCACAATGAAACGTAGAACTGCAATTAACGCATTGATGTGTTGTATGCTTATAACGGGCATGCTGTACACAACTTCTGCACAACCGGGCAAGCCGGTAAAACCGGTGTTTGCAGGTACATTGCCTGTTAAAACATTTCCACTTAAAACAATTTCTGCAAACGATATTTCCATTAACAAACTTGCGACAAAGACCTTTAAGTCCACTACGGTGAAGAATCCAAATACAGGTACACCTACTAACCCGGATTCTGTACTAACATTTACGGTAACAACCGATGGTAAAGAAAAAACTGTTAAGATGAAAGCCGGTGAATACTACGACCAGTTGAATTCAACAGAAAAAGGATATAATGCGTTGGGGTATTCGGTATTTGATGGTGATGAGTTACCGGGCAAGGTGAAATCACCTGTAAAGCTACAGGTTCAGAAGATGGATGTTAATAAGCTTTCTACACAGGTAACCACAGCCCCTAAAAGTATTGCTCCTAAAAACTCTACAACTACAACTAAATTGGCGTATGGCAGCACATCAGCAAAAGCAAAATTGCCAACCGTAACACTGGAAAAAAGCACAGCACAAATTAAACCCGGGATAATGCCCAAAAGCGTTAACCACAACGAGGTAAAGCGCTGGGAGTTTGGTGATAAATCTACGTTCCAGGCGTTTTTGGAAGTACAGTTAACAACGCATGGTGACTTTTTCCCAACAGTTAATCAGGGTGAAGTTTCCAAAAACGACGAATGTAAGTTACATGTGGAAGGGACTGTTGGTGCGTGTGTTTTAAAAGAAGAATTTGATGTATTAAAAGCAAAAGCGCATTTCCATTTACCACCAAACGATGCCGACTTAACGGCAAGTGTTGAGGTTGATGTTCTTGGTGTAACAGTGTACGATATTGATGAAACTCAAAAAGTATCGTGGTCGCGCGAAAAAGACTTTCATAAAGATTTAAGTGTAGCCGCGCCATTTGTAGTGCCGCTTGGACCAATTAACGTTAAAGGCGAAGTTGGTGTTAAAGGTTCGGCAGGTATTAAGTACGATGTGTTGTTAAACCGTGCAGGTGTTTCGGGGTCGGTAACACCGTATGTAAATGTAAAAGGATATGGCGAAGCAGGGATTGATATTTTAATTGCCGGCGGTGGTGTTGGTGCAAGCCTAACTGTATGCGATGCAGAGGTAACTGCTTCGGCTTCGGCATTGGTTGCGTGGAATGGTCCGAAGCTATCAATTGTGGATGAGTTTGATATAGATTATGAGGTGAATTTCCTGAGCGGAAGAGTATATTGCTATGCGTATGTTATGGTACCGCGTTTTGGTTTACCACCGTGGAAAGAAAAACGCTTTGAGCATGATTTCTTTAGTTGGGATGGATACAAGAAATCGGGTAACATTGTACATGTACAAAATTCCATTCCGTTGAATTTCTAAAACAATGTTTCAAACACAGATTAGAATACTACTGTTACTTTGGGCGGGATATGGTGCTACGGCGCAAAGCGTACGGCATATCTCGCCCGAATGTTGTTTGGGTGTGTATCAGGTACGCTATGCCGTACATACCGTTACCGATTTAAGCGGTATAACAAACAACCGTGGCGGAACCCCAAAACAAATTACCGATGTACAGATGCAATGTGTGGTAACGTTTATTCCCGGTAACAGAACGGAAGCAATAGTAGAACTTGATAGCATTCGGTTGAGTTATGTGGTGAATGATATTCCGCAAACGTTCCTTGCGCAAAGGGTCACCGAAGAACTCCGGCATTCTGCCACTGTTGTATATGATTCACTTGGTGCCGTACAAGGAATTAAAGTACATCGTGATGTTTCCGCAGAAGCATCTTCGCTGTTATCATCCGCAGTTACACAACTCCAGTTTACAAAAGAACAAAGCAACGAAGTACATGAATCTGTTGAACATGACAGAACAGGAATATACAATGTACATTCTACCGTAGCATTTTCTGCCGCGCCGCAACACAGGGTAGTAAAAACAAAGAATGGGTATCAACAGCATGTAGCAACACAATTCAGGTATTCGGCAAGTCCGGTACAACATTCTGCATTGCGTGGTTATCAGGAAAGTTTGTTTTGGGAGTTAACACCGCAATTAGTTTGGTGTTCCGGACGCGATACACAAACGGTAACCTTAGGCGATGCAATTGTTGCGCAAAGTGTAATAACGTATTCATTCAGCAACAGAAACGAAGAAAAAAGTATCCATCCCAAAACAACATTGGTTGCCGATTCCACTGTACTGCTTTCTATTCCCGAACAATTCAGCAGAAGTGATATACAGCGGGCAGGTATGCAAAGTGTGTGGGGTGGCTCTGCTGTAAAAGGAATCCTCGATTCACTTGATGTTCTTACGCAAAAAGATTCGGCATTAATGGAAGTAGTACCACGGAAGCTAAGTGCAGCTACCGGATTATTCCCTGAGGTTGGCGACTCTTTATTGAAGCGTGTGCAAACGTATGCACAAGATGACTTCCGCCAACGGATAATAGCCGATTGCCTATCGCGAGATGGCTCGGTAGCCAACCAACAACGCTTCCTGCAACTCATTGCATTGTATCAAACAAACAATGCTGTATTACCTTTTCTTGTATCGTGCTTTGGGAACATACAGCAACCAACGTTGCAAACACAGCAGGCATTAACAATGCTTGCATTTGCACACGAAGATTCATTTGTCCGCTCTACTGCACAACTTGCCACCGGCGCACTGGCATACAATATCTCCGCATATAATATCCCGGAGGCAGATTCATTACTACGGGAAGTATTACTGCATGCAAATCAACTTCGCCCAAAACAAATTATAAACATTGCCGGCAACAGTGGTTTGGTAAGTGCGCTTGGTATCATAAAAACAATACTCGATACATCGCAGGCAGAGTTGCACTACAGGGCGTTGTTCAGTTTGCGGTTTATACAACATGCAGATGTGGACTCCATCTTAGCGGCGCATCTTGCCCGGCACGATACCATCATACAATCAACAGTTATCAGAACACTTACGTTTCGTCAACCAACTGCGGAAGTTCTTCAGCAACTTGTGCGTGTTGTAACGGACTCCACCATAACTGCAACGGTACGCAAAGAAACTACGGCATTACTCCGCAAATGGAACGGACAGTTTACCATGTTCCGCGCTCAACTCAATACCATTCTGCAACAACAATCCGTACCCGATGCAGCCCGCAAACAGATAGAGAAGTTATTAGAATAATATTTTGCTATCGCAAACCGCACCGTGCCACAATGTACGGGCAGAAAATTTTCTGCCCCAACAAACCTCACCTTGCGGGAAAGAATCTCAACTACGCAACAACGGTTATCGTGTTAGTGTGAATTATACCCTCATCCTTTTCTTCTCGCATTGGGAGAAGGTGTCCGCAGGTGATACCTTGAGTTTATTGAAAGGACGGTTGAGGGAACTGAGTAATTCACTGCACTTCAAATCTCGTTTAGATGTTTAGCGTAGTGCACATGACGGAGTTATAACGATTGCCAATACTCTGTAGTACGTTACCTTTATTCTGTTTTATATTTGTAATTATGAAAGCAATAAATGAAACGGCATTATGATAAGAGATTTAATATCAAAATTTGGTAAAGAGAAGATTAACACTCTTACAAAGTATCCATCAATACTTACACTTCATCAATTAGGCGAAAAGGGACGCTTAAAAAATGAGTTAACTACGCCAATTCAAAACGAGAAAATGTATGCAACGGAAAAGATTGATGGAACTAACGCAAGAATAATATGTTATGGTTCTGAATATCTTATTGGTGCAAGGGAGTTTATTTTACATCATTCACACGACTTATATTTTGACACTGCGCAAGGTATTGTTGATGGACTACAAGAATTAAATATTATAGTTCCACAACCTGAAAAGTTTACTGTGATTTATGGCGAGTTTTATGGCGGAAAAACATCGGCTAATTCCAAATGGTATGGGCAAGATAAAAATGGTTTCCGTGTTTTTGATGTTGCTGTTTACAACGATTTGTCAATACTGGAAATGTCGCAACACGATATTTCAAAATGGCGTGAACGAGAAACCGAAGATGGAATTATCTATGGTCAGAATTTTCTTACGCGGACTGAAATACAAAACCAATTTCCAAATTTCGACTTAGTACCGTTAATTGAATTTGACCTGGGCGATATGTCTCATAAAGTTGTTTTAGAGAATCTGAGAAAGTATATACCATATACAAATGTTGCTTTGTCCGAAAGTGCTATAAAGAGATCGGAAGGTGTTGTTTTAAGAAATGAAAATCGGACAAAAATTGTTAAAGTTAGATTTGAAGATTATGAACGGACTCTGCGATAAGCACAATGGTATTACCACACTCTGTGGGGAAGAATCTCAACTATGCAACAACGGTTATCGTGGAGGAAAGGTAGAAAGGGAGATTAACGGTTTGCCTAAAAACAGTTTTAACTGGTTCTAGCCTTTGTTATACCCATTTTGTTTAAAATTTCTTTCCATTTTGATTCAATTTTGCTCTTAAATGTTAATAGAATCCAACCAATCATTCCAATAATCCATCCCATTAAACCAAACTTGTTCGGGATTTGAATCGAATATGATAAAACAACTATTGCACATCCAATATAATAAAAAGAGTTACTGATAATCTTAAACCAATCCCTATCCTTTGTAAGATTATTTTTTATAATGTATTCTTCAATTGTGTCTAAATTAAAAAGTCCATTAAAATCATCGTAATCATCACCTTCTTCTCTTAGTAGTAATCCTTTCTCACACAATAGTCTAATTACATTACCAAAATCATTACTGGAAGTAATTCCATTATGTGATAAAATATTCTTAACAGCCCCGTTATCATTATTTAACAGATCAATTATTATCAAATTTGAGGCATTCTTGGAGTTTACTTTAACTTCTTTTTTTCTTTCTCGAATAATAGATCTATGAATATGTCGCACCATTTTAAACTTGATTCCAGTTCTGTCGGAAATTTCAGCCCAAGCCTTGATAGTTCGATTGGGATCTTTATTATCAGTATCTTCTGTTGACATATTTTAATTGGCTATAACTACCTTATATACTCAACTTGTTTGAATCAAAATCTGCTATTATATCCCGTAGTTGGTTGTATTAGTATGGTTTTGAATTCAATGTATTACGGCTTACGTAGTGTTGTTGTTTGCTTATATATTTAAGAGGAATAATTCTCTCCACAAACATAACCAACACTCCACATACGAACAACGGTGTTTTGTTGTGTCCGTTCTTTCCCGGCAACGTGAGGTTGATTGGTAGTAACTACGTTCGGTGCCGTCGGGCGATAGCAACAACTACCATTGCTTGTGTTCTATAAGATTACGTAGTTGCTGAAGGTGATGCAACGAATGCCACGCGTACATTGCAAGCGCCTCGCGGAGTTGGATTGGCTCTTGGAAATCGGGGTGAATGTAGGTGCGATTCCATTGAGATTCGGTAAGATGTGTTACCAACAAATACCACCGCGCATGAAGTGCCGTAACAAGTTGCAGAGAAAGTTGAATGTCGCCAAACTCGGCATCGTAAAGCGTAGCCCAATGTTCTTGCGCGTAAGGTTTGATTGTAGGTGCGTCTTCGGTTAATGCAAAGCGGAACCGTGAGTAGGCATTGATATGGCTATCGGCAATGTGATGCACTAATTGGCGCAGCGTCCAGCCACCGGGACGGTACGGCGTTGATAGTTGTTCATCGGTAAGATGTGCTACAAGAGTTGTTAGCTGTTGCGGCGTGTCTCGTATTACTTCCATCCATTGGTTCATGGATTCTGCTGTGTACGCGGCAGGTGTTATATACTTGCCTATGGGATATTGGAGTTGCTGAAGTTCTGTTTGATAGATGTTCATGAAAGTATGTAATAGTGTGTAATAATATGTTGCTACCGCGTGACCGCCCCGATTGTGTACACAAAAATACACATCATGCGGCGGAGAGAAACGTTGCTTCTCTCCGGCAGGGTAACGATGTTTGGAAGTTGTACGCCGGGTGCCGTCCTGCGATAGCAAAACCATGATTCATTTTGTATGCTGTGTAGTATTCTCTATGTTTGGAAAAAATTACATGCACATACATATATGTTTATCCAAAACCTGATTACACTACCTTATGAGCGCCGGATTTAATGCCCGTGTTTCCACACTAAGAAAACTCTCAACACAATTTGATGAAGTTAGTAACGATAAACTGTTACACCTTTTGCAAACACTTGCAACAATGCCGTTGCCGTTAAGCCCTGTGTTAGAGCGCTATTGCGATACATTGTTATTTATATGTGCATATCCCGCAAATGTAATACACATGTTCCGCGCCGAACAAGAACTACAACGGGTTACTTTGTTTTTAAAAAAGAATAGAACAGCAATACCACAAACATTATACAACACCGGACTTCCGTTTACACCGTTTGTTACACGCTACTCGCACGATTGCACAACGTGGCTTACCACACACCCCGATTGTAAGGTTACTTTAGAAGAATTTCGTGATGCGTACTACACGTTAAACGATATTTTAAAATGTACATTGCCAACCGTAGAGCAATCCGAAACAAGTGCCGGACTTGATAATAATGAGCTACTACATGCACTTCGCGTTCCACGCAAGCAGCGGTTAGAATTTTTACTGAATGAGTGCAGTAGATTAGATACCATGCCTTTGGTAAAAGATATGTTGTTTGATGCAATGGGCATGATGATTCGTATAACACCAACCACCGAACGTTTTTCGAGAGCGTATAACCGCATACCTGTTGGTGCACATTTTTACCACAGCGAAATATACAAACGCTTTGACCACGTTGCATTGTTGCAGACACCATTACCGCAACACACAGCATTAACAAGCGCACAGCAGCAACACCTTTTAACGGTTATTAAAAACACAATGGCGCTAACAAGCCGCGAAACCGACCCCGTTACCTTTCTGGATGAACAGTCGTTGCGGTATTACCAACTTGAGCGCGGTATCTCGGTTGCTATATATGGCATGACTCCGCAACGTCAGTTACCGCTTGAACAATATATTGGATATACACTGTTTAAAAACGGATTGCCCACTGCGTATGGTGGTAGCTGGGTGTTTGGTGGCAATGCAAAGTTTGGTATCAACATTTTTGAACCATACCGGGGAGGGGAATCGGGGTATGTGATGTGCCAGTTGATGCGGGTATATCAACATGCGTTTAACATTGGCACATTTGAAGTTGAGCCATACCAATACGGACAAGATAACCCCGATGGCATTGCATCCGGTGCGTTTTGGTTTTACTACCGCTTTGGGTTTCGCCTGGTTGATGCAACCTTGCGTACGCTTGCACACAGTGAGTTTCAAAAAATCAAAAAGGACAAAACATATCGTTCACCGGAAAAAACATTACTTCGTTTTACCGAGAGTGCAATTGTATTCAAGCTCCATAAACATACTACGCCCAACATTGCAACTATTACTGCACACATTACACGGATGATTCAGCGTACGTACAACAGTAACCGCCAACGCGCCGAACAGGAATGTGTTAATTCGTTTATGGCGTTAACCAACATTGCGTACCCGCATACTACAAACGAGCAACGTGTACTTACCGAGGTTGCCTTGTGGCGTGCGGCACTCAACATTACCGATACCGGTAAACTGCAATTGCTAACGCGCATGGTAACCACAAAACCAACAGATGTGTACGCGTATCAGCAGTTGTTGTTAGAGTTGTTTACATAGGTGTTGCTATCGCCCGACGGCTCCAAGCCGCTACAAACCAACACCTACAACTTGCCGGAGAGAAGGGGAGTGGATGTACTTTTCCGCAATCAGGGATATGAGTTTTATAGCTAACGCTTGGTGCGGTCGGGCGATAGCAAATGTAAATCCTATCCTTGTTGTGTAAGTGTTGTTCCTGCTTTACCTGTTATAACTCCTCTGCATTGTGGCGCGCCGCATTTACATTCAAACGAGTGCATGGTATCGTTAATTATGGTTTGATAATCTAATGTTAGCTCCTCGCCTGCGGGAATATCACGCAATGCTATAACCTGCAAGCCGCTGTAGCCCGTGTTGGCGGCACAGCTGTGATTTTGCGGAGCCCATGTTGTTGGCTCGGTATCCCACATTATATACACATCGGTACTTAGCGGAACAGCGTACCGAGCAAAGTCTAATTTGCGTTGTTCGTTCCAATGCTGTTCAACATGAGTGCGTGTTACCAAGCGGTGCATGTGTTCCTCGCCGGCAAAGATTATAGTGCCTTTGGAAATTGTACGCGTTGCATAAATACCGTAACCATCGGTAGCATTGCCGCGGATGTTGTAGAGCTTTTGTTTTTGTGCGTGGCGCGTTATGCCATCGGCAATAATGCGTTGCAGAAAATCGGCATGACCATTTGGTGTGTTCAGTAAAATGTAATCAGCCGAGCCCTCGTATCCGTTTGTATAAAACACCGAACACGCAAAGTTTACTTCCAGAAAATACAACATCCCGTTTTCATCCATACGGAAATCCATGCGCGCATATCCTTTGCCTTCAAACATTGCAAACACTGCGGCTGCGGCGTTGCGTAAACGCTTGTTTAGTTCAGCATCGGCAACGGGTACATTGCGGTCGGGGTGGAGGTCTTTTGTTTTGTGGTCGTACGTTTTAAAGTGAACGTGTTCATCGAAGTTGTACTCAACCGGGTTATACGCATAACAACCGTTTGCAGTTGTTGCATCGGCTGCTACTAACACGGTAAATTCACGCCCGGCAATGTATTCTTCAATTAACACTTCATCGTATTGTTCAAGTAGTTCATTTACTTTGTTCTGAACCTGTTCTACGTTGGTACATTTAGAGTGTACATCTATCCCTAAACTGTCTCCGGCTTTTGCAGGTTTTACAAACAACGGAAACGTTAGGTGTGTTACGTTAAGTTCTGCAAGCGTTGTTACTACAACATGTTTTGGTGTGGCAACCCCTGCGCAATATGCTACATACTTCATTAACGGTTTAGGAGGGTCGTATAACGATAGCGTTGCACCGGTGTACGGAAGGTTCAGTAACTCTAACGATTGTATTGCATCAACCGATGGTATTTCCCACTCCAGATACGCCTCACACAAGTTTACAAATACATCGTACCCTTTGCGCCGTAATGCTTGCAGTTGTTTGTAGGTGGTAAGTTTATTCAGAAGTACATAATCAACTTCGTGTTCGGGTAGCCATTGGCTTAGGTTCCGTACGGGGTCGTAGTTTTTGTAATCAACATCGGTTGTGCTGTAATCCGGTTGTAGAACGCAAATCTTCATTGTTAAAAATGATGGAGTGAACGATTGCAACAAAGATACAAACTAATAAGCATGGTTTCCCACCTCTGCCGAAGCAACCCGCAAGCGCGCCAACCCGGTGCGAACCTCACCGCCTGCGCCGCGTGTGTGTATTGCGCTGTTGAAAGGATGTTCTTAGAACTATACAAAGCTGTTGTAGCTACTTACGTTATTCCCTGTTGGATATAGATTCCCCCAGTCCTAACGGACAGCCCTTTGGAAAAGGGGGCAGACGAAGTCGGGGGAATTGTTGTAGTAATATGAAGTAAAAGGTATCTATGCAGTGTATGGAATCATCGTTCGTTTTAGATGTTGATGTTTGCATGTAACGTTCTTTCCGGCAAAGGAACGTTGTTTTGTGTTAGCGGTGCGGTGCCGTAATGCGATAGCGGAAATCACTTCTTATTTTGTTAGGAAACAAATTGGCGTATTTTCGTGTCAGTTCTTTGCTGACCGATACTCTAATTAGAATAAAGGATGTTCTATGAATTTTGCTGAACGGTTATTATTCGTAGCAGTTACTATTGTTACAATAACAATCAATGCGCTTGCCCAAACCAACGAATGTACCGAGTGCCCCTTGCCTAAAGCACCGGGGCAAACCGTAAACTATGCCGATATTTTAATGCGCAACGGCGAGGTTATTTACAATGTGATTTCCATTAAACGGGTTTCTATTCAGAAATTCGGGACTGACCAACAAGCCCTCTCGGTAAAGATGTTGCGAGATACAAAGTGTAGCGATACAACATTGTTGTTAAGCGATATTGACCGTTTGCAGATTAAGTCGCTTGGCCCCGGCGGTGGAACGCTTGCCACACCTATCTACCCCGCACGCGAGTTTTACTTGAATAAAGAAGTTGAACGCATTCCGGCAAGTTTTTTAGAGTTTACACCACTTGTAATGATTTCCGGCAGTGCGGAATCGAAACGTAATGTAAACTTTTCTAACCCGATTATTGGTGCTGAATTATTAGTAGCTCCATTTGGCAGAATGTTGGGCGAAAAGCTTGCTCTTGCTCTAGGTGGGGGTGCATTTATAGAGGGCAGCAGATTACGCGTTCCACTTAGTGTACACTTAAGGTTATCGCTGATTGGTGCGCCAGAGGAAATCTACGAAACCGAGATTTTACCAAGCCCCTGTAAGTTCCGCCAGCGTGACCCTAACAGAACTACCGAGATTGCTTTTGAACCTTCGGCATCTGTTCCTGTTGGTAGTGAATACGAGGAACTTGTTTCTACCGAGGTGCGAGACTCATCAGTGTTTTATATTAAAAAGAGAACACAGCGCCAAAGTAACTGGCGTCCATTTTTATTTGTTGAGGGTGGTCCGATATTAAACGGTGGTTTTGATGGACAAGGGAAAAATCCTTCGGTAAATCCTGATGACTACGGTCAGTATATGTTTGGCGCAGGAGTTGGAACACCGTTACCGTGGGTGCCGTGGTTAACAGCAAGTTTAGCATGGCGTTATAACCGTATGAATGTACGAACGCCTTGCCCCTCGTGCGATACATATTACTTCCAAAATATAAATGAATCGCACAGCGTTGTGCTGAAGATAGGAATGCGCTTTGAATGGTCGCGCTAATGGTTCTCCTTGCTTACATCATTACAGTTACAATCAGAAATTTAGGATACAGTATGCTACAGATTACTTCTTCACGTGTAATGCAACGAATAGTTCAAGTGCTGTTGGTGTGTGTGGTATCGGTAATTGGATTTAAATGCCAATCTGTTACCGAACCAACCGATATAGTTCCGGCCGATGGAATGAAACTTACGGTTACCGTGCATGACCAAGCAGGTAATGCCATGAATGTGGATGTATCGTGGAAGATACTGCGCGGCAAGGTTGCCGATGCCTCGTTTCAGTCCTTACCGCCACTTGGTAATGGAGTGTACTCCGGTGCATTGCCTATACCGTTAACCGATGGCCCGCCCGATAGTATTAGAGTAATTGTAAAAACAACGTACAATGGTGCAGATGTTGCCAGCTATGCGCAGAGCTTACCATTTAACGGTAACTCGCGGTTAGATACTATCCGTGTTTGCGGCGAGGCAGTATTACCAATAACATTAACCAAAACAACGCAGCCATTATGTTGCGGCGATGTACTTCCGGCGCAGGACATGAAGCTATCTATGGAATTACCATTACAACCAAACGATACCGCATATACTGTTTTAGTAAAGCTTACAGGTACTGCCCCATGTAACGTACCCATGACCATTGAGCAACCTGTAATAACGCCAACCGATTCCAAAATGGATGTGCGTGCTGTTGTGTTTAATGGCAACGTGAGAACCATACAAACTCTGCCATTCACCTTAACCCCAACACCAAACACTTCAGTGCAATGGATGTTTACCTATGCAGAAAGTCCAACGGCAAACCGTTCATCCCAAACCCACACAATCCAATTCCGTATAAGCACAGCATCCGATGCAAATTGCGTTACAGGGCAAGCAACATTAGAACGCACTACAACCGTTATCAGTGGGTGTGATTGTCCCGGCGGACTTGATGCAACAGTTCACGCGCCCGATAATAATAATCCTAACAAACGCGATACCATTTGCCTGGGCGCGTCGCCAAAATTTGTTACTATAAAGCTTCCAAATATCTCAAACAATGCCGTAGAAAGTTGCCGCGTTACGTTCTCGCTTGATAGCCAGAGTATCCTTCTTAATAATAGCGTTGGGGTGAGAGGGTTTAATGCAAGTACAAACTTTAGCTTTGCAGAACTTGCTCCGGGCGCATCGCTAGGAAATATGGAACTTGCCGTTACGGGTCAGCAAACAGGGAATATAGATGCCGCATTTGTATATACTGTTAAGGTTATCAGCGCTAACAACACCACCAAAGATTGCGGTAAACTTCGCATCTATTACCACGCACTCGTTAACGATGGAACTTGTTTAATTGATTCCTCATCAAGTATCTTTAAATCACGCTCTCCGCTTACAGCCGATACACTACATCAATGTGTTGGATATTCTGATCAATCTAAACAACTACGCATTAGAAACATAGGTGCATGTCCGCTTGATATTAACCTTGCACTTACCGGTGCTAACGCTTCGGTGTTTAGTGTTTCGCCATTAGGGAACATTACCATAGAACCAAATAAAGAGCAAATAATTACGCTTAAACTATTGCCAACAAGAAACGATGTATATCCAAGTGGTATATGCGATGCCACTAAATTCATCCTCAATTTTACAGCACAACTTAATATTACCGGATGTACCCCAACAACAATACCATTGTTTGGCAGAGCACATCTTGAAAGTGAGTGTAATGCTCCCGTTCCGTTTACATTATACAAGTACGGTCAGCGCGATTCCAGTGGTACTACCTGGAGCACCGTGTTAGACTTACTTTCCGATAACTCCTTACGCGCACGCGATAGTAAAGCAAAAGATACAGCTGCAATTTATGTGAGTGATATTCTAACAACCGGACCCGGTCCAAACGCAGGTAACATCACTAATGCAACGTTAAGCACTGGTAAACCAAACGGAACATCTTGTTGGGTGAAATACCTTAAAGTAGCAACCGGACAAAATATCTTATCAAGACCAATTTGCGATTTGTTTACGCAGTTTGCATGTAATCCAACAATTGCAAAAGATTTAGGAAATCCAAACAGCACCCCGTGGCAATGCGATGTTACTGTTAACGAAGGCGACATTGTTATCTTCTGGCGCAACGGGCAATATGGCATGATATGGATTAACAAACTCGATTGGAAAGAACGCGATGTAAAATCTATTCCCGGTGTACAAGGCGAGGCATGTTATCCGTTCAACTTTTAAGAGATAGTTGGCTTCCCGCATCTGCCGAAGCAACCGCGCCAGCGCGCAGACCCGGCGCGAGCCAAATGGTACAGCAACGCAAGTTCACGCAAAGGTGCAAAGGAAATACAAAGGCGCAAAGAGTTAGGATTGTACAACGTAATTGAAATAAAAACCATAACGACGTGATGCGTTTTCTGTAGGGGTAAGTCGAATGGGTTCATTGCGATTGATAAACCGAGTATTCTTCGTAGGGGCGAATAGACATTCGCCCGACTTGTCAGGAAAGCAGATACTCATAGAGAGTTTTAGACGCGAGGCATCGCGTCTCTACGAGAAGGATACGCTAAGAAGTATGATAATTTTCGAAATGTAATTACTATAAACCGTAGCGACGCGATGCCTCGCGTCGGGTGGTGAGAAGACAGGTGGGGTATTCCTGCGGCGCAGGCGGGTGGGGACCGGACAGGGTTGCCGCGCACAAGGCGCGCTTCGGCAAAGGCGGGTTCCATAATAATAATGTCAACCAACTAAGAGAGTGTTATGAAAACAGTTGTTTATGTGATACTAAGTGTTCTGTTTGTTTGTAGTGTTTCTGTTACGGCGCAAGTGCAGAAATACTCGCCGTTGTGTACCAAAGGCGATGATTATGCTACGGCGTTCCGTACTACAAAAAACGGAATGGAAATTTGGTTGAATACCTCGAATGGAATGAAGAATTCACGCTCGCGACATTTGGTACGGATTGGTTGCGGTAGTGGCTCGGTTGCAGGTGCAGTTGATGTTCTGCCCGCGCCAGTAAACCAACAAGAAGAAAGTGCGGCGCGTGTGTATTTAGATGGAAGCCCTACGTTTTCCTACTGCGATACTGCCTATGGTATTTTTATATCGAACCGTTTGTACAACGGCAAGAATATGGATAATGATTTATATGAGTTGAGAAATGTGAATGGTGTGTGGAATGTGCGGAGAATGGATGAATTGTGTTCGGAGTATTGGGACGACTCACCTACATTATCTAAAGATGGGAACTTGTTGTTTTTTGCTACTACGCGCGATAACCCCGGCACGGGCTTAACAAATATCTATTATTCTATCCGTAGCGGAAGCGGATGGAGCGCACCGCAACCACTCTCCGATGTAAACACTTTAAACTTTAAAGAAGAAGCTCCGTTTTTGGGAAGCGATGGCTTTTTATATTTCTCTACCAACCGCGATGGCGACCTTGATATTTACCGCATCCGCATTGACGAAGAAACAGGCAAACCTATGCCACCCGAAGAACCGGTTCCGTTTGCAGGCGTTAACCAACGTGGCTCGGATGAAGCTGTGCCAACGCTTTCGGCGGGTGGTGCGTGGCTGATATTTTCATCCAACCGTGGTGAAGGTGGTAAAACTAAAGATTATGATATTTATACAACACGCATTGGGCAAGGAAATGATACTATTCCTATTCAGGTGTTGTTACGCACACGCGAGTTTAACAAGTATGTTGAAGAATGGGAAGACATGATTATCCCGTGCACAACCGACCTAACTGCAACCGACAGACAAACAAATTCCAAGGGCTCGTTTAAGTTAGATAACCAAGGCAAAACTGTTCTTGTAATGCAACGGGCTGTTTCCAACGACCCGTGCGACGATTACCGTTACCGCGAGATAATCTTAAAACCATCTGCACCGAGTATGCAGGGCAAAGAGTTTATTGCAGAAACAGATACCGTATTGGTGGATGTGTTGGCAGCAAAGAATTATTCGCACACAATGTACGTATGGGATAAAGCAATCTTAACCGATAAGCAGTGCGTACAGAACTTCCCTATTACCGAAGTGCAATTCTTTTTAACATGTTATTGGTGTCCAACATCGGTGCAGTTTGCAAAGTATATTCCTTGCCAATCGGTATTTATGGATACAACATGTACTGCTGTTGAATTTAAGAAGCCCGTTAAGAAATGCGATGATGGTGACATTTACAGCTACAAACTCAACTTTACGGCACCAACGGTTGATGCCTTGCGCAACGGTGGTTTGTGTATACCCGCAAAAGAATTAAACGATACTGAAGGCAAACTACAATGGGCGCATAAAGTTGATAGCGCAGTTACACGGTACATTGCAAGCATGAAATCAGCGTTGCAACGTGCGTGCGTACAAACTGCACTGCGCGATAACAAGGTAGTTGATGTTGAAGTAATTGGCTGGACCGATCCTCGCGGAATTAACGACGCATGTTTGTACACAGGTAAAACAATCGACTTCAATAAATCGTGGGTGAAGTTGAATGAGCTTGAAAAGAAAACACAGTACATACCAAACGGAATCTTAAAATCGAATACCCCATTTAGTAAATCGGGCGCATCGGGGAATCAACTGCTCAGCGATGTACGTGCTTATTACACCGCGTTATTACTCGATTCCGTCTGGACGGAACGTGTGCCCGAATACCGCAAACTCAAATACCACAACCCGCCGCTGCTGCGCGTTGTTGCAATGGGCAAAGCAATACAACAACAAGTAAAAAATGCAGGCAACCAAACAGACGATTACAGCAAACGCCGCTCGGCAAATGTTATAGTACGTGTTCCCGGAGTTATAGAACAACCCGACCCGTTAAAAGTTGCTTCGGGTAGGTTTGTATCGTTAACCGGATTGCCCTGCGCAGTGTTGTATAACCGACAGGTTGCACCGCCGGTAAACCCGTCAGTTGGTTACGATGAAACTACAACGCAACAGCAACCTCAAACAAAGAAAACAGAAGTACGCAAGGATGCACCAACACAATCACTTACTGAACAACCAAAGCAAAAGCAAGAAGTACGTAAAGCCGTTCCGGTAGTTACACCACAACCCGAACGCGAGAACAAATGTTATACGGTGTTCTTTGCCGAATATCAAAACGAAGATGAAGCAAATGCGTTAGTAGATAAACTTCTGCACGCAGGAATGGAAAACGTAAAACGCATTGTGTATTACGACCAAAAGAAAACTATGCTGTTCCGCGTTATAAGTGGGTGCTACGAAAATCAATCGCTTGCATCCAACGCTCAGCTAAAAGCAAAAGATATTGTCCGCACAAACAACCTTACAGTAAAACCAACAGTATTATTAAGTGCCGACCAAGAAATTGAAAACGACAACTCCATAAAACTTGTTGGCGTAATGGGTCTGGTTAGCCAAAGCAACAAAGTCTATTACGATAAAATTGTAGAATACATTTCATCCAAGCCGCAATATCAACTGTTCGATGACAACACATTCCTTGTAGAAAAACGTACGGCAGGAATAGCAACATCGCCAACTATTTGGTACTACTCCGAGCGTTCGCGGCAGATTGCCCAAAACCTTGCGCGCGACCTTACAGCTCTTACCGGCATTGGTTTCTCGGTTCAGCGTGGCAGCGGCAATGCAAAAGCAACTCCCGAAGATTTACAGCGCACCATTATCGTTCATGTAATTGCAGAGTAAGGTGTTCCCACCTTTTGCCGAAGCAACCCTTCAGCGCGCAAACGCGGTGCGAGCCAAACGTTGTGCGGCGCATTCAATACAATAAAAGGGATGTAACCGCAAAGTACGCAAAGGTTTTCGCAAAGTACACAAAGGTTAGTATCAAGGTAACAAATCAATCACCGCATATACCTTTGCGGAAACTCTGCGCCACCATAGCGAACTTTGCGGTAAAATTCTGTTCCAATAGCATTCTATAGCAAGTGTGTTTAGCTACTACAACTCACGATAACTGTTAGTTTACGGTTGTGGCAGGAAGAATCAAATAGTATTTTGCCATATACTCATAAGCTATTGCCATTGTAGCCTTAAAAATTCTACTAGAGATAGAACTATTCAAATCAATTCCAACTATCATTCTATTGTGTAATAAATTTGTATTATTACTAAAATATAACTTCTATATATTGCTTGAGAAATTTTTCAATAATTTTTTAGTTATGGAGAAGCTACCTGAAAAAGAGTTCAATGAGATATTTTCATTAATCAGTAATGTACCGTGGCTGCAATCTAAAGCTACATCACTTGTTTTCTTATACAACAATTGTGAAAACGAAGAGCAAAGAAAGTTAGTAATCGATTTGCTGAGAAGATTTCGAGTAGTTGATAGTAGAGAAATCGATAGAATTGGTGAAATGATAGCAGACAAACTCTGTAAAGAGTGGAATCTTAATGCTGGAAATAGTTATATAATATCAGTTAGCGATGAAACTAAAATTGATGGAGGACAAGGATTATTACAACAGATAAAGAACAAATTTGCAAAATATGAATGGAGTAATGAAAACTTTATAAGCACTATTGGACAAGGGGTACATTTAGTAAAAGATGGAGAAGTTGCAGTGTTGTTTGATGATTTTATTGGAAGTGGGGAGACTATAATGCGCAAGTATCATTGGTTTAAAAATAAACTGACTATTTTGAATAAACCAAATGTGATAGTGAAGGTTTTATCAATAGCAGCAATGGAGCAAACATATTTTGAACTAATTACTAGAAATGTGGTGCTCTATAGCAGTATCTTAATACTGCGAGGTATTTCAGATTTTTATCAAACTGATACAAACCATTATCTTCAATGTATGCTTGATATAGAAAAAGGATTGGAAGAGAAGAATAAAAAGATGTCGTTAACAAGTTACAGTTTAGGTTATAAGAAATCGGAATCTTTGTTTTGGTTTGAAGGTAATAACATATCTGATAATGTATTCCCAATTTTTTGGTGGCCGTTTAAAAAAGATAAATCAAAAATTAATACAATTTTTCAACGGATGAGTTAATGATGGAAACTTATATTATTAAGAGGATACTCTGTACATTGATAAAATACAGTCAGGAGATTTCTCTGTATCAAGTTTATTGCAATTCAAACTTAGAAATAGGTGCTTTGTTAGATGGTATAAAATATCTTGAAACAAATAAGTTAATTGAGGTAAATTTTAATATAATTCAAATATTACCACAAGGAAGGTATGAACTAATAAAAAATAAAGAAGTGTATTTTAGTAAACCATAGACATAATCTAAAAGAAGGGAATAGTACTAGTGCTATGAGTTGTATCGACTCTTTGATTAACGTCTCATTAACGTCAATCATTGCAGCCTTAATAATGTTAACAAACATTGCTTATGCTTCAAGGTCGTGCGTAATCGAGATGTCAGCTAATAATTGCAATGCATGTACTTAACAGTACATACGTTGCAATATTTCTAACGTAAATATTGCAACATTGAGAACTGTATTTGAATTGTAGTACTATTCCCTTTCTATTAGGTAGAATTTAACTATACATGAACTATTACCGTGGTACTTTGAACGAGATTTACCCAAATATTAAATCAATTAGAGATTTATCAATAGCTACAGAGATCCCAATAAAGAAAATAGCGGGAATGATTTTTAGTAGCGAAAATCACTACCGTATTTTTTCCTTACCAAAACGTAATTCAGATGGAGTTAGAGTTATACATTCTCCATATCCTAATTTATATAAAGTACAAAGATTTATACTAGAACAAATTCTACGTAATGTTGATGGTAATAACTATTGTTATTCCTATAAGTCAGGAGTTTCAATCAAAGATAATGCAATGAGGCATATAGGAACCAAAGTCTTTTACAAAATAGACTTGGAGAATTTCTTTGAGAATATTGGATTCAAAAAAGTAATAAGAGTATTCCGAAATTGTGGGTATTCAGATGGTGTTAGCTACATGTTAACAAAGTTATGTCTATGCAACAATGGTATCCCACAAGGTGCACCAACAAGTCCATTACTAAGTAATATCGTTACCTCAAAGCTTGACAAAAGATTATCCGGACTTTCAACAAAAGAAAACCTGACCTATTCTCGATATGCAGATGACTTGTTCTTTTCAGGTGAGTATATTTCTACAAAATGCAGAGAGTTAATAAAAACAATTGTTGAACAAGAAGGATTAATAGTAAATAATAAAAAGGAATTGTTAGTTATAGGATACCACAAGAAAAAGATTGTGACAGGATTATCAGTTACGGAAAAGAATATATCGTTAACTCGAAACTATAAAAGGGAATTAAGGCTAAATGTATATAAGTATCTAAAGTATAACCATAAAGTGAATCCATATAATGTAGACTTTGATCCGCTGTATAAAGAAAAACTTTTAGGACAACTTTATTTTTGGAAATTTATAGAAGAAGATAACGAAATACCTAATATTCTGATTGAGAAGGTTAGAAACAAAGAAATAATATATCCTGATTTAGAATTATAAATATTGTGTAGTAGTCTGCCAATACCTTGATGAGACAATCTTTTTTTTTAAGTGATATTCTACTATTTGACACACCGCCTATATTCTTATACTTCCTTTCCCGCAGGTGAACGCTATATAGAGGAAGCCGTTAGGTGCGGTCCGGCGATAGCAAAAAAATATTTTGTAGTATTGTGTAACCATTGTGGGAGCTGCGGCACTTACCTCCCAAATTTGATTTTGTGCAATAATCCTGTTTTATGTACCAACAGAAACAACAACGGTTTTTAGAATTGCTTGATAGAGAATACGAGCGGTTAGAGCGTTTTGCCCTGAGCATGACGAGAAACCGCGAGGATGCTAAAGAACTGATAAGCGAAACCGTTGCCGCTTGTTACGAACGTTTTGACAGCATAGAGCACGATGAAGCGTTTTTAAGTTATCTGTTTACCGTTGCTTCGCGTACGTTTTACAAACAAAAAGCAAAGCGTAGCCGCATTAGCACCGTTGCACCCGATGAAATTACCGAGCTGTATTGCGGTGGCATTCAGCCCGATGACGCTTATGATGTTCAGCAACTGTATAATGCCATTGATGCCTTGCCGGAACAATACCGCGAGATTTTTATTATGGCAGAGCTGCTTGGTTTTACACATAAAGAAATTCAGCAAACGCACGGAATTAGTATAGCAAATATTAAAGTAAGGATTTACCGTTCCAAATACCTGATACGAAAATATCTTGGTGTAGATAACCCCGAACCTAACAACGCACATACAACCGAGTCCGCAAAATCACGAACAGTATGGGCATTGTAACGATAGATGGTTTTTTACTACGGAAATCGATAACACTATGAAATCATTAGAAACATACATAAACAAGGCACGCTCGGCGAAGAGTGCTACCCCGCTTGTATCCCGCAATGAACTGCGCAGTATTGTGGAACAGGTAGAAGGTAGCTCTGTGCAGACTCCGCCGCATGTGCCGCATTCATTAACACAATTACAAAAAGGTATTATTATGGCATCCGTTTTAAGTGCTGTTGCTGTTGGCGTGTGGCTTTGGCTATCGCCTGTGGCACCGCTAAATACCGCTGCGCAGTCCGGCACAACCGCCGGTACTAAACAAACAGTTACAACAGTAACAAAAGAGAAAAATACACCGACCAATGTTGCACCAAATACAGGTATTGCGCTAACAGAAAAAGGTGCGGCACCCGCAACACCAACAATTCCGGCTACCCACGTACCTATATTAAAACTTACGCCCGACGAAATGAAGGCGTTGGGTATTACACAAAACAACAAAGAGTTGCAGGTAGTAATAGAAGAACAGTTTAACGAGAAAGATGCACCACCGCAAGCTAAAGTGATGATTAGTAAACTTGGATATCCGTTGGATGTAACACCATTGATACTACGTGCTAATACAACACTAAAGCCTAATAACTCTACAACCGACCCTTTGCCGTATAACCCACAGTGGGATGTAACAAAAACCAAAGGGTTTGCTCCGTATGTATGTGCTATGTATTCATCGGAAAGTGAAGGAAGTGTTTCGTTATCAATGAGTACAACCGACCATTCCCCGTATGTGCAATCGCAAGATGTGGCGCGTGAGTTACGCAGAGAGTTTAGTCAGTTTATGAAGGATATGTCGGCAAACGATGAACAAGACATATTTGTTCGCAAAGCAGTAGTGCTAAAGAAACGCGATTACAAATACATTAAATATCTTGTTCCGGTGTTTGTGGATATGTCTGATAAAGAGGAAAAGAACGTTGCTGTGTTTTACTACCTGCCCACAAAACGCTTTTTACAAGCGTTAACACCGGAGCACAGAAAACAGTACGCAGACTTAGAACCAATGCTTACTGAGAATATGATTGATATACCATACACAGGTGTTTCGACTGTTGTTGAAGAAGAACAGATTCCTGTTGAGTCTTCTATTGCCGGCATAAAACATATTACACTTACTGCTAAAGAATTAGAGGCGTATGGTATAAAGGTACAAGGTACATCTATTGACTTTACCATGGATGATTTTACCCCAACCCTTACCGAACCACAAACAACCGATGAAACTGAACAGCGCAGATACCAACGCAGAGCCGCTATGTTGCAAAAACAAAAGAAAGAGCTACAAGAAAAGTATGGTTATACAATAGATGCGCCTACTGTTTATATTAAGAACGACGTTCATGGCGAGTTAGGATGTAAAGATAAAACGGAAACATGGAAATACACCGGGTGGAACTACGATTCTTACAGTACTATATCACCTGTTGGATACGCGATGAATGATTATCAGCTAACACTTGATACAAGGTACGGTGATTACGGAAAAAGCCGTTGTATTAATCAAAAGATTGCTGGTTCCTCGCCGTTGCTTAAAGGAATGGATAAAGAGTTTACAGCACGTATGCCCGATGGTACAGTTGTAAACACAGGCTCAACAATTCCGGTGCGTGTTATGCTTGGAACGGTAAACGATGCTCAGCCCAATTCGTATTTACCAAAAGCAGGGGCAGATAGCGCACATTACCATGTATTGATGATTGATTTATATTTTGTTCCTAACCGTGATTTTGTTGAACGTTTGCCCGACCGTTACCGCCTTCAATTAATGGAAGAGTTGAATATGGTGGAGCGAGTGATAAAAGGAGAGTTGTTACCGGAACAAGCATGTGCCCAATTACATAAAACGCAATCGGAAACAATGTTGGATATGTGTAGCATACCGCAGGGAACGATTCGCGGGCTAAGTATATTTCCAAACCCGACAGCCGGCGATGCAGCTACGTTCAGTTTTACTGCATCGGAAGGTGGCTCGTATAACATATCGTTGTACGATGTAACCGGCTCGTTAACCAACAACCTTTTGCAGACTACGTTCTCTAAGGGTAGCAATACAATAACGCTACCGTTAAAAAATGTAAGTCCGGGTGTGTACATATTAACAGTATCTTCGGGTAAAGGTGTGCAGGGAACGTTGCGGATAATAAAGCAATAGCTTCATTAACAAACGGTATATAAAGCCCACACTGTAATGGTATGGGCTTTTGTTTTTTTCGGGGCATGGTGAAATTAGTTGTAATTTGCCAAAAAATAGAAACAACAATCAGAGGTTTACAATCAGAGGTTTACAATGAAAATACTTGGTACATCAATATTATATGCAGTAGTACTATTTATTGGATTAACGGTTGCCACATTTGCACAAAGTACGTGGAGTACAAAATCAGTTGACGGATTTACGCCACGAACTTATCCATGTGCTGCCGTAGTAGATGGAAAAATCTATGTAATTGGCGGTTATGTTACGGTAGGTGTACCCGGAACTGTAGATGCCGTTGAGGTGTATAATCCCGCTAACGATACCTGGCAAACACCAACTACAACCGGCACATACACACCACGTGGTGGTGCAAGTGCAAGTGTAGTTGGTAGTAAAATTTATGTAATAGGCGGACAAGATAACAGTGGTACTGCGGTTAATACCGTAGAAGTGTTTGATACCAAAACAAATACATGGAGTAAACCAACTGTTGCCGGAGCATTTACAGCTCGCCACCGCCATGTTGCCGGAGTAATCTTTGACAAACTAATTGTAGTAGCAGGCGGGCAAGGAGCAAGTAGTTACGATGTATCCCTGCAAGTGTTTGATACCGAAACCAACTCGTGGAGTACGCCGCAAGTTACCGGTACATTTACATTACGCAGAGCAGCAAGTAGCGTAGTAGTAAATAATAAATTGTATGTGTTTGGCGGGTTCAACGGAAGTAAAGCATTTAATACATTAGAAATGTTCGACCCCGAAAACAACACGTGGTCTAACCCAACAACCGATAACGGCAATGCTAAACGCTACGGAGGCAGTGCAACGTTACTCAATAATAACATCTATCTTATAGGTGGTTTTGATTTTCAATTCATGGTAACAGATGTTGAAGTATATAATACTAAAACCAACGAATGGGATATGGAAAATACAACCAACGATTTTACCTTCCGTTCCGGTGTAGTAGCTGCCGCAGTTGATAACACAATTTATGTAATTGGTGGTGCAACATTACAATCGGTATCTGCCACCAACGAGGCATTAAAGCCCATAGCTACCAGCGTCCATTTCGATACGCAAAACACAACGGTAGAAGTAATGCCAAACCCTGCAACCGAAGCTATTCAATGTGTTGGCTTACCGGAAACAGCAACACGCGCTACTATTACCAATGCAATCGGGATGGAAGTAGGCAACTACGCGCTATCTGCAAATGCTATAATCCCCGTAACAGATTTAGCAAGCGGAGTGTATTACATACAAATCCCAACATCACACGGAACAATCGTTCGCACGTTTATAAAACAGTAAATACACATTGTGGTTCTCACATCTGCCGAAGCAACCGCGCCAGCGCGCCAACCCGGTGCGAGCCAGACGTTGTGCGGCGCATTAAAGTACAGTACAAAGAGATGAAGCCGCAAAGTGCGCAAAGGTTTTCGCAAAGTGCATGAAGGTTTGTATAATGGTAAGCAATCAATCACTGCCAGATACCTTTGCGAAACTCTGCGCCAACCATAGCATACTTTGCGGTAAAACTCTGCGTCCACAGAGTTATCTATAAAGATTCATGTTTGATTTGTGTTTATCTGCGCTATTCACTGTTACAGCAATTCACGATAACCATTTTTTGATACTGATGGTTCTGCTCCGCAAGTTGATGGATGTGTTGTGTTAATGGCTCGGTGCGGACTGCGATAACAACATTTCTTGGTTATGAAAATATTTCTGCGTAATTAGTTGCCGCGATTCCTTAAGCGTAATGTTTTGTTATTAACAAGAGGTGATGTATGCAGGTTCCTAGCCAAAACTTAAAAGATGTAATTGCAAGTAGCCGTACAGTTGCAGTACAATATGAACATGAAGCCATAAGTACTGCGCATCTGCTAACTGCACTGCTACAGTCTGCTGATGTTTCTACAGTTGATTCCATTTACGGTCTTGTACAGAGCAAAGAGCAGTTACAACTCTCGGTTGCTGAGTACGCTAAAAATTATGAGAAGTACGAGCAATCTGAAATCTTGCCGAGTGCCGACGGAGTTCCACCGGGTGCTATTCCGTTAACTAATAATGCCGAGGAAGTTGTAAAAGAAACGTTATCTACAACAGCAGATGTAAAAGGATTGTTACGTTCAATTACAAACTATACAGATTCATCTGCTTATATGGCATTGAGTGATTCATTAGATATAACTAAACTCAAAGCTATGTTAGAATCTGAATAGATTCCTATTCCACACCATAACCATTCTTTGATACTGATGGTTCTGCTCCGCAAGTTGATGGATGTGTTGTGTTAATGGTTTGGTGCGGACTGCGATAGCAACATAATACAATGTTCGATTGTTGGTAACAACTGTTGCATAGTGGTAATGATGTGTGGTGTATGTTGTTGCAAACGTTCTGCGGGTGTGCGTTCGGCGTAACCAATACAAAGCATGTTTGCAGCGTTGGCGGCTTGCGCGCCAAGTGGAGAATCTTCTACTACAATACATTGATGCGGTTGGTAGTTCATACGCTTGGCAGCGTAGAGAAAAATATCGGGAGCGGGTTTTCCGCGTTCCACATCCTGCGCGCTAAAGATACGCCCGGCGAAGTATGGAATGAGTCCGGTTAAGCTAAGGGTGATGTTCATTTTTTCGTAACGTCCGCTTGATGCCACGCACGAGCTGTATGGCAATTTTTGCAGAACTGTAGTAATGCCGCGTACAGGTTGTAGTTCTTTTTCGAACTCGGTTTTGCATTGTTGTAAGAACAACTGCGGATAGTATTCGGGGATGGTGATGTTGTACTCTTGTTGAATCATCTGATAACAGGCATTCATGGTACGTCCCAAGTATTTCTCCATTGTTTCTTGTGTGGTTTGATGTATACCAAGTTCGGCAAGAAGTCCGTTAAATACCCGTGTTGTAATGGGTTCGCTATCTACTAACACACCGTCGCAATCAAAAATGATAAGGAATTCTGAATTCATACTGGGTTGAGTTATTCTTGGTATTATGGTGATGAACTGTGAACAGACAGTAACAAAATACCAAACTGCGGTATATTTGCACCATAACTATTTGCGGAATTCCTGATGTCATCACCGGTAGTGAAGCTTTCGCTCCGTTTACGTTTAACTATTTGGTATAGTGCTATTGTTGCACTTACGCTATCGGCGTTTGGTGTGCTTACCTATACTACGGTTTCTAAAAGCTTGCACAAGAATCTGGATGCCTCGTTGGAACGTGTGTCGAATTCGCTTGAGTTTATAATCCAGAAAAAACAGCAGGAAACAAACAAACCGCTAAGCTCGCCGTATAAACGCAAAAAACGCCGCAACACATCCGATCTCGCATTTTTATCGGAGCAATACAATGCCGCCACACCGCAGGATACAACTATGGTTGCCGATTCTGCCGCCGAAGAACCCGATGTTGTATGGAGTGCAGTGTACGAGCATATCCTGATGAACTCCAAGAACTTTTATATTCAGATTGCTGATACAAATAATGTAATCTATTGGCGGTCGGTAAACTCGCGGAATCTTAGCGATAAGCTCTTGCCATTTTATAATACAATAGTTGAAAAAGAAGGAAGCAAAGTATTCTCGTACGATTCGATTAACGGGCAGAAGTTACGCATCTATGCAACGCGTTCCTCCGAGGCGCAAATTACCGTTGGCTATACCTTAACCGAGATTGAAGATACATTAAGCGATTTATTTGGGCTATTAAAACTTGTTCTGCCACTTGCACTCTTGCTTGCAATTGTGGGTGGATATTTTCTTGCGCGGTACTCGCTACGTCAGGTTGATGTAATTACACATTCGGCACAGGAAATTACAGCACATAACCTAAGTAAACGTTTGCCTATGCCCGCTGTAAATGATGAGATAGCACGTTTAACAGCAACACTTAACGAAATGATTGAACGCCTTGAAGCATCGTTTGCACAGATACGCCAGTTTACCAGCGATGCCTCGCACGAGTTGCGCACTCCGCTTGCAATTTTGATGGGCGAACTTGAATTGATACTACGCCGCGAGCGCAGTAAGGATGAATATGTAGAAGCTATATCCAGCTCGCTTGAAGAAGTGATACGGCTATCACAAGTAGTGAATAATCTTTTGGAGATTTCACGAGCAGAGTCGGGACAGGCAACAATGAAGTTCGATTTGGTAAATATCAGCAAAATAGCCGAAGATGTTTGCGAAGATTTGGAAATAATAGCCGACGAAAAACATATTACATTAACCAGTGAAATACAGGAGTTTGTAACCTTGCGCGGTGATTCTATCAGGTTACATCAGGTGTTCCTGAATATCATTGATAACGCAATAAAATATACACCCGATAACGGAGAGGTTCATGTTAAAGTAGCGTTAGAAAACATGAAGGCAGTTATTGTTGTTACCGATACCGGAATTGGCATTCACGAAGAAGATATTCCAAAGATATTCGACCGTTTCTTCCGCGTTGACCCATCGCGTTCGCAAGATGTGCAAGGAAATGGCTTGGGGCTTTCTATTGTTCGTTGGATTGTAGAAGCACACAATGGAACCATAACCGTAAGCAGTACCTTTGGGCAAGGAACTACATTCACCATAATTTTACCATTAGACCAAACACACCAAAAAATATCATGATTATAGCAATACCCGATAATCCTTTATTCCAACCATTAGTTGCACGTGCAGAAGAAGTTGCTGCCGCTAATAACGGACGTGTTATCCGCACCACCGAAGAACAATGTATTCACTTACTCCATGCAAATTCGGCAGACCTTGCATTGCTTTCGCCATACGGTTATGGTAAGGGTGTTACACAAAGCGATTACCGCATTGTACCAACAACCTGCTGCATACTAAACGGATGGACAAACACCGGAGCAATCTTTTTTGGTAAAGGATTGGAAACAATAAACACACTAACATCATCCGTACCCGATGATTTTATTACCCGTGCCGGACAGATAATATTAGAAGAACAATTTGATATAGAGCATCCATTACAACCCGGTAAAGGAACTGTTGCAGAATTACTTACAACACACGATGCAGTAATTGGCTGGCGTGGCAATGAAGATGAATATACCGGAATGGATATAAGCGAGGAATGGCAACTCTGTTTTGATACTACATTACCAATAATGTTATGGGTATGCCGCGAAGAAAATTCCGTTGAACTTCCGCTGTTTGATATAACCGAGCAACTTGCAGCGCCAAACTTACAGGCAGTTCAGCAATGCACCGAACAACATCCGCATGGCGATACATTTGCCCGCGAAGGCGAAATACTTTGGCGGTGGAATGAACAAACCGAAGAACATTTAACGCAGATTCTGTATCTGTTGTATTATCATCAGTGCTTTCCTGAAATTCCGGCAGTGAAAATTTTAGGGAGAGACTAACTCCAATACATCATTTTGCCAACGCCCGGACGGCAACGGGTGACCGAGCACAACGTTGTGAAACCGCGTGCGGGGAACACAAATTCTTTTCTTGTTTCCCACCATTACCGAAGCAATCCTTCAGCGCGCCAACCCGGTGCGAACCAAGCGTTACAGCATCGCGAATTATTGAGATATAATCTGTAAATTACTACCAATAAGCAATGTTGCTTTTTACGTAATCTTATTCTTCTACGCGTTAGAATAGTGTATGAAGTACGGTAAAACGTTGTATGTGGAAATACATAGTGTACGATACTATTTGGAGAGTGTATGCTACAAGAGAGCGAGGCTTTAAAGTTACAAGAGGTAATTGAGTTATGCAGGCATAGGAGTAACTTTACCGATATGTTGCATCATGCCGAGGAGTTAACAGAGGGTACAAAAGAAAACAGGTTGTTAGTTGGATTACATTCGTATGCACTAACGGCTTGTACGGATGCTTTACGGCATTTGCACAGAGCAACCGAAGCAATAGCTAAAGGTCAACACGCACTATCTTTTGCCAGAGATTATGGCATTGAAACCGAAGAAGCAATTACATTAAATGCAATAGGCAATGCCTATAATATGGTTGGTCAACCAGAGCAAGCACTCACATATTTTTTGCAAGGATTAGAAATTGAAGAACGTTTAAACCATTCCGAACGGAAAGCAGGGATACTGCACAACATTGGCACTATATACCGTTATACCCAACCTGAACAAGCATTAGAATATTACAATCGGGCACTTGGCTCTATTCCGGAAAATCCTGTCACGCCATTTAAGGGAATTATTCTGCGAAGTTTGGCTGAATATTATGTAGGTTATGGTGATTATTCAAGTGCATTGAATTATGCATATCAGGCACTTGATTTTTTTGATACGTATGGATATGAATCCCACGTGCCGATTATACGAAACATTATTGGGTTGGTGTACTGGGAACTGAATGAGTTAGATAATGCTGAATCGGTTTTTTTGCAATCGTTGGAATTGTGCAGAACGATACAAACACCGTTTGCACTTAGACAAGTTCTTGTAATGTTGGCGCATATCTATTCCGAGAAACGCCATCTGGACGAAGCAGTGAAATACTACGAAGAAGCTCTGGAGGTTACCGACGAAGAAGACTACACAAGTAAGGCAAACATAGAAAATGGCTTGGCAGCTGTTGAGTTCTACCGAGAGAATTATGACACTGCCGAAAAAGGGTTTCGTAGGGTACTAGAAATTTTAGCAATTGATAACAAAGACCCCGGTCTTGAAGCGGTTGCCAAACAAATGACTGCCCGATGTTTACTTGTAAAAAAAACGAACACCGAAGAAGCACATACACTCCTTACATCTGCATTGGAGAAGGCAAAGACAATTAACAACACACCAATACAACTTTCCATCCGCGATAATTTTGATGAGCTGTTTATACTGTGTGGCGATTACAAACAAGCTTACGAAAATCACGTGGAAATCCGCAGATTAGTGGAATCCATGCGCGACGAAGCCGCAAGAGATGTGTTAGAGCGGAAAGAAACAGAACTAAAAGAAATGGAAAGAACCAAGCAACTTGCACTTGCAAAAGAACGCGAGAACATCCTGAACAACATCTTACCCGAAGAAATTACAACGCGCCTGATACAAGGCGAGAATCCAATTGCCGACCACTTTGAAATGGTCTCGATTCTGTTTATGGATATTGTGGATTTCACGTATCTTTCTTCAAAGATTTCCGCGCAACAGCTTGTTCACTTACTCAACAATATCTTTACTGCGGCCGATGGCGTTATGCGCAAATTTGGAATGGAGAAAATCAAAACAATTGGTGATGCATATATGGCGGTTGCAGGTGCACCCGTTGTTCAAGAAGATCATGCACACCGTGCCGCACAAGCCGCCCTAAAACTTCTTGATGTGATGCAAAACCTCGTTGTTACCTTCCCTGAGAGTTACGGCGAAAGAATCTGGATTGAATCCATTCCCGAGATACAAGTGCGCATTGGTTTGCATTGTGGTCCGGTTGCGGCGGGCGTAGTAGGTGAAAACAAATTTCTCTATGATTTATGGGGCGATGCCGTGAACACGGCATCAAGGATGGAGAGTCATGGTGAGGCGGGAAAGATACATGTGAGTGAAGAGTTTAGGAATGCGGTCGTTTCAACAAGTTCAACGGCCGCAACATTAGCAACAGACACAACGGCGACGCCGCACCTTGAGTTTATCGAAAGGGGCGAAATAGAAATAAAAGGTAAAGGCATAATGAGAACGTATTTCCTTGAACGCCCGGACGGCAACGGGTGACCGAGCACAACGTTGTGAAACCGCGTGCGGGGAACACAACAATGTTCTATAAGTTTTTGTTATCGCCAGACCGCACCTTGCGTTTTTTCAGGTTTCCAATCCACCTCTTTGCGGGATAGTACCATCCACTCTAAAACCCTTTTCTTAATACGGTAAAAATGCAGTAACTTGTGTATAGTTATAGCATTAAGAAAAATACCGTATGTCTGATATATTGTTAAACACTAGTACTGCGGAGGAAGCACACCAACGGCTAAAAGAAATTGAGATTATGATTCGTGATAGCAATTATATGCAAGCCGAGGATGCACTTCGTCAGTTTACTACACCTCCACATTTTGCAAAAGATGTTTATGCTCGTGCCTTACTGAATGTTGCTGAGATTCGTTGGCGTATGGGTAAAGGCACAGAGGCAGTAGATATTGTTGAGAAAGCACTACCATATGCCGAGGAGTTCGGAGATGAACGTTTGCAATCGAGAGCATATACTATATTAGGCATCGCAACAAAAAATATTGGTGATTATAGTAGGTCGTTACAATATTATCAGCGGGCTGTAGCGATAGATGAACAAAGCGGGTTTGAACGCGGGCTATCCATGAATCAGAATAACATCGGCTCGGTCTACTTTGTAATGAAAGATTATCCCAGAGCAATTGAATATTTTTTACAATCAATCCAAACAAACGAACGCATCAATAATCTGGCAGGTTTAGTATTAGCACATGGTAATCTGGCAGATGTGTACATACAAACAAATCAGCCGGTTGTTGCGTTTGAGTATGCGCTACGTTCGTTATCGTTGGATGAACAACTTGGTAATACTTCGCGCTTATACATGCACTACAGCACATTGGGGTTAATAGCACATCAACTTAAGGAATACCATAAAGCACACGAGTATTTTACAATGGCTATATCGGAAAGTGAGGCGATTCCAAATTATGCAGCAAGCTCTAACGATTACGGAAATTTGGGACAATTGTATTCTGATAACAACTCGCCATTTTTTAATTATGATAAAGCTGAAGAATATTATTTAAAAGCAATTACTCTTGCCAAAGAAAACAACGTGAAAAACGTTGAATGTGCTGTTGCAAACTTTTGTGCAAAGATGTATGCCGAACAAGAACGCTGGCAAGATGCATTTATGTATCAACGGTTGTACATAGATTTAGAACGAGACTTAAATAACAGTGAGGTTCGGAAGTATTCTGAGTTGTTTGATTTCCGGTATAAAATGCAGGAGTCGGAAAAACAACGAGCGATTGAAAAAGCCAAACATGACGCCACAGAACAACTATTGCATAATGTATTACCACCTTCAATAGCAAGAAAAATATTAGCAGGTAAAACGTTAGTTGCCGAACGGTTGGAAAACGTGTCAATTCTTTTTGCAGATATTGTCAATTTTACAAGTCTATCGGAAAAAATTTCTCCTGATGCATTGATTGCAAGCTTAGATAAAATCTTTTCGTCGTTTGATGAAATAGCAGAAAAATATGGTGCAGAAAAAATCAAGACAATTGGGGATTCGTATATGGTTGTAGCCGGTGCACCCGAATCAACACAACAACATGCACATGAGATAGTACAAGTTGGGTTCGATATGCTGGATGTAATGAAGCAGTTTGATTCTGTAGTAGGAGAAGAAATACAGATTAGAATCGGAATTCATTGTGGTGAAGTAGTAGCAGGAGTAATTGGAAAGAAAAAGTTTGCGTATGATTTATGGGGCGATGCTGTGAACACGGCATCGAGGATGGAGAGTCACGGAGAGGCGGGAAAAATTCATGTGAGTGAAGAGTTTGTTACAGCATTAACCCTCAACCGTCCTTCGGACACCTTCTCCCAATGGGAGAAGGAAGGGATGAGGGCTATCCCTCGTGGCGAAAAAGAAATAAAAGGTAAAGGTATGATGCGAACATATTTTTTGGAGAAAGCATGAATCAGATTGTGATAATGGATACTGTTCGTGAAGCTGAAAATCTTCTGAATGATGCACGAAGTTTTTACATGAGGTCTGAACTACATGATTCTGAACGTTGTACACTTGAAGCGTTAGCCTTACTCAAACCCTATGAGGATATGGATGATATTGGCGAAAGTACTGATGAAGCATCAGTGAAACATGCAGTTATAGAAAGCATTGCCCATGTTTATAATCGCCTGAATACCATCTATGATGCCCGTGGAGATTATCATAAAGCAATTGAGTATGGCAAAACTGCCATTGAGTATTGTGAGAAGGGGAATATTAGAACAAGAGCC
Organism: Bacteroidota bacterium; assembly: GCA_019695345.1. Taxonomy (GTDB): domain Bacteria; phylum Bacteroidota; class Ignavibacteria; order Kapaibacteriales; family NICIL-2; genus JAIBAE01. The sequence continues at coordinate 16,999 of JAIBAE010000002.1, read as the reverse complement.
GGAAACCTCTATGGAAATCTTGGTGGAAACTATGCTAATATTGGAGACTATACAAAAGGATTAGAATATTTACATGTAGCACTTACTGTTGCCGAAGAAAACAACGATTTGAAACTCATTGCAACGTGGTTGGGCAACATATCTGTTGTGTATAAATTTATAGGTGACTTGCATGGGGCATTAGAAATTTTATCACGCGTTCAACAAATATCCACTCAATTATTGGACGCTGAGTTGGAAGCCAATAATCAGCTTGCAATTGGGCAGATATATTTTGAACTTGAGAATCACACTTTAGCCCTTGAATATTATCTGAATGCTCTGAACCATTTTAAAACATTGGATTTAAAACAGGATGTTGCTATCGTACTTATTAATATTGGAATTTTATATGATGTAAAAGGTGAATACGAAACTGCCTTACAATACATGAAGGAGTCGTTATCAATTAACGAGAAAATTTCTTCTAAAGCATTTGTCGCAAATTGTCTTTGCAACATAGGCGATGTATATATAAGAACCGGTGATTATCTGCAAGCTATTGCCTACCTTAAAAGGTCGCTTGCGCAAGCTGAAGAACTTGATGACAAAAGACAACAAGCACACTCGGTGTATGGATTAGGTGTTGCTGCAAGTAAATTGGGAAAAGATTCGTGGAAAGAAGGTGAAGAATATTTACGGAAGGCAATACATGATGCTGTAGAGCTTGGTCTTATACACCTTGAGGCACGTTGCCGAAAATCTTTATCGGATGCACTTGCCGAGCAACTACGTTGGGAAGAATCTGCTATGGAGTTTAGAAAATACCACGACTTGGAACGTAAAGTTCAAAGTGAGGCAGCAACACTTCAAGCACAGCAAATTGAGAACCGAAGAAAAGTAGATGAAGCGGAGCGCGATAGGCAAGTAAAAATTGCACAGCATAAAGTTACTGTACAACTTCTCCATAAAACATTGCCTCCTTCAATTGCACAAAGATTGATGGATGGTGAACATAATATTGCAGACAAATATGATAGTGCTTCTATTCTGTTTGCAGATATTGTTGGGTTTACCCCTATTTCTGCCAGAACCGAGCCACGAAAAATGGTAGAGCTTCTCAATAACCTTTTTACACGATTTGATAAACTTACGCTTGATTGTAAAGTTGAACGAATAAAAACTATTGGAGATGCTTATATGGTTGTTGCCGGAGTACCGGAAGCATGTGAAGATCACGCATTGCGTATTGCCCGATTTGCAGTAGCTATAGAAGAAGAAGCAAAACAATTCAGTGATGACTATAATGAACCAATACAGTTTAGGGTAGGCATAAACACCGGCGAAGTAGTTGCTGCTGTAGTAGGCGAATCTAAGTTTGCATACGATGTTTGGGGCGATTCCGTAAATACTGCAAGCCGCATGGAGAGTCACGGCGAGGCGGGTAAGATTCATTGCAGCGAAGAGTTCATGAAAGCACTTGGAAATTCTTCGTTTCACTTCATCGAGCGCGGCGAGATGGATATCAAAGGCAAAGGAACAATGAAAACCTATTTCCTTGAACGTGCGGACGGCAACGGGTGACCGAGTACAACGCTGTGAAATACTGTGAGCGGAACATATTTGCTTTTCTTGTCCCCCACCTCTGCCGAAGCAAATCTCAAGCGCGCCAACCCGGTGCGAACCCACTGTTACAGCATCGCTTGCGCAGGTATTTGTTGTAATTTGTATAGGAATATAAAAGTGGTTTATGACAATTGAAGAACTAATACACACAGCAGATACATTAGAGGCAAGAATACAAGCAGGCGAGACCATGCAGGATATTCAGCATGATGCCAATAACGCCCTGCAACATCTACAGCAAACTACAGAGAGCAGTAACACCTACCAAGAACTTGAATGCAGAATATCTATTTGTATTGCTATTACGATGTTGCAACAAGGTGTAGCGCATGATGCACTACCGATACTAGAGAATTCATTACAACATGCTGAATCGCTTCATAACAAAGTTCTACAGGCAAAGGCATTAGGATATTTGGGGATAGCTCACGAAAAAATGTCGAACTATCCGTTAGCCACAGAGTATTATCATGCGGCATTAGAACTTGATGAAGAATTACAAAATACCGATAGGGTTGCAGTATGGCTAAGTAACTTAGGTATTGTTCATGCAACAATTGCAGATTACACAAAAGCAATTGAATACTTTACCAGTGCGTTGCAAATAGATGAACAATTACATAATACACGGAAGGTAATAAATACTACCGGTAATATTGGGTTGGTGTACTATGGTTTAAAGAATTACCCAAAAGCATTAGAGTACTTGCAAAGGTCGCTGGAGTATGAAACCGAAATGAAGAATACTACTGGAATTGCACGGCATAGCGGAAGCATAGGTAGTATTTACACAGCGCAAGAAAATTATACGAAAGCATTAGAGTATTACAATGTATCGCTACAGATTTACGAGGAAGAACAAAACAAAATTGGGATAAGTATAACAGCCGGTAATATGGGGAATGTGTATTATAAGTTGGCGCAATACGGGCAATCGTTAGAGCATTACCAAAAGGCACTTGTTATTGATAAGGAAATACAAAACAAAAATGGAATTGCACGCCACACAGGTAATATCGGTTCGGTATATGCAAACACAGCTTTTGAATTATACAATACAGAGATAGCCGAGCGTACCTATTCAGAAGCATTACAGTTACTTCAGGAAATCGGAGCTAAGAAAGAGATGAGTGAGATGCACCTACGTTTTGCCAATTTGTATGAAGCCCAAGAACGATGGAAAGAATTTGCTTATCACTACAAAACGTATCACGCCTTAGAAAAAGAAGTGGAGTCGGAAGAAACAGTTAAAAAAGCTGAACAGTTTGACTACGAACGGCAAATTGCCGAGCGTGAAAAACAACTTGCCGTAGAGCGCAGCCGTTCGATGGAACGAGAGCATATTCTGAATAACATTCTTCCACAAGAGATTACAAGCCGCCTTATTCAGGGGGAGAACCCAATTGCCGACCATTTTGATTCGGTAAGTATTTTGTTTATGGATATTGTTGGCTTTACCAAGCTATCGGCAGTTATTACAGCACAGCAGTTAGTGTATTTGTTGAATATTATTTTTACCCGCATTGATACAGTAATACGTGATTGTGGTTTAGAAAAAATTAAAACCATTGGCGATGCGTACATGGCAGTTGCCGGCGCACCAATAGTTCAGGATGACCACGCACACCGTGCTGCCAAAGCAGCACTACAACTACTTGATGTTATGAACGATGTTGCAAATGAATTCAAAAAGACTGATAATGATAATAACTGGATTCAAACAATGCCTGCTTTGCAAGTGCGCATTGGCTTGCATTGCGGTCCGGTTGCGGCAGGTGTGGTTGGCGAGAATAAGTTCCTCTATGATTTATGGGGTGATGCTGTGAACACTGCAAGTAGAATGGAATCTCATGGAGAACCCGGTAAGGTACACGTAAGTGAAGAGTTTGCTAAACACCTCACCCAAACCCTCTCCAAAGGAGAGGGCTTACCAATGCAACCTCCTTCCCTTTTGAGGAAGGTTGGGATGGGGTTTGTACCTCGTGGTGAGATGGAAATAAAAGGCAAAGGCAGAATGAAAACGTATTTCCTTGAACGTGCGGACGGCAACGGGTGACCGAGCACAACGCCGTGAAATACTGTGAGGGGAACACAAAAATCTCTTTCTAACCGTTATATTGTGTTCCTGAATTATTAGTAGAGATATATGAGCGAAGAAGTACGACAGATGTTTGCCGATATTAGCGGCGAGTATGATTTTATGAATACAGTGCTTACGCTTGGTATGCACCACGGTTGGCGCAGAAAAGCAGTTCGGTTAAGTGGTGCGGCACAAGGGATGAGTGTGTTGGATTGTGCTTCCGGCACTGGCGACTTGGCTATTGAATTCAAAAAAGCGGTTGGAGGTAAAGGCAAAGTGTTAGCCACCGACTTTTGCGTTGAAATGTTAGACTATATTAAACCTAAAACCGAAAAGTTAGGGTTGGATATTCCGTTTGAGTTTGCCGATGCGATGAATTTACAGTATGCCGATAATACTTTTGATATTGCCAGTATATCGTATGGTATCCGTAATGTAGATGACCCCGTAGTAGCGCTACAACAAATGGCGCGTGTTGTTAAAAACAACGGAAAGATAGTTGTAATTGAAACAGGAAATCCTACCGGTATTATGTACACAGGATACAAACTGTATAACAACTACATAGTCCCTGTATTAGGACGCATGCTTGCCGGAAACAAAGACGCCTATACCTATCTACCCGAAACAGCTTCACGCTTTCCGTTTGGTAACGCATTTATAGAACTTTTAAATAAAACAGAAATGATTGGAACTGCAAAGGCATATCCGTTGTTCTTTGGTGCATCGTACATTTATATAGCAACAGTACGGAAGTAATTCACCATATCAGGAATTTTGTAATTATGAACACACAATCACTACGATATATAGCACTTTTACTTTTAGGATTTATAATTATGTCTAACACCACGCAGCAATCCTTATACAACTTTACCATGAAATCCATTACAGGCAAGGATGTTCCTTTAAGTTCTTACAAAGGGAAAGTACTGCTTGTTGTAAATGTTGCCAGCCAATGCGGGTACACACCACAGTACGAAACACTCGAAAAACTTCACGAGACGTATAATGCAAAAGGGTTACACGTTCTTGGTTTTCCGGCTAATAACTTTGGTGAACAGGAACCCGGAACTAACGAGGAAATTCAACAGTTTTGTAAATCAAAGTATGGTATCAAGTTCGATATGTTCTCCAAGATTTCCGTGCATGGACAAGATATTCATCCGTTATATAAATACTTAACATCGGGTGGCGATAATGCTACATTAGCCGGTGATGTCCGTTGGAATTTTGAGAAGTTTTTAATAGGCAAAGACGGACATATTATTAAACGCTATAGCTCGCGTACTTCGCCCGATAATCCTGAGTTTATTCGTGATATCGAAGCAGCATTAGCAAAGTAAGTTGTTGCTATCGCCCGACGGCACCGCGCCTTGCATTACATGCAGGGCGTTTTTTTTGCCGGAGAGAACGTTATATAAACAAAAACAATGTTTACACAGGATGTTACTTTTTTATCCAGTCTTGGTTATGTACTCTGAATCCGATAAGTCCTTGGTTGGGAGCAATCCACAGTTTTTGTAAAGTAGTTTTAGTGTTATCAAGAATCTGTAATTCGGTTACGGTAAAAAATAGTTTGTTGTTGATACGCAAAGAGTCTGAATAGATTACATTAAACTCTTTGAATTCGTATGGCGGTATTTCATCTTCCGTAACGGTTTGTGCATGGGCAGTAAAAGGTGAACCAAGTTTATCAACGCCATAGTATAAGCTACCATCATCAGTTGTTTTATCATCGCCACCACCTTGATAACTTAGTGTACACCGTAGCTGAATTCCCAACGTACCAATAGAATAGTAGCTTGTTACATCCTGAAAACAAGCACATGTATTACACGATACTTCTCGTTCGGGGGTTGAGGCGTAGCGTGTTTGTTGTAATTCAATTTCTTGTTGAGTAGTATTAATATAAGTATAGGTTTTACTTGATTCCGGGAACCAATCCCATTTGTTAATTGGGTGTTCTTTGTCAAAACCTGGACAGTAATATTTCTGGCAGCTACAGAAAGTCAAGGATATTAAAAGTAAGATAAATCTCATTGTAAACAGATGAAATATGTTGTGGTGAATTACTATGACTGCTGAATTACTTTCAACTAAATCTGAGTTACGTGCCTACTTAACTCTACGTTTGAGCTAATTGTTGAGATTGACGCTTCAACATTGTATTAGGGATGAGGACATCAACATCATTACACCGTTAGTACCATAACTATACAACAAACATAATCTCTTAGGTAGTTGTGCAACAGCAGCAAACGTCATGAGTGGACCTATTGATACAGTCCACTTACAGTCTCCCAAGTTGAGTCGGATTCTATTGCAAACTCTATTTTTCTATTAAAAGTATTATCCTTAATAAATCTGTCCATTACCTCAGTCGCTTTGTCTTTGTCCGCTACATAAAACATTGACTCTCTGTAACCGTTACGAATAGTCCTACCAATGTAGCAAAATGGTGTCCCCGAAATAAAACGATTAATTAAGGTGTCCTCTATATCGTTAAACAAAGAGGCTTCCGTTTCAGTAGGGTGTCCGTTGTCATTCTTATCTACTGTCTCAACTGTTACCCATAAAGAATATGGAAATGCCGTCTTGTTTTTATAGTCTTTAAAAAACTGATTGATGGTTGCAAAGCAAAGTTCATTGTTAACCTCAAACTTAATGATAGTATGCGGTGAATTGTTAATGTTGTCCAAAGTTGAGCCAACAAGGTTTTCTGTTGGTTTTTCCCTAGTGGTTTTGTCCGTCTTTATGTCGCCACAAGAAAACAATGAACTAAAAAATGCAACTATAATTAAGTATTTCATGGCATCTGTTGTCTGTGTTTGTTGTTGGTCAAAGTTTATGTATAACTATCAGATAAATGAATCTCGTTTTATATTGGACGCGCAATACTTTCGCATATCTGCCCTGTTTAACCCAGTTTTATACAACTCTTTTTTATTCTTGCCACAAACATAACAATTCTTTTATACTACACTTCACGATACCCACTGTTAGTTGCACAAGGTTCTTTCCCGCAGGTTGATTATAGGTGTATTTTGTATGGCAATTGGCGCAGTTTACGATAGCAAAGGAATACTATCATTTTGATTGCATTGCTATGTAGTAAGCAACTGTCCCGATATGTCTGCTGATTGTCCTTTGTCAGGGTAATATTCCTTGTAATTTTGTTACGAGGTATGATATGAAAAAAGTACGTGTCTATTTTTTACTACTTCCGCACATCCATATTCTAGATGTTGCCGGGGCTGACCATGTGTTTTACGAGGCAAAACAACAAGGTGCTGATATAGAGGTTCACTATTGTTCTGTTAACGGGAAAGTGGTCTCTACATCCGGATTAGCATTGGGTTTGTTTGAACATTGTAACTCTGTACAAGTTGAAAAGAATGATATAGTTGTTATTCCGGGTTCGGAAAGCAGTTATTTGCTGTCGGGTGAGTTAGCCGATGCCGCAGATGTGTTAGAATGGCTAAGAACAGCATATAACAATGGGGCAACAATTTGCTCGGTGTGTACCGGCGCGTTTCTTCTTGCCCGTGCAGGTTTGTTAGATGGAAAACAATGTACAACACATTGGACGTGCACACAAAAACTTCAGGAATTGTTTCCTTCTGCCCGCGTTCAGGAAAATGTTCTGTTTACACAAGATGGCACCGTGTACACTAGTGCCGGTGTAAGTTCAGGGATAGACCTTGCACTGCATATTGTTTCGGAACTGTTTGGCGAAGCGCTTGCATTTACTGTTGCGAGAATGCTTGTACTGTACATCCGCCGTACGGGGCATGAGGCACAGCACAGTTTATATATGGTATATCGAAATCATATTAACTCCGGGATTCATGCAGTACAGGATTGGATTATTGATAACCTTAGCAAGAATTTTACTTTGGACGATTTAGCTCGTGTTGCTTTTATGAGTACCCGCACACTTACGCGGCAATTCAAAAATGCAACCGGAGTTTCCGTAGGAGAGTACATTCGCTTACTGCGCAAAGAGACTGCCCTTAAACTAATAGAGAATACAACACACACACGTGTAGAAATAGCCCAAATGTGTGGATTACAAAGTGTCAGACAATTGCAACGAATTATTCACTCTTAGTACAAGAAAAGGTTAATTATGATAGCAACAGAACGCGGCGGTAAAATAGGTGTGTTACTGTATGAATACCGCAGAGCAATCAACGATTTAGAATTAACAATATCTTACCTTACAACTGAACAGTTAACTACCGTTGTTGACAAGAGTACATTGAATCCAAACTGTATTTCTTTACAAGCGATTTTAACGCATGTAGTTGCTTGCGGCCAGATGTATGTAGGATTTATCAAAACACACAGAGGTACAGAAACCCCCTTACCTGACAAAGTATATTTTACCGACAGTACAGAATATATTGCAGCACTACATACCATGTATAATGATACGGTAACATTGTTTAATGATATTGCCGAATATGAAATGGATGAATACAATCCCGAAAAAAAGATACAGGCATATTGGGGACAATTATATGATTACGAACAACTCATGGAACATGCAATAGTTCACATCCTGCGACACAGAAGGCAAATTGAGAGATTTATTGAGCATCTTCAAGTATCAGGCACTGAATGATGTATTGTGAAGTAGTTGCATTAAATCATGATGTTTGTTATATATATTGCAAGTCAGTATGCCGGGACCAAAAGGATTTCTCACGCAAACACAAACGCCCTGCAAGTGCTGCAAGGCGCGGTGCGGTCTGGCGATAGCAAAAGAAATATAAATACAGAGTTACTCTATCATCGTGCAATTATAATCGGTGTTGTATTCTGTGTTCGTGATGTTTGGATTTGTAAATAATATTTTCCATTACTTAGCCCTGAAAAATTATATGCAATACTATGCTCGCCAACTGGAAGAGTATTTTGTACCAGTACTTCCACTTCCCGCCCTGTACTATCAAAAAGAGAAAGTTTTAACGGTAATCCATCGGAGTAAAATGTTATTACTACAGAATCGGTTGTATAATTAGGGGTGCTTACCAATAACGTAGTAGAGCTATTAACTTGTTTATTGTGTACCGATGAAGTTGTACTACCTTTAATGATTGGCAGAATAGGAAATTCATGATATAGGATGTCTTTTATATCGTTGTTTGGAACACAGAACCAATCCTTTAAAATTGATGCATATATAGAGCGGAAATCATATTTCATTGCAATGTTATCTTCGAACGTGATGTCACCACCACTTGGGAGTATAGGATTGGTACCCACTATTCCGCTTTGTATATTGCTACCAAAAACAAATAACGGAGCAGCCACGCCGTGGTCTGTTCCAATATTTGCATTTTCTTTAATCCTTCTTCCAAACTCACTAAATGTCATCCCAACTACTTTTTCGTGTACACCAAGCAAAGTTATATCGTCTTGAAATGCGCTAATAGCTTCGGATAATTGTTGCAACAGAACCGGGTGTGCAAATGGACTTCCGGGTTTAGCAGTGTTTTGGCTTGCGTGTGTATCATATCCCGTTTGGGTAACGATGTACACCCTTGTTTTTAAACCACCAGCAATTAACTGTGCTACAATTTTTAGTTGGTCGGCAAGTTGGTTTTTATTTTTTGCCGGATACAGCAAGGATTTATTAGCAACCTTATTAGCAGCATCCATTACCGGTTTTGCAAAGTTCTGAATTTGTAATCCGGTTTCTCGTATATAAGAAAGTTGATATTGAAATCGGGTATTAGATGCAGAACCAACACCGTAGTTATTAATATTAGAAAAGTTCTTGGGATCGTTAAATGCCAAACCGGTGTTTGCTGTAGTTGATGCTAACGATGTTGAGATAACGTTGCCAATCTGTATAGCTACAGGATGAGCCATTGTTGTATTGGGGTATCCTTTTGGGAAACCCGGGTATTGGGTGTCTAACCATCTGCCCAACCACCCCGATGAAATAACCTTATCGGAATCTGATGCAGTTAACCATATATCAGTTGAACGGAAATGTGATAAGTCTTGACCGGGATACCCAACATTTTGTATTATGTTTACAAGTCCATCTTTGTAAAGCTTGTGAATACCGGTTAGGTTAGGGTGTAATGCAGTTGCGTCAGTTAGTTTGAGTGCAGTAGTTTCATCTATTGCAAGGTTTGGACGTGCTGCTTTATAATTTGCATATTGATCGAGAGGTATTACGGTATTTAATCCATCATTACCACCAACTAATTGTACCATCACAAGGATTCTGTCTTCGCATGCAACATCTGCAAGCATATTAAGTAACGGCGATTGTTGGCCAAATGCACGTACTTGTAATCCTTGGAGCATAAAAGGCAGTATAGCACCCGTACCTAAGGTATTGATAAAATCTCTTCTTTTCATTGGCAACTCCGTGAATACATTTGCTTACAGTATTAAATAGTTCTGTTATGTAGATTATGATAGTTGAAACTCTGCTTTTGATACCATGTAGTGAAGTAAAGTACGTAGCTTATCTTCCACTACTTTTAGTTTAGTTAAATTGCCGGGGTTGTTGATATAATCATTCCATTCAACAGTCCATTCATAATCGGGTAAATCGTTAAGTACAACTTTCTTTAGTTCTTTTTTTATTTCATCGGATGTTGGTAAGGGGTATGCTAATTCACACCAATCGTTAATTATTACGTTGATATCATCGGGAGTGGCTGATTGTTTTGCAACCTGCACTACATCCAAAAATGCAGTTCCGATGTTTTCATCTAATACATATCCGTTGATAATGACTTCTGTTAAAAAGCGAGTTCTTTTTTGTAGGGTTGCCGAGTTTACCCACAGTTGATAATAATAAGGCTTTTGCCAATATGCCGGCCAACCCGCAACATTAGGCGGATTTAAAATATCTAACTGTATGTCCATTAATGTGCGCTGTAAAGTTCTCCATGCAGAATATCGTTCTTTGGACGCAGAAGCCAATGGGTAAAATCTATCGGAAGGGAATGTGCGGATAGTGCCCAAAAGAAAATCTATTGGGTTTTTTATAATGCTACCCCGAATAGATTCGTCATAAAAGTGCGTACTCTTAAACAATGTTTCAAGGACAGGTTTGATATTAAAATTATTATTTCTTAAAATGTTTGCCAAAGGGATGATAATATTCTGTTCGATTGCACTATCAATGGTATAATCCACAAACCATATATATAGTTTACGTACAAAATATCTTGCTGTTTCTTCCTGATTAAAAATCATTGTAAGTAAATCATCCAGTTCTCTTCTTGCATCCGCTTCGGTGCTACCTCCTTTTATGACTGTGTTTCCGTAACGGTCTGAAAACTGTTTGTCACCTGAATCATGGTTTGCAGAATTGAATACAACTGAAATTGGATTATTCTTGTCACTCCATCCGGTTAGTATACGTGCTGCTTGCTTAATATCCCCTTCTGTATATGTGGTTGTGGAGCCGGAAGTACCTTTTCCAATTGTAAATAGCTCTTGAAGTTCTCGTGCATAATTCTCATTTGGACTGGCTTTGATATTATCCGAACCATTTAAAAATCTTAACATGGCTGGGTCAAGAGTAACAGCTTTTACTAAGTCCTTAAAGTTTCCAAGTGCATGTTGGCGAAATAATGCGTTTTGCTTGTATGTATAACGGGCATCTTTAACAGTGCTTGCTTCTGTTGCAAAATGATTATGCCAGAACATTGTCATTTTTTCTGTTATGGTAGGTGCTTTGCCAACTGATTGGTATAATATTTCTCCAATCCACCAAGACTGTAACATCCACAACCATTCCGGATCAAACCGTTCTTCGTATTGCGAATTAACCCATGTCATTCCTTCAAAAACGTTTCCTAAGGTAATATAGGCAGGTGGATCTGCCGGACGTAATGAAAGTTGTAATAATGAGTCAACCGCTTGTTCCATTGTCATATTACTTAGCATGGTAATATTTTCTCTGGTAACACCAAACAATAGTCTGCGACCTAAATGAGCGGCCTCGGCGCGAGACCATGTTCCCGAATATGGTTCTAAGTAAGTGCTCATTATTTTAACTGGAGTTGATTGATACAATATGAATAGATACAATTGGTTCCAATCTGAACAATAGCAACTGTATGTATCAAAAATTACGAAATTTCCAGAAAGGAAGAGATAAATGTTTAATATACTGATGAGTATGTTCAATTCTTAGCTTGTATTCATAGTTAACAATGCTAGTTTGGAGTAGTGTAATTGGGGTTTATAAGAAATGTGGTAAGTAGTAGATAGTAAAAATATAGATGTAAACCGATTCAGTTGTTGTAAGGATGGTTAACTGATTTTTCCCGCAAACACAAACGCCCTGCAAGTGCTGCAAGGCGCGGTGCGGTCTGGCGATAGCAAAGTATTACACTAATGTTGCACGCAGAAAGGTTGGGCGTGCACGCCGTATTGCAGAATATACATCCCGCTTGACCATGTCTGCGTTGGTACAATTTGTTGTGGCTGTGATACTCCGCTCCAAATTGTATTGCCAAGTATATCTGTTATGCGGATTGGAACACCAACCTGAATGTTGTTTAGGGTAAGATTCTCAGTTGCCGGTTGCGGTGTAATGTGTAGTGCAAGTGTGGTATGCTCATCTTCAGTAACCGAGCTTGTGTTTTGTTTATACAACCAAGGTGCTGTTGTTTCATCGGTAGTGAAATATGCAAACATTTGTGCCCCCATTTTTACTTCACCGGCTTCGGAAAGATGCAAGCCGTCACCACCTACATCGGTGGAACATTGTATGCTAAAACCGTCGTTCCGTTGTTTGGAACCATCTGTCCAATGGTACGAACCCCACGTTATAAACGGAATGGTTGCCAAAGCTCCTTCAAATGCGTACTCTGCGTCGCCGTTCATTTGTTTTTCAATTAACATTTTGATAGACCACCCGTTGTAGTAATCGCGAGGATGTAACAACCCTCTGCCAACAGTTGCACCTGCATCAAGGTCAACAAATCCGCTATATGCACGAGCAGTAATGTAGCAGAGTTTTAGGTTTGGATATAACGTACGCATTGTTTGTAACAGTGTTCGGAATTCATCGCGTAATGTTTCTGCGGCTTTGGGGAATGTTGTATCTGCTGTTTGGGTGTTGTCGGTTTCTATCCAGGCAATTTGCACTTGTTTGTTTGTAAGTCCGGAATCTGCTAATTGTTTTTCCGCTTGTTTCCAGTAGTTGTCGGTTGCAACATTCATCTTCTGGATTCCCTGTCCGCCAATACACGTGTTGATGAGCTTCAAGGCAGGATTCTTTTTGCCCATTGTATCTATCTGATTACTAAAGCGCAAAAACTCTGTGCGCGGGTTGGATGCACCTACTCCAATCCACACAATTTTTCCGGTTGCCGATTGCATACCATTTCCATCTAATGGTTTAATTGCTGCCGCTTGTTGTAACGCTTTGTTTTTGTGGTCTGCCGGACGTGTGTTAAGACCGTTGTAATACAAACCTCCGGTAAACCCACGCCATTGTTTACCTTGTAAATCTACTAGTGGAATAAGTCCTGTTGAATCGTTCTCGCAGTTTCGCTGTGCAGCCATTTCACTCCATACCAAACACACAAACAATAGTATAACTGCTACTCTCATAGTAGTCCTTTCTGTATTGTAATGGGAAAAATAATGAAGTGCACTTGCGGGTAAGAACTCACATTCAATTACTTAGGTTTAAAGGGGTAGTATTTTTGCTATCGCCCTGTCCGCGCCGAATGTTGTTGTATACACGATGTCTTCCTGCGGGAAAGAATCTCTAATATCAATAAACTTACAGGAAAAAATACAACTCTTTCTGCTTATAAAACAAAAAGGCAGGTATTATTTACCTGCCTTTTTCTATAAAAACAATTCCAGTTTACCTTATAACAACTACAGGAAGTCTTGTAGTTGTACCATCTTCTAAATGAATAACTGCATTATAAACTCCTGATGGTAAGTCATTGGTGGGAAGAACTGATGATTGACCGGAGTACATTTGGATTCCGTTGCTGTTATATACATCAACAGATACTATTGCTTTCTCCGTTTGAAAAGTAACGGAGTTACCGGTAGCAGGGTGTGGTGTAACTGTGATGGGCAAGCGATATTCTGAATCCTCTGTAACAGAAGATGTACCAAACTTCAACGATGCAAAACGTTCGTTGTTTATTTCCCATTCGTTTATCACTGTTGTTGCGTCTTCCGATGGTATATTCGAAACAACGTCACCTGTTAGAGTATTAATTACAACCGTACGGGTAGCATTGGAATTCTGCTCTAAAAATCTCCCAACATACAAACTGCTTTCTTGGTCGAATGCTGTATTACTAACTATATAACCGGAGAAACGATATGCACTAATAGGTGTTGCTATTCCCGAAGAATCATATTCGGCAAGAAAACAAGTAAAGTTATCGGTTGCAGCTATTCCTAAAAGCCGGTTGTTATTGTTATCAAACTGTAGCTCGCCAACACGAACATCTAACGGATTTGAACGGTGATTAATTCTGCCGGTAACAGCATCAATCCAGTAGATTCTTGCTTGTCTTTCCACCTCTGCCGAGTTAATACCAACAACAATAAATTCTCGTGTAAGTGAATTATACGTAGATGTATTTACAACGATGTTATCAAACTCTCGTATTGTGTCAATTATTGTGGTTTGCGACGTAACAGGGTCGAAGCGAACAAACTCTACCAGATACACGGGGAAAAATCCACCGCTATCTGTACCTGTTTGGGTTGCTTTAATGCCATATAACTCGCCGGTCTGGTAGTCAAACTCTGCTTCTTTAGGAAAATCCAAGGAAGGCATGGGAGTAAAACCAAGAACTGTTCCGTTATCGGCATCTATACGTGTTATACCTTGGTCTGCACTGTTTAAACTTTGTATGTAATACACTCCCGATTGCGAACTGAGTGTAGAAGTGCCAAACACAAACGAGTTGAAAGGCATTGCTTCACTTCTGGTGATTTGGTCGGTAAAGGGATTGTAGTGCACAAAATCACGCACTTGTGTTTGCTGATTGTAACGAATTGCACAAATCCGCAACTGTGGTTGTGCGAATGTAGTGTTGCTATATACCATAAAACTGCCTGTAAGTACTAAAGCAGCTAATAAACAACGTGTAGTAAACATAGCGATTTGTTGTTGGTGAATAAAATCTCTGCGAGGTTTACCGGAACAACAGCCGACACTACATAGAAGTTTCATCCGAGAAAAAATTTAACATAAATTTTACCTGCTCATATACCAACAAGCTAAAAAATATCACGGCTGTTATACTTTCCGGAATACAACCGAGCCCCACAGGTCTGGAATTTCTATAAATTGTTCTGGCTTGTTCTGGAGGAACTCAGTAACTGCACGATAACAGGCGTGGTCGCTTTCCGGAGAGTTAACATCATGGATAAACACATATCCACCTTTGGCTAACCGAGGATAGAAGAATTCTAATGCTGCAACGGTTGGGATGTAGATATCAAAGTCAATCATAACAAATGCAAATTGTTCTTGCTCCAATCCTTTGGCAGTGTCCGGGAAAATGCCCTTGCAGATTTGAACATCTACATTTTTTGGAAACTTTGCGCGCACAGACTCTACATCTGTATCCTGAAAACGGGAATCTGTTAATTCGATTTGCTCTTTTGGAAATCCTTCGAATGTATCAAACAAATAGAACCGCCGCGTTGGTGCGCATTGCATAAGAAATGTACTTAAATCGCCTCGCCATACACCACATTCTGCAATGTGACCATGAATGTTTTGCGTTTGTACTTGCTTCAATGCCAATGCAATAGACGCATACCGAACATAGTCATGCTGTGCCCTTGATGTTAGTTCCTGTTGTATAGTGCTATCATAGGTTGGAAACCGCATATGGAAGTTATCTCCGTATGGCTTGAACCTATTGCGAATACCACGGATTGCATTAAGAATGCCTAACGATTGAAATAGTTTTTTTAGCTGGTTTTTCATTGCGTATTGTTTGGTTGGGTAATTACAGTTTTCAATATGGCATTTTCTGTTGGATTGAGCAACCTTCTTTTGTAACGATTACCGTGATAATTATTTGTACAAGGTTCTGTCCCGCACCGTATTTCTCTGATGTTATATAACGCTCGGTGCGGTGGCGCGATAGCATAAAAAAATCCCGCCTTTACATATAATAAAAGCGGGATTGAATTTTAAGATTGTTCCATTATAAATGTTTTCTGAACATCTCAACAAGGTCTAATGCTTCCCATGGGAATTCATTACGACCAAAGTGACCGTACGCAGCCGATGCGCGGTAAATAGGGCGGCGTAAATCCAAACGGGTGATAATTCCTTTTGGCGTCATGTCGATATTCTTCATAATAAAATCGGCAATTGCCTGACCCGGAACAGTGCTGGTTCCGTGTGTGTTTACCATTAACGAAACAGGTTGCGCAACACCAATGGCATAACTTACCTGAATAGTACATTCTTTTGCAATGCCCGCAGCTACTATGTTTTTAGCCAAATGGCGCGCAGCATACGCCGCAGAGCGGTCCACCTTGGTTGGGTCTTTTCCGGAGAATGCACCACCACCGTGAGGAGCTTTACCACCGTAGGTATCAACAATAATTTTACGTCCGGTTAAGCCGGTATCACCGTGTGGTCCGCCAATTTCGAACTTACCTGTTGGGTTCACATGGAACTTCGTTTTTTTATCGAGATACTTAGCCGGAATTACTTTTTTAATAGCGTTCTCTATTACATCTTCCTTAATGGTTTTTTGTTTAACGCCGGGGTCGTGTTGGGTTGAAACAACAACTGCATCAACACGAACAATTTCGTTTTTATCGTTATACTCAAGCGTAACCTGGCTTTTTGCATCGGGGCGTAAGTATGGCATTAGCTTTAAGTTCTTTTTACGGATAGCAGAAAGTTTATGAACTATCTGGTGTGCATATTGAATTGCCGCAGGCATAAGCTCTTTGGTTTCATCGCACGCATATCCAAACATCATACCTTGGTCGCCCGCGCCGCCTGTATCAACACCTTGCGCAATATCCGGCGATTGGCGGTTAATCACATTAATAACCGAGCATGAGTCCGCATCAAAGCGATATTCTGCTTTTGTGTATCCTATATCGCGAATAACACCACGCACAAGTTGCGGTAAATCAATGTAGGTGCTTGTGGTAATCTCGCCACCAACTACAATCATACCGGTTGTTGCATAACACTCGCACGCAACGCGACTCATGGGGTCGTCTTTTAACACAGCATCAAGCACGGCATCAGAAACCTGGTCGCACACTTTATCGGGATGCCCCTCGGAAACCGATTCGGAA
>JAIBAE010000113.1 GCA_019695345.1 Bacteroidota bacterium | reverse complement strand
TAACTTTATATTAGTTTTTATGCAGAATCTTTGGTCGCCATGGCGCTCTCAATACATTAAAGGGGTTGAAGATACATCCAACGGTTGTTTCTTTTGTAATGGTATTCAAAAGAACGGTGAGTTTGATTCTGATAGTCTGATAGTCTATCGCAATGAACGCTGCTTTGTAATACTTAATAGATTTCCATACAATAGCGGACATATAATGGTTGTACCTAAAATCCATAGTGGTGATCTGTTGAGTATTGAGCAAGAGACTATGAACGAAATTATGGCTACAATACAGTTATCGGTTAAGGCACTTACTAAGGTGTATAATCCACATGCGTTTAATATTGGTGCTAACATTGGTAAAGTTGCCGGTGCCGGCGTTCCGGATCACATCCATTTTCACATTGTACCCCGCTGGAATGGTGATGTGAACTTTATGCCCGTGTTGGCAGACATCAAAGTTGCCTCTGAGTCGTTAGAGGATACCTGGCATCAACTACATGCGGCCTTTTTAGAATTGACCGGTATAAGTAATGCAAAGTAGAATAACTCCAAAAAAATCTTTCAGCCAGAACTTTTTGAATGATTCCCATGTAGCAAAAAAGATTGCTGAATCTTTAAAAGTAACTAATGATAGTATTGTTATTGAGATAGGCCCCGGTACCGGAGCATTAACCAAACACTTATTGAGCATACCGAAGGCTGTTTATGCGCTTGAACTTGATGAGCGAGCAGTTGTTGCTTTACAGACAGACTTCCCACAACAAGAATATCCTAATTTACATGTTGTAAAGGGCGATGCATTGCAATTCGATATACAACAAGTATATGAAAATACTAACTCAAAACTTTTTGCAATAGGGAATATACCGTATGCAATAACTGCAGATTTAATGTTTTGGTTGTATGCTAATTCCCAGTACCTTAAAGAATGTGTTGTTATGGTGCAAAAGGAAGTTGCAAAACGAATAGTTGCCAAGCCAAGAACAAAGGAATACGGAATACTAACCATTGCTACAGAACTATGTGGCAAAGCCAAAATTTTATTCGATGTTCAGCCGGGGTCTTTTTATCCGGTTCCCAAAGTGACATCATCTGTTTTTAGAGTTGAATTTTTTGAATCGCAGAAAAGTAATGATGTTGTAAAAAATATAATGGCATTGGTAAAAGCAGGTTTTAACCAACGCAGAAAAAAATTATCAAATGCGTTGCAAGTGTTTGTTTTGAACCGGTATAATATTGATATTCGCAGCGTACAACATCCCAAACTGGATGCACGTGCCGAAGAGTTAACAACGCAAGATTTCATTGATTTGTTCGAGTATTTTGAATCATTATCCGCAGATGAAGCAACAAGGTAGTTTAATATCAAGATGGTTCTCTCATCTTATAGCATTAGATGTGTATATCCTTGCTATCATGGGAGCGTATTCCATGTTGGCATTGATGTTTATGCGGTGGATTCCACAAACGTTTGAGATAATTGCTACTGATATAGTTTTTGCAATCGTTACCCTTATTGTAGCCAATACAATTAAAGCACATCACAGTTACGGTTGGCAGGTGTTCCGGAGGATGTACGTTGTTCCTATGATTTACCCAATGTACAACCACACACAATTTATGGTGCCAAGGTTGAATTGGCATTTGTACGATTACCAGTTAATACAAATTGATAGATTTATTTTTGGCACCAATCCCACGCATCTTGTGAATATGATTGCCAACCCGTATTTAACCGAGTATTTACAACTTTGTTATGTGTTGTTTTATATCATGTTCTTGATTCACACTGCCGAAATAGTTTCAACAAAACAGCGCGCAAAGCTTGTTACATTTGGGCGCATGATAGTGTTTAGTTTTTTACTTTCGTACGTAGCATATTTTGCTTTTCCGGCAATCGGTCCCCGGTTTACGCTTCATAACTTTTTTACTACAGAATCCGATTTACCAGGAGTGTTAATTACACCACAGCTAAGGCAGTTTGTAAATGTAGGCGGAGGCATCATCTCATCTGCCTTTAATCCTGCTGATATTGTTAACAGAGATTGTATGCCCAGCGGACACACCATGCTCACTCTTATCAATATTGTGTTGGCTTGGCGTTATCGTTCTAAAATGAAATGGCTGTTTACGGTACTGGGCGTTAGTTTAATTTTTGCAACTATCTACTTACGCTATCATTATGTAATAGATGTACTTGCCGGAATAGCCTGTGCATTACTCATGTTCAAGTTGGAACCAATCGTGTATAATTACCTGCTAAAACGTAAACTGATAATTTCTGATTCTTGGTTGGAGCAAGATTCTCATACATAGCCATAACGTCGCTGTGCATCTCAGGTGCTTAAGCTACACTCACAAGGCAATCGTGATATATGTAATAATGCAATACATACACGATTAACGTTGTTTGATGTGATAAGATTCTTTCCCGCAAGTTGAGTTTGTTTTGAAAAGAACCCTTTGATGCGGGTTGCGAAGCAGATGCTTCAACTTAAAACATACCATCCGGTGGGTTTGCTTTAATAATTTGATTCTTTGTATCTACTGTTATAATAAACTCCTTAACAGCAGGTAATATAACTTCGGTACCATTTGGAGTATCAATAACATAAGCTGAATGCGCAGGTAGTTTCCAAACATCAACAATCTCGCCTAAGGTTACATCAGTTTGTGCATGATGTACTTTAAAGCCAATTAAACTTGAATCAAAATACTCGCCGGCAGATAACGTAAACGCATCTTCTTCTAAAAATACACCAAGCTCTTTTAAGGTTTCGGCAGTTGTAATATCGTTGATAGTAGTAAGCTTAATTACACACGTATTCTTGTACGGCTTGATGTAATCAAGAGTGTACTTTTTACCAAACGCCGAAGTGTAACCCAAATGAACCTGTGTATTCTTTCTTACGTTTGGAATCTTGTCAACATCGCTTAACACACATTCGCCTTGTACACCGTGTGTTCTGGTAATTGTTCCAATATATTGTAATGCCATTTACGTTCTTCTTCCTATACGTTGTAAAGCCCATGTAAACACGTTGATGTAATTCTCTGCACTAAGGCGCGACGAGTAATTACACGCCATTCCATTTAAGCGCACTGTATCCCAATGGGGAGTTGATTTGTAGTAATACACAGCTCGCGAAATTGCATTTAACAACGAACGTGATACATACTTCTCAAACAAGAAACCATTTCCTGTTCCTGTTTCCGGATTATATTCTTCAACGGTATCAGCTAATCCGCCGGTTGCGCGTACGATAGGAACCGTTCCATACTTTAATGCAAAGATTTGCGTGAGTCCGCATGGCTCGAATAATGAAGGAACCATGATGTAATCGCTTGCTGCAATTATCTTGTGCGATAGTGCATTGTTGTATCCGTTAGAATACAACACACGCGTTGGATATTTTTTACCCATCGCATTGAAAAAACGCTCATATCTGGAATCGCCCGAACCTAGTATTGCAAATCGAACTCTGCCACTTTTTACCAAACGCTCAAGAACTTGCTCAACCAAGATAATTCCTTTTTGGTCTGTTAAGCGCGAGACCATGCCTATCAATGGTAAATCCTCTTGAACATCGTAGGCCGGAACAGATTCCTGAAGTAATTCTTGTTTTACTAATGCTTTCTCGTTTAAGGTTTCGGGTGTGTAGTGGTGTTTGATGTTCGTATCGGTCTCTGGATTCCACTCAGTATAATCTGCACCATTTAGTACTCCAAGAAAGTCACCGCTTCGCATTTCAACATAATCTTGCATGCCTTCGCCAAACGAGGTCCATCGGATTTCATTTGCATAGTTTGGGCTTACCGTTGTAATCTTATCGGCAAACATTAATCCTGTTTTCATCAGATTTACAACGCCATCGTGTTCAAACCACGAGCCGCGGAAATTCTGCGTTCCAAGTTGTGCGAACTCCAAAACACGTCTGGGGTCGCTTTGACCCTGAAACGCCATGTTATGAATTGTATAAACGCCTGCACAGCGTGCAAAGCGTGGGTCGAAGCGATAATGTGATTTTAGGAATGCTAACGCCAGCGAGGTATGGTAATCGTGCGCGTGTAGAATATCTGGTGTAAAGTCCAATGCTTTAGCTACTTCAAAACATGCGCGACTTAAAAATGTAAAACGTCGGTCGTTATCGCTAAAGCCATCGGGGTTGCCGTAAATGCCTTTGCGGTCGAAGTAATCATACGACTCTAACAAACACACGCGAACATTTTTTGTACCTGGTAACGTTCCCATCCACACGCGGGCATATTCTTTCCAACTGCTCATGGGCACAACAACCGTAATATTGGTTGGTTGGAAATTGTATTTCTGAACATCAATGTCTCGGTACTTTGGAATTACAATTACACAATTATGTCCAAGTTGTTCCCAGTCTTTGGGAAGTGCAGAAACAACATCGCCAAGACCTCCAATTTTTGCATACGGCGCACATTCTGCCGCAACCGATAAAATATTCATGATGTTCCTTTCTTTGTTTTGCTAACGCAGTCCGCACCAAACGTTCAACTACAACACAAACTCGTTGCTGCGGGAAAAACCCATCGGTCTTCGATAACCGTTTATCGTGAAGTGAGGTTCTTTCCGGCAAGTGGGAGTTAGTTTGAAAAATAAGGTTTGGTGCCGATTGCGACAGCAAATCAAATTTCACTAACACATACTTACAACTTATACGAACGTACAAACATACGTTTGTTCTTGGGAAAACGTGCATGCTGCTTTTAAAGCTTCTGCTTGTGTTGTAAACAATCCATACACACTCGAACCACTACCACTCATTAAAGCGAATACAGCACCGGTATCATATAACGACTTTTTTATCTCGGCAAGACGTGGGAAATGTCCGAAGACAGGTTTTTCAAAGTCGTTTGAACAATATTCTCGTAAATGCAGTGGATCGGAAATTCCCATTAGCAAAATATCCCGTAATGGTTTTGCAGATTTACCTTCCGGGTGAACGTGTAACTGCGAGTATGCCCAAGGTGTTGAAACATGCAGCGCAGGGAATACTAACAGTACATGATAGGGAATAGAACAAGTAAAGTACGAAAGTTCTTCGCCTTTACTTGTGGCAACGGCTAAACCATCGTGTAAAAAGTAGGGGATATCGCTGCCAAGTTTGGTTGCGATTTCCAAAATTTTGGGTGATGTTGGCTCAATTCCATCGCGATTACACAGCGAACGAAGCACATAAGCTGCGTTACTACTTCCGCCACCTAAGCCAGCACCATTGGGTATATGCTTGCGTATCGTTATTTTTGCGGCTTCTGTGTTTGGAAAAGCTTTGTTGTATTGTTCAACAGCTTTGTACGCCAGATTCTGTTCTGGTGTAATTCCTAACTGCGGTGCGCAAAAACATTGCAACTGATTATCCGTTTCAATCGTTATTGCATCGGAAAGTGAAATACGTGCAAAGATGGTATTGATGTCGTGAAATCCATCGTCTCTTTTACGAAGGACTTCTAAACCAAGGTTTATTTTTGCAAACGAGGAAATATGTGGCATCGGAAAAAATCGATAAATCAACTAATAGCGAATATACCAAATGAGCGAGCAACGGGAAATAAGTTATACACAAGAAATTCTGCGTAAGGGAATACATCTTGTTTCGCTCGCCATCCCACTAATTTATATCCATGTTGATAGGATAACAGCAATTTGGGTATTAGTACCAATGACGTTGGTTTTCTTTTTAACCGATATACTAAGCCACAGAAGTGGTTTTGTGAGGGATATAGTACTAAAGTATTTTGGCTCAATGATGCGTGAGCACGAGCGAAGAAGCGATAAGTTGTTGTTGAATGGCGCAACGTACGTATTGTTTTCCGCTTGTTTGTGTGTAATACTGTTGCCAAAGGTAATTGCCGTTACCGCCTTTACTATTTTAATTATTAGTGATATTAGTGCAGCGTTATTTGGCCGTAAATTTGGGAAACATAAGTTTCTGGATAAATCGTTAGAAGGAACCTTGGCATTTATCGTTTCTTCGTTTGCGGTTGTATATTGTATTGGTACGTATTGTAATGCACCCGTTAGTTTCTATATTTCCGGTTGTATTGCAGGTGTTGTTGGAGGTATCGTTGAGAATATCTCTATCAGATTACACATGGATGATAACTTCTCAATTCCGGCGAGTATTGGTATTGTTATGGTTGTGTTAGCGTGGACGGTGTTTACGCAACAACCTTCGTATTTGACACTTTTAATGTAATAAGTTATGTATTGGAAAGTTGGCTTATATTCCTTTGTTGGTATTTTGCTTGTTTGCACTGCAATATTATTCTTTACCCATAAATCCGAACCAATGATTCATGGAAGAATGGTTGATAAATTCGACACAACAAAAGTTGTTCAAGTCTATTTTGGTCAATTTACCAAGCTACGAGAGATTTATGCTAAAGTTGAAGTTGATAATTTAGATAGCGCTAACATAGCAACCATTGGTAGGAAATTATTTCGGAACTTTGTATCCGAAGATCAAGAAAAGGATACTGTAAAAGCTCAATTCTTTTTTTATAAGAAATCGGATGTCCACGATTTAGATCCTGAATTAGTGGCTCGTTTTAACTTGTCTGGTCCAAAAGGGGTAAAAGTAGCATCGAAGTTGAAGCATTTAGATAATTGTGTTGTGTATCAGGAATTTTCACAATGTTTGGTTCCTCCACAATTACCTAAATTCGTCATCGTCATACAGCCCTTTGATATTCCAATGAATTGTACATTTCGAGAATTTATCAAATTAATAAGCAAATAAACAGGATTGAAAATGAGTAATTTATACGCGATAATTTTAGGTGCATCAAGTGGTTTTGGTAAAGCAGTAGCGCTGTCTTTAGCTAAAGAAGGTTACCACATTATTGGTGTGCACATGGATAGAGCTGCAGCGTTGGCTCAGGTAGAAGAAATTAAACAAGAGATTACATCGTATGGTGTTAAGGCGGTGTTCTTTAACGTTAATGCTGCTGATGAAACTCAACGTAAAGAAGTTGTTGAGCAAATTAAAATTGAACTTACTGCACATGATGATGCTAAGGTACAAGTATTACTACACTCATTAGCCTTTGGATCGTTGAAGTCGTTTATTTCTGATACCCACGCAAATTCTGTAACGCAAAAACAATTAGAAATGACACTTGATGTTATGGCTAATAGCTTAGTCTATTGGACCCAAGATGTGTTCTTTGCCGGATTGTTTGCATCGGGTGCCAGAGTGTTATCCTTAACCAGTGCAGGTAGTGAACGCAATTTGCCAATGTACGGAGCAGTTTCTGCTGCTAAATCAGCATTGCAATCGTATACACGTCAGCTTGCCATGGAACTTGCACCACATAAAATTACTGTAAATACGTTACGTGCAGGAGTTACCGATACACCGGCACTACGCAAGATTCCCGGTAACGATTTGTTGATTCAAAATGCGCTTATGCGTAATCCTTACCACGAGTTGACTAAACCGGAACATGTTGCAAATGTGGTTGCCTTGTTGGCTAAACAAGAAAGCCAATGGATTAATGGTTCAGTAATAGCCGTAGATGGCGGGGAAGATGCAGTAGATATTACGTGGTGGAAGTCGGATAACTAAACCGAACGTATTTCTGTTATCACAGGATGTGCTATGAAATTCACTTCGGTTACAATAGCCGTACTTTTACTATTCTTCTGGAGCGGATGTTTGAAATCCGTACGGAGAGATATTTTTCCGCCAATTGTTGCACATGGCGATTCGGTTGTGTTATCACCAAAAGTAACGCAAAAACCTAGTAAGCGATTTACTGATACAGTATATGTAAAGTTGAATTCAATGCCGGAGAACTTCGAAAACACGAAGTTCTCTGCTGCTAATACGGTTTTTGATGAGGGAAACTACACTCAAGCACAGAAACAGTTTATCGAGGTAGTAGAAGACCCCTCTACACCCGATTCTATTCGTTTTGAAGCACTGTTTATGGTAGCAGAGTGTAGCATTCAAACTTCCGATTACACAGTTGCGTATAATAACCTAATGGGGTTGAATGGTGAAAGGGGAATAACTCCCTATGTTCATGAAAAGGTACTTCTGCGGCTTGGACAGTTGTTATGTACACAAAACGACACTCAAAAGGCACAAACCTATTTTAACCAACTAAAATCGTTATTTCCTCAATCTCGTTTTTTACCATTAGCTACCTGTAATTCAATTAAATAAGTGTTGCTATCGCGTGACGGCACCTCATGTTCAACTTAAATAAACCTCACTGTGCCGGAATAATCCATCCAATAATGAAATGAAGTGTATCGCGATAAATGTGTTGTTGTTAGTTGCGGTTCTGTCACTGCGTTGGAGTTGAAGTAGAATTATGCAATACGGAACGGTCTGCGATAGCAAAATACTTTAGAATTCATAAAACAAACCGATACTATCGGGGAAATCTATCTGGACAACATGATATGGATACCCCGAAAAATCTTATTCTCATAGTTGATGATGTAGAGCAGAATGTGGCTGTGCTCAGTCAGGTTTTGCGTAATACAGGTTATCAGGTTATGGCGGCATTTAGTGGCGAACAAGCCCTAAAAATGCTGGATAAGCGTTTGCCTGACTTAATTCTACTGGATGTTATGATGCCGGGAATTGATGGTTTTGAAACATGCCGTCAGATAAAAGCAAACGAGCGAACAGCTGATATTCCTGTCATTTTTCTGAGTGCTTTATCGGAAAGTGATACAAAAGTTAAGGGGTTGGAAATTGGTGGTGTGGATTATATTTCCAAACCATTTCACGAAGCTGAAGTAGTGGCGCGTGTTGGCGTACATCTTAAAATCCGCAACTTAGAACGCGAGCGACTTTTACATATTGAACAGTTGCAGTACATGAATTCTGAGAAGGATAGACTTGTACAAATTGTATCGCACGATTTACGGTCCCCTTTAAGCGGTATCAGTGGGTTAGTTCAGATTCTGAGTGAAGGAAATGAAGCACATAACCCTGACACAGTAAAGTATTTTTCGAAAATTATATTGCAGAGCACGGATACGTTGTTATCGTTGGTAAATGATATTCTTGACTTGGCAAAATTGGAATCGGATAAAGTTGATTTAAATTCGATTGAATTTGATTTGAAGGAAGCACTTATTGGAATTATTGAACTTCAGAAGTTTATAGCATCTTCCAAGGGACTTTATTTAAAGCTTAATACAGACGCTGATATTATAAAGGTAATGGCGGATAAGCCAAAGCTTTTACAGGTAATGAACAATC
>JAIBAE010000112.1 GCA_019695345.1 Bacteroidota bacterium | reverse complement strand
GTGGTGCGGTCACGCGATAGCATATGAAAAATCTTTGCTAACGCGCCATAATGCCGTAATTTGCTGTATGAACTACAAAAAACTACGACATACGTTTACCACTAAAACAGAACTTCATACACACACAACTTGTTCCGATGGTGTTTTAACACCGCTTGAGTTACTGAAAAAGTCTGCCGAACATTCCATTTCATATCTTTCCATAACCGACCACGATTCAACCGACGGATATACGCAAGCACAGTCCGTTGCAGCCGAGTATGGGATTTCCTTAATTAGCGGAGTAGAGATTAGTTGCTGCGAGGATGGCAAGGATATACATTTGTTAGGATATGGTTTTGATGCAGCCAATAATGAACTTCAGCAACAATTGCATACAATACGAAATCAGCGTGTTGAGCGCGCATATCTGATGTTAGAGAAACTTCGGGTACTTGATGTTGAGGTCTCGATGGAGGAAGTTTTGCTGCATGCAAAAGGTGGAAGTATTGGTCGTCCTCATATTGCGGCAGCATTGGTGTCCTCGGGTAATGTTGCATCGCATGCCGAAGCTTTTGAACGCTATATTTACGATGGTGGTCCGGCATTTCAGTCCAAACAAGAACATCCTGTTGCCGATGCAGTAAGATTATTACATAATGCAGGTGGTGTGGCTGTACTGGCGCATCCGGGGAAATGGCTTAAAGCACGGGATATTGTGCGGTATATTGCCGAAGGTATTGATGGGATTGAAGTGTATCATCCATCGCATACCCGAACTACCACTAATTATTTACGCAATCTTGCAAAGAGATATACGATTCTTGCCACAGGTGGTTCGGATTATCATGGTTCGCGCGATTATGATAACGACAACTTTGGAATGTTTCCTGTTGAGGAATCTGTGATAGAAGGTTTAATCTCGCATAAATCGGCACAGCAATTATCATTTACAGTGTAACCATGGTTCAAGTTAAGTCCGAGCAGATTATTCAAAGACTTGCAGTGGTATTTATAATACTGGTTAACGGTTTATTCTGCTTGAAGTATAGCTATAGAGCTACGCACTGGTACTTACCACTTACCGTTGGGTATATGGCATTTGTTGGATTAAGTAGTACGTATGGAATGCGTATTCTGCAACGCTTGCCAACAACCATTACTTTTTGGGGTGGTATGGTAGGTTTCTTGCTTGTTTCGGTTGTTCTTATGGTAGTGGTTGATAAGGATTCTTTGCATGTTGACCGTTGGCTAATGATAGCAACATTTTGGGATAATATACGCGATGGTATTTACCCGTACGTGCCTCGATATGGCCCTAACATTCCTTCGCAATTACCGGTTTATCATATTCTTGCATATCCGTTTTACATAGCAGGTGAGGTAGGATTTTATTCTGTTGCGGTGTTAGTTACATGGGTGTTTTTGTTAAGGGAGAAGTATAAAACCCAAACGTGGTTTGTATTGTTGATGATTTGTGTTTCGGCAGGAGTTTGGTGGGAGATTGTTTCTCGCAGTACTATTATTATGAATATGGTACTGGTTATTGTGATGATGATGTATGTAGATACTGCCAAACCTAAAACTGTATGGCACCACGTTATTCTTGGAGTGCTGACTGGGTTGTTATTAGCTACGCGGGTAACAGTAGTTTTTCCGTTGATTGTAATGTTTAGCGCATATTACTTGAGACAAAGAGCAGTACAACATGTTATTGCCATGGCAGTTGCCGCATTGTTTACCATAGGGTTGGTTTTGCTACCACTGTACATAATGGACAATAAATATTTTTGGCAGTACAATCCGTTACTTGTTCAATCGTATTTTACAAATAGCTATATAACAGTGATATTGCTTGTTCTATCGTTTATTGGCGGGTACTTAGGGAAAAGTCCGGTTTTACGGTACGGTATATGCGGTATCCTGATGGTATTAACTACTATGTGGGCATCGCAAATACATTATTGGTACTTTGGTCCTTGGGCAATGATATTTGATAGTAAGTTTGATATTTCGTACTACTTACAGGCGTTCCCATATTTTGTGATGGCGTTATTACCAAATTTACGGGGTACTGGTACTGTTACAAATGGATAGCAGAATGTATATTGCATTCTGTAACAATTAAGAATACAAATTAATGCCTACTATTATTGAAGCATCGTACGATGCAAAAGGAAAATCGTTTGCTATTGTTGCTACTCGTTGGAATGAGTTTATAGTAGATAAACTTGTAGAAGGTGCTGTTGATTGCTTAACGCGTCATGGCGCAGACGATAAAAATATTACGATTGTATACTGCCCTGGCAGTTACGAAATTCCATTGGTTACAAAAAAACTTGCTGCAAGTAATAAATACTCTGCTGTGATTACATTAGGAGCTGTTATCCGCGGCGCAACATCGCATTACGATTTAGTAGCGGGCGCAGTTGCTTCAGGGGTAGCACAGGTTGGTATGGAGACAGGGATTCCTTGTTTATTTGGTGTGCTAACTACGGATACGATTGAACAAGCAATTGAACGTGCCGGAACTAAAGCAGGAAACAAGGGGTTTGAAGTTGCGCAAGCAGCAATCGAGATGGCTAATCTTATAAAACAGTTATAAAGGACTCATGATTCTTTGATACGATTCGACATTGTACCACAACATTTTAATATTACGATGACACCTTTGATGAATCGTGCTGTTTTGTTTATTCTACTCTTTATTACCTTATTAACCTACAACGGATTAGCACAAGATGCTGTTGTAGTTTCTACCGGACAATTTAAAGTAACTGATTGGCAAAGTCATACATCTCTGATGAATGTTCGCGGAGTAACAGTTGATAAACGGGGAGTCTACTGGGTAGCTACTTCGGGTGGAATCTTTACTATTACACCATCTGTAAATGAATATAAAGTGTATCGTAATATTGATGCACTAAGTTCTTTGGATGTGACATGTATTAAATACAATGCCAACCAAAACACAATATATGCAGGAACGTTTGACGGAACTATTGAGCTGTTTAATGAAGATGTAGGTTTTTGGAGACACAACGTTGATATACAAAATGCAGGCGATCAATATCCTAAGCGTGGTATCAACGATTTGTTGTTTAAAGGCGATACGGCATATATAGCAACCGACTTTGGCTTTGTAGTTTTTGACTTAAAGAATGAAGTTGTTATAGAAACAGTTGATAAAATTGGTGCTTTCCAGCAAAAGACAGCCTGTAGAAAAATTAAGTTTTTGGGTGATACAATTATAGTGGCTACTGATGCCGGAGTTTCATATACCACACTACATAACAACAATCAAGCTCAATCTACTTTACGTAATCCGGATATCTGGACATCCTATAAGTTAAATGGAGGAGCACAGGTTGCATTTTTAGGGATTGAAGCACTGGGCGGCAATCTCTATGGAATATCCGCTAAGAGTATTTATCAACGATATGGCGACTCACTTATAGTCATACAACAAGTACCTGCAACATATCAAACCTTTAACGGGATTAGTTCAAATGGTTCTGAGATTGTTGTATCTGTTGACGATAGGGCGTATACACTATCGGGAACAACAATTGGAGGGACTCAAACCAGCCAAGTGAATAGCCATACATATATTCCCATTGGTGATAAGCAGTTATTGTTTATATACTATGCTACTGCAGGGATTGGAGTCTATAATGGTAGTGCTATGGTGCAGTATGCTCCTAATGCACCGTTATCCAACCGTGTTCAGGATATAGCTACAGACGCTCAAGGAAACTTGTGGATTACAACGAGTAATAGGAATATTGACGGGCAAGGGTTTGCCTGTTTGCAAAAAGGTGTATGGCATAATTATTCAAATGCAACAACACCGTTTATTGGTACGGACTCGTACACAAAAGTTAGTCCGGTAGCCGATGGAACTGTATGGCTTTCTACCTGGGGTAAGGGGATGCTTCATGGTATTCCGGAGGGTGACTCACTTCGCTTTGAGTATTTTAATAATCATAATACGCCACTTATTGGTTTTGCAAACAACCCGACATTTACTGTACCCGGAGAGGTGATATCCGACAAAAAAGGCAATACGTGGTTTGTTCAATACGGAGATGCCATTAACAATGGTGCTCAGCTGTTTTCGAGAAATTCAAAAGGTGAGTTTACTGCTTATTATTATAACGGACCATCTTCTGGTGTTCATAACTATATGAACATTGCGGTTGACTCTTATGGTACAAAATGGATGGCTTCACCGGATGATAATGGGGTAACATACTTCAATGAACAAAATACCAAATATGGTACATGGGGGCGTAAACTTACCGTAAATGAAAAATTGCCCGATAACAGTATTACAGCGTTGGTTGCCGATAAAAACGGAGCGATATGGATTGGTACACCTTCCACCGGATTGGCTGTAATCTTTTCACCTTCGGTTGTATTAAATGGCAACACGCCATCTGTCCGTAAAATTACATTGTTAAACACCGAAAGTATCAACGATATTTTGGTTGATGCTCTGAATAACAAATGGGTTGCAACAAATAACGGTGTTTGGATTTTGAACGAAGACGCAACCGATACCATTGGAACCATCAAAAAGAAAAATTATCCTGCGTTATTATCCGACCAGATTCGGTGCCTTGCCAGCGACGAAAACACCGGTACTATCTATATAGGAACTCTACAGGGGTTTAATTCTATTTCTACATTATCGCTAAAACCAACAGAAGAATTTTCGCTTAAGTGTTATCCTCAACCCTTTACTCCCGGTAAAGATGCGGATATGATTATTGACGGATTAGAAGCAGAATCGGAAATCAGGATTATTACTGCTGATGGATTATTAGTTCGGGATATACAAACGCGCAGCAAACGTGCAGTGTGGGATGGTAAGAGTAATGATGGCAGAACGGTAAGTAATGGGGTGTATATTGTTCTTGCTGTATCAAACCAGAATGCCAGAACCACAGTGGGGAAAATTCTTGTTGGGAACAAATAGGTAGCTGTGTGGGATTCTTCCTGCAAGTGTACGGGGTTAAGTAGCAGAATGCTTGGTGCAGTCCGGCGATAGCAAAAAATATTTGAGCAGTTCTTTTTTCTTGAACTGTGTATCTTGCATAGCAACTAACAGGACTGAATAGCAGGAATGAAGCAAGTACCTAACAATGTATCCGCTGCCGGACTTATTGATGCCGCCGTAGATTTGTATGGCGAAAACAATATCGTTGAACTTTTTCGTAGAGCGGATGAATATGAAAAACACAACTTACGGCTATACCATTTTTGTGCTATTGCTTACCGAGGATTAGCATTAGAACAAACACATAAATTTGCTGAAGCACGTGATATCCTTGAACCATTAATTACCGAGTTACGAGCGCAGAATGAAGTTGCGTTGTATGATTTCCTTCCGGTACTGAATATCTTATGCAGATGCTATGGAACATTGGGTGATTTTTACAAGTTGTTTACCCTTGCTACTGAAATGTTGCAGATTGCAAATGCGGCTAATAACCCACGCCAAAGTTTTGGCGCAGAACGGTTACTTGGGTTGTATCATTTTAATTCGGGAAATTATACTAAAGCGTTAGAGCATTTTTCTTCGGCGTTGCAAACGGCACATGCGGCACCGCTGGATAAAGATGTACTTGCCGATATTACCGAGCTATGCAGTCGTACATTACAAGTGCTTGGTGATTTTGAAACCTCGCTTACGCTGGCTATTGATGCCTTGGTTTTAAGCGAGTCCATTCCGTTAGATTTTTCTCGCCCTGCTATTTATACAAACATTGGCAGTATCCATTCGCACATGCAGAAATATAATGAGGCGTTGGAGTATTTTCATAATGCGTTAGATGCCTCGCGTCAGATGAATTTTCAGTACGGTATTGCCCACGCAGAGTATATGATAGGCAGTATGTATCACAATCTTGGCGCGCAGAACCTTGCTATTAATCACGCATCTAAAGCATTAGAAATTGCAACTACAACGCAAGCTCCGCAGATAATCCACGTTTCGGGGTTGGCGTATTTTCTGTTAGCTAAAGTGTTTAATCTTCTTGGTAATGCCACACGTTCACGCGAGTTTGCTGCAAAGAGTCTGGAGATTTGCAAGTCCATCAATTACGCAGAACAGATAATCCATATTCATATTCTTCTTGGCGCAGTTGCCCTACGTTGTAACGATACACAAGAGGCAATCCGGGAGTTTACTTCAGCGTTGACACTTGCAGAGCAAACATCTACAAAGCCAAACATACTTTCTGCACACGAATATCTTGCATTGTGTTATAAACAGAACGGAAATGTAGAGAAAGAAGAATATCACACACAGAAAGCACAAGAGTTATCCGAGACTATTTTAGGGAATAGTTTTAATGCCGCATACGAACACTTTTTTAATACCTACGAAGCAACAAAATCAAAACGTTTGGCTGCATTACTTGGTGTGCACGATGCCGGCGAACTTGATATGTTGTATAACAGTGCGCGGTATTCAACCGAATCACAAAAACAGGTAGCCCTTGTTTCTAAAGCTACGGCAACAATTGTTGTAAAAACATTAGGTGTTTTTTCGGTTACGGTAGCAGGGCGTGAAGTAACACCAAAAGACTGGCAACGCAAAAAAGCTCGCGATGTTTTTAAAGTACTCTTGATGTATCATAAACGTGCGCTCTCGGCAGATTACATTATTCAACGCGTATGGGGCGATGATGCCGGTGCAGATACTATCGGCTCGTTCCGTAATGCAATTTCGTACATACGTACGGCATTAGAACCCAACTTGGGGCGTAAAGAAGCATCCGCCTATCTTAGTAATATCAGCGGAGCATACATGCTGGATTTGGGTGCGCAGGCGTGGATTGATTTTATTGCATTTAAGGAGTTACTATCGCGCGCAGAGCAAACCAATAACGAACAAGAACGCCTTCAACTGTGGGAACAAGCAATTGCTTTATATGCAGGCGAATTCCTGAGCGAAGACATCAATGCCGAGTGGGCAACATTCGAGCGCGAAGCAATTACCGACGCATACATCCGCGCATTGCTTGGCGTGGCACGCATCTCTGCCGAGCGCGGTGAAAGCGACAAAGCACTTACCTGTACAAAGCAAATTCTTTCAACCGACCGCACATACGAAGAAGCATACAAAATCATGCTTACTGTATTGCGCAACAACGGCAATACTATCGAAACCCGCCGCATTGCCGAGCAATGCAAAGCCGCATTCCTGAACGAACTTGGTGTAGAGCCCGAATGGCTCATTCCATTTCTTACAACATAAAACAATATACATTGTAACATCTGCTATCGCCCGACCGCACCGAGCGTTGGCGTAGTATACAACATTAGTGTGCGGGACAGAATTTCCTGCGCCGCAGAGCGTTTGGTTCGCACCGGGTTGGCGCGCTGGCAGGTTACTTCGGCAGTGGTGGGAACACATAGAAGCACCTAATAGAGTTGGAAAAAAGTGATGGAAGTTGTCTGAAATATGAGGGGAGTCTCTGTATAGTTTTGCTTCGGGTTTTATGTTTAACTATTTCAGGAAGCAGATTGTGATGAGATTCTTAACCGCATTGGTATTGCTATTAATGTTTGCTACCGTTATTTGTAGCGCGCAACCATCCGACGAACAAATACGGAAAGACCTAACCAACTCCGGCACAAAGAAAATTACATTTACCAAAACCACCGGCACACGCCAATGGAATAAAGATATTGGTAACTGGGAATGGGTACGTGGTGTAAAAATTTTACGAAGCAGTCAGTTTGCCGGAATTGACTTGGAAGTAGAAGGCGATGCCGTGTATCAGTACACCGGACCCAATAAATACTCCTACTGGAAATTCCGGACGTTGAGTAATAACTACGTTGGGTTACCTAACCCAACACCCGAAGAAATAAGAACATTAATCTCTACAAACTGGCAAAAGTTTTTTGGATATAACTATAACAACATTACCACCATAACCAAACAACCGGAGCTTGACGCAAACCCCGAATGGAACTGGGACGACCCAAGCAAGGTAAACTTTACCATGACGGTATCGTATGAGTTTATTACCTCTAACACCGAAGTATCGAAGGCAGAACACAAACGGGTTGTGCGGTTTTTCCGTAATGATGTGAAATCGCCGTGGCGCGACTTTTTAATTTACTCCGAAACCGACCCAACTATAACTGAAACCAAAAATGTTGGCGAGGCAACTGTACGCCAACTTCGCAAGAAAACACTAGCCTTTACCGAGCGCGAACAACTTGCACAGCAAGCCGCAAGTTCGTTACCACAAGTTGATGTACCGGAATTCAGTTCGGTAATGGAGTTAACCAAGTTTGTGCATAACACATTGCGCACCGGCACACCCGAACAATTCCGCGCTGTAATGATTAAACTTCTGGCGCCGCAGTTTTTTGAACAGGGCAGTAAAACACAACTCACTGCATTTGCCGAACAAACACTTAACGATGTAATTAAAGTAGCGTACAAAGGTGCGGTAACGTACAAACAGGAATATTGTAAAACATTAAACCCCACCTCGCTTACCGAAGGCAATACCGTCTATTTTAGCAGTTGCATAAAAAACACCGTAAGCGAGATAGCTGCTGGCGAGTATAATGTTGGTTACAAAGAGGGCGTTCCGCAAAAGGCGTTACGCATATTCCGCATTGAGATTCGCGTGCGCGATGACCAAGACGCCATGGATTTCCTGAACTCGTTTTCTAACCCAAACAAACTTTGTCCGAACGATTGAGTAATATGTTGCTATCGCCCGACCGCACCGCGCCTTGCAGCAATGCAAGGCGTTTTATTTTGCGGGAGAGTTCCTCAACTATATATCTACAGTGTAGGTGATAGACAGGAAAGTTTCTGCTACGCACATGCAATGTATGGCTTTGCGCCGATGTCCGGATGCGTCCGGCGAGAGCAAGAAGCAAATTGTTAAACTTGAATTGTAAATGTTAAATTATCACTGCAAAAGAAACATCCCCGCTTGAGTATTGTTGATAAGAAAAAACTGTGTTTAACTATATTGGTGTGTGCTATGAAATCAACCCGACTATTTTTGATTGCAACAAGTTTGTTCCTAAGTATTGTATGTTCCTCGTGCGAATTCTTTACCATCCCGGTAGATTACAACAATAAAGGTGGCGATAACACTTATAAGATATTTGCCAATGATTTTTATCCATTACAGATAGGCAATGTATGGGAATATCATTCGGTGTTTAACGATGTAATTACAAAGGACTACACATCAACCGTTGTTGAGTACAAAAACATTAAAGGTAATCAGTATGCTGTTGTAGTAACCAAAGGCACGCAAACAGTAGAGTCGGAAATAACACGGTTTTCCGATACCGCATTTATACGAACCGCACCGGCAGGTAAAGTGTATTCGTTTGATGGAATAAACGATAACATAGTAGTTGATTTTCAGGCGGCTACTGTTTCCGATACAACAGTACGTTTTGTGCAAACTGCAACCGATGTTACGGCAAA
>JAIBAE010000034.1 GCA_019695345.1 Bacteroidota bacterium | reverse complement strand
TGGAGACATTCGGTACTATTTGTGTATAAACACTGCCATTGCGTTTATATATGCCAAATACAATTGTTTTACCTCGTGCACCTCGTCCTCGTTTGCCTCGAACTCGTCGTGCTCCAAAGTATGATTCGTCTATTTCTACTGTTCCTGTTATCGGTGATTGTTCATCACAATGATGTGCTATCATTTCTCGTATAGCACGCACATAACGGTTAACTGTATTGCGATTAAGCGACGTTACTTGCGCTATTTGTGTTGCTGATAAATCATACGAAAACAAGCGTACAATCTCTCGAAATTTTGCCTTCGAAATTCTTGAACGGACGATTTTGCTTGTAAATGGCTTCATGACTGGCTTCTAAGCTAATTATTTATTGCTTATCTAGTCATGACCCTTGAAAAATACTATGATACTACTACAACATCTTCATTGGTTTATGAGAAACAATTATGTTGAGTAGAATTTCTGACTACTTTCACATGACTCTCTCATGCGGGAGCGAGAAAAGTTTTGTAATTTTCGAGACATCCTCCACAAAGTTAAACATACAGTGCTTGGGCGTATCGCTATATACGGGTTCAATGTTCTTAGCGATACGCCTCCTGTGTGTTTGCTGCCACATACCCACACAGTTGCATTATTTACTGGCAAAACTACTGTACTATTACACACTTATCAATAACCAAAATGTAAACTCAAATGTAAACTAATATTGAGTCTCACATTTGTAATTGAACATTGTTAAACTTGCGTAGTGCTTTTTGATATGTACGGTGGTTACTATATCCAACCATTGTACAACAAAAGTTTTCTTTGCCAAGTAATGCTTGTAGTTCTAATGCCTTTTTAATACGATAACAATGAATGAGGGTTGAGGGTGTTTTGCCACAACATGCTAAACAAATACTTACCAGATATTGTCGGGATATGTTTAAATAGTCCGCAAGCATTGAAACCGAGAGTTGTGGCGATGTGTAGTGTTGCTGCAATACAAAAATGATTTGTTCTTGATGTTGTTGTTGGGATTTCATGGGATACCTTTTTTTAATTACTACTATGATTAAACAATTTGATAAGCAAAAAGCACTGCTATGATTTCAATAAATATTTACCCGCTACACAGGTGGCGTTGTATCTGCAGAAATATAGTTTGGGATAAAATTATATGATTGGAAGTTGAGAGAGAGAGAGAGAGCCCCGCACCCATGTGGTACTCCGCCCGCCCATTGGTGTGTATAAACACAGGTAAGAAGTTGGGATTTTGCAAGTGATAACCTTTAATAAAAAGAGATTCGATTGCTATTTACAAAACCTATTGTTAATAGCCAACATAAATTATTCAGTTCTCCCATACATTACCAAACCATAAAGTGCTAACCCAAATACCTCTGCGCCGAAGAAGGTTCGTTCCGCACCGGGTTGGCGCGCTTAAGGGTTGCTTCGGCAGATGTGGGAAACAACCCTTGTATTGCATTTACTGTTTGATAATTTTTGTTGTGATAGTAGCATTAGCGCACCGTACCGTTAGCATGTACACGCCATCGGCCGATGGCGGCATATACACCGGTGTTGAGAACTCACCATTAGCGTTTATACCTGCCGTTGCCTGATGTATTGTATTGCCAAGCAAGTTGGTAATACGGATTTCCATTTCGGGCGCAGTAGCCCGGTCAAAACGTCCGCTTATGGTAAACATTTCGCTTATTGGATTTGGGTGAACGGCAATAGTACCTTCATCTTTTAATGCAGGAGTTTCTACTTCGGTAAGAAATGTTTTTTGGATAGGCAGTGTGCGGATGCGTTTGCCTGTTGCGTTAAAAATTGCATTGCATAATGCGGGTGATGCAGATGGGAATCCGGCCTCGCCCATACCCGATGGCGAGGAAGATGTACTTGACATGATGTACACTTCTATCTTAGGAAGGTCGTTCATGCGAAGCCATTCGAAATCGGCAAAACCTGTTTGTTTGATTCCGCCTTTATCAATAGTGATACCTGCTTTTAATGCTGTAGAGAATGCATCAATAGCCGCACCCTGCATTTGTGCTTCTACGCCGTTAATATTTATTACTAAGCCACAATCAACCACACACACCACGCGTTCTATTTTCAGAACACCTGCATCGGATACAGATACCTCTATTGCATGGGCTACGCTTGAATACGCATTTGTACATGCAATACCACGCCCCCAACCTTTGGGCAGTTGCCGAGTCCAGTTAATCCGATTTGCAGCTTCGTCCAAAACGTCGCGCATACGTCCCGCCGGTAATAAGTTTCTGCGGAACTGATACGGATCTTTACCGGCAGCAACAGCAAGTTCATCTATAAAACATTCGTTGGCAAAAATTGCGGTGCTATGTCCAACACTTCGCCATGCGCCAGTTGGTACTGGAGAGCTATAGTTAGCACTTGTTGTAGATGGTGATGTAATTACATACGGAGAAGGATTTGAGCCCATTGAACCCGGTGTGTATTTGTGATTCCACCCCGTAATGTTTCCCGATGCGTCAAGCCCGCCTTTCATTACATGGTACGATGCCGGCCGGTATCCGTCGTTACGCATATCATCAGTTCTGGTGTACATAAACAACACAGGTAGACCGTATTGTTTTGAGATACGTGCAGCATAAGATGCATACTCAGTATTAGAGCGACGTCCGAACCCACCGCCTGCAAGTGTGACGTTAACTTTAATGTTAGCAGAAGCAATTCCTGTAGCACTTGCAACCGCACTTAAAACGCCTTCAGGACTTTGGGTTGGTGCCCATACCTCGGCACTGCTTGCTTTAACATCGGCAACACAATTCATTGGTTCCATTGTTGCGTGGGCAATGTATGGTAAATGATATTCTGCCTGTATTTTTATGGCAGAATTTGCAGGTACATCGGCCACAGTTCCAACGGCAGTTTTCATACGCTCTAACAACACAGCACTATCAATTGCAGTATTATTGCCAAGATTCCATGTTATCTTTAACGCTTCTTTACCTTTAATAGCAGCATAACTGTTATCAGCAAGAATAACAACTCCGGGAATGCCGCTAACTCGTTCTGCTTTAATAACGCCTTTTACTTTTAATGCTTCTGATGCATCTACTGTTTGTACACCGCCACCAATGGTTGGTGGTAATGCAAGAATAGCATACTTCATACCCGGCACGCGAACATCCAACCCATATTTTGCCGTACCACGAACTATGTCGGGTGTATCAACAGGAGAAATTCGTTTTCCCATTATGGTAAAATTAGCCTTTACTTTTTGTGTTGGGTTACTGGGTACAGTAATAGCTGCGGCAGAATCGGTTAACTCGCCATAGGTAAGTGTTCGTGTTCCGTTCTTTTCGCTCACAACACCATTACTTGTAGTACAGTTACTTTCGGCAATTCCCCATTGCTTTGCAGCGGCGGAAATCATCATAGCGCGAACGGTAGCTCCGGCTTTCCGTAGGGTATTATGGCTACCTGTTACACTACCACTTCCACCTACACCCATATTCGAGTATCCCGCCCCGGGACTTGCCTGACGTACTTTTACTTTATTCCAATCAACATCGGCTTCATCGGCAACAATCATAGCAAGCGATGTACGCACACCTTGGCCAATATCGGGTTTTGCAACAGTAATGGTAACGGTTCCATCGGGGTCAATCTTTACCCACATATTCGGTTCAAAGCTTGCTGTTACTTCGGGGAATGCAAGTAACGTACTTGCACCGGGAATAGCCGTGCAAGCCAGCGCAAAGCCCGTAGCAGACATCCCCAACAAAAAACTACGGCGCGATACAACAACAGGTGTATTTTCGGTTAATGTTTCCATAATAGTATTGTGTTAGGTGAATTATCCAACGGAAGCTCTATGAATGGCTTCTCGAATATTTGTGTAGGTTCCGCAACGGCAGATATTATGGCGCATAGCTTCATCGATATCTGCATCGGTTGGTTTAGGATTAGCAATAAGCAATGCCGCTGCACTCATTATTTGCCCCGCCTGGCAATATCCACATTGTGGTACGCCAACTTCTATCCACGCTTTTTGCAGCGGGTGACTGTTATCAGTGCTCAACCCTTCTATTGTAATTACCTCTGCATCGGTTAGACTTCCAATTGGAGTCTGGCATGCACGTGCTGAATCGTTATTCACTAAAACTGTACAAGCACCACAATCGCCTGCACCACAACCGTACTTGGTTCCGGTCATGTTTAGTACATCGCGCAAAGCCCATAAAAGCGGCATGTCATCGGGCGCGTCGATATTGCGAACAACGCCATTAATTTTTAACGAAACCATAGTACATTCCTTTGGATAAGTACAACCACAGAATTATTATTACGTAAGCGCAATATACGCACAGATTTTTCAACAGCACTAAACACGCAACCCTTTATTAAAATACCAGTTAGAATATGCAATTTTCTTTGCTTACGCCGGACGGCACCAAACCTTTGAGTGTTTCTACAACATAACAACTGCCGTAGCAGAATCACCCAATATTAACTTGTTACACTAACCGTATAGGAATAAATATCTCTTCCTGCGAATCTGGCTGATTGTGCTTATACATACCGCCCATTACGGCAAAATGTTCGCGTGAATCTATTGCATATCCCGAAGTAGGTAACCACTCGTTCATAATGTAATTCCATGTTGCAGGAAATT
Source organism: Bacteroidota bacterium (assembly GCA_019695345.1). Classification (GTDB taxonomy): domain Bacteria; phylum Bacteroidota; class Ignavibacteria; order Kapaibacteriales; family NICIL-2; genus JAIBAE01. The sequence continues at coordinate 39,577 of JAIBAE010000034.1, read as the reverse complement.
TCCACGGCTCGCCAACATGCAAAAACACAGCGTACAAACCCGAACCTAGAACATGTTGCTCTAAACCATCCGGAATTTCTTCAAACGATGTTACTTCGGCTGCTGCCCACGTGGTAAATGGTGTATGTGGCGTAAACTCCGTTACAGGAATTTCATTGTTATATACTTGCATTGCTATAAGTGTATGCGACGCTCTGTTTTCTACTCTATGCAATTGCGGCATAAACTGTTGCCACACAACAACTGTTTTGTTATCAGCAAGTGTAGTAACAATACTTTTCCCAATAAGTTTCTTTTCTTCTACCTGTTGAATTCGTAAAAACATAAAACCTTTCAATATATACCCAAGGTAATATACCATTTTATGGGTATTGATTTGCTATCGCCCGACCGCGCCAACCGTTACTACACAATACTCAAGTTGCCATGCGGGAAAGTACCTCTGCCTACACAACTCTCCGCGTACATACAACGAGTAAACACTGATAAAAAGACTATCGAATACTAACATAAAACACAATCGCGATGCTGTAACGGTTGGCTCCGCCCGTGTGACGGCGCACAAGGCGCGCTTCGGCAAAAGCGGGAAACCATGCCTAACCTGATGTGTGACATGTTTTCGATACAAGTTTGCCAAAGCTACAGATACTCTGCCATAGGTTGCGCCACAACGTCCGAAAAATTGGTGCTAAAACACAAAAAATCGTGTTGGCACACCTTTGCTATTATGGAAAGTAAACGGCTTATGATAATCACCGCGGAAACATCATAAGCTACAAAAGAGAAACTCATGTTTAACACCATATTTTTTGGAGGATTTTATGAAACTTGTTCGCGTAAACCCGTTTGCTGAATTTGATGCAATGACCCGCCGTATGTTTAATGATATTGACCGTGGCGGCGTTGTATTTAACCGTAGCAACTTTACTCAGCCCGTATTAACACCTCGCGTTGATGTCGCAGAAGATAAATCGAACTTCTACATTAATGCAGAACTTGCAGGCATGAGTAAAGAGGATGTAAAAATTGCCGTGAACGAAGACCGCGTTCTTACCATTAGTGGCGAGAAAAAGCAGGAAGAAAAAACAGAAGATAAAAACTACTTCCGCGTTGAGCGCCGCTACGGAAATTTCAGCCGTTCGTTTAACATTCCCGAAACGGTTGATGTTGCAAACATTGCTGCAAAATTTGAGAATGGCGTATTACACTTAACATTGCCAAAAACAGAACCGGCGAAACCAAGTGTAACCGAAATTACAATCCAGTAAACACTACTGTTAAAGATTGTAAAAACAAAACTCTCTGTTGTTCACCACAGCAGGGAGTTTTTTTCTGTAGGGTGATTTGTACCTTTTTATTTCAGGTTTTGCCAACAAGTACACGTGGTACGCGGGCAGTTATAAGTGTGGTTATATCGTAGGGGATTGTACCAATGGTGTCGGCGATTTCGTTTACGCTAATGGTTGCGTTGCCTTGCGTGCCTATTAGTACTACGTCGTCGCCAAGGTCAACGGGTTCGTTGCCAACGTCTATCATGCATTCATCCATACAAATAGTTCCTACTATCTGGAAACGTTTGCCGTGTAGCAAGCACATACCTTTACCTGTTAACAAGCGCGAGTAGCCGTCGCCATAGCCAATAGGAATTGTTGCAATGGTTGTTGCCTGTGCGGCTATAAACCGCCTACCGTAACTAACCGATTCACCCGGTTGAATTCTGCGGAGTGCGTTGATTCTTGTTTTAAGCGAGAGAACCGGTTGCAGCCCTGTGTTTATGGTATTTGCCGGAGCAATGCCGTATAACGATAACCCGGGACGTATCATATTAAAGTGTGCATCGGGGTGGTGAAACACCGCGCCACTGTTTGCTGCGTGAATGTATTGGAACGTGTATCCGGCATTGTGTAATGCTTGCACAGCGCCGTTAAATTTTTCGAGTTGTTCTTGGGCAAACGCTTTGTTTACATCGTCGGCTGTAGCAAAGTGTGTGCATACACCAATAATGCTGATGTTAGTGAATTCTTTACAGGCATCCATAAAACCAACAGCTTCGTGTGGTTCTATACCATCGCGGCGCATTCCTGTATCTATGTACAAATGTGCTTTTAGAATTACGTTTTGTTTTATGGCTTCCTGATTAAAATCACGTAGTAAATCAAGCGAACACGCAACCATTTGTAAATCGCACTCGCAGAATTTTTCGGCATCGTAAATATCAGGCGGCATCATTACTACAATTGGCTTGGTAATCTTTGCTAACCGTAGCGTAACGCCTTCGTACATAACGGCAACACCAAAAAAATCTACGTCGTTTTCTATTTCGCGCGAGCAGTCTACCATACCATGCCCATACGCATTAGCTTTAACCATTGCCATTAATGCACTGTTGGGTGCCTTACTGCGAAGCACGTGAATGTTATTGTGTAATGCTGAGATGTTTATTTCTGCTACGGTAGAACGCACGGGGAAACTTTGGTTACGTTGGTGAATAAGAAACCTCACGCGGTATTTTGTAAACGCGTGAGGTTGTAATACTACTGCACTGCAAAATTAGGAATGTTTGTAGGATTATTGTGTTACACAACAAAGTCTGCCGAATTTTCCATAAACAAACGAGTAAGCTCAATACATGCTGTTACATCGTCTTTATGTACACTTTCTGCAACGGTGTGTGTGTAACGGCAGGGAATAGAAAGCGTTGCAACCGGAATTCCACCGCGGCTTAACTGCATACCGCCTGCATCGGTGCCGCCTTTGGGTAATACTTCCATTTGATATTGTACCGAATGTTTTTCTGCTAATGTGCGCAAGTGTTGCACCAACCCAAAATGCGATATGGAATAAGAGTCCATTATTTTAATGCCAACACCATCGCCCATAACAACGCACCAGTTGTGTTCTTTTACATCGGGGATATCGGCGGCAATGGTAATATCAAGTGCAATACCTATATCCGGTGCTAGCCCAAACGATGCAGCTTTAGCACCGCGTACACCAACTTCTTCCTGTACGGTAGCAACGGCATAAATATCGTCGTCGCTTTGTTTCATTGCCTTAAATGCTTCAATCATTACATACATGCCAACGCGGTCATCTAAGGTTTTGCCCGTGTAGAAATTTCCCATTCGGATTAGCTCGCGCTCCATGGTAATGCAATCGCCAATCTGAACTAATGCTTTAACCTCGGCAGCAGGCAAGCCAAGGTCAATAAACAAATCTTCTAACGGAGTTACTTTGTTGCGTTCTTCGGGCGTAGTAAAGTGTGTTGGCTTAATACCAATAATGCCATCCAGAGTTTGTTTGCCATATACCTTAACACGTTGTGCAATTAGTACACGTGGGTCGAACCCGCCAAGCGGTTGGAAATACACAAACCCATCTTTATTAATATAGCGCACAATAAAAGCAATTTCATCCATGTGTGCGGCAATCATAATTTTTCGTGGATTACTTCCTTTCCCTTTTTTGCGGAAGAAGCAGTTCCCAATTGCATCGGTGTACATTTCATCGCAATGGTCTTTAAGTTCATCAATAACAACATTGCGGAAAACATCTTCACGGCCGGGAACCGCAGGTGTTGAACACAGCTTTTTTAACAACTCGAACGACATATCACAATACCTACATAATGAATTAAACAAATATGGCGCGCAAGATATACTTTGCAGAGAAGAATACGATGAAGTATTTAAAATAAAAACGCCTGCATAATCGGGGGTAATGCAGGCGTATGCTTTTCCTTCTATCAGAGTTCAGGTGAACTTTCTCATGGTATCCCCTGCTCCCCGTTAGAACTTTGAACTAACCCAAATGAGATCACTCATTTTTTGGGGGTTCTGGTGCTGGGCGGTCACCCATGTCCCATATAAGTTGGTAGCCACCGCGAACGGTTTGCATTTCCTCAGCCGTGAGGATTTCCAACCCAAGTGTTTGAAGGTTTTTCATTCCCTTCCTCCTTGAATTTTAGTGTGGAAAAACCTGTTTGTTAGTCCTACATATTTTCTGACACTTACGTAGGATTATCTCCTACAAACATAAAGGCATTTTCCTTTAAACGCAACTTTAAATTTAAATAAAGTAGTAGGTGGTTTCCCACAGTAGCCGTAGCGCGCCTTGTGCGCCGTCACACGGGCGGAACCAACCGTTGTAGCGTCGCACTTTTTCTTCAGAAGTTCAATGATTGAGTGATGCGATATTGTTCCTTCCCGCAAACAAAAACACCCTGCATTGCTGCAAGGCGGGGTGCGGTTATGCGATAGCAAATTAAAACTCTACATTAATTCCCAGACTTGGAATAATAGTAGCGTTTGATGCACTTTCTGTTTTACCTTCTCTGCGGTTCCACACATAACGCGATACATTTTTTTGGAAGTACACATTCTGTACATCAAAGTACGTTACAAGCTGAATGCTTTGGAAGTTCCAGCGTTTATCTATGCGTGCATCCAGCGCGTGAAAGATTGGTAAACGCGGACCAGCATTGTACTGTGTGAAATCGAGCTTGCCTTGTTGAGTGAACGGTGTGGTTGGTAATCCTTGAGATGTTCTGAACTTTGCGCTTAGCTCCCATGTTTCCGCAAAGCGATAACCCGCCGCAAGATTAAATATAAACCTGCTGTCAAACGAACTATATCGTTCAATTCCGTCTAACGATGTAAAACGAGATTCGGCAATTGTTAAACTTGCCAACCCATATAAAGGAATATCGCTGAGTTTCTTTTGTATAAAAATTTCAACACCACGAGCAACGCCGGTAGCAACACTTGTTAACGGCTCTAACCCGAACGGAATATCTGTGCTTACGTCTTCAAACCCGGATGGCGATAACACCGCCTGTGGCCGGTACACACGTGCCGGATAATTGCCGTACCATTTGTAAAAACCTTCTACCTGAAATTTCAAGTCATCGCGTAGTTGATGTTCTACGCCAAGTACAACTTGGTCTGCGCGGATGGCCGCAAGATTATTAGCATTGGTTGGGTCGCCTATCAACCAGATGAACGATGGAGATTGATAATAACGTCCGGCACTGAGGTTAACCGTAGTAACATCGCTTGCAAAGTAACTGAATGATAACCGTGGCGAAACGTAGAACTGTGTTGTAAGGAATGGATAATAATCTGAACGAAGACCAACAGTAGTTTTAAGGTTATCGGTAAGAGTAGTAGAGAGCGATGCAAAGGTTCCATTGCGGAAGGCAGAAAATGTTGTATCAATAGTAAGTGGCTTAGGCGTACCTTGTGCATCGGTACGGAGAAAACCCGGAACAAGCTCATCGTACCGTAAGCGCGAAGCAAACTTATTCGTAGTACCAACATTTAATTCTGTTTGCGGCGAAAACTGATACAGCAAGTTAATGTTAAGCGAGTTCTCGCCTTCTTCGGAATTGTTACGGAATATTGGATTAAGTAGAGAATCAGACTGCGATGTTTTATACTGTGTGTATGTCCGCCCAAGAGTTGTTGTAACAAACCCGTTTGCAAACAAGTGTTTCCAGGTAATGCCGGAGAAGTATTGGTTTTGGTTGGAGAAAGCAACCTGACTGTTTTTGTAACGTCCATCCAACGAATCATTATTAAGCGATACATCATCCAACGCACCAATCATTAAAAACGATACCGAGTTATCGGCATCAAGTTTAAGAGTTGTTTTAAAGGTCAAATCCCAATACTGCGGAATAAAACTAAACTTCAGTGCTTTAAATAAAAGGTCTAGATAACTGCGGCGAACATTAAGCATGTACGAACCCGATGAACCAATAGGTCCTTCAGCCAGAACACCAAACCCTGTTGCCGAAAGATTTGCCATACCTGTAAAGCGTTCGTCGTTGCCATCGCGTAAGGTGATGTTGGTAAACGAAGAAACTCTATCGCCGTAGCGTGCCCCAAAACCGCCAGCACTAAACTGAACATTCCGAACAAAGTCAATGTTTACCAATGTTAACGGTCCGCCCGACGCACCTTGCGAGCCAAAGTGATTAATATTGGGAACCTCAATGTTATCTACTATAAACAAATTTTCAAACGGAGCACCGCCGCGAACAACAAGGTCATTACGTCCGGCTTGTGTAACGGCAACACCCGGCAACAAGGCAACTGCACGCACAACATCTTCCTGCACACCCGGTGCACGGCGCACTTCGGCAGCTGATAGACTTTGTGTGCTGTTTGCTGCTTCGGGTGACTTTTGGAAATATGAGCCCGTTACTTCCACTTTCTGTGTGGTAACGGCGCTCTCGGTAATATCAATATCCAACTGGTTGGGTTTGCCGGTACTGATAACTACATCACTCAACACACGGGCAGTATAACCAACAGCCGAAACCCGAACCGATACAATTCCCGCAGGAATCTTTTTAATAGTAAACTTCCCCGCAGAGGTTGTTATTGCGCCAAGTTTAGTTCCAACAATGGTTACAGTAACGCCCGCAACAGGCGATTGCGTTGCGCTATTCCGCACCGTTCCCGATAGCGTACCTGTTGCAACATCTTGTGCCGTAACAACTAAAGAACCAAGAACTAATAGAACTACATATAAACTTATAAGTCTCATTTGTACTTTTTCCAGATTTCAAAAAATACCATAACAAACAAGTATAATACAACAGTTCCAACTATACAGGATTATTCCCAAATATATCTGTTACCCACCTCTGCCGAAGCAAACCGCAAGCGCGCAAACCCGGTGCGAGCCACACGTTCAGCGTCGCACGTATTTTATCTTCTGATAGTTGGTAGATAGTTCAGAGATGTTCTCAACGGCAGAAGTTTGTATGGTAATAGCATGTGGGTTGGAGCCGTCCGGCGATAGCAGAAACACTACCGGTAATTTACGCCCGATGCGGCATAGACCCATGTTATAAAATAAACCATCATCAGCGAGCCGCCGTAAATCATAAGTAATCCTGTTGCGCCATAAAGTAGGATGCGAATGTCTTCTTTATAACCGTCGAACGGACGGTGAGTAAATATGTGACGCAACAGACGTTTAAACCCACCTTTGTTAAAGATGTCGTCGGGCGATAACGCCTTGCCCGAGAGTTCCGACGAGTAGAGTACAAGCAACACACCTGTTACCATAATAATGAGTGAAATGATTATCATGGCGTTCCCCTTTGTTTAGTGGTACGGCTTTGTTACGAATATAGAGTTGTTGTGGATTGGAAACAAGATGTGTGACTAAGAAGTTTTTCAATGTACAGAACAAGGAAGGCGAATAGTTGCAATCCGGCAAGATGAGGATGTAGTTAACGGCGCGCTTGGTGCCGTCATGCGATAGCAAAATATAGCACTTAACGTGATTTTTCTGCTTGGCAAGGTATTTGCCCGTTTAGATAGATGTTTATTAGAGTTACACAACTACATACGTCTATGAGCAACGGAATGCTGTCGGTTTGTATGATTGTTAAAAACGAAGAAACAATGTTACCCGGTTGTTTGGAATCGGTAAAGAACATTGCTTCGGAGATTATTATTGTGGATACGGGTTCAAACGATTCTACAATGGATATTGCACGGCAATACGGAGCGCGTGTACTTGAGTTCCCGTGGAATAACAACTTTGCCGAAGCGCGCAATATGGCCCTAACCGAAGCGCGCAACCCGTGGATACTAAGCATTGATGCCGACGAGCGTATTACCAACCCGGAAGAATTAGCGTTTGTACTTCAGCATGCAGCAAAAGATACGTATGGATTTATGGTAAACCTTACCAGCCACGCTGTAAAACATGGTACTACAACAAAGTATGTTTCGCAGTTGTTGCGGTTGTTCCGTAATCACCCTGCAATAAAGTTTGAAGGGATGATTCACGAGCAAGTTGTGGATTGCTTTACTAAATGGAATTTTGGATTTGGTGCATCGAATATTGAAGTAGAACACTTGGGCTATAACCTTTCGCCCGAGCAAATGCAGGCAAAACAGTTACGCAATTTAGAATTATTAGATTACGCTATAAGCAAAACACCAACCGATGCGTACATGTTGTATCAGCGTGCTAAAACGTATCTGGCATTAGGAAATTTACGTGGTGCTGAGCATGACACACAGCAAGCACTAACGTACGCCGAACCTAAGGGCACGGTGCGACCGCAAGCGTTGAACTACGGCGGTATTATTGCCTACCAGCTTGGCGATATGAACACAGCAATTCAGCGTGCAAAAGAATCCCTAACAATAGTACCTAAACAAGCATTCTCGTACTATGTATTGGGTGAGTGTTATACTGCACAAAACAATTTTACCGAAGCATTAAACGCATACCTTAAACTTCACGAAGCATTAGAAGCAAACGATGTACTTGCACGAGTAGTTGGTGCGTACGAAATGCCCGGCGAACAACTTGCCTTTTGTATTGGCAGAAGCTACCTTGCTTTAGGCAAACAGCCCGAGGCGGAACAATACTTTAAGGCCGGTTTACTAGTAAACCCAAACGATGTATCATGCAGAATAGGTCTGGCAAATTGCGTAATGAATAACCATAAGTATTCCGAGGCGCGAGGACTGCTATATGAGGCACAAACGTTATCGGGCAACAGAGAAGACATTGCAGCGTTTCTTACCCGTGTTGATGACGTTGAAAAGCAATATGCAGCAATACAACAAGGCACTCAACCAACTACACAAAAAGCTAAACCGTTTTTATCGTTGTGCATGATTGTAAAAAACGAAGAAGACACACTTGCCGAATGTTTGGAAAGTGTACGTGGGGTTGCCGATGAAATTGTAATAGTTGATACAGGTTCCACCGATAACACCGTTGCCATTGCAAAACGCTACGGAGCTACCGTTGGATACTTTGAATGGATTGGCGACTTTGCCGCCGCACGCAACGAAGCACTGAAACTCTGCACAGGCGAATGGATATTATACCTTGATGCCGACGAGCGTTTGCAAAAAGAATCGGGCGCTGTGGTACTACAACAATTACAATCGGTACCGGCGCAAGTTGGTGGTGTTATTTGTACTATTGTGAGTCCGCACCGCCAAACCGACGACGTAAGCGAAGTACATAAAGGTGGATATCCGCGCATCTTCCGAAACTACGGATATCCAAACCTGTACTTTAAGGGACGTGTTCACGAACAAATTACACCTTCGTTATTAGAGCAAGGCGCGCATATCATACAATCGGATATTGTTATTAACCATACCGGTTATGATATTCCGCGCGATGAAATGGAAAAGAAAGTACAACGTAATTACGAACTGCTTATCCGCCATGTGCAGGAAGAACCGTTAAACGCCTATGCGTGGTTTCAACTTGGGCAAACACTTGGGCGCATGGACTTAGCACAAAAATCCGAAGAAGCATTAAAGTTTGCCTTAGATTTAGGAACACTCTCCACACCAATTGCCGCAACAGCTGCATCCACTGTTGCACACATTTGCGGCACACAGCAACGTTTCGATGAAGCATTAAAATGGGCGGAAGTATCGTTAAGCAAAGTGCCTAACCAAGTGCTTGCACTAAACTACAAAGCATACGCGCTTTTGCATCTGGGCAGATTAGATGAAGCCGAACAAACATTCAATCATGTTCTTACCATAATGGACAACTCAACCGGCTCGCCCGAAGCCGGGTTTGATATTGACTTAAAGAAAGACATTGTGTTTGAAGGACTCAAAAAGATCCATCAACTTCGCGGAAACAGAATTACTGTACACGCATAGTTTTTTGCTAACGCATTGCCGCACCAAACGAATATGTACGGGCAGAAAATTTTCTGCCCCAACAACCCTTACTTTGCGGGAGAGTATCTCATCTGAGTGATAGTACATTTACCGTTGATACATGGTTATGATAGTGTGTTCTCTTGTTGTCAATCAGCAGGCATAAGCCCCATAACCTCATCGTCCCCGTAATCATAAAAATCTCTGTTTGCTGCAAGAACGTACGAGGCAACACCTCCACTTAGCGTATTGTAATATACTGTTCGTGCTTCGTATCCGCTACGTGTTATTTTAAGTGTGTATGAACCTTTAGGAACATCATTGATAACAAATGAACCGTCTTCTCGTGTAGTTGTTTGGAATGTAGTGCCAACAACGTTCACGGTGGCTCCTTGTAGTCCATTCCAACTTCCATCCTTAACATAGCCCACAATACTTATGGAATCCGGCACAACCGGAAGTAATACCTGCTTCTTTGGTGTGTTGGAGTTATTCGTTGTGTTCTGTGCCTGTGGTACATTCTTTTGCTCGCATTTCATATTGGCAGGAACATCTTGGGCAAAAGTATTTTCGGCTGTTATCATAGTAAGTACTCCTGCAACTAATACAGGCAATGCAAAGTACGAGCGGTGTTTTTGTTGTGGAAGAACTAACGGTCTGTTTAACTGTTTGTTCTTGAACCTGCCACAGAATGAAGATTTACCATTTGCGCGTTGTTGTTGTATCACTGCATGTATTTCGCTATCGGAGAGATTAGTGCAGTCGATTACTGTTTTAGCACAGTGGAGACAGTATTTACCGTTACGAACTTGCAGCATAGCATCCCATTGTTCATGGCATGGCGAGTCTATGTGCAGAGAATAAGCTTGGTGCTTTTTCATGGGATTCCCCTTTAAAATGAAATAAGTAAACTTCTGATATAAAGGAGAGGCATTGCGTAAAAAGGTTACATTGGCTTTTAACAATACATACGTGCGTATGATAACGTTTTACTATTGCTTGAGGAATTTTCCGGCAGTGAGTCTGACTTTACTTGTAGAACATTAGGTGCCGTCCGGCGATAGCGTAAAACGAAGCAAAGTAATGATTGATGATTATAATAGTAGAGAAGAAAATTGAAGTTAAAGGAGTTGTGTTATATATTTGCTCAACGTTAACTTACAACCTAAAGTAGTATGAGATACAACACCCTTATTGTAGCCGCTCTGGTTTCGCTGATAATTGGCGCATGCAGTAGTAATAAACCATCCGCACAACTTGCAGACCTATTGAACAGAATTCATAAAGGAAAAGTGGTACGGTTAGATTCGATTTGTACTAAGTATATTGAATATGCACCCAATATTACAGCAGACGGTAAAAGACTGTACTTTATTAGTAATAGACCAGGCAGTTATAGAACAACTGACAACAGTCTTTCTCATGATGTATGGTTTTGCGATGTAATAGACCCAACACAGGTAGTATTTGATAAACCTAAAAATGCTGACACACTCCATTTGTATGGAATGCAAAGTCTAAATACAAGTGTTAATGAAGGTGTAGTAAGTTATTGCGCAGCAACGCATGAGTTGTTTATTACAGGATGTAGTCGCCCGGACGGTAATGGTGACTGTGACATTTATGTATGTAAACAAAATTCAGACGGAACTTGGGGTAAAGCAGAAAATCTAGGATCAACAGTAAATAGTATAGCTTGGGAATCGCAGCCAAGTATTAGTTCAGATGGACTTATGCTATACTTTGTTTCGAATAGAACTTCTACTCTACCTTACAAAAGTGGTGGTAGTGTTAGTATATGGTACTCTACATATGATACCACCACACATCAATGGTCTAATGCACAGAGATTAGATCCGGTAAACATTGGACTTAAAAACTGGGCACCTTTTATTTGTGCAGATGGCAAGACCCTATTTTTTTCATCGTACAATATTGCACGTGCAGGTGATTTGGATTATTACGTAACCGAGCGGGACAGCGCAAATAACTGGCTTAAACCTATCAATGTTGGAAGTCCGTTAAACACTAATGATGAAGATTCATTTTTGTCTATACCGTCATCTATGGATGTAATTTACTTTTCCAGACTATTTAAAGATGAAACAACAGGAAAATTAACCTACGACCTATACAAATTGGAACTGCCCGCAAAGTCAAGTTCTCTCGATAAATTTCGATTGCCGTAACATCATTGTATTGTGATTTATTGATTGAGTATATAGAATTACCAAATGTTACTCATCTATTTTAAGATGTTTTACTTTGCCTACTTCTTTGGGGTTGAAGAGTGGTTCTGGATAAAAGGAAATACATCCCGTTGTACATTGTATTCTAGTTGCCTTAAGAGTAATATTTAGAAGTTTAGGTTGCATAGTGTTATAGAGAATAGTTTGTGCTTCTAAACCTATGTAGGTAATTTTTAATTCATGTATACCAACGGGTACATTGGCAATACGAAACGACCCATCGGCTTTGGATATTGCCCCACGTTTGATCCCAATTACTCTGATAGTAGCCCCGCCTAATGGTTTACCATTGTTATCTTTTACATATCCAACAATAGTTGTGGAGTCGGGTATGAGTGGTTGGGGTGTAGCTTTTACAGTTGTATCTGATGCTGTTTGAGATGCCTTTTGTTGAGGAATGCTCGGTTGAGCACATTTCATGGACTCGGGAACTTCTTGCGCGTTTGTTTGTTCGGGTGCTAAGGTGGCGAGCGCTCCTGCAATTAGCACAGGTAAAGCAAAGTATGAACCGCGTTGTTGATGAGGTAGCACAAGTGCTCTGTTTAGTTGTTCATTTCTGAAACGTCCGCAGAAAGTTGATTTACCATTGGCGTGTTGTTGCTGTACTACTGTATCTATTTCCACATCGGTAAGGTTAGTGCAATCTATTACTGTTTTGGCGCAGTGGAGACAGTATTTACCGTTACGAACTTGTAACATAGCATCCCATTGTTCGTGGCATGGCGAGTCTATGTGTAATGAGTAGGATTGTTGCTTTTTCATGGGAACCTTTGTAGTGTGTACCTCTTGTACAACAGAGTAATAAACAATCAAAAAGTTACAATTGTTCTTTTTGTAAGCCAGCGTTAACGATAACCGATTTGTTTGAGCTGTGGAACTTTCCGGCAGGGAATACGGTTTTGCTTGCACATCATTTGGTGCCGTCCGGCGATAGCAGAATATTCTACACAAAAAAGCATGGCGGTGCGTCAATATTTGGCAGCGTGGTTCATGATGTTATAATGCCGTGAAACAAACGCCAAAGGGTAGCGTCAGTTGGTTGCTTCTTTTCACCACAGCGATAGTTATATTTATGAAGTTGTTTTGGGTTGGTTTTGTTGTTTTGTTTATTGCTATTGGCAATGCATCGGTTGGGCAGACGGCATCGGTACGCGGAAAAGTGTTTGATAACGCCCGTAACCCTATGCAAGGTGCAACCGTACAAATTAAGTCTGTTAAACGTGGCGCAATTTCTAAACGTGATGGCTCGTTTAGTATCAATAATCTTGCTGCGGGTACCTACCTTGTTGAAACAAGTGTGATTGGATATGAAACGCAAAAGAAATCGGTAACTCTTACCGATGGCGAATCGGAAACGATTACGTTTGTACTGAAACAAGGAAAGGTTGATGGTAAAGCTATTGAAGTAACTGCCTCGCGTCGGGTGCAGGAACAAACGGATACGCGTACATCGGTTATTACTGTTGACCCACGCGAAGCAAAGTATAAAGCAGGTGCAGTAGAAGATGTGTTCCGCACATTACAAACTATGCCCGGTGTTGTTGCGCCAAGCGATTTTTCTTCGCAGCTTGTTGTGCGCGGTTCGGGTCCCGACCAAAATCTGATTCTCCTTGATAATATTGAGATATTTAATCCGTACAGATTGTATGGATTTATTTCGTTGTTTAACCCCGAAACTGTTAGCGGGATTTCGTTGCTTACGGGTGGCTTCCCTGCAAAGTATGGCGACCGTTTATCGGCTGTGCTTGATGTTACCAACCGCGAGGGCTACACCGGCAACGGATATATTGCGGGTAAGTTGAATATCAGCTTAACCAATGCAAATCTTGTAACCGAAGGAGCGTTGCCATTTTGGAATGGCTCGTGGTTACTTTCTTCACGCCGTACGTATTATGATTTAATTGCAGGCCCAATTGCCCGAAGCACAGGCGCAGTTGATGGCGATGTTGCCTTACCAAACTTCCGCGATTTACAAGGAAAGATTGTTGTGCAGCCGTGGGAAAATCATAAGTTTTTTGTGAACGGACTTACCAGTCGTGATAACACCGAGTTTACAAGTGGGGCAAACCGCCAGCAGGCCGATAGCATCAGTATTACCGATAGGTCGTTTAACGATGTTCTTGGATTAACTTGGGTGTATACCGCAGCCAATAACTTTGTTACTACAACTGGGCTATCGTATTATGCAAATACCGGTGCAACAACGTTTGGTGGATTAGGTGGTTCGCAGGTTATTGCTGGTACAACCGACCAAGTATCGCGCGAGGATTTTGTGAAGTTACAGGATTCGTTACGTAAAGCAGGTATGGATATACCTACATTATTTTCCATTAGTGGAGAGACAGGATATAACTTCCGTAAAACATCATTAAAGAATGATAACATCTGGAAACTTGATTCAATACACACGGTAGAGTTTGGCGCACAGTACGACCAGATTTATACCGGCGTAATAGTAAACATAGATTTAGACCCGCGTTTAAAAGCATTACGTGCAAGCAACCCACGTATACCACCAATACCGGAAAGTTTTGAGAATGGTGTTGATTATTTCCGAACAGCATTCTACGCACAGGATAATTTCCGTGTAACGGATAAACTTACGTTACAGCCCGGTTTCCGCACCGATTATTATGCCTTGCTGAACAAAACATACGTTGCGCCGCGCGTGTCGGGGTCGTACGCATTTACTTCTGCTACAACACTACGCGCTGCATGGGGATTTTACTACCAGTCGCCCGGGTACGAAAAACTATTTGATGCGCAGGTGTTTCTCGATTTAACCGATAGCAATGTAACAAACCTTCGAGCAGAGAAAGCCACCCATTATGTACTTGGCTTAGACCACATGCTTAACGACGAATGGCAACTTCGCGTAGAAGGGTATTACAAAAATTTCAACGATCTTGTTCTGCCAAAACGGGTAAAAGGAACAGTGTATTCCGTAGAGAAAATACCCAACCTGCCGGACTCGGTGTACCGTACACGCGCAGGCTGGACTACACCTGTAGCAAGCATAGGCGACTCGCTTACAACTGTACCAATTAACAGCGCAACCGGCGAAGCATACGGTATAGAAATCATGTTGCAAAAAATAGGAAGCGTGGGAGAGAACAACCTGTACGGTTGGGTTTCGTACTCGCTAGCACTAGCCAACCGCTACCGCGAAGGATATACGATTCCGTTCAACTTCGACCGCCGCCATTCCATTAATATTGTAGGCGGATACAAAGCATACGATTGGCTTGACATCAGCTTTACCTTTACCTATGGCAGTGGTTTCCCCTGGACGAAAGCTACCGGTATAAAACCGCGTATCGTTACCGTTAAAGATACTGTTACAGGCCAGTTAAATGCTAAGATAGATACCGATTGGCGCGGCGTAATTTTTGATGTTGACCGTGGCGGTTTAGAAAACATTAATCAAGGTCGCCTGCCTGATTACCACCGTTTGGATTTGCGCTTTACTACCTATGCACACTGGTACGATTTAGACTGGACGTTTTACTTAGATATTATCAATGTGTATAACAACCGCAATATCATCAGCGAGCAATACCGCGTTAACCGCGAAACGCTCGAACTCACAACACGTCAGCAATCTATGCTTCCCATATTACCAACGCTTGGGTTTAGTGTAAAGTTTTAAAAGTGTATTTGCTAACGCAAACCGCACCAAGCCTTGCAGCAATGCAGGGTTTTTTTATTTGCGGGATAAACCCTTCAATATCAAACACCGTGTATCGCAGATTACATTGTATGGCGTATATTACCTTAAAAATTCTATGCACAACATTACTACGCTGTTATTCGACCTTGATGGTACACTTACCAACCCGAAAGAGGGAATCATCAACTCTATACTGCATGCTTTAACGGTTATGAATATCCACGAACCACACCCGGAGGAGTTGGAGTTGTTTATAGGTCCGCCGTTACGCACATCGTTTGCAACACGGTATAACTTACCAACCGAGGAAGCTACTAAAGCAGTAGAAGCATACCGCGAATACTTTGGTGTACGTGGATTATTTGAGAATGAAGTATATGCGGGTATCCCGGAAGCGTTACAATATTTCCACCAAAACGGTTATACCCTATTTACAGCAACTTCAAAACCAACTGTATATGCAAAAAAAATATTGGAATACTTTGCCTTAGACCAATATTTTACCGATGTTATTGGAAGCAACTTGGATAACACCCGCACCGATAAAACCGAAGTAATTGCATATGCCATGCACCAACACTCTATTCTGCCGGAACGTGCTGTTATGATAGGAGACAGAAAGCATGATATAATTGGTGGCAAGAACAATACCATGCGCACTATTGGGGTTAGTTATGGATATGGTAGTATGGAAGAACTTACAGAAGAGCAACCAACGTACATTGTTCATTCTCCGAAGGAATTAACCGGATTGCTTACTATGTTTAATTTATAGCTCACGGTAGACAGTCTTTTCTGATATGCCGTTCTTTCCCGCAGATGGTAGGCAGAGCTTTATGACAACATACGGGGCGGTCGGGCGATAGCTTATAGAATTAATTACTTACGTTAACACTTCTTAACCCATACTTAACACTAACAGGCGGAAAATGGTTGTATGTTCGCATCAGACAACCTTAGTTCTTTCATTATCCCAAAGGATTTCTATGAAGTATCGTATACTATTTTACTGCATTACATTGGTAGCTGCAGGTATAACATCGTCGGTTGTACGTGCAGGCGATGATAATGCAATCAGAGCTGTTAATATCAGCACCACAAAAGCTTCTCAGCCCGGAACAGTTACCGTACATACAGTTAAATGTGGAGATGGTAAATCGCTTACTACCACTTCATATAATCTTCCTGCAAATGTTATTGAGAATAAAGGGTACTTGGGTATTACCATGGAACCATCTTCTACCAATGGCGTAAAGATTATGGATGTATCGCGTGGCTCGGCTGCTATGAAAGCCGGCTTACGCAGCGGCGATGTGGTTGTTTCTGTTAATAACCAAGCTGTGCAATCAACCGACGATGTGATTAAACTTCTCTCCGACAAAAAACCGGGTGATAATGTTGTAGTTACCTTTGAGCGCCGTGGCACAACAAGTACTGTAACAGCTACTTTAGGAAAACGCGCTACAGCAATAAACTTAGCCGGTGTAGAGAACATCCGGAACATACAACAGTATATGCCAAAGAATATCAATCTTGGAGACTTGGATATTCTTGCAACAACTACCGAAACCGAAAGCGCAACAGAAAACCCATGTGAACGCCTTAAAGAACTAAATGGTACTGCATTTTTGGGAATTTGGATAGACCAGGCACGGTCGGGTAAAGTATATTTAACTGGAACGTTGGAAAACACCGGTGCGCAAGAAGCAGGTTTACAAAAAGATGACGCAATTACCCAGATTGCAGGTAAAACAGTTACAAATTTTGAAGAATCGAGAAATGAAATTCGTTCGCACAAACCGGGCGAAGTTGTATCAGTTACGTTTATCCGTAACGGAGAAACCAAAACTGTTCAGGCACGTTTGGTTAGCATTGGCGAAACCAAAAAGGAATTAGTTCGCTCGTTAGAAGCGCGTTGTGCAGAACAGCCGGCTCCGTTAGATGTAACCAAAGGCGAGCCATTACCATTATCCGGTGATGCTGAAATTGTGAAAGGCAACCCGGTAGAAGTTGAGGTTCTTGTTGAACCAACAACACCTGCTGAAATGAATGAACCGGTAATTGTAAAAGGACAACCAATTGAAATAGATAATGAAATTCCTTCCACGGAGATCAATGCAGTAACAACCGATGAATCTCCAATATTACAAGTGTCGCCAAATCCGGCAACAGGACTCATTCAATTAAACTTCCGCAACACCGAAAATACACCATTTACCATTAATGTAACCGATGCAAACGGACGTTCGGTTATGGAAGTAAAAGTGCCAAGCCACAGTGGCGATTACAATGCCCCAATGGACTTAACAAAATTACCTCGCGGCATGTATGTTGTTTCTATTCAGCAAGGTGATGCAATCCACAAAACAAAAGTGATATTGCAGTAAGTAGGATTACAAGTATTCTGTAGAACACCGTATGCAATAATGTGTACGGTGTTTTTTTATGGACATAAAAAAAGAGGATACTTTAAACAAGTATCCTCTCTGTCATGTTGAGCGCGCCAAGCCACCCTTATCACGTTCAACCCCGTTGTTTGTATTAGTTTCCTTTTGGTGGCTGCCAATTGCCGGAACGTTTCCAGCTTGTTAACTCAATATTGGCACTGCCAAGATACAATTTCATTTTAGCTTTAATAGGTATACGAGCTTCGTCATCGCTGAACCAGCCTTCAAATGAACCGGTTACACCATAAACGCCGGTCCAGTCTGCCATGCCATTAAAATACACGGTACGTACAGGATAGCTTGCAGCATCAATATCAATATTTTCAATCTTGCCTACAAAATTGATTTTTGTACGTGTGGTATCCTCCATAACCATGGTAGGAATTACCGCTGTATTCTTTGCATACAACAATTGGCGTGCACAGAAGAACAGCGATAAACCATCGTTATATTTTTTACTGATGGCGAATTGTTTGCTTTCGGTTTTTACATTCTTCTTGAACTTCTCGGTATTGATTTGCTTGTTGGGATAATCAAATACATATTTATCAAAGGTCCATCCACCATTTTCTTTTGTATTAGCAACAAACTGCCACGATGAAGTAGAAGATGGGTCAATCCACGATTCGTACGTAGTGTGTAACTCCACAAACGGAATACCGGGACGTGAATCAATATAGGCTTTACATTTAAAAACAGGTTTTCCGTTTATCTCCTGTTTTCCTTCGTTCACAATTTTAATGGTGCCAAGGTTAACGCCTAAATAACTAACCGCATACGTAATTTCTTCGCCGGGTTGCAGAACCTGTGCCTGTGCTTTGGGCATGCACACTCCTGCAACAATTATAACCACTATAAATAAATGCCAGAACATAGATTTCATATAACTAACTTGCTCATAACCAATAAAATGATACAAATTTTGGTGAATCCAACCAAGCCGTCAGACACAACGCGTGCAACTTGGTGTACACAACGCTACAAAAATACTCACAGCCGTAAAAACACCGGCACGCCACGACGTTTAACAAATGATAATGGTGTATTGTTGTTTCTGCTATCGCCCGACCGCACCGAATGTTACTGCTTCTACACCGTACTACTGCGGGAAAGTACGGTATTATACACACGAAGTACCGATGAGATAACATCAGGAAGTTGTGATGCTCGGTTACGTACGATAATGGCTGTTTCTTTAGGTAAAGTTTCTGCTCTGCAAGAAAAAGAAATTTTTGTTAGTGCGGGTTCGGTGCAGTCCCGCGATAGCAAACAAATACCTGCATGTTTGAAGTGTGTTCGTATTTTCGCGCTTTGAAATTTTCACTACATAAGCACACTAAAATGCAGATTTCCGGTAATAACCTTACGCTCGATTCTTTTTATTCCGCAGTTACCAATACTTCTACCCAGCTTGAATTAACGCCTGAATCGCGTGCGGCGGTTTTGCGTGCGCGGGCATTAGTTGATGAGTGGGTTGAGCAAGGTAAAGTGATTTACGGGGTTACAACAGGCTTTGGCGAATTTGCCAATGTGTATATCCATCGTAATGAACTTGAAACGTTGCAAGAGAATTTGATTATCTCTCATGCGGCGGGGTCGGGCGCGTGGTTAACCGATGATGTTGTTCGTGGAATTATGCTGATTCGTATTAACGCTCTTGCCAAAGGGTATTCGGGGATTCGCCTTGAAACCTTAGATGTATTAATAGCTATGTTTAATGCTAATATTATTCCTTGTGTGCCGGAACAAGGTTCGGTGGGGTCGAGCGGTGATTTAGTACAGCTATCGCACATTGCACTTGCGCTTATCGGTAAAGGACGATGTAAAACCGAGCATGGCATTGAACCCAGCGATGTTGTTCTGCAACGCCACGGTATTACGCCTGTTCGCTTGCAGGCAAAAGAAGGATTAGCCCTTATTAACGGAACCCAAATGCAATGCGCCTTTGGTGCGTTGGCGGTATACAAAGCATTACGCCTAATGCAAGTAGCCGATGTTGCCGGCGCGCTTAGTGCCGATGCTCTTCGCAGTACCGACCGCGCTTACGATGAACGTCTGCATCAGGTGCGTGGCATGAAAGGACAGTTGGAAACAGCCGCAAACCTACGCACATTAATGAGTGGCAGCGCCATACGGGAGTCTCACCGAACAGGCGATGGCAAAGTTCAGGATGCGTATTCCATACGGTGTATGCCACAGGTGCATGGGGCATCGCGCGATGCAATTCGATATGTTGCTTCGGTGATTGAAACGGAACTGAATGCCGCTACCGATAACCCGCTTATCTTTCCGGAACAAGGCGACCATTTAGAAGGCGGTAATTTTCATGGTCAGCCGCTTGCCTTAGCGTTAGACTTTCTGGCAATTGCCTGCGCAGAGTTATGCAACATCAGCGAGCGCAGAACTGAGCGCATGGTAAATGGCGCACTAAGTAATGGCTTACCGCGCTTTTTAACTACACACGGCGGCGTACAAAGCGGAATGATGATTGTTCAATATACTGCCGCAAGTATTGTAAGCGAGAACAAAGTGCTGGCACATCCGGCAAGCGTGGATTCCATCCCAACATCGGCAAATCAGGAAGACCATAACTCAATGGGAAGCATCGCCGCGCAAAAAGCAATGCGCGTTGTAGAGAATCTCCAAACTGTGCTGGCAATAGAGTTACTGTGTGCCGCACAAGGCATAGACTTCCACCGTCCGCTTACAACAAGTCCGCTGTTACAACGCGTGATGCAACACATCCGCACGGTTGTTCCCTTTGCCGAAACCGACCGCATAGTACACCACGACATCGAGGCAATCCGCACGTTACTAAACACTGGGGTTATAGAACACGTATTAGCATAACATTGTGTTCCCAACAATTGCCGAAGCAAACCTTCAGCGCGCCAACCCGGTGCGAACCGAACGACGTGCGGCGCAATCAATTACGAAGTACGTTTCGGATAAAATCGCCGTCAGTTGTTGTTGACAGCAGTAACTTTATCCCAATTTTTAACACAAAACATTTCCTGTAAAGTGCACAGATACCAACTGTACCATTGTTATGCCCTACCAAGGAGTGCAACCGCAAAGTGCGCAAAGGTTCACGCAAAGTACACGAAGGTTCATACCAAAGTAAGTAAGTAAGCACTTCCAGTTGTCTTTGCGGAACTCTGCGCCAAACATAGCGAACTTTGCGGTAAACTCTTCTTCCACAGAGTTATCATAAGATTCAACAGAAAGTAATACACGATATGTGTTGATTCGTAGTTACTGTAATTCATGATTACCATTCTTTTGTAGTTATGGTTTTTTCCCGCAGATGCATGCTATGTATAGAGCGCCGTTTGTAGCGGTCTGGCGATAGCAGAAAAAGAGTATATTTAATATAAAATAGTCTTATTTTTGTACTGCGTTTATCCTACCGATATAAACATATATTTCCGGAGGTGAGGGGAATAGAATACTACTCACATTTTGGAGGTAGAGACATGAGAACAAGTATACTTAGTGCAATAGCTTTTATAGTAATAACTATTGCCGGAAATGCCCAGTGGATTAGAGGCAACACGGGTATGTATGGTTCTTACATCAGAACATTTGCATCGATAAATTCTACAGTGTACTGTGCGGGCACCCGTGGAGTTTATGCTTCAACTACCAATGGCACCACTTGGAAAAGAATAAGTAACGAAACTACGATGGCGTATACAAACTGTGTTACCTCGGCTGGCAATAAATTATTTGCAGGAGGTTCCGGTGTATATTATACTTCCGATAACGGAACTACGTGGTTTCCCTTTAGTGATAGCTTGCCTTCAAATTCAATTCTGTGCCTTGCTGTAATGGGCGAAACACTTTATGCCGGAACAAGCTCAGGAGGATTATACAGCCGCGTACTAACAGATCCAAAATGGATTGCAATTCCTCAGTTTGCCAAACTGACGATAAAAAGTATCCAAACACTTGGCTCAAGCGTTTTGGTAGGTACTTCTGCGGGTTTGTTTTTCTCGGAGGATGCAGGGAAAACATGGGTGGAAATTAGCGGGCAGATGCCAAAGAAGAATATTCAATCAGTCTTTATCCATAAAGATTATATGCTGGCAGCATGCTCTGGTTATGGAATGTATAAGTCAACGGACAAAGGAGCCACGTGGCATAACTGCCTAACCGGATTGGCAGGTGGAACATTCTATGCAATTACACAACAGAACGGCAAATTGTTTACCAGTGAATATGATTTGGTTTTTGTTTCGACTGACGAAGGAGAAAACTGGACGCGTACTCACGAGGTAATGGCACAAAAAGATAATGTAACTTCTACGAATCTATATGTGTACGCTGCAAACAATACGGTGTTTGTTGGGTCGGTTGCCGGAGTATATACTTCCCAAAATGATGGAGCAGTATGGAGGTTCTCAAGTACAGGGATAACCTATCCTGATATAGTTGGTATACTACCTTACAACAAAGGATTATTTGTTGCTACAACAAGCGGTGCTTACTTTTCCACCGATATGGGGAAAAATTGGACTGAGATGAATGACAGTCTAAACAACATGAGGTCTGCATTGTGTGCAACTGTTTTTAAGAACGACATATACATGGGACATTACCATGGGCTTGCAAAATACCAGAGTGCACAGCGGTATTGGAATGAGTTGATGGAGATTGTTGGTTTAGGGTGGCCATCGGATTATGTTGTATCATCGGACTCAGTTGTTGTAGCCATTAATTACAACAGGTTTGCCGTTAGCAGTGATTCCGGTAAAACATGGATTAAAAAATCAATTGCCGGTACTGGCACCGGCAGAGTACTTATGTATTCGTACAAAACAATACTGTATGCCTGTGTGCAGGGCTCTGGTTTTTATGTTAGCACCGATAATGGTGACTCGTGGGTATCTCAATCAAGCGGATTACAGAGTAAAGAATTTCAAACCTTTGCACGGATGAATAATATCCTGTTTATAGGCACTAGGGATAAAGGTATTTCTGTAAAAACAGTAGCTTCCGATACATGGGTAGAAAGTAATACGGGATTACCATACGTAAATGTACGTTCGATTGTTGTTTACAAAAATCAAGTGTTTGCCGTAGTATCGGGAAGTATTTATACTTCATTAGATTCAGCTAAAACCTGGAAAAAAGTGCGTATGGATAACACAACATCATGGGAGCAGCAAGTATCGCTTCTTGCAGTAATATCAGATACATTATATGCAGGTACTGCCAGTGGTTTAATAAAAGCAAATATTGCCGACCTGAATGCTTCCACATTAACAATTGAAGGCTTGAATGATATTATCATAACCAAAAACTCGACCTATACAGGAGTGTTTACCGTTGTTGCCGATGATTATTCCGGGGTTAAGTTTACAGCAGCTTCTACGAATACTACATTGGTACCTACCGACAGTATTAAGATTACGGGAAACGGTCCGGTATTTACCTTAACAATTTCTCCGGTGCCAAACATCACCGGACAAAGTACCATTACAATTACTGTTGAAGCAGGAACGAAATCAACATCAAAGACAATTACATTTCTTGTTCAAAACACAAGCGATGTTGAGTATCAATTGCAGAATGAAATTGCCGGAGTGTATCCAAATCCAGTTACAGATGTATGTACAGTTACGTTAACAAGTGAGCTAACAGCATTGGCAACAATTCAATTGTATAATGTTGCCGGCAATGAAGTATATACACGTACTACTACGGAACTTGTGGGAACCTCTACAATAGAAATACCTACGGGGAATTTGGTAAACGGTATATATCTGCTTCGTATTTCCAATAATAACTACATCTCAACGCATCCTATTGTTGTGTTACGTTGATGTAGAATCCTTATGTGTAAACGGGGGTACAAAGCGTACTCCCGTTTTTCTCTATCAGCACCATTTATGTTGTTGCCTTTGTACGATTTTTCTTTCCCGCACAGTGGCGCTGTAACATGTGCACGGTTCGGCGCGGTCAGGCGATAGCAGAAATTACAGATGTATAATAGATGCAGTTTGTTGAAGTTCCACTAACACATCGCGTACCGAACAAAATGAAAAGGTTTGTAACAGTGTGTTGAGTTTGCGATGCGTTGATGTGATGTTATGTTGCATCCGCCAACGCAGAAACCGCGATGAGTATGGGGCATCGGGGGTGTAGTTGGTTAGTTCCCATGGGTGGATGTAGAGAATGCAACGCTTGCCATGATTGTTAAGTGATTGTATTGACGACGCCGTAAACCCAAGCGGAAACGTCCGCAAGTAAAACCCGCCATGTAATGCAGAACCGCCAAGTACTGAGTGTGGTGTTATGGGTAATTCCAGAAGAGTGTTTTTTTTAGTTTGTACCACATACGGCATGAGCGGTGTGTTGGGAATTCCGTAACGGTGATTGCGAATAGGAGCAATGCTTGCATCGTACGTATAACCGCATTCGGCAAGAATATCCAATGCCCATAACGATTGCCGCGTAACCGAAAAATACGGAGCACGATACCCAGGTACGGGCTTACCTGTTATATCCTGCAACAGTTGTTTGGAGTACCGAACAGTGTGCGTGAATTCCTGTGGTGTAAGGCGATACACAAATTGATGCTGATACCCGTGCGAGGCAACTTCGTGCCCGGCATTGCTTATTGCTTTGATAAGATTGGGAAATTCTTCAGCAACATCGGCAAGGGTAAAAAATGTTGCTGTGGTTGAATGTGTAGCAAGTAACTCAAGCAATAGGTGCGTGTTCCGCTCAACCGAACGGCGCAATGTTGCACGGGCACTAATAGGCACTCCCGCCCCATGAAACCATTCTTCGCAGTCTATGGTGAATATGTTTTTCAAGTTTTGTTAGTTGTAGTTATGCTACGTTATGTTTTGGCAATATACGTTAGCACTCTATATATTTTTGTTGGTTATTAACAATTGGTTTTGTAAATAGCAACCGAATCTCTTTTTCCTAAAGGTTATCACTTGCAATATCCCAACTACATACCTGTGTTTAAGCACATTACAGGGCGGGCGGAGTACCACATGGGTGCGGGGCTCTCTCTCTCTCTCAACTTCCAATCATACAATTATATATATTGTATTTGTTATTCATCGGACACCTCTCCGCCTGTTAAGCGGGTAGGGAATAAATCATATCCCATACGCAATGTTGTTTATTATTTGATAAAGTGTACTTCCTTCATTATCCTAAAGTCCCATGAAACCATCAAAACAAGAACGTAATTGTATAATGCTTGCATTAAACAGCCACTATACGTGTACACAATTAACAGCCGAACGGTTAGCAGAACATATTGGAATATCCGTTCGGCATCTTAATAATCTCTGCCACGCATATTTTGGTAAAACACCTTCTAAACTTATTCAATGGTATCGCATACAAAAAGCGTTAGAGTTTTACTCTACTATTGGTAAGGAACATTTTGTGTGTAGCATGGTTGGGTTTGATAATAGCCGCACGTTTAAGGCGGCATTAAAAGAGTATCAACGCAATCATTCACACCAAACAAATCTGTAGATAAGTTCCGGAATAAGTTCCAAAATGAGTTCCAATTTTGGTACTTGTGTAGTGTAAAAATTGCCTGTATGTTTGGCGTAGTAAATATACCTGTGTGATATGTGGCAGCAAACACACAGGAGGCGTACCGCTTAACACTTTGACACCGTAGAAAGCGATACGCCCAAGCACTGTATGTTGTACTGATTTTGGAGGTTGTCTCGAAAATTACAAAACTTTTCTCGCTCCCACATGAGAGAGTCATGTATGGCTATAGCAATTTTCAATTGCTTTGTATAATTCAGCGTTAGGCGGCAAGTTTACAAACACCGTAAAATGAAATCTATTTTTCAAATTTACAACATTAGAACTGCCACCTGATAATCATCATTTAATATTGGAAAACATATGAAATCTTTTATAGTCTTATTGGTATTTACAGTATGTACATTCATGTTTTCAACATCACAATCCCATGCTACTTGTCCTGCGGGTTATAGTTCAGCAACAGCTACGTACTTCTATGGTGCGGGTGATTGCAGAATTGATGTTTATTATTGTTACAAAACAACCCCATTAGGAGTCATTGACATAGTAGTTGATTATTTTGTTGTAGATATGCCCTGTGGACTTGATATAAATTACAATGCGACATTTTTCACAGAAATGTCGAATCAGATAACTAATCACTATTTGGGCACACAACAACTTTCTTTGCCACCCTGTCCATTAACAGGAACTTTGTTACAAGTAGCATTCGCACAATGCATAAAGTTTAAGAACGATTATGTTAATCAACAAATGAGAGTTCTAAATTGCAATGACTTAGGGAAGTGTATAAGGAGTTATAGAGTTTGTTATAACGCTATAAATAACTCGGTAACTAAAACATATATTGGTGTAACATCCGAAGGTACACATGACTGCTCAACAACATTACCAACAATGCCTCCAGCCGGGAAGACTATCTATGAGGAATGGGAAACAGAGTGTTATCATCCAGGATGCGATTAAAAAATTATATGGGTGCTACAGTAGTAGCACCCATAAGCATAATAATATTATTCAGCTAAGATAGAAGTGGTATAACTTTACAGGGAATAGATATGAAGTATTTCGTTATTGTACTATTATTTACAAGCGTGTGTGCTTCCTTCAATTCAAGTTACAGGACATCATTACTCGTTTCGGATTTAGTAGGGAGTGCTAGTAATAGTAAAAGTATAGTTGTTTATGGGTATCATGGTACTATTTTATGTACAAAAGATACTGCACATACATGGAAGCAAAATAACATTTGTGGTGTCGATACTACCATCATGAAGGTTATTGTCGTTGGTAATAGTTACATTGGAATACTTAGTAATAATTATGTTGTTCACTCATCTGATGATGGTGTTACTTGGCGTAAGATTCAAATTACAGATAGTAATACATTATTTGATATATGTTATACTGGTGATAGATACGCTATAGTTGGTAACGGAAAGTTGTATTTATTAAAATCCACTTTTACGGTAGAAAAAATTATTGATTTAGATACAGCATTTCATGCACGTTCTGTTATTACATATAACAATGAACTTTATGTAAGTGCAGATTCTTCTCGATTACTAGTATATAACCCAAACTCGTTAGCACTTCTCCGGACAGTTGATTTTAATGTTTTGGGTTTGTGCAAGGTGTGTAATCAACCTAGATTTGTTTCAGATAACAATGTTAACCTTACAGTCCAATTAGGTTCAGATATCTATCAATTGCAAAATGATACATGGGAACCACAGGGAAGCGGGTACAGTATTTATACAATGTACGATAACGATATATACGCTATATCGACTGGATCTAGCACACAACACACATCAATTTCGACTATTCAATGTTATAAGAAAGATCTACTTAATTTTAAGAAAATTAATACTGAACCAAATAGCATTCGATATACCTACCATACGATGCTTCTTACTAACATCCAGAGTATTACTAAGGATATTCTGATTGCTGTTGGTAGAGATAAAACTCTATATATTTCAAAAAATTCTGGTGTGGATTGGGAGTTGATATCAAATTTTTATTCAAATGGAATACTATACTGGTATGACGCAACTCATGGTTTTGCTTGTGCTGATGACGGGCGTATATATAGAACAAAAGACGGTGGAACGACGTGGCTTCCACAGTATTATACAGATGCTACTATACGGGGAGAAAACGGCATTAAAATAATACGGCAATTACTTTTCGAGGCAAACGGAAAAGGATTTGCCATTGGCTCGAACACAAATACCGAATCAGTCAGTATCATGGCTACGCAGGATTTTGGTGATACATACACGTCTATTAAGATTCCCGAGTTATGGGGTGGACTGGTAGGTAATTATATGGTGTATAAAATTCTAGGGAAGTACATCATATATAAACCGGAACCATATGGTACGAAGCAAGGACTTTACAGGACGCAGATTGTAGTATTAGATACTAATTTTTCAGTTCTTAGCCAGACATTACACGGATTAGACTCAGTGCTACTCAAACGTATTTACCCAAAAAACGATACATCTTTTTATGCACTTGCCGAAGTAGACTATCCAAATAAGCAGTATTTCTTGTATGAGGGTGATAGTACAGGAAATCACTGGAAGCAGATACGCACTTTTATTCTACCAAAGGCTGATGATTATAGAGATATATTCATGTTTAATGAATATATAATGGTAATAACTAGCATTAGGGATAGTACAGCTCCTCAATGGTCAACGTATTATATACGTAATATCGATATCAATACAGGTGAAATTTCAAAAGAATACTTTTCTGAAAATCGTTCTTACATGAATAGATTGATACAGTTTGGAAATACATGGATACTTGGCGGATGGCAAGGTATGTTTTTTACAAAAACACCGGAAAATCCAGCATCATGGGTAAAAGACTCTGTAGTCTACACATCCAAACAACCAATTATGTTGCCTCTATGGTGTAATAATGCCCTGGCATATTTTTATTATTCTCCATCTGATGGCAAAAGAAGTATTTTGAAAATTAACTATCCTGAAACCACTACTAATATTGAAGAGAATAGCATAGAAGAACTATCTGCATATAATGTGTATGTAGGTAGCGTTGCACCAAATCCTGCTACAGAACACGCAAACTTCCATTTATATATTGATGCAACAGCAAAAAATGTAGGATTAAAAATATATGATATACACGGGAATGAGGTTGCAGATTGTACAGGTAGTGTGCAACATATTTCTACCATAAATGGTTGGTGCGATGTATCCGTGTCAATTTCAAATATTCCAACAGGAATATACTACGCAAGAATACAGAGCGATATGTACAGACATGCAGTACCTTTAGTAATACTTCGGTAAATTTTTTTTCGGTAACGGCACGAGTTCCCCACCTGTGCCGTTGTTATTTGCATAAGATTCTGTCCCGCCGTTTAACGCAGTTGTTTGCACGCCGCGTGGAGCGGTTTGCGTTAGCATAGAGTAATAATACAATTTGTTGTGTAGTTTGCCTGCCATACTATAATGCACTATTAATCTTCATGGGTTCTGGATGAACTTCGTTGAGCTTCGCTTCCCGATAGATGCTTATCGCATTTTCGGGAATGACAGTTCCGCAGGTACCATACATATATGCAACAACAACAAACAACGCAACGGGGTTTACAGCCACACCTTGGGTTCTTTATTACCACAAGTATTGTTATGGGTGCCATGATTGGCTCGGGGATATTTAAAAAAGCCGCACCAATGGTGCAGTTACTTGGCTCGGCTGAGTTGGTTATTGGTGTGTGGGTTCTTGCCGGAGTGATTACCCTGTTTGGTGCATTAAGCAATGCAGAGATTGCAAGTATGATTCCCGCAACGGGTGGACAGTATCGTTTTTTTAGGGCAATGTATGGCGATGGTGTTGCGTTTACCTACGGGTGGGCAATTTTTAGTGTTATACAAACGGGTTCTATTGCTTCTATTGCGTATGTGTTTTCCGATTACCTTGCAACGGTGTTTCCGTTGCCGGTTGTGGCACCAAATGTTGTTGCACAATGGTCGGTACATATTCCGTTGCTGGGAACCATTGCCCCGTTAGATAACATTGGTATTAAGTTGTGTACAGTTGCGGCTATTTGTGTGCTAACGTTTATTAACTACCGTGGTGTACGGCTTGGTGGCTTGGTTTCGGGAACGTTTACTACGTTAAAGGTGTTGGCTATTGCCGCAGTTATTGCATGTTGTTTTGCGTTTGGTATTAACACTACGCCGTTTACCGAACAACCCACTCCAACTACATTACAAACTCCGGCAGGATGGCTGTTACTACTTGCAGTTGCCTCGGCAATGAGCAAAGCGTTTTGGGCGTACGATGGCTGGAACAGCATTACCTACATTGCCGGCGAGGTTCGCAACGCAAAGCGCGTAATACCCAAAGCATTGATTATAGGTGTTAGCAGTGTTATCGGGATTTACGTGTTAGTTAACCTTGCCTACTTTTATGTACTACCTATAGAAGTAATAGCACAATCTAAAGTAGTTGCCTCTACCGCTATGAGCATGATATTTGGTCAGGTTGGAGTTGTGTTTATTGCTGTAGCGGTAATGATTTCTACACTTGGCACAACCAATGGAACAATTTTATCGAGCGCGCGGGCATATTATGCAATGGCGGAAGACGGGTTGTTTCTGAAACAGTTTGCCAATGTGCATCCACGGTTTCATACACCAACGTTTGCGCTTATTGTACAATGTGTGTGGTCGTGCGTGTTAGTGTTTAGCGGCACGTTTGATACTCTTACCGATATGCTGATATTTGTTAGCTGGATATTTTACGGCATGAGTGCGTTTGGCGTGTTTATTTTGCGTAAAAAGCAACCCACAGCAGAACGTCCGTACAAGGTTATTGGGTATCCGGTAGTTCCGGCGGTGTTTGTAGTGGTATCGGGGTTGTTTTGTGTGTTTACGTGTATTAATGATGTTCAGCAGTTTATGGCTGATAGTACCAAGGGAATTCCTTCCGTAACTGGTTTGCTTCTGTTGTTGCCTGCCTTCCTTTTTTATAAAACCCTAAAATCTGAAAAAATAGGATAAATACTTAAGCGAATCTGTTTTTGGACGATACTATCTTAATAAAAGATGTACCGAAGAAGTATTGGGTACCCCCTTCAACTTGCCGTAGCAACTGTTCTGCGCCGGCACACGGGCGGGAGAGACCGGTACAGCGGCGCTTATCTCAATTACGAGTTTTTGAACTACATTATAGAGAATTTCCGAAGGGTATCTTTATATACTGTTAGATCTCTACAATTCTACTTGAGTATACAAACGCAAATGCGCGCGATGCTGAAGGGTTGGCTCGCACCGGGTTTGCGCGCAGGTGTATTCGCTTCGGCAGTAGCGGGAATTCAAGAAGTTCCCTCTACATACGGTACACCATAATAATGTGTGTGTTACTTTATAGGTTATTTGGAGTGTTATATGAAATTTTCTTTCTCCAACCGTAGCGTAAGCGTAAAAATTATTGCGCCTATTGTTTTAGTTACCGTATTAAGCGGCGTTGGTACCTTTTTGTACTTTAATAATCAAACAAAAAGTGATGCCGAGCAAGCATTAATAGCACAAGCCCGCACATTAGTACTACAAGCGGAGTCGGCACGGGAATACACTGCCGAACAACGCAAGTACAATGTATTTAAGGGAACATATAGCAATACCGATGAATTGCTGAGAACAGTTCCGATTTTTTCGGCAATACGAGTTGCCCAAATGAAAGCTAAGGAACTTGGGCTTGAGGTAAAGGTTCCGAAATTCCAGCCACGTAATCCTGATAACCAACCGGATGCAATGGAAGCAAACGTTTTGCGCCAGTTGGAATCCGGCACAATTGCCGAACATGTTGAGATAGATGAACAAAGCAATAAACTCCGCTACTTCCGTCCTATTAAACTAACCAAAGAATGTTTGGATTGCCACGGCGACCCTGCACAATCAGTTGCATTATGGGGAAACAACCAGGGATTAGACCCCACAGGTACCCGCATGGAAAATTGGAAAGAGGGCGAAGTTCACGGAGCATTAGAAGTATTGTTGCCATTAGCCCCAATGCAGGCAAAAGCAGCACAGCAAACTTGGATTATTGCCGGTATGGTTTTGCTAACAACAGCCATCTTGATTATTGTTGGATTAGTAATTGCACGCCTTGTTCGTAACCCGTTAAAACAACTATTAGATGCCTCGGATAAGGTAGCTCACGGCGATTTAACAGCAACGGTTGATATTCATGAATACACGGAAATCAATGAGCTGTCTACTTCGTTTAACGCAATGGTACTTAACATTGCTTCCAGCAACGAACAACTTGAAAACGAGTTGAAGAAGGTTGAAGCAATGACGAACAACCTGCAAGAGGCTGCCATACAAATACAGCAAGAAAAAGAAAGTGTGGAACAGCGTGTGCGCGATGCCGTTCGGGAATCGGAACTTCAGCAACAGTACCTTGCACAAAGTGTACATACAATGTTAGATGGTATCAACCGATTTGCCAAAGGCGATTTAACAGTTGCGCTTACTCCAACCCGAAACGATGAAATTGCACAACTGTATATGGGCTTTAATGGTGCCGTAAAAGATATTCACGACTTAGTAATGCAAGTGCGGGAATCAACTATAGGCACAAGTGTAGCAGCGCAGGAAATAAGTAGCTCTACCACCGAACTTTCCGGTACGGTAAACGACCAATCAAGCCAAACTCATCAGGTTGCCGCAGCTGTAGAGGAAATGGCTCATACCATTACCGATAACTCGCGTAGTGTTACCTTGGCTAACGATGAAGCAAATGCAACAACGCAAGTAGCAGAGCAGTCTGCCGAGGTGTTTGAACAACTAAACAATAGTAGTAAAGAGATTGGTAATATTGTAAAAGTGATTTACGAAATTGCCGACCAAACAAATCTTCTTGCGTTAAATGCCGCAATAGAAGCAGCGCGTGCAGGCGAGCAAGGTCGAGGCTTTGCGGTGGTTGCCGATGAAATTCGTAAACTTGCCGAGCGCACACAAGGTGCTACCAAAGAGATTTCGGTTAAAGTTGCGCAAATGCAAAAAGATACCGTTAGCTCTACCGACCAATTAAACGAAATTACACAACGCTCGCAACGCTTACGCGAGTTTATGAATCAGATTGCCGCAAGCAGCGAAGAACAATCGGTAACAAGTGCAGAGATAGCACGCAGTATCGAACACATCTCGCTTGGTGCACAGCAAACAACAGTTACTGTTCACGAATACGCCCGTACATCCGAAACTCTGCGTACGCAAACCGAGAAATTACAATCGTTGCTTGCACACTTTGTTGTTGCCCAACAAGGCGGACATTACCAACCGTCGGTTGAGTTAATCTCGCACAGCAACAACAATTACACATCACCGGTATATCAATAAACGTAACACAAAGTAACACACAATTACAAGCCTGCTATGCAAACCGCGTAGCAGGCTTTTGTTTTTAGTACGCAAGTTGTTTTTTTGTTATCTCGGGAAGGTTCTCTAAGTTGTATATAATCGTAATCCTTTGTTATACAAACACCGGACTGTATGAAAACCCTACTTATTATCACATCGTTACTTATCAGCATGTCATTAACGTCGTGCCTTCAGCATAAAGAGCATCAACCGGTAACCGAAGACCCCTACAAGGATTTTCAGGAACACACCGTATTGGGCGAATACTCTTTAAAGGCACCAACATACATGTCCACAGCAACATCACTCAACGATGAAGCATCACTGCAATTAAAGAACTTATACAAAGCTGCATACGTAATTGTAATTGATGAATCGAAACAAGAATTTATAGATGCATTTAAGGAACTTGAAGAATACAAGAACAACGAAACAGTACTTGTAAATTACCGCTTGGCGCAGGTAAACTCCCTGCGCGAAACAGCATTTCTATCAAATATTTCTAATCCCGATAAACAACGCATAAATGGTTTGGATGCCGAAGTAGTAACCGCAAACGGATACGTAGAAGAATCCGGTAAACGTACTGATATAGTGTACACCCTTGGCTTTATAGAAGGTCCGGAAAAGATGTACCTTGTTATGGCGTGGACCTCGGCCGATAAAGCCGAGAAACTAAAAGAAGACTACCTAAAAGTAATACGCTCATTTAAACTTCTAACGGGCTCAAAGAACGACTCCACAACTCAAGCAAAGTAAATAAGTATATAGGTGGTTTCCCGCCATTGCCGAAACGCATCATACAGCGCCGTCACACAGGCGGGGCAGAGCGTTGCAGCGGCGCATCTGAATGTAGTACAATATACTTTTAGTACAAACATATAACCACCAATCCCGCAGATGAAGGTGGGGTTGGCGGATTACGTAAGGTGCGGTCACGCGATAGCAGAAAACGATAATATTCTGCATTATGTTTTTGTTTTTTACGATGTTTGCCGCCGATGTTTGAAGTTGCACTGATAAACCATACCACATGAGCGAGGCACTGCGCATTACGCCACGAGATATAGCCCACGAACGTAACAAAGACCGCAAGGTTAAGCTTATGTTGGATTACTCTGCGCAAATGATTTCGGAGAATTCACCCGAAGCAATTGAGTTTGCCGAAAATGCCATTACAATAGCCAAAACTCTAAACAAACCTGCTATCCTTGCCGATGCCTTACGTAACCTTGGCTTGCTGTATTACATGCTCGGAAACTTTACCAACTCGTTAGACTATTTCAAAAAGTCGCTTACGTATTACCAAAAGTCTCGGAACGAAATTCAGAAGGCACGTGCATTACAAAATATTGGTTGGGCCTTACGGCGTTTAAACAGAAATCAGGAAGCATTAGCTGCGTTCGAACAAAGCGAACGTATATGTGCTAAGAACAACGAACTAGAATTACAAACAACACTACTTACCGATTTAGGCGTACTGCACGTTTATCTGCGCAATCCAGTAAAAGCGTTTGAGCTGTACTCACAGTGTTTATCGTTGTACGAAAAATTAGGAAGTGAAACTGGTCGCGCTGTAATAACAACAAACATCGGGCATTTGTATATGCAAATGAACGACTTTGAAAAAGGTGTGTTATGGACCCAACGTGCATTGGAATTCCACACAACCCTTGGCGATAAACGCGGCATTGCCCTAACGCTGATGTACCTTGGTGCAATGCATCAATCGCGCGAGCAATATACCAAAGCACTCTCGTACTTTACGCGCAGTTATGATGTAACAAAACAAAACGACGACAAAATAGGTCAGGCACAATCGCTTGAACATTTGGGTCAGGTATATGCTGCGCAAAAAAAATTTAAGAAAGCTCTTGAGTTTACCAACAATGCGTATGCTATTTATAGTGCGTTACGGAATACCGAACATCAGGCACGGACGCTAAGCCACACCGGAGAGATTTATCGTAGTATGAAAAATTACGAAGAGAGTTTGCAGTACTACCGCAAAGCACTTGATGTACTACACCAAAGTGATAACTATGCAATACAAGCACAGATACTAGGTAGTATTGGCGAGACGTACTTTCAGCAACAGCAATACAAACAAGCATTGCAGAATTTAGAGCAAGGATTGGATATTGCTCAGCAGCATAATATTGCAGTTCATTCCAACCGTTTGCACGAGTTGCTATCGTACGTGTACGAGAAATCGGGCGATATGAAAAAGGCGTTATATCACTCACGGCAGTTTCACGAGCAAAAAACACAGTTGGATGCAAGTATGAATACAATTCACATTCAGCAATTACACTTTAGGTTTGATATAGAAAAAGCCGAACGCGAACGCGAACTTGCCGAACTAAAAGCCGTTCAGCTTCAATTGCAATTAGAAACCAAGAATGCCGAGTTGAATTCATCGGCGTTGGCGTTAGCAAAAAAGAACGAGGCGGTTTCTACGTTACTTAACTCAGCAGTTGAAGTTGCAGGGCTTCCTAAAGATAAAATTCAGGCAGGTCTGGAAAAACTAATTGCCGATTTAGACCGCCAAACCCGAAGCGATAAAGACTGGAAAGGGCTGGCTAAAAAACTTCAGTACGTTCAGGATGATTTTATCAACCGTCTGAAAGATGTAGCACCATCGCTTTCGCGAACGGAACTTAATATTTGCTCGCTGTTAAAGCTTAATCTTACATCGAAGGAAATTGCCGACATTTTGTTTCTATCGCCGCAAAGTGTGGATGTAAGCCGTCACCGCATTCGCAACAAGTTAAAACTTGGCTCGGCTAATCTTACCTCTTTTTTGGAATCGTTATAATAGTTGTTGTTGCTATCGCGTGACCGCACAGAACGTTGGTACATGAATACCCACACCTGGCGGGAAAGAAACTACTCACAACAACCAACATCACCATATCTCCGTAAAATTACGGACTGGATTTGTCCTACGTACTTTCCCGTAATTATACGGTATGATTGTTTTCTGTTATACAGATAAAACCTTGCCGATGTAAATTTGCGGTGGGTTATTCCCTTTCTGTACATCAATTACGGCAATTGACTGCCCTTATCTTGCTACGAACCTCCTACGGACGGGACTTCTTTATCTGATGTTCAGGAACAGAAGTTCGGTTAATCGGGTATTATTACTATCTTTTTCCGCAGTTCTGATTATTGGCGGCTAACGCTATTGTTAGCGGGAAGGTTTTTTCCCGCAGTACTATGGTTGTAAGTACAAGCACG
The DNA here is from genome assembly GCA_019695345.1 of Bacteroidota bacterium. Lineage (GTDB taxonomy): Bacteria > Bacteroidota > Ignavibacteria > Kapaibacteriales > NICIL-2 > JAIBAE01. Next base: position 3,343 of record JAIBAE010000034.1, on the reverse strand, counting down.
GTACGGAGCGGTTTGCGATAGCATAAAATTGTAATCTATATTATTTGTTATACTTATTCAGGTGAGATACTATGATCTCTCGTTTACACACTATTAGTGTATTTATGTTGTTTGTTATTGCAATGCCATTGCTTGCTCAGCAACAACTTCAGTGGCAGCCGATTAACACGGCGTGGTCTTTACGCGACCCCTATAACATTACAACCCGTGTTACCGCACCTATTAACAGAATGTATGTATCGAATACAAATGGTAACCAGACGTTGTGGGTTGCAGGCAAAAGCGGTTTGTACCGTACCGCAAATAATGGGTTTGCATGGGATTCTGTTGGTAAATCGGGTACGGAATATCTTGCAGTTACACAGCGTGGTAACTCATATTTTGCAATTATGAAAATTGGTGAATCCACTTATGTTATTCGCTCAACTGATAATGGTGTTACATGGGAGATGAACCCAAACGCACAGATTAGCGAAGCAGTTACCAATATTGTTTCCAATGGCAGAGTTGTAATGGCTTGTGGTGTAAACAACGGTTTATATAAATCAACCGACGATGGTAATACCTGGCGTTTTGTTGATGTAGCACGTTATTGCACAGCGTTAGAAGCAATTGGTACCTCATTTTATGCAGGTACAAACGATGGCTTTGTATTCCGTTCTACCGATGACGGCGCAACATGGACCAATGTTGGTTGTTCTTGCAATGCAGTAACATGTATTGCCGTTAAAGATAACGTTGTAATGGCTGGCAGCCCAGGTGGTGTGTGTGCTACAACAGATAATGGTGCTACTTGGAAAAGCTACAACAATGGTTTGGATGCGCAGTATATTACTTCGATTATTGTAGTAGGTAACAACGTGTATGCTTCATCGGCAGGACGTGGCGTGTATCGTTCAGGCATTTTAGGAAACAGTATTTTGGCAACATGGGTTCCTAATAACATCGGTTTGGGTAACTTAATGGTTTCCGATATGGTTCTTATGAATAACCGTTTGTATGCAGGAACACAAAACCAAGTGTATGCTGCTAACCCAGAAGGAACATTTGTAAGTGTAGAAGATGGAGCAGAAGTTGCTTTAGCTTTAACACCAAACCCGGCAACATTTCAGGCAAATGTAAGTTTTACAGGCACAGCTTCAACAAATGCTACTGTATCGGTTGTTGATGTATTAGGCAGAATAGTTGCAACAAATTCGGTTGTTACCACTGATGGCGTAAACAATGTAGCTGTACCTGTAGCACAGATTGAAAATGGTACATACACCATGTTGATTTCGATGAATGGTGTTACATACTCACGTCAGTTTGTTATAGCTCGGTAATTAAAAGATGCTTGGTTTTAAAAACCAACGCAGTAATTAAAACGGAACAAGGTTGTATCTTGTTCCGTTTTTTATTTTGTTTACTACAACCATGAATAGTAAAAAGGTAGATAGTTCGCAGCAGGGGATACATCCTAACTTGCAAAAGATAGTACAGAAGCATAGAACAACAACATTTATGCGCCCTATTGCAGAGCATACACAACGTGCCTTTGATAGTATTAGCGAACGTTTACTGAACTCAACTATGCCGTTATACATTGATACCGGATGCGGAACAGGCGAAAGCACAATTCATATGGCACAACAGAACACTACTGCACTATGTGTTGGTATAGACCGTTCGGAACATCGCTTAGCTAAGGCGCAAGAGTTGCCTAGTAATGCAGTTCTTCTACGAGCAGATGTTTCTGATTTTATCAGTTTGTGTGCAGTACATTCATTACGCATAGAGCGATTATATTTTCTGTATCCTAATCCATCGCCCAAGTCCGAACATCTTATGCGGCGTTGGCATGCACATCCAATTTTCCCTACTGCTCTTTCTATCAGTAACTCTGTTGAACTCCGCACCAACTGGGCTATCTATGCACAAGAATTTGCTGTTGTGTTACAGATGTATGGTATTGCTGCACAAGTAGAAGAATATTCTCCGGATACACCCATAACGCCGTTCGAGCGTAAGTACAAACAAAGCGGACACAACTTATATTGCGTGGTTGCCGATATACCTACCACAATGCAACGTTAGCACCAATGCTTGCCCGCATACCGTATAAATCTTCAAATCTATCCATGGGCAATAACCAACCAACCGATGCTGTAACGGAATTTGTTTGGTCGGCATAGAGCCACATACCTAACGTTGGAGTGAATTGAAAAATGTGATCGTACTTTTTGTTGTACATCCCACCGGTTTCAATACCAAAGTATGGGATAAGATATTCCCGCTTTGGATAGCGTTCCATAGATAGATGTACACCTGCCGAATAATGGAAAGCTACACTTTGTTCCGGATTGTTGGAGTGCATAATGTCAAATCGTGTAAAGAACTTGCCGTGACTTGGTCCGCGTTTATCGTTTAAGGTTATCCACGAAACAAGCAAATACTCAAAGCCAACACCCCGATACCATCCCATAGATTTATCCGATGGTATATAATTTGTAAAATGTAAGCCGGGCATCCATGTAACTTTTGTTTCGCCGTAAATACGCAAAGCCCACCACGCAGTATCTTTAACCGAGCCGTATGTAACTACAACTTTAAAAAGGTAATCACCCAAACGCGATTTAGTATTCCATTTTACGGTGTGCGTCTCGCTGTTAAAGTCAGCATCATCGGGTAAGCCACTGATATCCCACTCAAAACTGGTTGGATATTGCGATAAAAGTGTATCGTACATTGGTTGCAGTTTGAGTTTCCATTCGTACGCAACCTCTTGTTTTGCTAAGTCCCTTCGGTTAGTGCCGCGCCCAAAAATGGAGTGTTTTTCTCCAAATGATGCTTTTTCTGCATAGTATTTATCAAAATTTGGTGCATATGGTTGAGAATGAACCATCGGGACACATACTATTACAAACACTACCAGCAATACATACCTCATAACTCTGATGTAATAATGAAACATGCTTCAGGGACATCGAAGCACAGGAGTTGTTTCACTTGAAATAGTGTTCATAATTATCATACTCCATCCGTATCATGTAGTATTTTCATCAAAAACGTGAAAATCATTTGCGTAGAATAAAGCAGAGTGCTATTATCGCCGCCACTTTTTTATGAATAGCATAAAAAAGTAACTAAGTGCTGAGTTAAAGATGTACTATCCTACGTAATCGGCACTGCAAATAAATATGTATGATATACTTATACGAGGTTATCAATGGCAACCAAAAAGGCGGCTAAGAAAGCCGTAGCAAAAAAGGGAGCAGCCAAGAAACCGGCAGCTAAAAAAGCAGTAGCAAAGAAAGCACCTGCTAAAAAAGCAGCCCCAAAGAAAGCCGTAGCAAAAAAGGGA
>JAIBAE010000033.1 GCA_019695345.1 Bacteroidota bacterium | reverse complement strand
GTAGTACATCCATCATTACTGTGCGTAATGTTTGGTATGCAGAAGTTTTGTCTGTATCGCGTTCGCCTTTCCAGAAACGGCGGCGGTTGCGGCGTACATACCAGTTGGAAACGTCATCGCGTACAAAAAGTTCTACCGCTCGTGCAGCGCGAGTTACTTCGTACTCGTCCATTAACTGGCAGTAGTTGGTTTTTAATGTTTCGAGCGACGATATAATCCAACGGTCAATTTCCGGACGTTCTGCTAACGGAACTGATTCTTCTTCGCCCGTAAAGCCATCTATGTTTGCATACATGGTAAAGAACGAATATGTATTAACCAACATGCGGAAGAAATCGGCAATTACCGTTTGGGCAATGTCTTCTTCGTTGTAGCGTGTTGATTTCCACGGCGGATTACTTGATGTAAAGTACCAACGTACGGCATCCGCGCCGTATTTGTTCATTTGCTCGAACGGGTTTACAGTATTGCCTTTGTTCTTCGACATTTTCTCACCCTTTTTGTCAAGAATGAGTTCATTTACCACAACATTTTTATATGCAACACTATCAAATGTGGCAGTTGCAATGTTGTGTAATGTATAGAACCAACCACGTGTTTGGTCAATACCCTCGGCAATAAAATCTGCGGGGAATGATTTCTCAAAGAGTTCCTTGTTCTCAAACGGATAATGGAATTGCGCAAACGGCATCGAGCCGCTATCGTACCATACGTCAATTACTTCGTGTACACGGCGGTACACTTTGTCGTTTTTCTCGAATACAATTCCATCTACAAACGGACGGTGTAAATCAATCTCAACACCGCTTGTTGCTACAGGCACACGGCTTCCGCCCGGCATTTCTATTAATCCTTCCATTAACTCTTCAACCGAGCCAACTGCAAACGCATCGCTTCCGTCTTCACTTACCCAAATTGGTAATGGCGTTCCCCAGAATCTATCGCGGGAAAGCGACCACTCTTTTACTTCGTCCAACCAATTACCAAAACGTCCGGAGCCAATTTCCTCGGGTTGCCATTTGATGGTTCTATTATTAGCAATTAGATTATCACGATACTCCGGTGATTTGATAAACCACGAGTCGCGTGCATAGTACATAACAGGGTTACCTGTGCGCCAGCAATGCGGGTACGCGTGCAAGTAATCCATGGATGACTTCAAAATCTTTCCGGCTTTCTTTAACGCAATGATGATATCTTTATCAGCTCCTTCTTCAACGTGACCGTCGTCGTAGGTAAATGTTTTAATTGCGCGTCCGGCAAAGTCCTTTATTACATCGGTAAAGTGTCCGTTTGGTGTTACAGGTAACGGCATCGGTAGGTTGAACAACTTACTCATAGCAAAGTCATCTTGCCCAAACGCCGGTGCTAAGTGTACAACGCCTGTACCATCGGTTGTACTTACAAAGTCTCCCGCCAAAATGGTTAACGCATTTGGGTAGGTTGTTGTATCTATTTCTACATCGGTAAATATCTGTTCGTAGCCCGAGCCAACTAACTCACTACCTTTAAACGTAGCAACCACTTCTGCTCCTTCGCCAAGAACGGATAATCTGCTTTGGGCTATAATATAGTTGTGTGCTGTTGTTTGTTCGTCGGTTGTTGTTGTTACCCGAGCAAGAACATATTCAATATCGTTACCAACCGCTAAAGCCACGTTAGCAAATAACGTCCACGGGGTTGTTGTCCATACAAGTATTTCCGCACCAACTGCTTCGGCAACAGGCGAGCTTGTAATCTTTAACTTTAGATACACATTGGGGTCTTTTACATCTTTATACCCAAGCGAAAGCTCGTGCGATGAAAGTGGTGTTTCGATTGTGGGCGATTGCGGCACAACCTTGAATCCTTTGTAAATCAGTCCTTTATCAAAGAACTGTTTCAAACTCCACCACACACTTTCAATGTATCCGTTGGTGCAGGTTATATACGCGCTGTCCATATCAACCCAATAGCCCATACGGCGGGTAAGTGTGCGCCAACCGCCATCCATATTGATGTGCTCGTACACTAAATCGCGGCATGCTTTATTATAACGGTCAATACCGTATTTCTCAATTTCTTTTCTGTTTAGTAAGCCAAGTTGTTTACTTACGGCAATCTCAACGGGTAAGCCGTGTGTATCCCAACCTGCCTGGCGGCGCACATAATAGCCGCGCAAAGTTTTATAGCGGCACACAAGGTCTTTTAATGTGCGTGCCATAATGTGGTGAATTCCCGGAGCGCCGTTGGCTGTTGGCGGACCTTCGTAAAAATTAAACCACGGAGCATTTTCGCGCTCGCGTTGCTCCATCGACATCTTAAAAACTCCGCTGGTTTCCCAAAAATCTAAGATGCGTTCTTCTAATTCCGGGTAACTAAGTTTATCGGGTAAAGGTTGAAACATAACTGTGTAACTATTTGTACATATCATTTACTTGAACTGCAAATATCGTGCTTTATCGGCATTAGCCGTACATTTACGGGTTCTTTTTTGCTTCCGCAGACCGCTCCGCGCCGCATATTTTGGTAAAACCGCTACATGCGGGAAAGATTGGGCAACTAATAAACAGTGGTTAACGCAGATTAGAGATTTATGGTGTAGATGTTGCACAAAGAGTTTTGAGTATTCCGTAATTTGCGAAAAACAGTATTGGATGAGATTATGATACAGGAAATACGCATACAAAATTTCCGTTCGTTACGAGACGTAACGCTTAAACTTCAACAGGTCAATCTTTTAATTGGCCCTAATAATTCAGGAAAAACCAATGTTCTTAAAGCCCTCAAGTTTTTTAGTGAACTATCAACTGGAAAAACATACACGGAAGCAGAGTTCGACAGAATAATTACATCTTCTGTTAAGGATGTCCAATCATTGAGAAAATCACCTATTGCAATCACAATGAAAGTAAAAACAGATATACCAGATTTGGATGGTAGTATCTTTGAACAATATAGTTATATGTATTTAGGAAATTACGGGAATCACAAATACTTTACTAATGGATATGCTATTGCACAAGCAATTATAAAAAAAGACTTTAGCATAAGTGAAATTGATCCATATAATGTAGGAAAAATTAGTAATATTTCTGATGATTTCGAATGCGCATTCTCAGGGCTATTTTATCATAAACCACCTGTTTTAGCAGGATACCAGTTAATTGAGCCTGAGGTTGTTGTTAATAAATCAGCTAACTTTCAATTTCCCGTAAATAATGGACAATTTTACTTTAAAGAGGCCTTTACAGATGATATAGTTAAGTATGAATGGGTTCCTTCTTCCATTAAAGATGCCTTAAATGTTAATTACGGCTTTCAAAACGCATTATCTCCTATCATAATTTACAAGGTAACACCCGAAGAATTACTAAAACCATATCCTTTAAACAACCAAGATTTTGTAAATAGCGATGCTTCAAACATTGTTTCATTCTTTGATGTTATATACAGCAATCACCGAGAAATAGCAGCGAGAATTACAGAGGATTTAAATCGTTTTGTACCCGAGTTTAAAGAGGTAGTATTTGAGAGGGTAGAAATTGATGAAGATAACCCGTTACGCTTAACCTACGGAAAGAATAACAAAAAAAGTACGGATACATTTAAGAGACTTGGGTTAAAAGATAACAACGGAAACACCTTTTGGGCTGATGAACTTTCCGAAGGTACGTTGTATTTTTTAGCGTTGTTATGTATTATACATCAACCAAATCCCCCACGGTTACTTTTATTAGAAGAACCCGAAAAAGGAATTCATCCAAGGCGTTTACGCGAGACTCTTAATTTGATATTTGAACTTGCTGAGGAAAAAGATATTCAAGTTATAATGTCAACACATTCCCCTTATGTTGTTGATTATTTCTCGGATATTCCTGAATCAGTATTTGTGTTTGAGAAAGATGAGAAAGAAACCATTGTTAAAAATTTACAGTATGATGTTATAGAACCTAAAAGTAAAAAGTTCCACGAAAATGGTGAAGAGCCTATAAAGTACACGGACTCACTTGGTACGTATTGGGAAATGGGATTCTTAGGAGGAGTTCCTAAATGAAATACAGGTTTGTAGTATTAGCTGAGGATGTAGCTTGTGAGGAATTTATAATAGCATTTTTAAGTGACTATGCTACCCAACATTCGGGAATGTTAAAAAATACATCAGAGGAGGCGTATTCTTTCGAACAAGACAAGAAATTTTATATAACTGTCCGTGATAAAACAGCTATCGACAAAAAGCTTAAAGAGGCTTGTAAAAGTGCGTTTATTGAATACGATGTCCATATCTTCTTTTCGGTTAGAGATGTAGATACACACGAACAAACCCATTTCAATAAACTTTATGCTAATCACTCAAGTGATGTACCCGATAAATACAAAAACCGTGTTGTTATTACATTGCCTGTACGATGTATTGAAACATGGTTATGGATGATTAAGGAACAGAAAGAAGCACCTCACTCTAATAAGAATCTCAACAATCTGGAAAAGCAGAATGATAAGACTGCTAAGCAAAATGTTTACGGGAAAAAACATACTCAAGAAGATAGAAAAATACGAATCCGGTCAATCTGCAAAGATGTAAACTACAGTAAACTGAAAACTGATTCTCCGATTAGTTTTCGCAAGTTTTACGAAGACTTTGAAAATGTTCTTCAACATTTAAAGCAAAGTTAATTTCAATTACCTTCTATCCCGCAGGATATTGTGCAGTTATGCGCCGTTGTTTGGCGCGGTCGGGCGATAGCAGAGCAAAAAAAGCCGATTCAGAACGTCTGAACCGGCTTTGATGTTTTTGCACGTAAGAAATTACTTTGTGCTTTCCAGAACGGTGTCTATTAAACCGTACTCAAGTGCTTCCTGTGGCGACATGTAGTTATCGCGGTCGGCATCTTGTTTTACGGTGTCGTAATCACGTCCGCTGTGTTTTGCAATTACATTGTACAGCATGTCACGGATGCGGAGCATTTCTTTGGTGTAGATTTCGATATCGGTTGCTTGCCCTTGTGTTCCGCCTAATGGCTGGTGCATCATAATGCGAGAGTGTGGCAAAGCATAACGTTTGCCTTTGGTACCTGCGCATAATAATACTTGCGCCATAGATGCAGCCATACCAACACAATAGGTTGATATATCGGGCTTAATAAATTGCATGGTGTCGTAGATTGCCATGCCGGCCGTAACGCTTCCACCCGGCGAGTTGATATACATAAAGATATCTTTGCTTGGGTCTTCGCTGGCAAGGAACAATAATTGTGCTATGGTTAACGAAGCCACGTAATCGTCTATTGGTGTTCCGATAAATATGATACGTTCTTTTAACAAGCGGGAGTAAATATCGTACGAACGCTCTCCGCGGCTTGTTTGCTCTATTACGTACGGCACAAGTTGATTGGTAATCTCGGTGCTGTGAATCATTCTTCCGTCTCTCTTTCTGAATTATAGATTTCTGCAAAATTCAAAACCACCACGCTTGACGCACAGACAGGAATCTTAGTGAGTTCCCGTTAGGGTGTATTATTGATTATCCTCATTATCGTCCACTACTTCTATTTCATCAAGCATGTCATCGTAGGGGCGTTCGGTAACAACAATACGGCTCATTAAAAAGTCGAATAAACGGTCGTTTGTCATGCGGTTACGTAATTGAGGGTTCTTCTCTACCGCAACACGAACCTGCTCTTTTTCTATACCAATCTGGCTTGCAACTTTATCTAAGTCTTCTTCGCCAATGGTGATTTCTTCTTTGGCAACAATCTCGCTTGCAATTAACTGCCAACGTACACTTTGTTCTGCCGGAGCCATAAACATGTTAAACAACTCTTCGTTCTTTGCACGTTTTAAGTATTGGTCATCCGGGTGACGCTTTTTAGCATCCTCAATCATGTCCTGTGCTGTAAGTACAACTAACGATTCCGGAATATCAAACTCGTGAAGTTGGATAAATTTTGTGATAACTTGGTCGCGAAGTGCTTCGCTTACTTCTCTATCCCAGTATTGTTGTAAGGAACGTTTGATATCAGCACGAAGTTCTTCTTCGGTGTTTAGCACACCACTGGAAATTTGCTGGATGTATTCTTGATTAAGTTCCGATTTCACAACTTTTTGGATATCGGTAACGGTTACGTGGTAATCGTGTGTGTGGGCGTGGTCGCCGTGCTCGCCGGCTGCATGTTCTTCGGTGTAACGGAATGAATCACCTTTTTTCAGGTTCAATACATCGTTACGTAAAATTGCATCGGTTTCTTCGCTCTCCAAAAATACTTCGCGTTCTTTACCGCCAAGTAAAGGCATTCCGGTAGATGCATCTATATCGCTAAACTTAAGCTTAACAACGTGCATGGTATCGGTAACCTGCTCGGCTGGTTCTAATTTTGATGTACGTAAACGGATGTTTTCTAATTCTTTTTCTACATCATCATCGGAAATTTCGCGGGTTGGTTTTTCAATTTCAATTTCGTGGTATTCGCGTAAGGTAATAGTAGGATATACCTCGTAGGCAATCTTAAAGAATCCACCACCATCGTCGGTACGTTTCATTTCTACAAGCATAGGCGCACCTGCAACCTCCAGGTTGTTTTCTTCCACAGCTTTGCGGAACGATTCATCGGCAATATCGCCTAATGCATCGCGCTCAATTGATTTACCAAATCGAGCTTTAATAACGTTCATAGGGACTTTACCTTTACGGAATCCCTCAATCTGTGCTTCTTGTTGTGCTGCCTGAAATGCTTTGTCGAAATGTGGTTGTAATTCTTCTAACGATAACGTAATCTCAATTTCGCGTTTTAATCCCTCTTGCTCGGAAATATTTACATTCACGGAAGGAACCTTTCAAAAAAATGATATAAATAACGATAGCATCCCACATGGAATGCTATCATAAAAGTAGTGCGGACGGAGAGACTTGAACTCTCACGGAATTACCCGCCAGATCCTAAGTCTGGTGCGTCTGCCAATTTCGCCACGTCCGCAGGTATTTAGGTGCTTTGTTGTAAAAAAGCCCGCAAATATACGGGCAAGCGGGCAAAGTATTGCTACAGAATTTGATTTTGCTGGCGCAAACCGCGCAAAACGGCATTTCTGCCCTACTAACCTTGGGTGTGCGGGAGAGAGTGTGCCCCGCGTTTCCCGAACCCGTTACCACAGATTGGATTAATTACGGTAGTGCTTGTGTATTGCCAAACTGTTCTGTTCTGCAAGCGGAGTTTGTGTTTTATGTAACGTTTGGTGCAGTCCTGCGATAGCAAAAACTATTTGGCAAGCAGAGAATATGCTTCATCTACAAGCGAAGCAATGGTGTTGTTGGATAACACAATCTGCGTTTGGTGACCCGTTGCAATCCGCCGTGAACTTGAAAACGCTTCGATACTACACACTATCTTTCTTCCGTGAACCTTGGTAACAGTAGCAACAATACGCACCGTATCGCCCACGGCGCACATGGACTCGTGGTGAATAAACAGCTCGCCGCCAACTGCGTTTTCATCGTTCTCAAAATAAGGTTCTATGGCGCGGCGCGCGGCAACCTCGGCGTGATGTGAGAGCCAAAATGTAGAATACACTGGGTGAATGGGATTGCCATCCAGAACGGCGGTCATTTCGCTTGTAACCGTTGTTTCAAACGTGGCAGATGAATGTTGTACGTCGGGCTTCATACAAGCGTTAATCGTTATCGGGTGATGTTATCTCGAACTGACCAAGCACAGGGCAGTGGTCGCTAATCATGTTTGCTTCTTCGGTGCGGTACGCTGCATGGAAGTTATAATGGTGCATTGCGGCTGGTAGCCAACGTTTTGCCGCTTGCTGCGAAGCAACAATGTGGTCTATATTTAACCACGAAGAGTTTTTACACGACCCCAACGACGCAGTTAAAAATATAACGTTTACATCGTTTGATAATGCTGTAAGGGTAGGATTGTTTTTGCGTACGGGCGAATCATTTAAATCGCCAATAATCAGAACATCTTTTTCTTTTGTAGTTGTTACAATGGAGTCTGCCCAGGCGGCAACTTTAGCGGCTTGTTCGCGGCGGTTTACGTACGATTCCTCGCGTAGCTGGTCGGTAGAGTCGGCACGTGATGTTGACTTTAAATGCAGTACCATCATCGTCCAGTCGAAATTTCCTTTACGGCAATTCACAACAAAACCGGGACGGTTACGCTCGCCACGGGTAGCTACGGGCATGTATTCTTGCGGATTAGTTACAGTTACGGTGTTGCGATACAACACACCCACGTTTTGCTGGCGTCCGGCTTTACCAATGTAGTACGAGTAACCGTCAACATACTTTAACACACGTGCCAGTGCATCGCCGTTTTCAACTTCTTCTACGCCAATAATATCGGCATTACATTTTTCAATAACCTCGGCAATACGTTTGTAGTCTGCTTCAGTTCGGGGCTTTTTATCGTCGGCATTGCCATCGCCAAGCCATTCCATATTAAAGGTTGCAACGGTAACAGTATCGGGGTTGGGGTGTTGTGTGGAGGAACAAGCATTTAACAAGAACAACGTTGCAAAGGAACAAACAAAAGCTATAGTAGATAGTTTCATGAATTCTGTATTGTGTAGCAATAAGTGTAATTATAGTATTCTGCAAATGTACGGATGGAATTATGTTTTATTGATATTTGCTTGCGCATTGCCGCACCAAATGGTGTTGGTTACAAGCCCATACTCTGCGGGAGAAATTCCTTTGTGTGTACCTATCAGCGGAATCGTGCAGATTATTTTGCGCTTTGAGGCATACAATTCTGTTCTAAACAAAATAATACGGTATTTTTGCCCAATTCCTGCCGTGCGGCAACAGCACAATGGTGCGGAGCCGACCGGGTTGCGGCGCACAACGCCCGGCTATACGGTAAGGGAAACCATAGTTGTATTTACTACTTCAATAAAAAACACGTATGATTTTATCCGATAAGCAGATTTTGGAAGAGATGAATAAAGGCACTATCCTTGTTGAGCCATACCGTCCGGAATGTTTAGGTTCTAACAGTTATGATGTTCACTTGGGGCGCACGCTTGCTTTATATAACGATGAAATTTTGGATGCCCGTAAGCATAATACAGTAACGCCGTTTGATATTCCTGAAGATGGTTATGTGCTATTACCCGATAAGTTCTATTTAGGCGTTACCGAAGAATACACTGAAACTCATGCACATGTACCGTTTCTGGAAGGTAAAAGTTCGGTAGGACGTTTGGGGATTGATATCCACGCAACAGCAGGTAAGGGAGATGTTGGTTTCTGTAATTTCTGGACGCTTGAGATTTCCGTTAAGCAACCGGTTCGTGTATATGCAGGTATGCCTATAGGTCAGCTTATTTACTTTGCTGTACAAGGTGATGTACAAACACGGTACGGAACAAAGAAATCCGCCAAGTATAACGAGCGCAAAAACGTTCCTGTAGAAAGTATGATGTGGAAGAATCATTTTTAATGATTGAACTGTTGGGTACTAACTAACTGAATGAACATCCTTACAATAAGTACACGTATGGTTTTAGAGAGATACAGAACATCGCAAACACATTTGTTAACAAACGTACTGATGGGTATGTTGTTATGTGCAGGATTGATGTTTGTTTCGTGTGGTGGCGGTGATGACGATGAACCATTACCGGAGTTGCCATCGGGCGCAACTGCCTCCGATAAACTACGCGCCGAAAAAGATAAATATCTGAAGTACGATACACTTTCGCCGTTGCCTAAGGATTTACGTAAATCGTTTAAAGGGTTATCGTATTATCCTTTCTCTGAAACTTATGTTGTACTTGCTAACTACGAACCCGCAGAAACACCCGAAGAAGTAAAGCTTATTGCGTCGGGCGGGGAGTTGCATAATATGGTTCGTGTTGGAAAGTTTACGTTCTCGCTTGGCGAAGGTGAAAATGTTTATACATTGTATGGTTATAAAGATGCAGGTTCAAAATCGTCGAGTATTCTGATTCCGTTTAAAGATAAAACAACAGGCAACGAAACATATGCTGCCGGACGTTATGTTGAAGTAGAAGACACCGGCGATAACGAAATCCAGATAGATTTTAATACGGCATATAGTCCGTACTGTGCTTATAATTCAAACTTCTCGTGTTTGTTGGTTCCGCCGCAAAACGTATTAACCGTTGCCATTAAAGCCGGAGAGAAAACATTTGCAGCACATCAGGGAGCGCATAAGTGAGAAGGAACGTAGTACAAAAGTATATTCACAAATATGCTCTTTACATTGTGCTTGTAGTTTTAGCAAGTGCTGTAAGTTTCCTTGCACAGGGGTGTTTGTTTGTATCGGAAGAAAAGAAACCCGAGCCACCACCCGTAGCATTGCCCAAGCCGGAAATCCCCATGAGCGAAGATTATATCCGCTCCAAACCCGGCGATATGCTTGCCTTTATTCCTAAAGATTGGTTCCTGATTGACGTAGAAGGTAAAGCGTCATCGGATGTAGTTGCAGTTGCCGTAAACAAAGATTATACCGTAAGCATGATAGTGCAATCAATCCGTAAAACCGATATAGTTGAGCAAACAGTATCCAAAGAGGGAGTAATAGGACTCGCACGTTTGGCATTCGAAAAACGCTCACGTAAAACAGCAGGAACCGTACGGATGCTTAGTACCATAACTACTGCAACAATGGGCGATAAAACATTTGGGTTGTACGAATTCACGGCAGACTCCGCAACAAGCACTCGGTTGATGCGTTCGCACTCGGCAGTATTTGTGTCGTCCATCAACAACTACTACGAATGCTCACTTGTACCAACCACCATAAGCGCAATGCCACCACCCGATGAAATCGAAATGAACAAAACATTTCGTTCCATCCTTGCGGCATTACAGTTTTAGGTTTCAATATGTTATCGCCCGACCGCACCGCAAGCGTACTTACACAGCACCCTTGTCATGCGGATGAGATCCCCATGCCACTACAAAGCATTCCCTAAAGCAAACTACAAGAAAAAAATAGCTGTATACAGGTAGCTATGTAAAACAAATACACGATTTTTGTGCCGTAGCCCGTAGTAACAGTATTACAGAAAATACACCATGAACAAAACATATATATTCTCATTGTTTATAGTAGGATTACTCCTGTGTTGTTCTTTGGAAGCAACTGCACAAAAAAAATCTACATCGGCTACAGAAACTGACCCCGACCCCGATGACTTTGTAATGATGGATAAAGAAGCTGTGCTTGATAAATTATCGTTACTCAAAGCATTTAAATACCCCGATCCAGCAAAAAAAAGCGGCATACAAGGAACAGTACAAGTACATGTATTAATTGGCAAAAAAGGAATGGTAGAACGTTATATCATTAAGGAAGGTGTGCATCCATTATTAGATACCGCCGCTGTAATGGCGTGTATGAAAGCAACATTTACACCTGCCGTGTACGAAAACAAACCCATTAAAACATGGATGACCATTCCAATTATCTTTAAGTTAGGGAAGGCAAAACAAAACCCGGACGAAGAAGAACTTGCAAAAGATGAAGGCGACGGATACACACGCCCTAAATACAACCGAGCTGATTTCAAATCCAAAATTGAATACCCAAGCGATGCTAAATCTGCCGGAACAGAGTGCGTTGTTAAAATTGATGTACTTGTTGATGTAAACGGCAAAGTAAAAGACGTTAAAGAAACATCGGGCTGTCCCGCCATTTTAGTAAACGAGGTTAAACGCGTAATAGGCAAAACCGAATTTACCTGCGGCACACTCGATGGCAAACCGCACGAAGATTGGGTAACAATCACCGTACCTTTTTCGTTAAAGTAAGGGTTTGTTATAGAATAGATAAATGTTCCCGCCACAAGCCGAAGCAATCCTTCTGCGCCGCAACCCGGTCGGTTCCGGCCGTACTACGTCGCATTGTAATGTACTTAGCTCAGTAATCACGATAAATGGTTGGGTAGCATACGCCCTTTTTTCCCGCTGTAAAAGGTTTATAGCATTGTTACCAAACGGTGCGGGCTGTGAAACAAAAGATATTTAACTCTCTTTATTGTAGTAAAGATTGTTCTGTTGATTACACCCTTTATTGAAAAAAATGGTTGTATCTTGTAGGGGTAAAAGAGAGGATTATATATGAGAATTTATTGGTTTGTATGTATACTGGCTGTTTGCACTATTCATCAATTACACAGCCAGACATTTAGCGTATTTGGTACAGATGTTTCCCAGTTTCCTAAAGTAAAAGCAAAGTTCATTGCGTTATCGGACCAAGGTACCGTTATGCGTCCGGATGTGGGCGATATTCGTGTCTCGGAAAACGGAGCACCGCGCACGGTAACGGATATTCGTTGCGGCAATGTAACAAGCCGCGCTATATCGTCGGTTATACTTACAGCAATTTCACATTCTACGGTATCTACGGTACAGGGGCAATCGAATTTAGATATTGCCAAAGCCACGTGTACAAAATGGGTAAACGGGCTTAATGCGAGTAGTGAGTGTGCGGTAGTAGCAGTTGATTCTAAAGCGTCGGTGTATTCAGACTTTCTAAAGAACAAAGGCGATGTGCGCCAAGCATGTAATGCTATTACTGCCGGTAGTACTATGGATTTTAACGAGGCATTTTTATCGGCAAATGGCGGGGCTTTCTATATCCACAAAAAAGCACGGTACAACCGCGTAATTGTATTGATAACCGACGGGCGCCAGGTTGCTGATATTCAGGCACAGGAAATAGTAGCACAAGCACGTACCATGCAGTGCACTATCTATTGTTTTGTACTTGGAAGTATTGCTTCAAATTCTCTAAAGACTATTGTTCAACAAACAGGTGGTAGTTGCTATAACTCTATAACATCAGTTCAGGATGCGGAAAAAATTGTAACACAAATTCTTGCAAGAGAGCAGTATACTAACCACTGCGAGGTAACATGGAACTCTTGTTATTCAATGGGCGATACATTGCGGAACGCAGTTGTATTGTATAGAAACATGGGAATGTCCGACGAGGTAGAGTATACCACAAATGGACAAAAATCTTTTGGCGTATATACAACACCTTCCGGAACACTTGAATTTAAAAACTTAACTATTGGCACAGTAAAACAAAATACGTTTACGTTGCGTGCTGACGGAATACCTGTTGTTGTAACATCTGCAACCAGTAGTAATCCAAAGTTTGCAATTTCGCCAGATACCTTTATTGTACCTGCAGGTGGCAGTGCTACCGTAACTGTTTCGTACACACCAAGCGATGTTGGTTATGAGTTTGCTGAGTTTACATTGCAATGTAATTTATGTTCACCTATTAAGTTATTTGCCGCAGGTGCATCGGGCAATGGAATTCCATCAACTTCTACATTGCGGATAACCAGTCCTAACGGTGGTGAGAAATTATTAGGTGGTACTAGTACTGTAATAACCTGGACGGGTATTGCCGCAACAGATACTGTACAATTGGAATACAGTACAAACAATGGAACAAACTGGAATATCATTACCGACCAAGCCACCGGCTTACAACACGAGTGGAAGAATATTCCGGCTGTAACCTCAGCACAATGTTTATTACGAATTACACAAGTAGCAGCCCCGGGAATTAACTCTTCATATCTTACACTGTTGCATCCGGATAAATCTATAAGCAACGGAGAGTTGAGTCCGGATGGAACTAATGCAGTAACATGCTCCGGCGATGCAACATATCAGTGGAGTACACAAGATGGCAGTTTACTACGTACTTATAAAACTATATCTGCACAAAGCAGTGTTCTTGCACGATACAATCATGCAGGTACAGTCGTAGCTACAACATCCAAAGACAACACTGTCCGTTTTTGGGATACCCAAACAGGGAAAGAAGTAAAGCAACTACAAATACCAAATTGTACGTGGTCGTTATTGGCAGAGTGGAGTGCCGATGATAAATTTATAGCGATTTCTGTTATTCAAAATCAAATACCCACAATTAAAGTGTATAATAGCAGTACCTATGCCGAAGTATTTTCTGCCGACGGCACTACGCATAACTTTTCGAGTATTTCAAAGTTTGGGTTTAATAGTACATCCGATAAACTGATTACCATTAATGATAAAAACGTAGTTGATATTTGGTCAATAACAAGTGGCTCGAAGTTGGGTGGATATTTTGGGTGTAGTGATTTTGCTATTAATACAAATACAAATGTATTGTACCTGGCAAAAGCAGATAGTATCGAAGAGATAGATGCTAATGTAGGAATACAAAAGAGAATATTACGCTGTGGCAGACCTACAAGCAAACTTACTATAAGTCCGGATAACTCATTACTTGCATCAGTTTATAATAATGCAAATAATACGTCGGTAAATGATGTATTGGTTTATCAAACCTCAACCGGGAACAGGTATTGCTCAGTGCCAACAAAAGTACCATTTATTAATGCTGTGTTTGCAAAGAATAATGCAGTGTTGGCAGGAGTTGCTAACGGTAATGCAGCCCAAACATTTAATCTTCCTTCCGGTACGTTGCAACGTACATATAAGGGACATGAAAATAATATTACGGCTCTCAGTATATCGGGTGATGCCTCATTACTACTTTCAACATCGTACGATTACACCGCACGCATATGGAAAAATAATGCGCCACCAATACAACAAGATGTTTCAGATGCGATGTGGGATATCTCAGAGACAAAATTAACAGTAAAAGAGATAACATTTGCAGATACACAAATAGAAACAACAAGAGACTCGGTGATAAATGCGGCTATAACTAACAATGGTGTTTTACCAGTAGAAGTTACTTCTATTGAACTGACCAATAACTCCTCTGATATTAGTATTGCATCTGCTCAGGTTCCTTATACAATCATGCCCGGAAAAAGTCTAAGTGTTGAAATACTTTTTCACCCAACGATGGTTAAAAAATATACGGCAACATTATCTGTTCGGTCGGGTGACTTTACACAGACTTCGTTAGTTCAAGGTAACGGAATTGCCGCAACATTTTTATCCGAAGTTAAAACGATTAATATGGGTGCAGTTAAACTTGGAGAACAAAAAGACTCTATTGAAGTACTTTCATTAAAAAACATCAGTTTGTTGCCAGTAGTAATACAGAGTATTCAGAATGAGTTGCCCAATAGTAATGATTTTATGGTGTTGAATGCATCCGGACAAATTACACTGCAACCAAATAGTGTTAAGAACATAGATGTGCGATTTAAGCCCTCAGTTGTAGGTCGTACAAGCGGAAGATTAGTTATCCAAACAAATGCAAATGATATTGCTACCATTGTATCATTGTACGGACAAGGTGTATTCTCTGGACCGGTATGTGAAGCAACTGCTCCTGAGTTTTTATCGGCAGGGTGTTCCGATACTACTGTAGACTCCATTCGTATTACAAATACCGGAAGCAGCGACCTAACAGTTTCTGATATTACATTTCAAGGTGGCAACCAAAGTAACTTTGCATTGCTTACTACATTCGCTTCGTTAACAATTTCACCTTCTGAAACAAAGTCTGTTGCAGTGCGCTTTACAACAACAACAAATGGAACATATACAACAACAGCAATTGTACATAACAACTCAACAGTGCCTCAGGTATCACTTGTACTAACTGCTAAAAAAGTTCCAATTGTGTTAGATGTCATTACCCAAACATTACAGTTAGATACAGTATGTTATAATCAACCAACAGATATACCCATTGTTATAAAAAATAATGGAACAGAAAATGTGATCGTTGCGTTTCAAAGTAGTAATATCCTGCCAATGTCTCCGCAAACAATTACAGGTAATAAGCAGGATACAATTCACCTTACACTGGCACCACGTACAACCGAAGGCGTGTTCTCGTTCCAGATATCTGTTATCAATGCTCTGTGTAACACAAAAGTAAATGTAGGTGTAACCGGCGCAGTTATCGAACCAAAGTTCGACGCTGCTAATCTGACAATGCTTACATTGCTGAACACAACCAAAACCGATTCATTCGAAATTCGCAACACTTCTCTTCGTACCATTACGGTAACCTCATTACCAAGTATTGCACCGTTTACATTTGTAAATGCACAAGTGCCATTTACAATAAAACCTAATGCCACATACAAACTTGCAGTACAATACACGCCTACAAAAAAAGATACTGTTACAGTCCGCGGAAAAATATCAGCCGATTGCGGTAAAGAAGATGAGTTTATTATTACTTCGTATGTATCGGGTGCATTGGCTACACTTGATGTAGGGAATACATCCGGCAGGGTAGGGAATACTATTAATATCCCTATTTACTTGCGCAATCCTGTTAATCTGGAACAAGTAGGTATTACTGCCATCAAGGGCTATCTATGGTATAATGCAACTATGCTTGCACCTGCCGATTCCACACCACCAGGAGTTGTGCAAGGGAAGTATCGTATCATCCCGTTTAGCTACAACATTGCAGACCGTAATCCTAAAACCGAGGTGTTGGGAACAATGAAATTTAAAGTGATGCTTGGCGATAGTGTTCTTACCAAAGTATATATAGATAGTGCCCAAGCAGTTGGCGGAGATGCTACACTTACTGTATATAATGGAGTGTTTAATGTGTATGGTTTATGTACGCAAGGTGGCACGCGGTTGTTCGACCCCTTTGCCGCAACGCAGTTGTTTCTAACACGACCTCATCCGGTAACCGATGGCGGTACCACAATCGAATTCGAAACATCCGAAGACGGGCAAACCACACTTCTGCTTACCGATATATTCGGAAATACTATTCAACGGTTAGTGGACTCTGACCTGAAAGCAGGAAAATACAATTATATTTTTACTACCGAGAATGTGATTACGGGCAGCTACTGGCTTGTGCTCCAAACTGCAACACAAAAGTCAAGCTTACGGATGGAGGTGGTAAAATGAGAACGATTAGAATGGATACTATTATGCTGCGCAAACCGCACCGGTCATTACATCAACAACAAAACCCATCGAATTGCGGGACAGAACCTTCAACTGTTATCGCACCTTTATCGCAGATAACTACTTTATGTAGGGCTTATTGTGTTATTGTAATGAGTGTGTTATCTGTATGTTGTATGCTGCAAACCGTGAATGCACAAAATCGTGTAGCAGTACAACCTCGTCAATACACGCCACGGTTCGGATTGTTTGGTGGATATACCAGCAATTCCCATGATGCACGTTTATTATACGTTCCGGAAACGTTTAGTTGTAATCCCGGCTTTGAAGGCGGAAGCGGCGGCGGCTTTGTTGTAGGTGCGTTGGCTGAATTTCAAATCGGACACTTTTTCTTTGCCGATGTACGTGGCGTCTATACCACAACCAACGCAGAGTTACGTCGTGCTGAAACATTACCATCGTTAAATAACAGTGCACAGTTCGAGTATCGCTTAGATACCAAAGTATCTGCTGTTGGTATAGAACCATTGTTTGGTATAAGACTATTCAAAAACTTGCAACTATTCTCCGGGGCACGGTATTCATATATTCTTTCAACAAACTATACGCAATCGGAAAACGTAACTTCACCAACCGGTGCCTTTGTAGATGAACAAGGCAATACTACGCGAGTACGAAATGTATTCAGTGGTACACTTTCACGCTATAATTCATCGCAGGTGTCAATTTTGTTTGGCGCAGCGTATGATTTATTGGCTAAAGAAAAGAAGGGAATCATTATATCACCCGAACTCTGGTACGAGGTAGGTGCTACCGATTTACTATCTCGCTCGGTTGCGCTATCTTGGACGGTGAACACTATACGGTTAGGTGTTGCTGTTAAATATGGAGAGTCGTTTGTAGACGACCCCGAAGTAACATTAGAAAAAGTCCGCCATATAGATACAACAACAATCGAGAGTCCTTCCATTGCCTATCAAACAATTATTAACGGTAAAGGAGCTTGGACGTACGACTCCTTACGAACAACCGACACCTTGTTTGTTACGGCTATCTACAAACGCACCGATACGTTATATGTCCCGCCTTCAACGTTAGAATTTAAAGCAAATGTTCGGGCAACATATACCGATAACAATGGCAACCAGATTCCGGTTAATAAAATAATGGCAGAAGAGTTGAATACAACTACCATCATTCCTTTACTGCCGTACGTTTTCTTTGGCGAGAACTCAGCCGAATTGCCTGCTCGCTACAAGCGGCTATCAACAACCGATGCAACTACATTTAACGAACAACAAATCAATACACTAAATAGGTTAGAGGTGTATCAGCAGTTGCTTAACGTGATTGGCAGTAGAATGAAAGCAAGCCCAAAAACAAAAATTACCTTAACCGGATGTAACCAAGATGTGCGCGATGAATTCGGAAAAACCAAGCTTTCCAAAGAACGGGCAATGGCTGTTAAGAAGTATATAATGGATGTATGGGGAATTGAAGACAAGCGTATAATAGTTCAGTCACGCAGTTTGCCACAAGTTCCGTCAAACTCACAAACCCCCGATGGCGCAGAAGAAAACCGCAGAGTTGAAATTACTACCGACGATACTGAACTTCTTGTGCCTGTTACTACAACTCAGATTGTTGGTATTGTAACCCCATCTGCAATTACAGTTACCCCAACCGTACAAGGGCGTTCACCTGTTGCAAGTTGGAGCTTAACTGCAACAAAAAGTAACAACGAACTTCATAAAAACGAAGGGCGCACAATGCCCAAACCAATTGTGTGGAATATGCAATCAAAAATGCAACAACTTTTGCAAAACAACCAACCTGTTGTTGTACAATTAGATGTGCGTAACACAGAAGGGAAATCCGTTACCGCAAATCTCGAAATCCCGGCCGAAGGAATTACTAAAGACAAAAAGCAATCTCAGCAACTACCGGATAAACAAATAACCATATCAAGTTTGCTGTTCCCAAATGCAAAGGAAACGGAAATAAATGATTCTTATTCCACGCAGTTAAATTCAATAGCGGCAAAAATTACATCCGGCTCGGTTATACAAATTACCGGATATACCGACCATCTTGGCGATGCACAAACAAACCGTGAGTTATCGCAAGAGCGGGCAACAAATACTGCAAAGGCGCTTAAAGCTACATCGGCAACAGTGCAGGCAGTTGGTTCGCGCGATTTGTTCGACTTTAATATACCCGAAGGACGTTTCTACTCTCGTTGTGTAGAAATCAAAATAGAAACACCGTAATAGTCACGCCCAGGTTGGTAAATGTCTGCTTCGGTAGTGCAGTATACCAATGTGCAATTATCATACTACAGTATGTAGGGAATAGTAATAAATATGCTGTTCCCCGCCTTTGCCGTAGCAGTCTGCGTGCGCGGCAACCCGGTCCGCTCCAACCGTTGCAGCGGCGCTTTAATCAATTACGGATTAAGGATTTTCAGACATTACCGTACGTAGTGGCGAATAAATATTTTGCCCATGAATTGAGTGATGACAAGTTTCTGTAACATACCTAACAATCAGAGAGATTCTTCGTGTTGCCCTGAATGACAAACCGGAACGTTGTAGCTGTCATGATGAATGGAGTGACGCATCTTCGGTTATACAGATTTTTCGTGTTGCCCACAGAATGACAGTAGAGTTTGAGTGTATGAGACGAGTACGTAATCCGTTATTCGTAATTATTCTGCGAAGCAGGTTGTGCGGCTCGCACCGGGTTTGCGCGCTGGCGCGGTTGCTTCGGCAGAGGCGGGAAAGATTATTCTTTTGTTGATAATATTCCGGCTACATTCCCAACAAGGGCAATCATTTTTGCGTAGTTCATGCGCTTGGGACCGATTAATCCAACCGAACAGCGTGCGCCCGCAATAGTATATTGTGCACTTACCAAACTGTAATCATCGAGCGATTGATTATTTAACTCATGCCCAATAGATACATGTACGCTACCATCGGGAACATCGGTTTGTTCTAACAAGTGGATGATTACATCTTCGTTTTCTATTAACTCAATAACGCCGCGCATTTTTTCGGGCGAGCCAAATTCCGGTTGTTGTAGCAGATGTTGTGCTCCGGCAACATGCACCCGCTCGGAGGAATGTTGGGCAAACAGCATATCAACCGAATCGATAAACAAACGTAGGAGCGGACTCTCTGTATCGTTGCGCAAGGTTAGCGTAGAATCTTGAATAATGTTTGCAAAGTGTTCGCGAACGTAGCGCAATGTTTTACCACTGATGCGTTCGTTTATAAAACGTGCAATGTCATCAAGGCGAGTGTGGTCGATAGTAAACGAGGCTTCTAATGTTATGGTTCGTACTACATCCGAATCGAATGCAATAACCACCAATATCCGCATGGAAGATAGTGCAATAAGGTCTAACTTTTGGATAAGTAAATCGCCCACTTGCGGGATTTGTACAACACCCAATACATGCGATAAAACTCCAAGTATCTTCGAGGCATCGCGCAGTGCGCTTTCTTTATGTGCTTGTGCGAGTTGGTGTATTGCCTGTGCCTCGTTACCCGATGCCGAAATTTGTTGCTGGGTTAACGTATTTACATACAAACGGTAGCCTTTATCGGTAGGGATGCGTCCGGCACTTGTGTGTGGGTGCGTGATGTATCCTAATTCTTCCAGGTGTGCCATCACGTTACGTATGGTAGCCGAAGAAAGTTTAACAGTATCTTCCAACATATTGGCTAACACAGCAGAGCCGACAGGGTTTGCAGTTAACACGTACCCTTGGATAATAGTACGTAAAATCAGTTCCTCACGCTCGCTGAGAGCGGTTGACACAGGTTGTTCCGGTATGGTGAAAAATGGTGTAGAGGTCATGACTATTTCTTGCAAACATACTGCACATGTAAACAAAGATACGTTATTCTTGCATTTGTTTTTTGTGTGTAAGCGAGCGTTCTACTGCGGTAAATATTGCGTGTGGGTAAAGAGAATCCATACACTGGTATTCTTTGTTAATGCAGGTACCACGGAAAAAACAGTGGCATTGTTTCTCGGGCTGAACAATCTCACCACGCCCATATAATTCAAACTCGTTGGGGTTGAAAATGTTATTCATTAACACAACAGGTTTATGTAAACCAACAGCTATGTGGAATCCCATTGTAACTGCCGTAACTACACAATCGCAAGAATCAACCTGAGCAATAAATTCCTGTAACGGAAAGTAGCCGTGATATTGTGCGCCAGTTGCATGTGCAAGAGTCGTATTTAACGCATGCTCTTGTTTCCCACCAAGTAATAATGGTGAATACCCGTTTTGTTTAAGCAATGCAATAAGTTCTTCCCATTGTGCATCACTCCACCGGCGGGAAGTCCAGCGCTCTCCACAACCCGTGTTAAGCCCCACAACTAACTGTCCGTTGCGTAAGGAGTGAAAGTTATTTACGGCGGGAGTTGCAATCATGTACTCCTCGCCGGAAAATATCCACCCACATATTTCAAAAATCTCTTCTACATACGATTTTGTATTTGCTTTGTTTACATCATCAAACAATCCGGTAAGAAACTTATGCTCGGCATTGGCATTTACAGGTGCTGGTTTACCGTCTTCAAGAATAAAGCCCATTTTCTCATCTGCCGGAATTGTTGATGCCAGAGCACATGCATGGGGGTCTTTATCTAAGTTTATCAAAAGGTCGAACCGTGTTGCTTGTAAGGTAACAATGCTTTCTGTTGAGAACATCAACGGACGGTGTACAACATCCGGTAAAACGTCAGGTGAATACGTAAGCCATACAATTGACTTTGTGGGATATTCTTTGCGTAGTTTATGCAATAAGGGAGTTGTTCTTATAACATCACCTATTGCCCCTAACTTAACAATAAGTATAGAACCGGTTTGTTGGGAATAATGCTCACACTCCGCGCAGTGAATACCGTGCTGCTTGTGTGGAGCACACGGTATGTCACCCCGGAAATGTAAACAATCAGTTCGATATGTTGGTAAATGTAACGACATCCCTACTATCCGGCATATTCCTTAAAATCTATACTGAAGCATTAAACTAAACTGTGAAAAGAACACCACCGATTCGGAGGTTTCGTTTAGTGTAGATGGTGTTAATAACTCTCCTCTTCTGTCTTTTGCGGTTGCCCGTAAATCACGACCAATGAGATTTATTGCTCCGTAGGCATAACTGATATTAATACGCAAAGGGTCGGAAAGAATACCTTGTACTCCAACCCGTGCAGCACCGCCAAAGCGGAATACACTTTCTTTTAATGTAGAATCCAAACTGTATTCCGGTAATGGTTGATGCGTTATCTTATCTTCAACTGCATACACAAAATGCGGACCCCCACAAAACGAACCGCGTGCCTCAACTCCGCCATACAAAAACGCATCCGATAATGGTAAATCAACAAAGCGGTATTGCAAACCGGCAACAATTGAAGTGATGTTAATATCAACTGATGCACGTCCTAAATCTGTGGATGTTTCTAATCGTTGTAACCCTCTGAAAAACATCACATCAACACCTAATGGTATTATAAGCTTTCTGGAAGAACCAACCTCAAAATTCATTCTTGCACTAATAGTAGATTGTCCGCCAACAATATTCGAGCCCGTTACATTACCTACATGGTTCTCATCTGGTACAACAATTAATCCTTTGGCGGCATTATTTCCCATCAGAAAAGTGGCAGTATAACCTATTTCGTAGGGTGTTAATTCATTTGTACGCCGCCCACTCTGGGCTAACACATCCTGTGCCTGCCCAAGAATACCAATACCTAATCCAACAATTAGGATATAATACCGAAGTATATTATTCAATGTCATGTAATCCCCAAAAAATCCTTAGGTGCAATATACAAATACGCTCTTCCATATTTACGTATTTCATGCTTCAAAAAATAATTCGGTATGCTCTGCTATCGCCAGACCGCACCGAACCGAACCTTATCTTTATACTATCCCCAAAGGGCGGGAAAGAACAGTAGCATGCAACACACCGTATCAGAATTTTTCTTTAACAGTGTATTCGGCATTAGAAAGGGAATTCTTCACAATCATTTCGCCAATTAATCCCATAGAAATCAACTGAACACCTACTATTATAAGTGCAACGCCCGCCAATGTTAACGGTCTGTTACTTAACGGAACATTATTAAATGCCCATTCGTAACTTAAGTATAAATCTACACTAAACCCTACAATAGCAAAGAATGCACCTAAAGTTCCAAACAAGTGTAACGGACGTTTGATAAAGCGCGTGGTGAATACCACGGTAAGTAGGTCTAAGAATCCTTTCATATACCTGCTAAAGCCAAACTTAGAATACCCATACTTACGGGCGTGGTGCTGAACGGGAATCTCGGTAACCTTAAAACCTTCCCAATGGGCTAATGCCGGAATATACCGGTGCATTTCGCCATATACCTGCACTGTTTTCACTACATCTTTGCGGTATGCTTTTAAGCCGCAGTTAAAATCGTGAAGTTTAATACCACTAACCGTTGATGTTACAAAATTGAAAAACTTCGATGGTAAACGCTTTTCTAAGGGGTCGTTTCTTTTCTTTTTCCACCCGGAAACCAAATCAAACCCTTCTTGGATTTTTGCCAACAGATTTGGGATTTCGTTAGGGTCGTCTTGTAAATCGGCATCCATAGTTATTACTACGTCGTTCTTGGCAGCAGCAAACGCTACCGATAACGCTGCCGATTTCCCGTAGTTTCTTCTGAATCTTATACCATGAATTCTGCTGTTTTTTCTGTTATAACGCCGAACAATGTCAAACGAGCTATCGGTAGAACCATCATCTATAAACAAAACTTCATATCTGCCGCGAGACGCCTTTTCCAATACCTTCTCTAACTGGTCAATCAACTCGGGTAGCGATTCTTCCTCGTTTAACATGGGTATCACTACACTTATCGAGGACGGTCCGCGCTCTCCGCGTGGTTCGTTTCTTTGTTCAGAAGGGCGGTTACGTTCACGCTGTGGCGGACGCTGCGGGGTTTCCTGAGTGTTCTCTGCTGATGCATTGGCATCAGATTCCGTTTGCGCCCGCTCGTTACCATTTCCGCGATGATGCGGTCTGCGGTTCCCCCGATATTTATCTCTTCGGTGGTGATTTCGTTGCCTTGTTTCACCGGAATGCTCATTTCCGGTGTTAGCTTGCTCGTTTCTTTCTTCGTTATTCTGTTCCACAAAACTCCATGGTAATTACTACTGCATCATGCAAAGTATCCGCGAACATACCGCAAATACAAGAATTGATAAAATGATTATCGGCAAAACCTGCCCGACCTTTTACATTGTTGTACCGGATTCATCAATTAAAACAGCCTCAAGCAAATATTGCCGTAGTGTTTCAATATCGGGTTTGGTTAGTTTGGCAAAGTCTTTCCAAAATACCTGTTTACGTGTTCCGCGTTCCAGATAAGCGGCCTCATCGGTTAACAAATGCCCGCGGGTGAAACCAAACCGCACACCCTTGTGCGATTTATTTTTACCCCATAACACCGAAGCCGGCCAAATAAAACAGATATCCTTGTTCCGTTTGTAATACGGAACGCTATACGATAGCCGCTCGGTTACATCGGGTATATTCTCAAATACAAGCTCGCGTAATTGTTCTATTAATTGCCGTTCTTTGGTTGGCAAAAAATCTAATAAATCCTCAATACGGCTGAACTTAACGTTTAACATCAATACTGCACAGGTATAGTAACAGGAAAGAGCACATAGTTACTTGCCATCAACATAACGAACCATGTACGATTATAGTGATTGTGACGGTGCTTGACGTATGTGATTTGTATATAAGAAACCATTTAAGAATTATTAAGGAACTGTCATACCCGAGAAATCGGGTATCCATTATACTGAATGAGAATTTTATGGATTCCCGATAAACGCTTATTCAGCGTTTTCGGGAATGACAATCTTTACGTTGCAGAGCAGAAAATACATCGAAAACCATTTCGATTTAAAACTTAAACAGTTTCCAAAGCTATTTACTGTAATTAACTCTTGTTGCGATGCTGTAACGGTTGGAGCGGACCGGGTTGCCGCGCAGTAAGGTTTGCTTCGGCTGTGGTGGGCTATAACCAACATTGAATGTTAATTACGCTCGTACCCAAGAGTTGTGCGCATCCCGAAGCGGTATTGTCGCCAATCGGCATCGGAAACCACGCCATTTAACGGAATAGTTGCATACCACTCTACGGAAAAATTAAGAACGCCGCGCCACCCTAAACGCCACCCCAAAGCAACATCGGCATTAAAACGAAAGGTATTGCCTGTTTGCAAGGGAATTGTGTTCATTACCGTAACGGTATCACGTCCGTTAGGGAATCGTATTCTATCCTTTGCATCGGCTATTTGCACGTACTGTGTATTCTCGCTCAGTATTCTGCCTGCGGCTTGAACACCGCCATAAATATAATAATACGATGAAATAGTCATCACCTCGGTTTCGGCAAACACGCCATATACCGGAATAGCCAACCCTGCTTGCAGATTAATAAAATGCTGATTGGAAAACAGAACCGATACTTCTCTGAACGGTTGCGGTGCGCCATTTAAGGCAAGAAAACTACGCGAGGTATCCAACGAGTACAAACGCGTTCGCGACGCCTCCCATACAGCAGCCCCACGCAGCACACACGAAAGAAACGGGACGTTGTAGGCGTAGTACAATCCTATTGAACTATATCCTTCGCTTGTAAACTTGTCGTCTTCGGGTTTATCGGAATTAGGTTTCTTAATTTCATCTTCATCGCCCGTAAAAGGGTTGGCGGCACTAAAGGCATATTTGGTTGGCTTAAACGATGCAGAACGAATGTTGTTCGCTCTATCCCATTCATAAAAATTTGTTGTAGCAATAACTCCGGTACTGCGCGCCTTGAATGGTTGAGGAAACCAACCGGTAGAATACGACTTCACAAAATCGCCTGTAATATCAAGCGAATCGGGATTAGGCAACGAACCATACCACGTAGTGTCCTGCACGTCCTGCGCAAACGCAGCACATCGGATTATCACAAGTATACATACACAGGTCCGTAGAAACATAAATCAATAGTAAACATTTACTAGTAACATGCAAACATCGCAAACAGTTTTATAATACAAGTGTTAACATTTTGCTTGCGCATTGCCGCCCCAAGCCATGTGCAATAAAAATTCTCTATCTGCGGGAAAGAACCTTTGCTACAACACATTGCCTTAACCGTGATGTGCGTAGTTAGGTTACTCGTGCCTGTTAGCCGAGTATTGTTTTGCTTTACGCATTACATAATCATTGAGTTTATCGGGTTGAATGTTTAACAAGCGCGATACCGTTGCAAACAACCCGCCATCGGTTGCAGGTGCCGACAACAACAAGCGAACTGATTCGGCACCGCCAATATCGTACACGGCATTACACAACACCGCCCCAATAGTATAAAACGTTTGGCTTTCTTCTACCGACTTGTTAAGTACATCCTGAATACGAAACGGTGTTTCGCTATACTTCTTAATAAACTGTTGTACCAACGCCGGGTAGCTATCGCCAAGCGAGCCACCCACCCACGTTGCTATTCCCTCTTTAAGTAATACATGCGTTGTGCTGTATTGCGCAAACACAAGGTGTGCTAACTCGTGCGGATGCCACGGAGTTCCCAGCCCCGAAAACATCATGGCGTTTTCCTGATAGGTTATTCCATGCGGCGGCGCAATAAAGTAATCTAACCCCAACACTCGTGCAAGTTCATCGCGGTTCTCGCACACAAATACTGTCGATTCGGAAAGATTAAGTTCAAATGCCGAAGCAAGTGAATCGCACCAACGGGATGCGCCACGTGCTAATGTTGTGCTAAATGTATTTTTGCCGGAATACACATATGTTATTTTGCCAAATGTAGTTCGATTCCAGTTTTGGGTTAGCACACTCCACGCACCTTTAAGGTACCACTGACCCGAATGTTGCTCGGCATACACTCGGTGGAATGCAAGTGGCGCTACGCCGTTGTTATCGGCATACGTAAACATGGTGCGGATACACCGCAATGCGCCTTCGTTTTCTACACTGAGTATTGTTGGTTGGTAACGCCGCAACATATCGGGCGATTGAAATATCCAGTTGCGGGTTAAGTCGAACTCCGGTAATTGCTGACGCTCGGATTGCACCCAATACGGGTTGTTGTATAACGAGTCCGGACGTGAGCGCAAGTAGTTCATCCATGTTGTTAGTACGTTATGAACCTCGGTGTTTGTTGTGTCTATTCTGGAAGATAGTGCAATACGAAATGTAGCATCGTATGGTTGTGCGTGTAGCACAACAACCGCACAAAACAATAGTATGAGACTACATTTAATCATACGTGCATTTGGTATTCAGCAAGATAGAGCAATCACTTCCCATCACGATAGCCGTTGTTGTTGTGCAGATGCTTCTTTCCCGCAAGCGGACGCTGTATAATACATAGTTACTTGGTGCGGTTTGCGGTAGCATATACAGAATTACAAACGCTATTGTTGTGTTGCTTGTCCTTCTTTTTGTTGTTTACGTTCCTCGGCGCGGGCTTGCTCGCGTTCTATTTCCTGGAATACTTTGGTCATGAGTTGTTCTACGGAAACTTTTAGCTCGCGTACTTCATCGCACGCGGGTACAAACTCCGAGATAAACTGCTCAAGCGAGCGGCGGTTTTGCGCTACGGTTTTATCAACCCCGCCAAAGGTTTCCTTAAACCATTCTATAAAGTTGCGGCGTAGTGGTGTTTGGGTTAACTCGCCCAGCGGTTGGTCTAACAAACTGCGGTCTTCGCGGACGTGTTGCAAGAGTGTTTCGAATGCAAGGAGTGTTGCAATTTGGTCGAACCCGTTGGATGACACCATAGTGTTCTGTACGGTTTGGAATGCCTTTTTGTACAAGGCAACTTCTTCGGGTACGCCAACGGTTGCAAAGATGAAATACAGTTTGCTGATGTCTTCGTGTGTTACGTAGGTTCTGCCGCGCAGTAGTGCCAAGGCGCGTAACAGGTCTAACGATTTTGCCTGCGTACGCGGCGAGATATAAAAGTCGTTGTAGTGAGCCGTGCTTTGCCCCTTGTGCGATTCCCGTAAACTGCGGTTGCGCAAAAACTCGAAGTGACGTATTACCAAATTGGTGAAGTATAAATCTTCGGGTTTCATGATGATATGATACCCCGTATCGTGTCCCGTTATTATGCGGTTCATTTCCGATAACTCGCTGAACGGAATTTTTGCCGGTGGTTCTATTGTTCTGCCGCCGTGCATTAAGTATTTCTGGGCAATTTTAAATTGGTTGTATGGTTCCTTATCGGGCAGGATAAGTGCTTTGTACATAAACCTATCCAACAATGCCTCGGTAACTTCGCTAACACGAAGGTAGTTTGTAGCGGCAATCACGGTGTGTACTTTTGCTTCCACGTTCTGCACACCACGAATCAACCTGCGCTCGTTTAATAACGATAGCAACGCACGTAAGGTAAAATCGTTGGCATCAAAAATCTCATCTATAAATCCAAACTCACTTTCCACCAACGAGCCCGTAGTGTTGTGGGTTATCATTCCGGTTTTCAGTTGCTCAATATCCAAACCGCCAAAGTAAGTATCGGGTTGTTGCTCTTTACTTGCCTGTACGCGGAAGATATTTGCACCCGTAAACATCCCAAAGATTTGCTCGGCAAGCAACGTTTTACCAACACCGGTACGGCTTTGCAGAAGCAAGTGTTCGCCTGTTAGCAACGCACAGAATGCCTGTTCAATAACTTCTTCGCGGTTTACCACGCGCTTACCAATAAATGTCGCTGCATTTTTCAGTTTCACCGCAATTTCTTCTATGGACATCGTCATAACAACACAAAAATCAATGGAACACAATACGGGAAAATACAACCCACGCCCCACCCCAAGAAAATAAATTTTGAGTGAGGTGTAATTACTTTGCTATCGCCTGACCGCCCCGCGCCTTACTGTTAGCCCATACCAACCACTTGCGGGAGAGAGAAGTACCTGCTCAGAAACAAGATTTGAAACACTTCGCAGTTGTTTTAGAAGTAGTCTTGTCGTATTTTCAAGAATAACTGTATTAATTTTTCTATTTATTTGGATAATCAAATGAAAAAGATTGTTCTCTTGCTTGCTATTACAACACTTTTATTTTCAGCAGCGGTTATTTATTCGCAAACTACTTTTGATACACCTAAAAACATAGTCTATAAAACTGTGGAAGACTATGCCAAACAAGAGCCAACAATTATCCGTGCCGCGAAATGGCTTGAAGAAACGGATCTCGATAAAGAAGTTACTACAAGAAAGGAAGTCAATCTATATATAATTACATGGATTTCTGGAAGTCCTAATGTTAACATAGTTATAACAGAAAGACATGGTGATTTATATAGGGACAATGCCGAGTTGTTGGCATTATATATGGCAAGTTATGCTAGATTTTATTTGGAAAATAAATCTAATGCAACCCCACACTTAGCTACGAAGGCGGCATTACTTTCTATGATGAAAGTCTATCAAAAGGGTATTAATATTAAAAAGAGCAAAGGAATGGAAGAACTTATCAAGCTCACCGGTGAAAATAAACTAGATGACTACATCAACGATAACTTTAAAGATTAAATGTTAATGATGTCCTTTAATTAGTCTAACTGTCGCATTAAGATACCATATTTCACTTATGCTACACTCCCGCAACGTAAGGATTAGTACAGCACAACATCTGGTGCGGTCTGCGGTAGCAGAACCTACATAGATGAAAGTACTTTTTGCATTTGTTGTTGAATCAAATCCAAACGCAAGTTGCCAATGCTTCCTTCGTGCGTGTGGGTAAGGTGTTCGGGCACAGTGAAATCGCCACGCTGAATACTCTCGCCAATTTGTTTATACGCATCGCGGAAGGAAACACTTTGCTGAACAAGCTGATTAACGGCATCAACACTAAAGCAATAGGCGTACAAATTGTTGCTCATGATGTTGGGCGTAACCTGCAACTGCGGAAGAACAAGCGTAGCCAATTGCAAACATTGCTGCAACTCGGTAAAAGCAGGAAATACAAGCTCTTTAAGAATCTGAAAGTCGCGATGATAGCCCGAAGGCAGGTTGTTGGTTACAAGAAGTATATCATTAGGCAACGCTTGCAAGCGGTTACACTTTGCGCGAATAAGTTCAAAAATGTCGGGGTTTTGTTTGTGTGGCATAATACTACTTCCCGTTGTGAACTCCGCCGGAAGGCGCACAAAAGCTAAGTTCTGCGAGGTGTATAAACAAACATCGTACGCAAGTTTACTAAGAGTGCCCGCAACAGATGCAAGTGCCGTAGCAACAACCCGTTCGGATTTCCCTCGCGTCATTTGTGCATACACCGAGCTAACATTCATTGCACTAAAACCAAGAAGTTCCGTTGTGCGCGTTCTGTTAAGCGGAAAGGAAGAACCATAGCCCGCAGCAGACCCAAGCGGATTTTTATTCACCACATTATGCGCCGCAACAATCAATTCCATATCGTCAGTAAGTGACTCGGCATACGCGCTAAACCACAACCCAAACGAGCTTGGCATTGCAATCTGAAAATGTGTGTAGCCCGGAAGCAACTGTTCTTTGTGCTGCTCTGCCAAAGTAAGCAACGTAGCAAACAACGTAGAAACAGAATCGCGTACATTACAAAGTTCTTCGCGCATGAACAGCTTCATATCCACAAGAACTTGATCGTTACGCGAACGCCCAGTGTGAATTTTTTTACCAATCTCGCCAAGACGCAGCGTTAGCAGGTACTCCACTTGCGAGTGCACATCTTCCATCTCGGGTGCAATAGCAAACTCACCATTCTCTATTTCGCGTTCAATGGTGTGCAACTCCTGCACCAACGCATTGCCTTCATCGGTAGTAAGAATACCAACCTCGGCAAGCATGGTAGCATGTGCAATAGAACCACGCACATCATGTTTAGCAAGCAGCATATCAAACTCGCGGTCGCGCCCAACGGTAAAATCCTCAATCAACGCGTTGGTAGAAATTCCCTTATCCCAAAGTTTCATTCTTTTCTTTCAAAATGGTATTAAAACATTCTAACAACTCGCAGTAGCGCGCAATGCCATGCTCAATTTCGTGAACGTAGATAAACTCGTTGGCTGTATGCGAACGTGACGACGAACCCGGACCAATCTTTACACTCGGAACCCGCAACAATGCTTGGTCTGATAGTGTTGGCGAGCCGTATGGATTCATACCAATGGTAGTTGCTGCTAACGCAAGCGGGTGCGAGCGTTCTATACGAGAGGGCTCTAAACGCCGCGACACATCCGCCACCGTGCTTCGTATGTTGTTTGTGATGATAGCAAGTGTTTCCTCGTTAGTATAAGCATCGGTTGTGCGAACATCAACAGTAAAATCGCATCTATCAGGAACAACGTTGTGTTGCGTTCCTGCGTTTATGATTGTTACCGTCATTTTTACATCGCCAAGGTAATCGCTTGTTCTATCAAACTTGTACGAATGAAACCACTGAATATCCTGCATCGCAATATCAATTGCATTCACTCCTTCGTTCCGCGCAGCATGACCCGACTTACCTTGCGCCGTGCAACGCAACACCATCAATCCTTTTTCGGCAATAGCAAGTTGCATTTCGGTTGGTTCGCCAACGATTGCGCAATCAATGTGTGGCAGCGCTGGAACCACAGCAACAATGCCGTTCTCACCGCTTATTTCTTCTTCTGCTGTAACAGCAAGAACAAGGTTAAACGCAAGATCACTTCGGTTGTTGAAGTTGATAAACGTTTGCACCAAGGATACAACACATCCACCCGCATCATTGCTACCCAATCCATAGAGAATCCCATCCTCGATAGTTGCTTCAAATGGATTGCGCGTCCAATCGTTGTTTGGCTTAACTGTATCTATGTGTGAGTTGAGTAATAACGTGGGCTTCGATGAATCATAATATTTATTTACACACCACACATTATAAAGCAAACGATTACACTCAACGCCATTGCTTTCAAGATACTGTTGCACAATCTCGGCAACAGCTCCCTCGTTGCGGGAGAACGATTCGGTTGCAATCATTGATTGAAGTAATTCAACAGGTGTCATGCGGATTCTCCTTTATGTAGCAAGGTGCCGCCATCAAGATGTGTGTACTTTGTTATTCGCACGCTATGCACACCACGTGCTATTGCATCAAAGGCATTATCAAGTTTTGGAATCATTCCTTGTGCAACAACGCCATTGGCTTTAAGTGCAGAATATTCTGTGAGAGTTAGCGACGGTATAAGCGTTGATTCATCTTCTACATTGCGTAACACACCACGTTTCTCAAAACAGTATATCACATCCACGGTAAACGTTTGTGCAAGTGCTGATGCGACCTGTGCGGCAATGGTGTCGGCATTGGTGTTAAGCAATTGCCCGGAGCCGTCGTGCGTAAGCGGAGCAATAACTGGTAAAAGATTCGCTTGTACTAACTGTGAAAGTAGTTCTGTGTTTACAGAATCAATATCGCCAACAAAACCGTAATCGTGTTGTGCATGCGTGCGTTTGTGGGCGCGAAGTATGTTGCCATCTGCTCCGGTAATTCCAAGCGCGTTTATGCCATGCGATTGCAACTCAGCAACAAGCTGCTTGTTGATAAGACCAGCGTACACCATGGTTACAACACGAAGAGTTTCAGCATCGGTGACGCGCCTACCGTCAATCATTGTTGTCGGGATGCCAAGCTTAGAACTAAGTTCTGTAGCCACTTTGCCGCCACCATGCACAAGAATCACTGCACTACGAATTGCAGAAAGTTGCGCATAAAACTCGGTACGTGCATTGGCATCATCCACAACATTGCCGCCAATTTTTATAACGGTTATGTTCATGCTAAGCTTTCAATCATGGTGCGGAGTACTGCTTGCGCGGAGACTACTCGATTGCCCGCTTCTTCGGTGACGATGGAGTTGGGGGAATCGAGTACAGCGTCTGATACTATCTGGTTTCGGCGCACCGGAAGGCAATGCATAAATTTAGCGTTGTTGGTGCATGACATTTTCTCTGCTGTTATCATCCACCCTTTATCGTGTGAGAGTATTGTTCCGTAGTTGTGGAAGCTGCTCCAGTTTTTTGCATACACAAAGTCTGCGTTGTGCAATGCCTCGTCTTGATTGTGTGTGATACTCGCACCACGAGTGAACTCCCCACTGAGTTCATAGCCAACGGGGTGTGCAATAACCACGTTGTAGTTCATGGCAATTGCCCACTCGGCAAATGAGTTGGGAACCGCTTGTGGCAATGCCTTTGGGTGCGGTGCCCATGTCAAAACTACTTTGGGTCGCGTGGTAGTTTTATGTGCCTCTATAGTAAATACATCGGCAAGTGATTGCAATGGATGGCGTGTAGCTGATTCGAGCGATATAACCGGTTTGCCACTATAGCGAATAAACTTCTCGAGAACGTCTTCGGAGTAGTCGAGTTGTTTATCTACCAAGCCGGCAAAGGTGCGCAGACCAAGGATGTCGCAATACTCTCCCATCACAGCTGCGGCTTCTTTGATGTGCTCGGTCGCAGAGCCATCCATGATTACGCCGTCACGTGTTTCAAGCGTCCATGAATCGCTACCAACGTTCATAACAATTACATCCATGCCGAGATTGTACGCAGCTTTTTGTGTGCTCATGCGTGTGCGCAAGCTTGGATTAAAGAATAGCAGCCCGAGTGTTTTGTTTGTACCGATGTGTTTGTTTGCAAAGGGTTGTTGTTTGCAATCGCGTGCCACTGTTAACAACTCTTGCAGGTTGGGAACATCTTGTATTGAAGTGAATTTATTCATGGTAGTTTTTTATTATGTTTTAAACACAAAAGAGACATAAGAATCACATAAGGGACACATAAGCCATTAGTTACTCTTTTGGGAGTTTTGCGTATGCTTCTGTAACAAAAGATTTCATTCCATCTTTGAGCACAGGTTCAAAAAAGTTAATAAGTAAGCCCTTAGGTAGATTCATAAGTTTAAGATATGTAAGCAATTGCGCTTCCCAAACCTTATTCCATGTCTCTGCAGCTTTTAACTCAACAATAATTACATCATTTACAATCAGATCTAATCTGAACTCAGTTGTAAACTCAAGCCCCTTGTAGTTGCCGGGAACAGGAATCTGCCGTTTAACATCATAACCTCGAATAAGCAAATCATGTGCTAAGCACTTCTCATAGACAGACTCAAGAAGTCCGGGTCCTAAAGAATTATGAACTTCGATTGCAGCCCCAACAATCTCGTATCCAAGTCGGTTGATATAATATTGAGTCATGACTCTCTTCCTTTTGTGAATCTTTTGTTTTCTTTTGTTCCTTTTGTGTTTAAACTAATCATTTACAATACAATCAAAACACAGAAGCTTTGAGTATTAAACCAGTTTGCTCGGGTATGCCAAACATGAGATTCATGTTCTGTACTGCCTGACCTGATGCACCTTTTATGAGGTTATCGAGTACGCTTGTTATGAGAACTACATCATCGTGTTTTTCTACGTGGAGCAAACACTTATTTGTGTTTACAACTTGTTTAATGTCTGGCTGCTCTTGTACTACATGTACAAAAGGTTGTGCGCTGTAATAAGAAAAGTATAACTCAGTTACTTCCTCGTTTGATAAAGCACATACTGTATAACAGGATGCGATGATTCCACGGGTGAAGTTGCCACGGTATGGAATAAAACGCAGAGCGTTGTTCCAAGCGGGTTGTGAGTGTTTCAATGATTGAACTATTTCCGGAACGTGTTGATGCGCAAATGCCTTGTACACTTGCATGTTGTTTGCTCTCCATGAGAAATGTACGGTATCGCTAAGAGATTGTCCAGCACCTGTTGAGCCGGTGATGGCACTTACATGAATATCTTGTGTAAGAAGTTTCGACTGCGCAAGTGGCAACAACGCAAGTTGAATTGCTGTGGCAAAACAACCTGGGTTTGCTATGTGTTTAGATTGTGCAATCTGTTGTTTGTGTAACTCGGGCAAACCATATACAAAGGTGTTGCCTTCTTTATGGAGACGGAACTCGTTGCTTAAATCAATGATGTGTTTATCGAGCAGCCAAGAGTTTTCTGCTATAAACTCTCGCGATTTACCATGACCCAAACACAGAAAGTACACATCGGCATCGCGATACACGGTATTTGTAAAGTGTAAGGATGTGTCGCCGAGTAGATCGGTGTGTATTGCACTTACGGCTTTATCGGCATTGTGCAAACTGAAACAATGTACTACTTCGCATTGTGGATGATTGAGTAGTATGCGTAGTAACTCGCCGCCGGTGTAGCCCGATGCACCAATTATGCTAACGCGAATCATGATTGCCTCCGTTTACGGCGTGGTAAATAAGTGCTTGATTAGCCGCAATGCGTGAATAGCCCTCGACATCTTTGCCGCTCCATGTGTTATTCATTTCGCCGTACTTGCCAAAGGTGGAATTCATTAAATCGTTGGGCGATGAAATGCCTTCGATACTGAAACGATACGGTGCAAGACGAACATGTACTTCGCCATGTACGGTTTGTTGCGATTGCTCAAAGAATGCCTCGATACTGCGAAGAGCAGGCTCTGCAAATTGTCCTTCGTGCAAGAGCTGACCGTACCATAGCGCGAGTTGATCTTTAAGATTGAGTTGCCACTTTGTTAGCGTGTGTTTTTCAAGAGCGTGATGCGCTTTAATAATAAGTAGTGGTGCACCTGCGGTAAATGCAACACGACCTTTTATACCAATAATGGTATCGCCAATGTGCATATCGCGACCAATTGCAAATTCGTCTGCAAGTTTTGTAAGTGCCTGAATTGCTTCGGTTGGGTGAGCTAACATTTCACCGTTGATTCCAACAAACTCACCACGTTCGAAGTGTAGCGTTATAACGCGTTCTTCTGTTGCGGTTGCGCGCGTTGGATATGCTTTTTCGGGTAATGGCAAATGCGAAGTTAGGGTTTCTTTCCCACCTATTGTTGTACCCCAGATGCCTTGGTTAATTGAGTACAACGCTTTTGTCCAATCGCCTTCTACACCGCATGAATTCAGAAATTCAATTTCTTCTTCGCGCGATAGTTTGTTATCGCGAATTGGGGTGATGATTTCCACATTGGGGATAAGCGTGTGGAATACTACATCAAAACGAACTTGGTCGTTGCCTGCGCCAGTGCTTCCGTGCGCAACGCAATCTACGTTCATGGTTTTAGCAAGCTGTGCAATTGCACGTGCTTGAAACACACGCTCTGCACTTACCGAAAGCGGATAAGTGTTGTTCTTTAGCACGTTGCCAAACACAAGGTAGCGCAGGCATTGGTTGTAGAGTGCTTTGGTTTCATCGAGAGTTGTGTGCGTAGCCGCGCCTAGTGCGTAGGCACGTTCTTCGATTTGTGATAGTTCTTGTGCAGAAAATCCGCCCGTGTTTACAATTGCGGTGTGAACTTCCATACCACAAGTTTCGCTTAGATATTTTACACAATACGATGTATCCAGCCCGCCACTAAAGGCAAGCAGTACTTTCTTTTGTACCGACATGTTACGCCTCCGCTAAAGTAAGTTCTGTAGGTAGCTCTATGCTTACCAAGTTTGTTGCTGCTTTACGTGCTTCTTCTGCGGGGTCGAACAACATGCCTGTACACAAGCACATCTTGCGTTCAGTACGCTGAAGAATATCAAAGTTGTTGCACGATTCGCAGCCCTTCCAAAAAGC
Source organism: Bacteroidota bacterium (assembly GCA_019695345.1). Lineage (GTDB taxonomy): Bacteria > Bacteroidota > Ignavibacteria > Kapaibacteriales > NICIL-2 > JAIBAE01. The sequence goes on along the minus strand of JAIBAE010000033.1, from coordinate 8,011 downwards.
GTCGTCGGCGGTGAGTTCGGTAAAGTGTGCGGCACGGTATCCAAGATCGCTGTTAATTTTTAACACAGCTGCACTTGTTGTAATACCAAAAATTTTAGCTTCTGGAAATTTTGTGCGCGATAGCTCGAACGCGGCTTTCTTAATACGTTTTGCAAGATGTTGCTTGCGGAATTCCGGTGCTACAATAAGTCCGGAATTTGCAACATACTTTTTGTCCTCCCATGTTTCTATATAACAGAAGCCCGCAAAACGGTTATCGTGGGTAAGGGCAATTACTGCTTTGCCCTCGCGCATTTTAGAACGGATATAATCAGGATGGCGCTTGGCAATTCCGGTGCCGCGCAGTTTGGCGGATTCGGCAATTACCTCGCAAATTTCTTCAGCATACGCAAAGTGCTGTTCGCCAGCATTATAGATAGTAAATGTGATATGGTGTGCATGAGTGGTTGTATTCATCAAGATTTCCTTTAATAATAGCTTGTTATAATAATGTTCGATATAATAATTTCAGAGTAGCGTACTACGCGTCGTCGTGCAATAATTCTGGATATGGTATCCATATAAACTCCCGATTTGTTAAACAATATTCTTTGCTGTCGCCTGACCGCACCGAACGTTCTGCAACAGCACGCAACACCTGCGGCGGGTGAGAACATTCTATTACTACCACACCATCAACATACAGCATAAAAAAAACCGCTCCGAGCAACTAAGCAGGAAGCGGTTTTGAAATTTTGTGTACAACACCTGAACACAATTACTTCATCACACACTCCCTACGCACCGTACGTCGTACAATACTGAGTCGTCGCGACATTTCGCGGCGGAAGGCATTGCGGTTAGCGGTACAGAAATATGTGATTGCTTGTGTCATTGAATAATGGTTGTAATAATTATGGGCGCGAAAATACATAATCTCAAAAGTCACGCAAGTTAAATTTTCGTCATTCTTATAAAATTTTCCTATACGGTTATTGGTAAAAGCAAGGAACTCTCCCGCAAGGCGTGGGATTGCTTATGTAACAATTGGTGCGGTCACGCGATAGCAAAAAATACAACAACGTTTCTGCACAAGCGCATCTTTTACTACATTGCGGATTATTTCAACAATCCTGAACCAGATTATCATGAATTATCAGTTTACCGAAGAGTTTGCACACGCTATGGATGCCGCCGATTCGTTGGCGCATTTCCGCAACGAATTTTACATTCCACAACATAATGGCAGCGATGCTGTGTACCTGTGCGGGAACTCACTTGGGTTGTTGCCCAAACGCTCGGAAGCGGCGGTACAACAAGAGTTTGAAGATTGGAAAACCCATGGCGTAGAAGGTCACTTCCGCGCTAAAACTCCGTGGTTCTCGTACCATAAGATATTTGCCAAGCCGCTTGCCACATTAGTTGGCGCATTTCCGCACGAGGTTGTGTGCATGAATGCACTAACGGTAAACGTGCATCTGATGATGACGTCGTTCTACCTCCCAACTGCCACCCGTAACAAGATACTGATACTTGGGCAGGAATTTCCATCGGATAGATATGCCGCCGAAAGTCAGGTACAACTTCACGGACTGAACCGCGATGAATGTATTGTAGAGCTTCACCCACGCCAAGGCGAAAACACGTTACGCACCGAAGATATTATCCAAACCATACAGCAACTTGGCAACTCGCTTTGTTTGGTGCATTTAAGTGCTGTGCATTATTACGTTGGGCAATGGTACGATATGCAGGCAATTACCAATGCCGCACACAGCGTTGGTGCGCATATTGGCTGGGACTTAGCACACGCCATTGGTAATGTTCCGTTAGAACTACACAACTGGAATGTTGACTACGCCGCATGGTGTTCGTATAAGTATCTTAATTCGGGTCCGGGCGGAGTTGCAGGCGTATTTGTACACGAACGCCATTGCACCAACACAGAACTACCGCGTTTTGCAGGATGGTGGGGAAATGATGAATCTGTACGCTTTACTATGCCGCAATGGTTTACACCCGTACAAACTGCCGAAAGCTGGCAACTAAGCAACGCACCTGTTTTCCCGATGGCGTTGCACAAGGCATCGCTTGATATTTACAGCGAGGCAGGCATACAGAATCTGCGGGCTAAGAGTATTATGCTAACGGGATATTTGGAATATGTTATCAACACAGTAGCCAACGAATTTCCCGCGCACCGCTTACACATTATTACACCGCAAAACCCAACCGAACGCGGGGCACAGTTATCAACTATTGCAAGCAACAACGGCAAACAGATTTTTGATTATCTATCGGAACACGGCGTAATTGCAGACTGGCGCAACCCCGATGTAATTCGCATGGCTCCGGCGCCACTATACAACTCGTTTACCGATGTGTATCGCTTTGGGCAGATATTACGCAATTGTGTACAAACATTATAACCACCACACAATGCAACAACAATGGGAAGTGTGTTACACAACCAACACCGAAGTTAATGCACGGCTAATTGCCGGACACTTACAAGCGCAAGGCATACCGGCGCAGGTGCTATCGCAGGTGGATAGTATGCGTGCATTTACCCTTGGCAGTTTAGCCATTGCCAAAGTACTTGTACCGCAAGAATACTACACACAAGCAATAGAATGCCTTATTGATATGGAAATAGAAGATGAATCAGACAACACCGATACAGATACCTTCGATGTATAGTTTTTCGCTATCGCCTGACCGCACTGAGCGGTATGCATCTAACGTGTGTTGTTGTGCGGGAGAGAAAGCCGAGGTTTCATTGTTACCTTAAAAAGAGAACTTGTACTGAAGTGTCATTCTCTGTTTGCAATAGAGCTACCGTACAACAAGTAGTTTTTGTGCCTGATACGTAGTATTGCTTTGCAAACAAACGGTGTACATACCTACTAACAAATGTGCTATGCTTATTGTACTGGATGCTTCAGTTTCATGGTGCTGTAGTACTGTGTTACCTAATACATCAACAATATACACTGTACCGGGTTGTGTAAGAGTAATGGTTGACTGTGCGGGATTGGGATAGAGGAATGTTGTAGCTGAGTTATTTATATCTTCTACAGTTGATATTGGATTACCGCCACCGTTGTAACTAATAATCAGTTTTTCTCTACTTACTGCGGCAACAGTGTTTTTACCAAATACCTGAATTCTATCATACATGCCTTCTAGGTACCTATTTGGTAGTGGGTCAGGTACACGAATCTTATAAAAAGACTTACCGCCGTCAGTACTTTTGTGAAATACATCAGATAAATGATTAAACAATTTTGGGGCTGCACCGATTGCAGATGTTGCAATATAAATGGTTTGCATATTGGGTTCGCATGCTGACACCATCGTATAAGGCAGAGAGCCATCGGTGTATCTCAATTTTAAGTCAAAGAATGAAAGAGTATCATTGTAAGAATCATATAGTATATCTTGATAATCAATAAATGAATATATAAACCCTTTTTCTCTTTTAAAACATAAAAATCTATCTGGGTTGTGCATCACTAATATAGGTCCATTGTACTCAAGTAGTTTATAAAAATCATTACGTCTTTTGGGTAAAGTGCATATTTCATTTAATGAAAGTAGTCCATTAACTGTAGGCTCCGGCTCTAGCGCGGAAGTAAAATGAATAACACCATTAGAGTCATTTAGAATAGAAATCTCAAAAACAGATGATAAATGTGGATTCACACATTTTTGGTTCCAGCTTCTACCTGCATCAGAGGTTTCAAGGATTATGGCGTATGTTCCATAACCACCTATACCCGGTCTGTGCTGACATGACATAATACCCTTTTGTCCATCAAAAAAGAAGTCTATATCCATACCGGGTTCATAGTAGTCTCGCTTGAACGTATTAGAGCCAAGTGCCTTGTCAAACCGCGTGGTATCCCACGAAATACCTTTATCAGATGAGCGCAAACAAAGTGGCGTGTATCCCGCAAAACAAACGAAGCAAGTATTGTTTTGAAGGAAATAATGCAGTTTAAAATTACTCGAAGAATGTAGGCTATCGTCTTGTTGAAATACTTGGTTCCAACGGGCACCAGAATCTGACGAACGGTAAAGGCGTGTACCAAATGCCTCGTTATACACAGCTACAATAATAATTGAGTCTGAAAGTAAGAGTACGTCACGTAGCTCGCTATTAGCAGTCTTCTCTATATCTTGATTTAGTATGACCTTCCAATCTTGTTGAGAATAGAGTATTGATGTATTGGAAAGTAATACGAAGAATAAAAGCAGTAATTTCATATAACGCCTATTAGTCAATTATTCATATAAGGCATGTATCAAGATCATCAAAGGAACCTTTAGTGTTTTTGCAAAGAAGTAAAAAACAACGTACTGCTATTTACAAAGGTTTGTAGTATTAAACAAGGTAAATTTTCTCTTCTATATTTCTTTCACGGTAAATGTTGTTTTGCTGCAGAAGGTTCTTACCCGCATTGTGTACGGGTGTGTTGATACAGTACCGTTTGCTGCGGTCACGCGATAGCAAGCAATAATGTTATACGATGATATTATGCGTGTTCTAACTGGCCTTGTTGTGCGCTTACAAGTTGTTTATCGGCGGTTACACTTGCAATGATGTCTATATCGGTGTCCGATGGCAGTTCGGTGTAACTGATTACACTTACAATGGGGTATTGTGTGTGTATCATGCGGTACATGTAGGGGCGTATTGGCGCAGAGCAAATCAACACCGGCGAGTATCCCGCTAAGGTGATTTCATCAATTGCATTTGCTACGCTTACTTGTATGGTGCGTACTACATCGGGCGAGAGGCCAAGTGTAGGACTGTTGGTTGCATTAGGGTTTGATTGCAATGTATTGGTTAGAAGATTTTCTAACATGGAGTCTGCGGCAAACGCATGAATAACGCCGTTGTTATCCTGGTACAACCGTTTAATTGTTTCCGATAAATTATGGCGAACGTATTCTATCAGTACATCTACATTCTTTGTTACTTTGCTGTACTCCAATAACGATTCCACCACAACCGGAAGGTCGCGTACGGGCACGCCTTCGCGCAGGAGCCCTTGCAGAACTTTTTGTATCATGCCAATTGGCAGTGCATCGGGCGTAACTTCGTCCACCAAGGCGGCGTAATCTTTTTTCAGATTTTCTACTAACTGTTTTACATCCTGGCGTGTAATAAGTTTATCGGCATTGCGACGTAACAACTCGGTTAAGTGTGTTGCAAGAACAGTGGGCGATTCCACAACGGTAAAGCCAAGTATCTCTGCGTTTTCGCGTTCGTTTTGTTGTACCCATGTTGCAGGCAAACCAAATACGGGTTCGGTTACATTAATGCCATGTAACTCGCCATCGGCTGTGCCGGGGTTCATTGCCAAAAACATTCCCGGATACAAACGGTTACGCGCTATAATGTTCCCGCGAAGTTTAACAATGTATTCTTCTGCATCAAGGTTAAGGTTATCGCGCACACGCACAGGCGGCAGGATAATACCAAGCTCGGTTGCAAGTTGTTTGCGGATGTTCGTGATACGCTTAAACACATCACCACCCTGAGTTTCGTCCACAAGTTGGATTAATCCGTAGCCAAGTTCTACTTCAACGGGGTCAATGCGGAGTAAGTCTTCAACGGGAGCTTCTTCTTTATCTTTCTCGCGTTTTTCTTGTGCCGAAGCCGCAAGTTCTTCGCGAAGTTTATCGGCATCTTCGCGTTTGATGGTCTGAGAGCGGAAGTACGCCATTGCACCGGTTGAAGTAGCAAGTAAAGCAAATGGTAAAAACGGAAAGCCCGGCAACACACCAATTAACAACATCACCCCCGATGCAATTGCAAGCGGACGTGGTTTGTTAGCGTATTGCAAGCCAAGTTGTTTTTCTAATTTCTCGGTTGAACCTGTACGGGTAACAATTAAACCGGCTGCAACCGAAACCAGCAACGCAGGAATTTGCGAAGCAAGTCCATCGCCCACGGTTAAGATAGTATAGGTTTTAATAGCCGTCATGATATCCATGCCACGTTGCAACACACCAATGGCAAATCCACCAAGAACGTTTATGGCAGTAATAATCAATGCCGCCATTGCATCCCCTTTTACAAACTTCGAGGCACCATCCATAGCGCCATGAAATTCTGCTTCGTGTTGCAACAACTCGCGGCGTTTGCGTGCTTCTTTTTCGTCGATAAATCCGGCGTTAAGGTCGGCATCAATACTCATTTGTTTACCGGGCAACGCATCTAAGGTAAAACGTGCGGCAACCTCGGCAATACGGGTAGAACCTTTTATAATTACAACAAAGTTGATAACCAACAGAATAAGGAATACAATTACTCCCACAACAAAGTTACCGCCAACCACAAACGTTCCAAAGGCATGGATAATCCCGCCCGCAGTTCCTTCGCCAAGAATTAACCGCGTAGAGGCGATGTTCATACCAAGGCGGAACAACGTAGTAACAAGTAGCACTGTGGGGAATGAACTGATTTCTAACGGAGAGGTAATATACACCGACACCATTAAGATAAGCACCGAAATCATGATGCTTAAACCCAAAAACACATCCACCATAAACGGCGATAGCGGTAACACCAATAACCCCAGCACGGTTAAAATACCAAGTGCCAATAAAATATCGGGGTGTTTGTTTAAGCGCGAAAGAACGGCTGTAAATCCGTTGCCTGCCGCTTCATCCGTGCCTTGTAATGATGCAGAATCCGCCATCCGTGGTTATGCAGAGTAAAAAAACAGTTTTTGGGTACTTGTAGCAGTGCAAGCATTGTGCCATAAGTTCCATACTGTGTTTTTTGCTATCGCCCGACCGCACCAAACGTTATCCATGTAACAAGCGTAGTTATGCGGGAGAGAAAGCCAAACAAAAAGGGTGACCGCTCCCTTGCTAACAGTCACCCTCGACTAAGATAGAATTACTTCTACCTCAATCTATTTCAATATTGTAAATGAATTGCTTACTATTGATGCTGAACCTCTTACTCTAATGTAATAAACTCCGTCGGTGAGATTTTCAACATTTAATGTTACAGAATCTTTTGCTTTGATAAGTCGTTTATCCAGTACTTTACCAAGAGCATCAGTACATTCTAACGTGTATTCAAAATCGGGTGTTGTAATATCTTCGGGTAATCCTACAAATCGAACTACAACTTCTTTTACGGCAGGGTTTGGATAGACAAATAGGTTTTCAGATTCTTTTGTTTGTAATGTTGGTGATACATCAACAGTGTAATCTTCTTCGGTTGTTGCCTTACCCAATAATTCAGGAATATCACCTATATATACATCTTCAAAGTATTGTGCTTGCTCGTTTGTTTTACCTATTACAAACCTGTATTCATCACCTCCACCATTGCGAAGTGCAATTCTCCCTGCACGTATTTTTCTTCCATCCTGTGGCGAAAGAGAACGTACATCTATCGGTACTCTTATTCCTGTTCTTTTGTTTTCGATATTCATGCTTACAACATCGTAATCATTATCTGCTAATACAAATTGTATGAGTTTTGATTGATAGACACTAAACCAATCGCTTGCAAGAGAATCCCGAAGTACAGTACGGTCTTGTTTGTTTTGCCTTGAGCTACGAATAGTACTCTCCTTTGTATGACTAAGAATATCTGCCAAAGCAAAACGCGACGTGCCGGACTGAAACCCCGACAGCAAGTAATGCGAGAGTTCTGTATGTTTACTACGTTTGAGTAATTCTGTAGCCGATGAAAATATGTTCTTGTTGATAGCAGTACTTGGCGTGGTTTGTACTCTTCGTACAAATGTCCAATAATAGTCATCAGTAATAAACGGTTGTTGTGCTAACTGTGCGTGCTCTGCATTTTCTATATATTGAATCTCACTTCCCCAATTAAAATATCCTTGTGTTATATGGGCAAGCCAACCAAACTCAGGTATATCAAAGTTAAGAACAAACGACGAGTCAAACGGACGTGGCTGACTGTTATAATACCAATTCATTGCATGTGTTCCACTTGGGTTATTGAGGGTTGTTATACAACTGTAAATAGTACCGC
>JAIBAE010000032.1 GCA_019695345.1 Bacteroidota bacterium | reverse complement strand
TTACTGCAGGTGTTGTTAACACTACTGCTGTATTTGCACCTGAACAGAAACTGTTTGTACCTGGTTGTGCACTGATTGTTGGTGCTGGTTGTGTTGTTACAGTTACTGTTACTACGTTTGAGGTATCTGTACAACCTCCATTTGTTGCTACTACTATTACACGATAGTTGTATGTACCTGCGGTTAATCCGGTTGGTACTGTGTAGCTACCTGTTGTTGCACCACTGATTGCACTTCCATTTAATATCCATTGATAGGTTACACCTACTCCGCTTGGGGTTACGGTGCTATTGATTACTGTTCCACTTGTGTAACCTGTACACAATGTTGTGCTACCTGTTGCGGTTGCTGTTACATCCGGTTGTGGGTATACAGTTACTGTTACTACGTTTGAAGTATCTACACAGTTATTACCGTTTGATGCTACAACACTATAGTTGTAACTACCCGCAGCTACATTCTGTGGTACGTTATATGTTGAGGTTGTTGCACCGGTAATTGCGTTACCATTTAACAGCCATTGATATGTGTTCATTCCCGCTGTAGCAGATAATGAAGGACGTGAAGAAGCTCCTTGACAGAATGAATTTCCACCTGTTGTATTTACTGTGACTTCCGGTTGACTAAATACCGTAATTGTTTGTGCAGATGATGTACCTGAACAACCGTTTGTATTGGTAACTTGTACTGTATATGAATAGGTACCCGCACTTAGTGATGTTGGAACCTGGTACGTATTGTTTGTTGCACCAGTGATATTTGTGTTGTTAAGCATCCATTGATAAGATGCTAAACCCGAAGCTGTACTTAACGTTGTGGTACCCGGGTTGTTTGAACACCATGTTGCCGGACCAATTACATTAATTGTTGGTGCTGGTGCAGGATATACAATAATGCTGATGTTATTAATTGCTGCGTTTACACCTGAACAACCATTGCTGTTTACAACTCTGACACTGTATTGATATGTACCTACAGGAAGATTTGTTGGAACTGAATATGTTTGGTTGGTTGCTCCTGTAATATTTACTCCATCAAGCATCCACTGATATATAGCGTATGGCGTTGTTGTAAGTACAGTTTGAATTGGGTTATTTACACACCAGTAGTGCTGACCTGTTTGAACACTTAACTCAGGAACAGGATTAGCAAATACGGTTATTGTTGCCGGACCTGAAGTTACGGTTACACCACCTGTTGTTGCAGATACCGTATATTGATATGTACCTACTGCTAAGTTTGTTGGAACACTATATGTCTGATTTGTAGCACCTGTGATAGCAACGCCATCTCGTAACCATTGGTATGTTATCGTACCATTGCCACCGGTAACATTAGCTGTTAGTGTTGGTGTTGGTATAGTGCCTTCGCAATATTGTGCATTACCTTGCATGGTAATTGACACTGAAGGTTGTTGAACAACAGTTATTGTAATTGTATTTGATGTGTCTTTACATCCGTTTGGTGTGGTTACCGTCACGGTGTACGTGTAGGTACCAGGTGTGAGACTGTTCGGCACAGCATAGCTTGTTTGTGTTGCGCCGCTGATTGCCGCTGCGTTAGCATACCATTGATATTGTAATCCACTGATACTTGGCGTTACACTTGATGTTAAGGTTGGCGTTGGACTTCCACCTGTGATGAATGTGTTTGGTCCGCTACTTACGATTGTTACATCCGGTTGTGGATATACAGTTATTGTTACAGTGTTTGATGTATCGATACAGCTATTGCCGTTTGATACTATTACGCTGTATGTATACGTACCTGCAGCTGTAGTTGAACCTACTGTATAATTTTGTTGAGTAGCACCACTTATTGGACTGCCATTTAATAACCATTGATATGTGTTGAATGTACCTGTAGTTAACACAGCACTTCCTAAACCCTGACACCAAGACTTGCTTGTTCCTGCCTGACCTTGAATTGATGCAACCGCATTTGGTACTTCGTATACATAGAATACAATGCTATCTGCTGAAGTTGCTGTACAACCATTTTGTGTTACTCGTACACGATATACATACGTACCCGGTGCGAATGTTGCAAAGTTGAAAATTGTATATATACGAGTTGTTGCACCTGTTACATCTACACCATTTAACGTCCATTGGTAGCTATCGTAATCTGTTGTTTGGATACATGGAATACCATATTGTGTAGTTGGATTATTTGTACACCATGAGATTGAACGCACTGCGTACGGTGCTCCTACAATAGATGTTAATGGAACCGGATTTGCTTTTACCGTTATAACACTTGTATTTGATGTGTCTTTACAGCCGTTTTCTGAAGTTACAATAAGTGCATAATTGTACACACCAACAGCTGTTGTTGAAGGTACTTGATATGTTGCATTTGTTGCACCTGTGATAGATGTACCATTTACCATCCATTGATATGCATAGTTACCTGTTGGTGTTACACTGCTGTTTAGTGTAGTTCCTGTAGTACCTTCGCAGAATGATGCACTACTTGGTGTAATCGTTACATCGGGTTTTGGATATACAACTATAGTTACGTTGCCTGATGTTACTGTAACTCCACCTGTAGTAGCACTAACTGAGAATTGATAGGTTCCTGCAGATAAGGTTGTAGAAACAGTATAACTTTGGTTTGTTGCACCGGTTAAATTTACACCATCGCGACGCCATTGGTAGGTTATAGGATTACTACCACCAGTTACTGTTGCAGTAAGTATTGGCGTTTGAGTAGTACCTTCACAGAATTGGTTGCTTCCTTGAAGTGAAATGTTAACTGTTGGTTGTTCAAGAACAGTGATTGTAATTGTATTTGAAGTGTCTTTACATCCGTTTGGTGTGGTTACCGTCACGGTGTACGTGTAGGTACCAGGTGCGAGACTGTTCGGCACTGCGTAGCTTGTTTGTGTTGCGCCGCTTATTGCCGCTGCGTTAGCATACCATTGATATTGTAATCCACTGATACTTGGCGTTACACTTGATGTTAATGTTGGTGCTGGACTTCCACCAGTGATAAACGTGTTTGGTCCGCTACTTACGATTGTTACATCCGGTTGTGGGTATACAGTTACATTTACTGTGTTAGAGGTATCTACACAGTTATTACCGTTTGATGCTACAACACTATAGTTGTAACTACCCGCAGTTACGTTCTGTGGTACGTTATATGTTGAGGTTGTTGCACCGGTAATTGCGTTACCATTTAACAGCCATTGATATGTGTTCATTCCCGCTGTAGCAGATAATGAAGGACGTGAAGAAGCTCCTTGACAGAATGAATTTCCACCTGTTGTATTTACTGTGACTTCCGGTTGACTAAATACCGTAATTGTTTGTGCAGATGATGTACCTGAACAACCGTTTGTATTGGTAACTTGTACTGTATATGAATAGGTACCCGCACTTAGTGATGTTGGAACCTGGTACGTATTGTTTGTTGCACCAGTGATATTTGTGTTGTTAAGCATCCATTGATAAGATGCTAAACCCGAAGCTGTACTTAACGTTGTGGTACCCGGGTTGTTTGAACACCATGTTGCAGGACCAGTAACACTTATTGTTGGTTCTGGTGCAGGATATACTTGAATTGAGATGTTATTAATAGCCACATTTACACCAGAACAACCGTGATTATCTACTACGCGGATGCTATACTGATATGTACCTACAGGAAGATTTGTTGGTACTACATATAACTGATTTGTAGCTCCTGTAATATTCACTCCATCTTTCATCCATTGATACGATGCATACTGAGTTGTTGTAAGTACTGTTTGTGTTGGATTATTTATACACCAGTAATGTTGACCGCTTTGAAGGCTAATTGTTGGAACTGGATTAGCATATACTGTAATTGTTGCAGGACCAGAAGTTACGGTTACACCACCTGTTGTTGCAGACACTGTATATTGATATAACCCAGCCGTTAAATTAGTTGGTACGGTGTATGTTTGATTTGTTGCACCTGTGATAGCAACGCCATCGCGTAACCATTGATATGTTACTGTACCATTGCCACCGGTAACATTAGCTGTTAGTGTTGGTGTTGGTATAGTGCCTTCGCAATATTGTGCATTACCTTGCATGGTAATTGACACTGAAGGTTGCTGAACAACAGTAATTGTTATTGTATTTGAGGTGTCTTTACATCCGTTTGGTGTGGTTACCGTCACGGTGTACGTGTAGGTACCAGGTGTGAGACTGTTCGGCACAGCGTAGCTTGTTTGTGTTGCGCCGCTTATTGCCGCTGCGTTAGCATACCATTGATATTGTAATCCACTGATACTTGGCGTTACACTTGATGTTAAGGTTGGCGTTGGACTTCCACCTGTGATGAATGTGTTTGGTCCGCTGCTCGCGATTGTTACATCCGGTTGTGGATATACAGTTATTGTTACAGTGTTTGATGTATCGATACAGCTATTGCCGTTTGATACAATAACGCTATAGGTATATGTACCTGCTGTTGTTGCAGAACTTACATTATATGTTTGTTGAGTAGCACCATTTATTGGACTGCCATTTAATAACCATTGATATGTGTTGAATGTACCTGTGGTTAACACAGCACTTCCTAAGCCCTGACACCAAGATTTGCTTGTTCCTGCCTGACCTTGAATTGACGCAACCGCATTTGGTACTTCGTATACATAGAATACAATGCTATCTGCTGAAGTTGATGTACAGCCATTTTGTGTTACTCGTACACGATATACATACGTACCTGGTGCGAATGTTGCAAAATCGAATACTGTATAGATTCTTCCGGTTGCGCCAGAGACATCAACTCCGTTAACCGACCATTGATATGTATCGTAATTGGTTGTTTGGATACATGGGATACCATATGGTGTTGTAGGATTATTTGTACACCACGATACTGAACGTACTGAATATGGTGCACCTACTATAGATGTTAACGGAACCGGATTTGGTTTTACAGTTATTACGCTGGTATTTGATGTGTCTTTACAGCCGTTTACAGATGTTACGATCACAGCATAGTTATATGTTCCGGCAGCAGTGGTTGATGGAACCTGATAGGTAGCTGTTGTTGCTCCTGTAACTGCAGTTCCGTTTTGTGTCCACTGATAGGTATAGCTACCTGTTGGTGTTACACTGCTGTTTAGTGTAGTTCCTGTAGTACCTTCGCAGAATGATGCAGTGCTTGGCGTAACTGTTACATCTGGTTTTGGATAAACGGTAATTGTTGTTGCTGTAGATGCTACCGTTACTCCGCCAGTGGTAATACTTACGGAATATTGATATGTTCCATCTGTTAGTGTTGCTGGCAATGTATATGTTTGATTTGTAGCACCTGTTAAATTAACACCATCGCGACGCCACTGATATGTAACAGGCAACCCATTATTCCCGGTTACAATTGCTGTTAATGTTGGTGATGTACTACCTTCGCAATATGAGGTACTTGTAGCATTTACAGAAACAGTTGGTTGAATTGTAACATTAACTGTTAATGTATCGTTTGGACGAATTGTTAATGAACCAAAAGTTGCTGTAATATAATATTTGTAAATACCAACTGATAGATTTCCAACATTGTAAGTTGCATTTGTAGCACCGGCAATTGGAGTACCAGTAGTTGCATTGTACCATTGGTATGTTGGCGTAATACCATTATTACCTGATAGAGTTGAGTTTAAAGTTGGTTGAGCTGAGCCAACAAAGTATGTAGTGTCTTTACGTGTCGGTTCAGGATTGATATTCTGACTAATTGTTGGAGCTTGAAGAACATTGATACGAAGGGTATCGTTAGGACGTATGGTTAAGCCACCAACGGTTGCTGTTACATAATACTTATAGTTACCAACAGAAAGACTGCCTACATTGTACGTTGCATTTGTTGCACCTGAAACTGGCGTACCAGAAGTTGCATTGTACCACTGATATGCAGGTGTAAAGCCACCCGCTCCTGTTAACGTTGAATTTAATGTTGGCTGAGCTGTTCCAACAAAATACGTAGAATCTTTTCTTGTTGGCTCAGGGTTGATATTTTGAGTAATTATTGGCTGATTGATAACTGTGATTGTAACAGGAGAATCGGATGTATCACGACATCCGCTTGGTGTTACAACGATAACTTTATAATTATGTGTTCCAACTGATAGAGTAGACGGTACGGCATAGCTACTGTTTGTAGCCCCCGTAACTGTATTACCGTTTAACAGCCACTGATATGTAAGCCCAGAAATATTGTTTGGTGTAACTGAACTGTTTAATGTTGGTGTTGTAGTTGAACCTACAATAATAGTAGTACTACCACTTGCTGTTACTGTTACAATAGGTTGTGGATAAACAATAACTGAGAAGTTATTTATTGTTGCATTAGTTCCTGTACAGCCATTAACATCAGTTACTGAAACAGAATATTGATAGTTCCCAGCAGTTAATGTAACAGGTGGTGCATAAGTTTGCTGAGTTGCACCATTTATTGCAATGCCATTCAGATACCACTGGTATTGTGCGTATGTTCCTACCACAGTTGCCACACCACGATTTAACGAACCTTCGCACCAGAAATGTTGACCGCTTTGTAATACAATTGATGGATTTGGTAAAGCATGTACGGTAACTGTATAAGCCTGTGATGTAATCACCAAGCCACCTTGGAATGTAACTCTTAAAGAATAACTGTATGTTCCCGGTGAGGTTGTTGATACAACCGTATATGTTGAATTTGTTGCAGATGAAACAGGATTTCCACTGAGTAACCACTGATATGACACCGGAGTAGCCCCTGATGTAGCACCAGTTAATAACGCACTTCCTTGTGTGGTACAGAATGAAGCATTGTTAGATGATACTGTAACAGTTGGCATTGTTAAGATTGTTACTGTAACTGTATCCGATGCAACTGTAATTCCACCAACTGTGATACGGTTGAAGTAACGGTATGTTCCAGGAGTCAGGTTGTTTGGAACATTGTAGGTAGCATTTGTTGCTCCACTAATTGGATTCGTGTTGTTTGGTCCGTACCATTGGTATGCTACAGGATTACCATTGTTGCCCGTTACCTGAGTATTTAATGTTGGAGGTGTTACACCTGCATAATACGTGCTATCATTCTGATTAACATTAGGATTGATGTACGCGTTGGATACTGGTTGAGATATTACTGTTATTGTTACTGTGTCCGAGCCAATTGTTACACCACCACCAGTTATTCGCATGAAATAACGGTACACTCCGATAGTTAAGTTGTTCGGGACTGGATAGGTAGAGTTAGTTGCTCCGCTAATAGGATTTGTATTATTTGGTCCGAACCATTGATACGTAAATGTAATGCCATTACCATTAGAAATGGCTGACCCAATTGTTGGCGGATTAACACCTACAAAGTATGTGGAATCATTACGATTATTACCTTGAACAAAGATATCAACTGTAGCTGAAGTTAGAATTGTAACTGTAACTGTATCAGAGTAAACAGTTACACCACCAACTGTACCGGTAACTGCGTACTTGTGTACACCAACTGATAGAGAAGTTGGTAATAAATAGGTTTGATTTGTTGCACCTGTAACATTTGTACCATCGTGTTGCCATTGATAAGCAACAGTTTGATTGTTATTACCTGTAGTTGTAGAACCTAATGTCGGTGGATTAACTCCAAAGGTGTATGTTGTATCGTTACGATTATTACCCTGAACAAATGCATCAATAACCGGTTTTGGCAATACAGTGATTGTAATGGTGTTTGATGTATCTAAGCAACCCGAGGCAGGAATAGCAACCACTTTATATTGATAAGTACCAGGTGTTGTATTAACTGGAACCTGATAGTTTGCAGTTGTAGCATTACTAATTACATTACTGTTTTGCAACCATGAATAATTAGCAGTTGAACCAACAGGACTTAACGTGGATACAATGTTTACCGGTGTTGTTGTGCCAGTAAAGAACGTTGAAGTAACGCCACCTGATTGTAACTGTGCTGTAACATCAACGGCTGGAATTACTACGAAATTTACAATATTAGATTCCCCTGTACAACCATTTGTTGATGTAATTTTTAGTTTAAATGTACATGTTCCTAAATTAACTCCCTTCTGAACAATAAACGAGGTACCTGTCGCACCGCTGATTGGATTATTGTTTAAGTACCATTGGTAAGTGCCACCCACGTTAGTGGAAGAATTAATTGTAAATGTTTGATTATAGCCTAAACAAACTGTAATGTTTATAGTTCCTGTTTGATTTATACCTTGTACGTTTACTACTGGTATAGGCTGTGGACTAACATTAACTGTTGTTTGTGCGCTTTGTAAACTTGGACATGTTGTATTAGGATTAATAGCAAAAACTCTAAATGTATATGGAGATCCGTTAGAGGTTAAACCATTGATAGGGATTGTAAATAGTCCTGATTGACCGTTAACCAAAGCTACTTGTTGGTTATTTGCCATGTTGCGTACTTCGTATTGTAACGATGGATCGCCATTGGCAACTGCTGCAAAGGCTGTTACTCCTCCGTTTGTTTCACAATAAGATTGAACAGTTGTACCTGTTGCAATCTGAGGTGTTGCTGGACGCTGGCTAACATTAATAACAAGATTGTTTGATGGTATTCTACAGTTGTTGTTTTGAATATTGATTGCAAAAACGCGAACGTTACGGTTTCCAAATCCTAAACCAGGAATAGACGGAGCTACAGGAATATTGCTGATATTAAGCACTCCATTTTGAGTTGCAGTAACTGACAAGATAGCTGTGTTACCGTCTACTACTTGATATTGGTAACCTGCCTCGGCATTTGTAACTGAGACAGAAGCAAAACCACCCGGTGAACAAGCATTTGGATTTGTTGTTGAGATAACCGGCGCTGCAGGCAGAGGATATACTGTAAATGCAGCCCCATCCGGTTCACCATTTGAAGTTTCATTATAACACTGGCTATTGTTTGAACTGGTTGCACGGATTGAGAAAGTCTTGTTACCACTTAATGGGAAAAGGTTTGCAGGTATCTGGAATGTAATGTTACCGTTGTTTCCTGCTTGTGGACCCGCAACAACAGCATTACCGTCACGAACTGTGTACACTGCTAAAGGATCTGTCTGAATAAGTGTGATTGATCCTGCATCACCACGACAAATAAACTGCGATAACGAGTTAAGTGATAAAACAGGATATTGCGGTGAGTACACAGATACATTTACCGAACCACTCATATTAACAGTACATGTACCCAATACAGCTTGTACTGTAAAGGTATACGAACCACTTGGGTAGTTTGTAAGTGTAAATCTGCGATTACCGCTAACCACAGATTGTGAGGCATTTACAGGTACGTTGTTAGCATATACTGTATATGTTACATCGCCTTGATTTCCATTGATTGATAATACAATGGGTTCACCTTCACATGGGTTTTGATTTAGTGACGTTAATGTATAAACAGTTGGACAACCGATAACATTAGAAATGGTAAAACGACCAACGGTAGTATTAGCACCGTAGTCGTTTGCATCGTCAATGTTTGCAGGAATATCTACACCTTGCACACCAGGATTATTCATGCCCCCTATTGGTTGACTGCTTCTTCTCCACAAAATATGGTCAGCTACAACGTTTCCGGTATTTGTAGCACTATTAGGGATGTTCCCCCATCGCGCACCGCTACCGTTTGTAATTTTCAGTTCGCAATTTCTAATCGTTTTCTCTGCGCTACCGGTTGCAGTAATCACACTTCCACTATTTCCATCAATAACTGTTGTTGGAAGTCCGGAAACAAAATCATCACCTGCAAGAGTAATTGCTTTATTAAGTGTAAGATTATCGGTGTAAGTTCCTTGTTTTACATAAACGGTATCACCTGCACTTGCAGCATCAATTGCACGTTGTATGCTTGGTGAAGTACTTAAGCCGGTTATAAAACTATTTTGTGTTGTAAATGTTCGTCCGGTAGCAAATCTGATGTGACCTAAACTTCCCGCGTCAGACTTATGATTCATCTTGTCTTCAACTTCGTACAACATTGCTGTTGTTAATGAAGTAAAGTGTGCGGGTGAGTTCCCGGTTGTTCCGTATAGATTCTCACGTGCGTCTACGTCTGTATTAAAACCATTATTCATGGTGATAAACTTCTGTAAACCATTAACAAAAGAGTTTCTCGATGAATTATTTGCTCCCACCACAACCGATGAAAACTCCGGTGTTGGCTGTCCGGATGCACCTGCATTACCATTCATTAACTCAATAGCAGTACCATTTGCGCTGAACTGGTTAAATGTGTTTGAGTTGATGGCAATACCGTTTTGAATGTAATTTCCGGTTGAACTTGCAAAAGCACTGTTTACTCTGATATGAGCAAATGATGAACCTGAAGCTGGAGTAAAGGTATTACCGGATATTGTTACGTTTCTTGAACCGCCACTCAAGATACCAACCGTATGTCCGGTGAATGTATTACCTGTAACAGATACTGATGCATCAGTTACATAGTTGTGCCTGATATATAATGATTGACTGAATGTTGATATTGCAGGAGAAAATGTATTGTTACTAACTGAAACAGATACGCTACCCGATGAACCAACCATATTTGGTTCATCAATTAAAACTCCAGCACCATTAAATGTGTTATTACTAATGGTTACATTTCCACCGGCTATATATTGAGCACTTACATCTGCATCTGTGGAACGAATAGTATTACCACTTACAGTTCCATTTACTGCACGTAACCATATACCACGCTCAAAGTAATTTCCTCCTGTACCGTTTATTGTACAACCTGAAATGGTAACAGTTTCGTATGGTGAAGCATTATCACCAACAAACACTATTGCAGAAGGACCAAATGTAGAATTAATGTTCGTACTCGTTACTGTAAACGTTCCACCGGCACCACTTCTTGTAATGATGGTGTTAACTACAGCAAGGTTATTCCTGTTAAGTGCATAGATACCAACTGTACCATTTGAACCATCAGGATTAATATTCAGACCACTTATTGTAACACCATTGGCAGCTACCGTAAATACAGCACTGTTAGTTGCAGTATTAGGCGCTTGCACGGTTACGGTAGCTCCGTTGTAATTTCTTACTAGTAATGACTTTGAAACATTCACATTTTCAGCAAATGTCCCTGCCATTACATTCAACGTATCTCCGTTAACAACAGATGCATTATTAACAGCAAACTGAATATCTCTCCACGGAGTTACATCAGAATTGCCATTGTTGCTGTTATTACCGCCCGGCGATACATACCACTGGGAAGCAAACGAAACACCGCTAAATGCAGCGAACGACAGCAATACCAGTAGGATGTGGGTAGTGTAACGAGTCTTCATACTAAACCTTAGTAATAATTGGTATAATGTTTGCAATTTCAAAATTCAACGTTCCCAAAAGGAACTATCAAAGCAGGCACTCTTACCCGTTTAAGGGTGAAATTGTTCCTGCTAAGATTTTTATTGCATGGTAAATACTATTAGGATTATGCAGAAGGAGGGTTGTTTTGCACGATGCAAACCTACCGCAACACTGACATAATTCTTCCATGCAGTTGCTTACGATTGGCATCCGTGCCTATTAACAACAAGATTCTGAGCGAAAATCGAAGGTTTTCGCTTAACTGTGTTGTTGTATCTTAGCCATACATCGGCCAAGAAAAGAGATTTCTTAACTTCATATCGCAAATTACCCACCCCCACCAAGCACCCAAATACGTAGTAGTACGTAATTTTTCCCCTTTAGGGTATATCAGTAGGTAGTTTTAGTGAGTTTAGAGATAATAAAAATATTACGATTTTTTTAATATTTCACGCATTTTCAACGCATTTTCAAAAACTCAGCTTCGGATTTTGAGTTTTTAGAATGTTCCTGAAATTGCCAGTATCTCCAATCAAAGATAAAGGGATATATATCTGTGCGTCTGTCCTTTTACTCACCACAGCTTTGTAATGTAATATTAGTTGTTCCTGTTTAGAAAACAACATATTGAATACATGAACCTCTCCTTTATGACAATCTTTCAAATCAATTCTCATTGGTTTCCCTAAAAAAGGTGTGAGAATTAAAGTGCCTCCGGATATTGCCACGTTGCTCCATTTGGCAACGGTTTGCATTGGCCCAATTACTGTAAAGACCACATTGAAAAGTAGGCTTGCTAATAAAGCAGGGTTTGGTTTCCAAACCGGCTCATCTCCCCACAGATAGCTTAATCCATAATCCAGAATAATGTATGTTACAAACATAAACACTAAACTAACAGTCATTAATGGTGCTACTATTCCAAAGGCCTTTCTGGCGGGTGTATGGCATTGATAATCCATGCAAGGGTTCATATTAGTTAAACAATTTTATGTTACTCTCCATAACCGAAGCTACCCTACTGCGCCGGCACACGGGCGGAACAGACCGTTTCAGCATCGCAATCTCGTGAACGAAGTGCGCCGCAGAATGAACGGTTCGCACCGGGTTTGCGCGCTGAAGCCTCGCTTCGGCAGTTGCGGGAAACACAATTTCTAATTGGAAACTATCTCTCCAAACAACGTAGCACTGGTTGACCGGCTTACCTTAACATGAATCAAATCGCCAACTATATACCCAAGTTCATCGCGATGCGGGAAAATGAGAACCTTGTTGGAACTTGTTCTGCCCTGCCATTCCATAACATTTTTCTTGCTTGGACCTTCTACCAAAACCTCATGTACGTTTCCAATTTCTTCCTGATTAAGCTCACGCGATATTGAATTCTGTAACTCAATGATTTCGTTTAACCTGCGGGTTTTTACATCAAGCGGTACGTCATCTTCCATTTTCCACGCTTTGGTGTTTTCTCGCGGTGAATAATTAAACATATATGCGCCTTCGTAACGAACCTGGCGCATTAAGTCCATTGTTAGCTTGTGGTCGTCTTCGGTTTCGGTACAAAACCCTACAATAATATCCGTTGAAAGTGCGCAGTTTGGCATTAACTCTTTAATTTTCCTGATGCGCTCTTTGTAATGTTCAACGGTATAATGTCGGTTCATTAACTGTAACACTCTATCACTTCCGGACTGCACAGGTAGATGGATGTATTTACAAATGTTGTGGTGCGCTGCCATTGTTTCAATGAGTTTATCACTCATATCGTAGGGGTGTGAAGTGGTATAGCGTATGCGCATTGTTGGAACAGCGTTGGCACAAGCATCCAATAAATCGGCAAAGTCGTAACCCGATTCATCATCTCTGTACGAATTAACATTCTGTCCAAGTAGCGTTACTTCTTTAAATCCGTTTTCCCAAAGCTGCTTAACCTCATCAACAACCGATTGTAATCCTCTTGAACGTTCTCTTCCGCGTGTAAAAGGCACAACGCAGAACGTACAGAATTTGTCGCAACCACGCATAATGGACACCCATGCACTTATGCCTTCGGTACGTAAAGGTATGATATCATCGTAGGTTTCAACGCGGGAAAGCTTAACGGCAATACCTTGTTCGCCTGTTAAAGCGTTCTCAATAAGTTCGGGTACTTTGCGGTATTCATCCGGACCGACCACTATATCAACAAGATTTTTCTCGCCAAGCAAATCGGCACGTAATCGTTCAGCCATACAGCCCAACAAGCCAACTACTAAATCTTTATTCCGTTTTTTGTAATACTTTAAGTGGTTCAACCGCTCGTGTATTTTCTTTTCGGCATTATCGCGAACGGCACATGTATTAAGCAAAATAACGTCGGCATTATCCGGCGTATCTGTGGTTGAATATCCGTGTTTTGTCATGACCCCCTGAACAATTTCAGAATCATTCACATTCATCTGGCAACCGTATGTCTCAACATAAATCTTGCGGTTAAGCAGTTGTTCTGGAAGTTGGGTTTCTTTGGTGTTATCAAGTACCGGTAAATCTATCGTCATAGTAACATCTGTAAAATTGAGGCGCAAAATTACGGATTTCCTTTTCTACAAACATCTACTGATTCGTATTATTGGTTTTTATGGGTTGTAACAACATAATGTATTCATCATAATGCTGTCCATCACCCATTAGCTGATTTGGAAGGAGTTCCGATATCTCAAACCCCATAGCTTTATATAAACTAACGGCAGGTGTTTGTTCAACGTTTACATAGAGTTGAATAACAGAGTCCGGATTTCTTTGGCGTATTAACCGAATTGCAAATTCCATTAAGCTCCGGGCAACACCATTACCTCGGAATTCCTGCAATACATACATTCCCCATATATTCCAATTACCCTGTTCTGGCAAGTAACAGCCAATCATCCCAATAAATTTGTTATTTAGTACGGCAACAATTGCACAAACAGAAGAATCTTTCAGATGGGAGTTTTTAGCAAGAGTAATCCAGAATTCAGATTCTTTTGCTACCTCTTTTTGAAACGAAGACCCAAAAGACTGCGGCTCATGCTTCAGCACATCCAGACGCAATTCACGTAATTGTTGCCACTCGTGTTCTTCTGGTTTTCTTATGGATATAGTAGGATTCATTTTTTGCTATCGCAGTGCGCCCCAAACCGTAATTGTTAAACGTATCTTTACTTAGCGCGACAGAACATTGTGCGTTAAACTAATCTTTCGCGATAGATGTAAAAAGTATGGACTACGGGCTTGTCCTGCAGCGCAACATGGTTGTAGTACACAACTGCTTGGTGCAGTTTGCGTTAGCAGAAATTATTTAGAAATAATTACAACTTCAGTTCTGCGGTTAAGGTTACGTCCGAACTCAGTTTCGTTGTTCGCGATAGGTTTAGCATCGCCAAATCCTTTTGTTTGGATGCGGTAAGAGGCAATTCCTTTTTTCTCCACCAAATATCGTTTTACACTTTCGGCACGGTTAAACGATAGCTTGCGGTTATTTGCAGGGTTTCCGGTGTTATCAGTATGGCCTTCAATCCGTATTGTAACCTTTTGTTGATTGCGCAAAAACTCAGTAAGAATTTCAAGCGTTTGCACAGAATCCGGTAACAACGCACTGCCAGTTGGAAACAATAAATCTGGTATGATAAGCTTTCGTCCGATTTCTACGAGTGGAATTGTTTTACGTAGTAGCTCTTGTTTTTTCTCGTTAAGAACCGCAATATTTATCGAGTCCGGAATGGCTGGTTTATCTGAACGAAATGTTATGGCAAAAAGATTGGTTAGCTGCGTTGAATAAGCATCTAGAATTTTACCGAATGATTGGTTCAAATCAAAAACCGTTCCGCGTGTTTCCTTGGCAATTCGGTTGTATTGATCTAACACAGGAGGTACAATGCAGAAGCATCTATCGTTATTATCTTTTAGATGTTTTACAATGGACTCGGTTGTAAAGTTTGTTCTTCCATTACCTCGCTCGCCTTGCTGATGGTAAGGGGCATCGGTAATTAGTACAATCACCTTGTTTGCACTCGGTCGGAATTCAGCTTTAGCACATTCGTTAAGTGCTTCAAGTGCATTTTCTTTTTCGTCGAAACCACCCCATGCCCGTACCTCACTTACCCATTTCTGAAATTCATTTACATCGGAGGTTGGTGGATATACTTTTTCTATTACATCGGAGAATAATACTAATCCAATTCTGTAATCAATACCACGTGAAACAAGGTTAGATACAAAACGGTTAATGTTATCGCGAATACCATTAATATGAACTTGCATTGTTCCGGTAACATCAAGAGCAACCATAAAGTCAACTGGTACTCTCTCCTGAACCGAAATTTTTCGAACAGAAATTACTTTTCGTTCTGAACCATTTTCAACAACTGTCAAATCTTTAGCATCAATGGTATCAAGTGGCTCCCCTTTGTCGTTCATTGCCTCAACTATGAGAGATACCTCCGGGTACTTTTTAATGTCAACATTTTGAATAGTGAGTATAATCGCCTGCTTTGATTTTACCTTGGCTTCATCTGCTAACTTCTTCGCCTTATCATCAAGACTATCTGTGGGATTACTTGGTGTGTTATCGGAAAATGACGAACAGATATGACAATACGCATAAATCTCCTGAGAAAAAAGCAAGAGTGCACAGAAAAGACTGTATTGTAAAATGACTTTCATAATATGAACGCGGTAAATCCGGGAAGCGGAATCAAATAACTAATATGGCTGCACATATTAATTATCAAATTGTATATGTCAGGATAATCTGACTATGAACATACTGTTATACACGAAGCCCCTTCAATACTGCATTGCATTGAAAGGGCTTACAAAAATACGAATAATCTGTTATCGGATATTCAAACGTAACACGGGTGAAATAATAAAGAAATTCTTTATTTCCCAGGGACGTTCCTCCGAAGCTGTACGCATTGGTGTTGAATATTTGGCCTCTAAATACAACCATTCACCTACTAATGGTAAATAGCCACGTAACAAAAACATTCTATTCGCCAATTGTAAAGTTACACCAAATGGAAATGTTGACTGACTTCGATATTCAACTCTGGCATATATCCAATCACCAAATTCAATTGGATGATAAGTTCTTAAACCAGGTGCTGAATTGGTAATAAAGTTTGGAGAGGTTGTATCAGTTTTCAAGAAACGAACCTTCCGAACATATGCCCATTCTGATATTTCAGTATAGTTTAATCCTACATCAAAACGGAAATAATTTTCGGGACGTTTTTCATCTAACCACAAATGGTAAAACAGCCCACTTTGGATTGAATAACGAAGAACTGGCAATACTTGTGTATTATCTACAAAAACATTTTGTCCCAAAGAAGACTGTTGATCTAACGAAGTTTTAATTACAGCCCATTCTTTTTTATCAACAGCATTATTGGAATCAGGTCCGCTTAATGGAAAATCTGCGTTAAAACTTAAACCAAACCGTGGGTCGAATGGTGCATTAATATCAAACCCAATTATTGCCTTACCTGCAGTAGAATTTAATTTACGTTCCGGTATAAAGCTAAGGATACCTTTTTGTAAACCACCAGTGGTCATTCTATAACCAATACCTAATCTCGTATTGATTAGATACGGAATAGGTGTTGAAGTTGCAGGATCTGTATTTTCATACAATGGGCGTTGAAGAGTTAAACGAGACTCACCTGATTCCCAAAAATGATAACCAACAGCATCTGTACCAATTGAATTGCGTAACCAAAAACCTGTTTTACCAATTTTTAATGATTGCTCAAAAGCAGAAAGTGATATTGAGTGGGAAACATCTGTTGGCATTAAGTAGTCCGTAATTATTCGGAACTGTTTTTCGCTTGGTGCAGCTTCAGCTGGAATTTCTCTGTAGCAATAAGGGCGCTTTGGCTCAGCTATTTGATTACGGAGTTTACTCATATATGCATCAACTTCCGATGCAACAAATGACTCAGAACCACACTCAACTAAAAGAATCACATAAGGATCTTCCGGATCACTACTCTTTGGTGCCGCTGTTACTACTATATTCTGCATCTCCAATTTATCTTTTGAACGACCATACACCAAAAATGTCTGGTGAATTTGTAATTGCAAATTGGGTTCACAGACTCTCCAGCGTGGAAAATAACGAACGATATTTGGGTCAATTTGTTTCAGATTGGATAAGATTGAATCCTGCTCTTTATCTAAAGCATAACTTACAGACCCCAAGCTACTCATTAATGCTATCAAACCTGCAATAAGAATAACTGATTTGCGAAAGTAATTCATAATATACATCATTGTTTATTTACTAAGTACAAGTTAAGAAATCCACTTCAATATCTTATCAAAGTACGGATTAGAAATTATATATGATGCGCATTGATGGCGCAAAAATTGTATTACTTTCCCATGCGTATGGGTCACGTAATAATGGCCTGGAAATTTTACCATCGAAGCGAAGTCCTAAGCTTGTATTTATTGGTACTAACAACCAAGCTTCACCCATAATTGATTCATCAAAATATTGCACACCAAAGCCATAGGGTGTTGAAACATACATCGACATATATTCAATACGACCGGAGATCCCACCATAATACTTTATGGCATTTTGATCTTCAACCGTTCCTGTTCTTCTATATGAGTCTACTGTTTTGGTAATTTCAGTCCCTGGAACTAATACACTATCTTTGATTTTTTGAGTTGTAGTGGATACAGAACTTGCTACCCATAATTCACGAGAATAAACTCCAGCACCAATTCTAAATCTGAAGAAATTTCCACTATCAATACCAATAGCAAAAGTATAGTGTGCTTGTGCATTAAATCGAATCAAATAGTCTTTAGCTGCAGATGTAGTTTTAATTGTAGTTTTGATGGTATCCGTACCGACATTACTTATGGTTGGTAAAGGATCACTTATCTTCGCACCCAATTGATGGTCTGATTTAACTGCATCGCCAAATACATACCCCCCAGAGATATTAAACACACCAGTATTTGCATTCGTAATTTTTAACGGGAAATCGAAGTTTGCATTTAAGCCCCATCCGGCATGAGTTAATCTGCGTTCAACTCCAAACTGTTTACCTAACGATGACCATCCACTTGATGGTAATATTACTCCCAATCTATTAACACCCCACACAGCATTCAAAGCAACACGTTCACTAAAAAACGAAGGGTGGTTTATTTGGTCAACTCCGTAGCGTAATTCGACACCATACTTTGGCAAGGTTCTGTTGTAAATATAACCTTCTTTTACAACACTTGGGTCTGCAGGTGAATAATCTCGATAACTAATTAAATCAGGACTAACAACCAACTCACGTGGTTTTGAATAATCCATTGCCTGGCCTTCGCTGGTACGAACATACCCAGCTACATCATCTTCTTCAACTTGTAGTGCTAAGCCATACACTTTTTTTAGGAATTGTTCTTCACCTAACCCTTGTGCTTCAGCAGTAACATTTACCCCATCAGCTTCATTTTGCTGAATAACAAAATTGGATAGGTATTCATATAATGTTTTTGCCGGTGAACCAGCTGGTGCGGCACTTTGGCGTAACTGTGTGTAAGTGTAAATATCTCTTGGCGTACCAAGAACAGTTGTTAACTTCTTGCTTTCTGAATTTGATGTAATCAACGCAACTACTTTAAATGGTTGACCAGCAATAAAACGAGTAGTAACTACATAGGCACGTTTAAATGTATTACATTGCCAAGACATTTTATTAACAGCAAATTTTGCGTACTCCATACATTCACCACGGAGTAACTTTTTTATCTCCGGATCATCCATAATACCATCTAACGTTGCTGCACAACCTAGCTCTGCGACTTTGTCATCTATTTGAGATTGCTTAGCTGCAGCACAATTTTTTGCTGCATCAGGTATTATGGGCTCTGGGTTCAATAACTGCACAATTGATCGCATTGATTCATCATCAACTTTGAAAATTGAAATATTACCATATCGGTAATTTTTAAACTTTCCAAGTATGGAACGTATTTGCGCTTCACCTTGTGCATGAACTTGCTGAACTGACCCAGTAATTAACAAACAGGAAAGCAGTAGTATTCCGCTTACACTATAAGCAAAAAAATTCAGTTTATTCCGTTTCATGACCATTAATATTTTGTGGAAATTTAGTTTACATCAATACAATGGCGCAACGCAATAGAATTGCGTTGCGCCTTAAAATCCATTAATAACTTATTGGAACGTTTATCTGTGCTTTACCTTCAGATGAAACCTCACCATTATTCTTATTAGCAGCTTTTGCCGAAATCATAATAGTTGCAGACCCTTCAATTTTTCCATGTCCTCTGATTGCAGGTCCGTCCAATCGTACTTCTAACTCAAATACTCCCCCAGCGCCACCTTTTAGTCCGCCACATGTAACCTTATAACCAGTCACATCAGTTTTAACAACGGTAGCTCTTAAATCCTTTAGCTCGGTTGGCTTTGCACCACCTATATCTCCAACAGGTAACGTTATTTTAATATTCTGCACAGTTACCGTAGGATCTTTAGGATCTGTAATTGGGTTATATTTTACATCGTTCACAATTACTTTAGGAGGACGTTGTTTAGGTGTACCTTGGAAAGGTGCCTTTAGTAAGGAAACACGTTCCTTTGTTTGTGGGTCTTCCCACAAAATATCAACTGATACAGTTTTGGCTGAAGCAGGAATTTCCTTTCTTAGCTGTAATCCTCGCTGTGGTTGACTTTGATCTCCACCTATGACAGCATTGATATAATATTGTCCTGCCGGTATCTTTTTCTGATCAGATGGCACGGGTAATATTTCCAATTCCTGACCATAAAACAGGTTCTCAACATTTGATCTTATATCTTCTTCATTTTCTAACTTACTCTCAAATACCTTCAATCTAGCTTTTTCTTCTTTGGCAACATTTGATTGATTTGTATGACGAATAGTAAACTCATATTCACCTGCAGTTACCGGTTGTGACATTACTAATTTATAACGTCTCATCTGTGCAGTATTACCTGCACCACCAGTATTTGCTGTTGTTGTCACTCCTTCATCAACTACTTGCACAGGAATATTAGGTGATACAGATACTGTAGGCATCTTGCCTTGAATAAACGGACCGGCCTGGAACGGAATTTCTGTTTTGCTGAGTTTATCAAATGTATTTGTTTGAGGATTATCAACCAAAATTACTGGCTCTAAATCGGGACGTTTAGGAGGCTGAACTACGTGTACATTAAACTCAATGGCTGCACGGTTTTGGTCAAAATATTGTGAGGCACCCGGTGCTAACAACTTAGCTATATAAGTATAAAGTTCAATACGGCGAATTTTATCCATTGCTTTTGGATCGTCTGCCTGCATCGTTTCTTTTACTTTTTTGATAGCCTCTTCTGCCTTTGTCTGGAAATCATCAGCAGTTATTGTGTTTGCTGCTAAGTCATCGGCAGAAGGAACATCAGCACCTTCCAATTGTTCTTGTAACGTTTTTTTAACTTTCAAAAGGTCTTTAACTTTTAACTGTACTGTACCGATGTTGACTTTTTCTTCAGGTGAAATGTCTTTAACTCCCTCACCGCCCTGCACACCCAGAATTCGGTTAGTTTTAGATGCAAATCTTAGTTTATACCAGCCAGCTTTACCGGAAGGTGGTTGAAAACGAACTAAAAAGACACGTTTTTTAAACTTGCCACCCACATTAAATGCTTCTTGATCGGTACGTGGTTGTGAATACATAAATGCAGAGTCTTTTGCGTTTGCAGGGGCAAAACTTGATGCTGTGCCAACTATATCATTTATGGTGTACATTGGCTGTCTGTAATCTTGAGTTTGGTCAACCTGTAACTCAATTTTCTTTAAAGCCAATAAATGCCATTGTCCTCCGGCAAAAGGTTCACCTACAGCTTGGTCTTGACTAAACTTTGTAAAATCAATTTTTGCTTTACGGATTGAATCTTCGGTAGGAAACATAGGGGCATATTCCTCATTCGCAGCTGAATGATAAAAGATTTGATATTCCAAATCTTGAACATTTGCTAAACGTACCAAGTTCTTTTTCTTTTCTTCTGCTTCTTTTGGTTCCAGACCATCGAGTTTATCGGAATTACTTACATCAGTAACCCCTACGAGTACTTCATACAAACGGTCTTGCTTAATCTTTGTTCCATCCGGGCCTTTAACTGCTGCAGCATCTTGAAGTGTAATTTCATCCTGAGGGCGTGTGTTAATACCTTCCGACCCAGCACCGGATTGAAGTTGCGAGAGAATACTCTCAACGATTTTCATTGATTCTTTTTGTTTCTGAATCAAATGCTCTTCGGCCTCATCGCGCTCCACGATAATAATGAGAAGCTCTAAAATTACCGCGAGATATAGCACGAAATATACTTTTCCTGCTCCGCCTTTCGACATTGTAGTTTCCTTTCAAAGTATAAGAAAACACACCTTTAGTCCCCGATGTTGGCTATGAAAGTGCCAAGTTAAACTAATGTGTTTCCGTAGATTCAAAAAAAGTCACAGTTATGGTAACCACAACATGTTTGAATATATAATTTTTGGCGTGCGTATAATGATAGGGTTTCCCCACGCCGAGAAGAGGTTAATATCACTGATGTTGCGCAAAACCTTTGATTATTCAAAGTGCATTGTGAGGGGGTATCTCTCATTTGCGTAACACTGGCAATATCATCGTAATAATACGGTATCCTGTTTTTACGGACAGGATACCGTACATTATTGTGCTTTTCTCGAGATTATTTGCTTGTTGTAGCTGTTGTTGCCGGTGCTGTGGAAGCAGGAACAACTGTTGCAGACTTTTCGTCTGTTTTTGCTGCTTTTGAAGCACTTGACTTTGTTGAGCAAGATGACTTCGTTGAGCATTTTGACTTACTCATGCAGCAAGAAGCTGATGATTTGCCAACACATTTACCGTCTTTACCGCAAGCGTTCGATGTTGCGGCAAAGCCAACGAACATAGCAACTGCTGCAAACGATGCAACGAGTAATTTCATAAAAACTCCTTTCAGTATGGTGAAACAAACCTATGTTAGGTTAAATATCAATACAATATATCAGGTAATATAGTTTTTCACAAACTATTTTTTTGTTTATCGGTAGAAATCTTGCTTGCCAAATTGAACGAAAAGTGTATCAGTTGCGAACTCCACCAGTACCGACGTAAGTAAATACTATATATTTCAGTTGTTAGCATAGTATTTCCACATAAAAGTCAACATAGGTATTATCCCGCTAAATGTAGCAGGAATGCATCGTGCGTTCTTTCCGGCGCATGTGGCTTTTTAACAGACATGGTGCGGTGCCGTCATGCGATAGCAAATTATTTTTTTTGATTTGAGCGAATTCCTCGGCATTATAATAGTACCTCGCCATGCATCTCAGGTTATTCGTGTAAATCACTCCCGTTAACCATCAATTTTTAAAGGGTGCGGAAACTAAAACGCACCTTCATCCAAATGGTAAAGGTGCGTTTACAGTACTTACATTTTTATATGATTTATGAGCAACCGCTTGTTGTGCCACAGTCATCGCACACTGTACATGAGCCATTGCGTTTAACACGCATAGAGCTACAGTTACTACATTGTTCGCCGGTGTACCCTTTTGCTTTTGCTTCGCGTACCTTGCTATAGGCATTTCCATTAGAACTGCCGTTTGCAGGTGTAGCACTTACAACACTATCAGAGAATTCCAACTTCATGGATGCTGTATCGGAAGTTGATTTTGCAATGGGAGTTGATGACTGTGGTGTAGTTAACATTGGCGGTGCAATTGTTGATGCTGTTTTGGGAACTTCATCAATTGCTTTAACATGAACAAAGTCGTTTCTATTTAAATAATCATATCCAATGGAACGGAACACATAATCAAGGATGGATGTGGAGTTTTTGATTGCTTCGTGACCTTGCACCGGACCTGATGGCTCGAAACGAGTGAAGGTAAATGTATCCACAAGTTCTTCTAACGGCATTCCGTACTGTAATGCTTTTGAAGCAAGCACGGCAAAGCAATTCATTAGTCCTTTAAATGATGCACCTTCTTTGTACATATCAATAAATACTTCGCCTAATGAACCATCCTCGTATTCGCCAGTACGAACAAACACTTTGTGTCCGCCAACGTACGCTTCGCGGATAATACCTTTACGTTTCTTTGGTAGGCGGCGGCGTTCTGCGCGGTGGTAAACACGTTCAACAATACGTTCTTGTATTTCTTTTGGTCCAACTTGTTCGTTAACCTCTTGCTCGTCGCCAAGCAATACTATTTCGTCAATATCATCATCGTTTGATGAGTTAAGCGGTTGTGAAAGTTTTGAGCCATCGCGGTATAATGCAATTGCTTTCAAACACAACTTCCAAGACTCAATATGAACACGGTTAATGTCTTCTACAGATGCCTCGTTTGGCATGTTGATAGTTTTGGAGATAGCACCGGAAATAAACGGTTGTGCAGCAGCCATCATGTGTACGTGTGCCATGTATGGGATATACCGCTCACCTTTTTTACCGCATTTGTTTGCACAATCAAATATTGGCAAATGTTCTGCTTTTAAGTGAGGTGCGCCTTCAATCATCATAGTACCACAAACGTAATCGTTTGCTTGTTCTATTTGTTCTTTGGTAAAGCCAAGATGACGGAGCATATCAAATGAGAAATCATTTAAATGCTCATCCGTGAGTTTCAGTACATCCTTGCAAAAATCCTCGCTAAGTGTCCATTTATTAAAGGCAAACTTGATATCAAACACGGTATCAAGCTGGGACTCAATTGCGTCAATCTTTGCATCGGTAAAACCGAGTTCTTTTAATTTCTGTTTATTGATAGTTGGGCACCCGACTAATGTGCCGTGGCCTTTGCAATACTTTTCAATCTCATCAATCTGCTTATCACTATATCCTAATTTGAATAATGCTTTATGCACAGACTGATTTACAATTTTGAAATACCCACCGCCGGCAAGTTTTTTGAACTTAACAATTGCAAAGTCGGGCTCAATACCTGTGGTATCGCAATCCATTACCAATCCAATTGTACCGGTTGGTGCTATTACCGTTACCTGAGCATTTCTGTACCCAAACTCTTCTCCTAATGCTACGGCTTTGTCCCATGCTTTTTGAGCGGCTTCAACCAACGCCTCGTCGGGACAATTTGCTGCCTGAATACCGGTTGGAGTAATGGTGAGATTCTCATACTCCGATGCATCTGCATTGTATGCAGCGCGACGGTGGTTGCGCATTACACGCAACATATCTTTAGCATTACTCTGGTAACGTGGGAACGGACCTAAATCGCGCGCTAATTCAGCAGAGGTTGCGTACGATTCACCGGTCATTAACGCCGTGATTGCACCTGCAATTGCTAATGCTTGTGGAGAATCGTAAGGAATACCCGCAGTCATTAATATGGTACCAAGGTTTGCATATCCTAAACCAAGTGTACGGAAGTCATAGCTTAACTGTGCAATTTTCTTTGATGGAAATTGTGCCATCAATACACTTACTTCTAACACTGTTGTCCATAAACGAACAGTATGGCGGAAGTCATCTACTTTAAAGTCGCCCGAACCATCAGCTACATAGTGCGCAAGATTTACCGATGCTAAGTTACATGCAGTATCATCTAAGAACATGTATTCGCTACATGGATTGCTGGCGTTGATTCTTCCATCTGCAGGACATGTGTGCCACTCATTGATTGTAGTATCAAACTGCAATCCGGGGTCTGCACTCTTCCATGCACTCATGTTTATCTTATTCCATAAATCACGGGCTTTAACTGTTTTACAAGTTCTACCATCGGTACGCCATGTTAAATTCCATTCCAAATCATTTTCAACAGCGTTCATAAACTCAGTTGTAACACGCACGGTGTTGTTGGAGTTTTGACCTGCAACAGTTACATATGCTTCACTTTCGTAGTGAGTATCAAATGTATCAAACGCAAGTGAGGTAAATCCTTGATCAACTAAGTTTAATGTGCGTTGGATATAATTCATTGGCACGCCACGGTGAACCGCACGTTTAATCAATGAATTCAGGTTTGGATTTGTTTTTCTATCAGTGCCGTTTGCCGCGGCTTCTTCCATAATCGCTTTAAGGAAGGTTGTATTGATTTTGGAACCGGAAACAAGTGCCGCAACTTTTTCTTCTTCTTTAGCTTTCCATTCGATAAACTCTTCAATATCCGGATGGTCAACATTTACAATTACCATCTTAGCTGCACGGCGGGTTGTTCCGCCGGATTTAATTGCACCTGCGGCTCTGTCAAATATCTTCAAGAAACTCATAAGTCCGGATGAAACTCCACCACCCGATAATTTTTCTCCACGTCCGCGTAGGTTAGAGAAATTTGAACCGGTACCCGAACCATATTTGAAGATACGTGCTTCGCGGGTTGCTAAATCAAAGATACCACCTTCGTTTACTAAGTCATCGTCAACGCTTTGTATAAAACAAGCATGGGGTTGCGGACGTGTGTAAGCATCTGCTGATTTGTTTAAACGTTTTGTTTCAGGGTCAACATAATAGTGTCCTTGTGCCGAGCCGGTAATACCATAGGCAAACTGCAACCCGGTATTAAACCATTGCGGCGAGTTTGGTGCAACCATTTGTTTCATTAACATATACACAAGTTCATCGTAAAATGCTTGTGCATCGCTTTCAGTATCAAAGTAGTTGTGTTGTTTTCCCCAATGCGCCCAACAACCTGCTAAACGGTGTGCAACTTGTTTCAATGAAGTCTCTCTACCAAGTTTAAGTTTTCCGTTTTCATCGAGAATTGGATTACCTTCTTTATCTACCTGAGGAACGCCTGCTCGACGGAAATACTTTTGCGCTAAAATATCGGTTGCTACCTGAGACCAACCTGTTGGCACTTCGATGTTATCCATTTGGAATACAACCGAGCCATCGGGGTTGCGCAGAACAGATGAACGCTCTGTATATTCAAACATATCGTACGGGCTAACTCCGTCCTTGGTAAAACGACGTGAGATCTTCATGATGTTACCCTTAAAAATTACTGATTAGTTATTTAACGTATTGAAAGATTACGGCGAAGAAAACAATCCCATCTACAACATTCATTGTACATCATTATATATTCTTATCCTACCCTGCTTATCTGTTCTGTTGATGTGTACGTCCCCGAACTTCCGTGCAGAAGCTTGTTGCATATACTGTTTGTTTGCCGGACTTCCTCTTTACTCTTTAGCTGCCTGTTTTATGCTTGTCAAAATTCGAGGATAAGTTTGGCACCACAAACATATTTTTTTAGCTGTGGAAAAAATTTTCGTTTGGTCATGTGGTAAAAATTTCTGTCTTGCTTTTCAGCCTTGTTTTTATTCATAATTGCCACAGAAACCGCATAAATACAACATTGCAATTTTTGAATATCGTTATATCGCGATAAATGCTTTGTTTTACAGGATGTTTCTGAATCCGCGCATAAGGTTGTTTAATAACTACCATTCGGGCGGATTGCGGTAGCAACCTATAGCACTGTTATATCTCGTTTGCAACACTCAAGCAATACTCGCGGTAACTACTTTTGGGTAGTGTTTGAACATGCTGAAGATACTGTTCTTTGGTGATGTAGTGCTCGTACAAGGCAATCTCTTCAAGGCAGGCAATCTTTGTTCCCTGACGTTTTTCGATTGCATGAATAAACTGACTTGCCTCTAACAAACTTTCGGGTGTGCCGGTATCAAGCCAGGCAATTCCGCGACCCATTATTTCAACACGGAGTTCGTTGCGGCGTAAGTATTCAAGTTGAACATCCGTAATTTCTAACTCGCCGCGCACGCTTGGTTGTTGGTTAGGAACTATGCGAACAACTTCGTTACTAAACACATAGATTCCCGGAATTGCATAATTAGATTTTGGATGCTTTGGTTTTTCTTCGATACTTCGCACATTACCGTGGTCATCAAACTCAACAACACCATAACGCTCGGGGTCGGTAACGCGGTAACCAAAGATAGTTCCACCGACATTATTCTCTAATGCATTCCGTAAAAAGTCGAGCTTACCGTAAAACAAATTATCGCCAAGAATCAAACACACTTGGTCGTTACCAATAAACTCTTTGCCATACACAAATGCTTCGGCAATACCTTTTGGTGCGGGCTGAACAACATACTGCAACGAAATTCCCCACTGGCTTCCATCACCAAGCAGACGTTCTATGTTCGGCGTATCAACGGGTGTAGAAATAATCAGTATCTCTTTTATTCCGGCTAACATCAGCGTTGCCAAAGGATAATAAATCATTGGTTTATCGTACACGGGTTGCAGTTGTTTACTCTGAACAGCCGTCATGGGGTAAAGGCGTGTGCCGCTTCCACCTGCAAGTATTATTCCTTTGGTATTTTTCATGATTGGTATTGGTAAAGTAAATTCAAGTGCGAAGATACGGTAAGGAATTTATATAGAAATCCGTAGAATCATGGATTCCCACTTCTGCCGTAGCTACCGCGCCAGCGCGCAGACCCGGCGCGAGCCAAGCGTTGTGCGGCGCATTCTTTTGGGTGACCTGTTTTTAAGATTGAAAGATAAGTATTGAAAAAGAAGTTTGCATGTTGAAACTAACTACGCTAAGTTTGAACAACATCAAATAGGATAATAAAGTAAGAAAAGAAAAATAGAGTCTTAAATAGCGTTGTTACTGTATTCTACGTGAAATCTTGGCAGATGAAGAGAGAATTATAGTAGGAAACGCCCGGCAACGGGCGCGTTCTTATTGTTCTCTCACGGTTTGCCAAGAACCGCACGTAGGCAATTAGTAACGTTGCCCTTTTTTATTTGAACAAGAAACGAGAATTGCCATTATTGAAATACATATTTACCCACAAACCCTACGAGGTTTTTATGAAACTGTTTTTTGCAATGCTTATAGTTTTAGCAGGCACACACACAACACACGCCCAAGACTGGTCTAAACTCCCCGAACTACCTGTGTGGTATGAACAGGTTAATGGAAATCTTGGATTGAACATGCAATACTTACCTTACTTTGATACAGCAAATGGAGGTGCAGATGCAGTTTATCACAATGCACCCGGTATTGGCGGTATAACTGTTTACAACCGATATAAGGGTGATACTGCGAATATGTTTTCTTGGCAAAATTCAATTCCAGAATTATGGTATGGTGATTTTAATGGCGATGGAATTACAGATTACTTTAATTCAAATTATGGGGTCTATCTAGGTGTTAAGAAAAACGCACCACCAAGAGTACCAAGTGTTCAAAGTTACTATCCTGGGCATTCAGCATATAGGGGTAAAGTAACCGATATAAACCAAGATGGAAAGGATGATTTAATTTTCTCTGCATATGTCTCTCCAAGCGATACAAAGCTTTTAGGATCAATCATTCTTGGTAATACTGAAATTACCAATATGGAAGTTGTTTCATTACCTTTAACCGAATACTTAGACTTCAACGAAAACGCCCAATGTTTGATGGATGCCTATTATTTGCAAGGCAAAGGTATGCGGATAATAACCATGACGTGGGATAATAAACGGGCAAACGGCAAACTCCATTTGTGGGCTGTTGATATACAAGGTGATGTAGGTAAGAGAGTATTAAAATATCAAAACATATCTAATGTAAACTTATTCAATGAAGATGCACAACTAATTGCCGCAAAGTTTCATCCAATTCATTCTAACATACATGATATTCATTGTGTAAAAATTCATCCGATTACATATAACTTAATCAATGATGTATTTAGTACAAGCCCGATTACGTTGGAACAAGGTAGTGGTTTTAGTTATCAGATTGCAAAACCTATACATAAGGAAAGTGAATGCGGTTGGTTAGTTGGTTCAACGGTAAATACTACTTGTAATATCATCTGCTTTGATGGTAGCCCTATAATTCCACAAACCGGATTTGCGCGGTTTCCATGTTACTTAGAAAGAAGCGGAGAAACTGAATTAATCCGACTTACAAAGGTTGTGTCAACAGGAGATGTAAACAATGACGGTTTGAATGATATTGCTAGTACATATACTTCAGGAAAGTATAGAATATTCAGAATATATCTTGGCATAGACCAAAACACAAATGTGGGAGATTCATCATACACGAATGATATTGGTATAAGCATTCAAAACCCAATACAAAAAAACCTACCATATACAATAGAGATTACATCACCGAAGGAATCTCCGGCTAAACTTGAGCTTTACTCCTTACAGGGTATAAAGATAATTGATATTTGGAATGGAGGCCTAACAATAGGTGCAAACTCAATACCACTTAATGCACAGAGAAACAGTTTACCAAGTGGGATGTATAATTTACGGCTAATTGTTAATAAACAGATTATAGATAAAGCAATAATAATTGAATAAGGAGAACAAAATGAAAACAATACTTATTCAGCTACTGCTTATTACAACATTCGTAATACATCTTAATGCCCAAGTAATCGGCGACCCGCCTTCACTCTCAAGATTCAACGGGTATCAATACACATTTGTTAAATACTACAGTACATCAAATGGCTATGTTCTTGATACCACTGTTAACAATACGGTAAACATCAATTTCAATGATACTTCAATAGTGCAAAAAGACGCAGATAATTTTTTACTTGGTTATCATTGGAGTCAGGGTTCAAATGGTATTATTGAACGCCGATTACATACAAATATGCCTATGAATCATTACGGGTGGAGTAAAAATCAGGATGGTTATGAGTTTAGTAAAACATGGGGAATTATGGACGGACAACCAAACGGCAGAAAAGTAAATTTGATACTCCAGTTTAATGCTTTTACAAGCGAAGTAATTAAAAACGGAAACACAATGATTGAATGGCGGCCGTCCGCACCACCCTTTTACGAAGATTCTGTTTGGAAACCATTAGCAGGCGATAAATATGGAAGCATCTTTGGGTTCAAAAACAAACAACATGGTTCGGTAATCACCGATAGTAATGCAATGGGCTTCATGGGTTACAAATTATTACGCGATTCACTCCCAAGTGGTGGTAATATGTTGGTACTTAGTAAGCCCGATATGTTTAACGAAATTCGTAGAAGCAATAGTCAAGTTGCGTACTATCGGGCATTCACCCGACCAAGTTATCCAGATACCACCGGAAAAACTCAAGCTGAAAAAATAGTTATTGCTCAACAATATTCTGCATTGGTTAATTCCATGATTGCAGATTCCGCAAGCCGATGGGAAAACAGAGGGAACTCAGGTAATACATGGCTACTATCAGTTAATCTGCGCCGCTTACCTGATGCTATTTACCAAGATTCATTAGATGTCGGAAAAGTAGCTACACTAAAGATTATTTTTTGGAGTAAAGTGTATGACCAAAATGCACAATCATATTTGAGTAAAAAGGATTCTATCCGTTTCGACTCCATATTCACCAAGAACACTTCAACAGACATTATCAATACACCACGTGGTAAACGGTGGGCAAAACTTACAAGTACTAACGGCATAGATTCTACAAGTTTTATTATTCGCCGTAATGCCTTACCAGTATATTCATCATCTGATACTGCATGTAATATTGCTCTGGGTGCATATTTCCGAACGTTTGATCCCGTTGAAAATGATACTTCACTTTGGGCACCAAACCCGTGGTTTCCAAGTGATTGGGGGCAAACAGGCCCAATAGATAGTATTGACCTACGAGTCTATTACAATGGTGGTTGTAATGTTGCAATTACGCACTTGGTACTAACTACGCCACATGGTAATGATATACTATGGGGTTCTAAAGATACTCTTGCCGCACAGGGGCTGGATAGGGCGTTAAAAAGTATAAAACTATTGCAACAAAACAACCCACAACAACAAATACGTTTGTACCGTATGTATGGCATGGATGAAACACCACCCCGTTGTTGGCGCATGAATAGATATCTAAACTCACTGTTGGAAGGATTCCATATATCGGCTGTTAGTGGCGATAGATACCAACATCATGTACCACAACATTCATTTTGGGAAGAAGAAAGTGCAATACCTTCGGGCAGGCAGTTTGCAACGTATGGAACATCATTTAATAAGCCAACACTTGATACATTAGCACCATATCGTTTGTTAAACTATCCCGGCGGAAACAATAAATCTACAACACAATCAATTCAAGGTGTTCGCCCAACTAATTATGATTGTGAAAGCTGTATCTCATATACACAGCCAATTCCAAATGGCCCTTGGATACCACATTACCACGAAGGATTCCCGTGGAGTAACGACACACTACCACCTAATAGACTAGATGCTAATAGCAATATCGTACTCTGCCAAATGGAAAGTTTGGCAAGACAAGCGTTTCTTAACAAAAGAAAATACTACAGTACTGTACCATATATCTCACGACATAGTATTACAACATGGTATACATATGGGGCAATAAAACAACCGGATGGAACTATTCAACCATTTTGGAAATATCACGGACATACAAGAGCTACAACTGGTGAAGAGCTAAGAAATACACTTGGTTTTAGTTTGATTTTGGGAACCAAAGGTCTAAACTACGCAGACGGCTTATACTCTAACGGAACGCTGTTCAATCCAGATACAATAGCACAGCATTTAGGTCTGAATAGTATTCAATACGGTGCCCGTTATATCAATGGTGATTTTCACAACTATTCCGCACTCTACGAAATGCCTAACTTATATTCATTCAAGGTTCAAGGCGATATAACAGGTACTACAACATTACTTTCGGATACCGTAGGTCACGATTTTTTTGTACCAACACCAAATAGTAATTCATGGAAATTTGTCCGCACTCAAGAACTTGCCGATTCTATGGGTGTCCCATTAAACAGAATCTTTACAGGTATGCGCTCAAAAAGAAAGGTCTTGATGGAACAACACGATAAAATAATTTCGGTAGAATCTGAACTTATGAAACTCGAATTATGTGCATGGCAAGGAAAGGGCTTTAATTGGTTTCGTACATGTAGAAACGATGACACAACTTGGTACACACGGTTTGTTGACTTTGCTTGGGGCAAAGTTAAAGTTCGTGAACTACCACAAACACAACCGGAAACGTGGGGCACACGCTCCACATTTTTTGATATGACTGTCTTACGTAGAAAGGATGTTACTCAAGATTCAATATTTTATGTTGGAGTACTTAACAGACATGTTAACCCTAATGTAGAAGTGAACCCCGATACGACCTTACTCGATACAGCCCGATATAAATTCCATCCAACTTTTGAGTTTGATTCTTTAGTAAACGCAGGCCAATTATCTAAATATTCTCAGATTGGTTCAAGGGAAATAACAATTCCTTTTACATATCGCCACCCTGATACAAAAACCCGATTACTCCATGTTCAAGAACTCGGTGGAACACTTGATACTGTTATTTGTCAAAGCTGTTCTTTGAGTTCAAAGTATCTGCCCGGCGAATCTAAGATTTATCGTGTTACGTTAGTTAAACCACAAGATAGATTTACTGACAGAGGTTCGATCGAGCCAGTTTCACAGCATAAATTAATTGCAATGCCTACACTCATTGGAATTGATTCAACATCAAGGAAACCAATTTATGACAGTACTCATGTTCGGTATCATTTGGTGTTTCACAGATTGGATACGGTATTCAAACCGGGACAACCACCTATGGCAGTTTCACGAGTGTATTACAAACGCAGTAAACTTATTGAGCGTTGCGCACCCTATGATGTAACAAACCCAATACTAACAGGATTAAATGTTGTTTGGGAGTCAACGTTTTGCCTAACGGATTCAATCCTTATTACAAAGCTACCTCCTGATATTGGGTATGATGTTGTTACAGAATATCCATGTAAATATCCCTCAATTGTTGTCAGGTTTGATACTTTTGATTTAAAAGAGTATGTGTATTGTGTGTATTCTTGCCAGAAAGATGATAGCTATAACTGGCTTCGTATTGTAGAAAGTCAATTTGAATCCAATACTACTATTCCAAAGTCCGAAGAAATTGCCAGAGCCGATAGTTCAAATATAGAAGTCTATGGTCATCCCGTTGTCAACGCTTCACAACATCATAATTATTATGCTTTTTCGAGCTATGGAAATGGAATAGAATACAGTGGAAGAGTACCAGATACAACTCACAGGCATACTTTTGTTTGGCACAATGTTTCATGTTATCAACCTCGATATTCAAGCTTTACAACTATTGCAGATGCACGACACCCAAGTATAAATACATATAGTAATCTAAAGAATGAGGATGAATGTGCTTTGGTATGGCAAGAAAAAAATGCTGATGATTCTACCTCTGTATGGGGTGAGTGGCATATCTACTACACTCGGTTGTATTGGAATCCTTTTACAGATTTATCATACCATGAACTACCAAGCATGAAAGTCTCCCAAAACGGACACAACATTGATACCTTAGATGGTACAAAAGCAAGAATTAGCGTTATGCCACTTGCGGCACAAGGATTCCATCAATTTAAACTTCCTTCGGTTGAAAGAATGTCTTTTGCAAATAATGGTGATAAATATTTCCATTCCGATAAAATTGTCTTTCAAGGTGATAGTAGTATTCCATGTAATGGATATGTGAACAACAGAAGTGGAATTTTTCTGAGTAACATCAGTTCGATACGAGACAGTATTACTGCCCCTGAATATTTATCGTCTGCTTATGGAGGTACTATATTCAGTTGCACAACAACACTTAATAACCCAAGTGGTACTCATGCCATGAATTGGTATTTTGATTCAATGAATCCCCGTTTAACCGATTCATCGTATGTTCTGAATTTTAATCTACCTGAATATGGTTGGCTTGCACATATAACACAGAGCTATTTTTATTGGGGCAGTCCAATTC
Source organism: Bacteroidota bacterium (assembly GCA_019695345.1). Classification (GTDB taxonomy): domain Bacteria; phylum Bacteroidota; class Ignavibacteria; order Kapaibacteriales; family NICIL-2; genus JAIBAE01. The sequence continues at coordinate 11,177 of JAIBAE010000032.1, read as the reverse complement.
AGTATATTGAAAATGCAGAAAATGCTCAACTCGCACATCAACCGTTTATCACAGAAGACTTCTATTGGACATTTGTTCGCCGTGCTCAAACAATACCAAGTAACGCGATAAACAAAAGTATATTTTCATCGGGCACAGAACTTTTAAAGCGAAGTGTAATGCAACAGTTATCCCACTTTGTACTTTCCGGTTTTCAGCAGGGTAACTCGAGATTTGCTATTGCCGACATTCTAAGTACAACAACAGAGAGTACTATGAGAAATACAGGAAGAAAAAAACAGGAGCGTAACGTGTTACGTGATAGCTTAACTAGTGATTGGTTTTCCGTGTACCAAAACAAAGTAATCAAGTTTGTACTTGCAGATAACGAAGTAGATTTAGTAAATATGAGTATTGAAAATAAGAGAACAAGAATGAGAGTACCAATTGATGTACGTTCACTTGCACCACAAGATGGAAAAAAGGTTCGTGCCGGTAGAATTGCATTACGCAATGGCGGAGGTGATGAATTTAGGTTTGTAATGGGTAAAACAAACGAACAAGCGCAGTATTACGAAGATGTGTATATTGGCGATATACCTGAACTACTTGGTAAAACAACAACCGAAAATGATTATGTTGTAGATGTGTCTCAGACATTGCTATCCAAAGAATCAACTCAATTGTTTGTGTATCCAAATCCAGCTAACAAAGAACTCCTTATTCGTTTTGAAGGAATGCCGGAGGACATCGCAGAAAGAAACTTTGAGTATGTTTTAGAGTTTACCGATGCACTTGGCAAAACAATACAAAAGAGAAGCATTAAAGCAATGGAAACAACTACACTTGATATACAGGATTATGCAGAAGGTATTTATTATGTTCGTGTCCGAGGTTCTATTCAAACAATCAATTCTCCAGTCACAATTTTAAGATAGATAGGTGAGATTCAAATCAAACCTATACTAAGGGGCGGCAACTAAGGGAGTAGCCGCCCTATTTTTTCATGCGATGCTGTAACGCTGTATCCCGACCGGGTTGCGGCGCAGAAGGAGCGCATCGGCAGAGGCGGGGAACCCAATTTCCTATTCCTTCACAAACTCCTTCAACGTTTGATACAACAGCTCTAAAGGCAAACCAACAATGTTGTAATAACACCCCTCGATATGGCGAACAAACACAGCACCAAAGTCATCCTGAATTCCATACGAACCGGCTTTATCCATTGGCGAACCGGTTGCAATGTACGCGCGTATTTCATCATCCTCTAACTCACGGAATGTTACACGGGTTTCTTTTACGGCAGTTGTATGAGTTTCGCCGCGCACTACGGCAATGCCTGTAAACACGCTATGTGTGTTGTTGCTTAACATGCGTAACATGGTAAACGCTTCATCGGGTGTTGCGGGTTTATTAAGGATAGTATTATTCAATACAACCGTTGTATCAGCACCTATTACAATGGAGTCTTCTATTACTTGTGCGGCAACATCTTGGGCTTTGAGTAACGCCAACTGCTGAACATAGTGCTCGGGATGTAACGTTAGGTCGTGAATTGCTTCTTCATCTACATTAGATGGAACAACATGACACTCCAACCCAACCTGACGCATCAATGCTCTGCGTCGCGGAGATTGTGATGCAAGAACTAATGGAACCGGTATGGTGAGTAACGATTGCATTACACAATCTCCAAATTATACAACACAAGTTTTGCGGGGCTTGCATCACTTTCTACATCCAGCACATGAAACTGAATGAGGTACATACCATCGGGAACTTCGTTAGGTATAAACGCCATTTCGGTTATCGTTGCATTGAAGCGAGTGTTTTCCGGATAACCCCAAAACGCATGATGTGCCTGTAACATTCCACCATCTTCTTCTCTATCTACCGATGGGAAATCCACAACTAAATGTTGTATGCCATGTTGGTTGCACAACAACGCCGCTTCTGCTTCCAGATATACCGGATTCGTCCCCGACCAATTACGCGATAACTTATCCGCATTATTTGGAAGTGTACGTACTATCAACACAGGTGGGACAACAGCGGGCATTACTGTTGCAAGTTCTTCTTTAGTGATGATGCAATCTGATTCTTGTTGGGTAGGCGTTACGGTAACAACATGGGCAACATACAAGAACTCTTTCATAACATCAGCAATGAACACTCGCTCTTTGCTTATATGCCCAACACATTCGGTATGTGTTCCGTTACCGTGTGGAGCTAACAACAGTGTTTCGCAGTTAACAGGCGCACCGCTTTCTACCGTTAACACAAAGTTCTCGCCTGCAAATGGCTTTATATCAGGCGCGGGAAGAAAGTACGCGTTTGGCGAGCTCCCACCTCTGCTTAATGTTGTTGATATACCTATTGGCTTGCTTGTATCAACACGGTATGTGTTATGATTATATTCAATTGTTATCTTCATGATGATTAAATGATTGTAGGTTCTCTCCGGCAGTGTGTTTTGTTTGATACGTACCGTTCGGTGCCGTCATGCGTTAGCAGATGTTACAAAAACAAACTTGCAATTGCCGTTACCATCAGGTTTGTTAGTGCGCCAAGTGCCATGGAACGCCAGCCAACCTTTGCTAAATCGGAGCGACGGCTTGGGGCAAGCGCACCAATACCACCAATCTGAATTGCAATGGACGAGATGTTTGCAAAACCGCATAACGCAATAGTACACAACGTAACAGTCTTTGCCGATACAGCGCCGGACTTGAGTAAATCTGCTAAATCTTTATATGCAATAAATTCATTCAGGGCAATCTTAGTTCCAAACAACTTTGCAAAAATATGTGCTTCATTTGCAGGTACACCAACCAAATACGCAAAAGGCATAAACGCATATGCAAACATATCTTTTAACGATGCAGGAAACCACGCAACATACTGATGCACCCAACCCATTCCGGCATCGGTAAGGGCAACAAGAGCAATAAACGCTAACAACATTGCAATAACATTTAGCCCCAGCATAAGTCCATCTCGCGCACCATTTGTAGCGGCTTCCAGAATGTTGGAGGCAGTTCTTTCGGTGCGGGGGGAGATGTGATTAAAAGTAAGCTCATTCCCTTCCGGTGGGAATGCAATTTTAGACATAAGTAACGACCCCGGCGCAGCAAGAATAGAAGCAAACAACAGATACTGCGCAGAGATACCAAACGAGATATACGCACCCATAACCGAGCTTGCAATAGTAGCAAAACCCGCAACCATAATTGCCTGAATTTCGCTGTTGGTACTTTTATCTAAATACGCACGAATTAAAATGGGCGCTTCGGTTTGTCCTATAAAAATATTTGCGGCGGCGTTAAGTGTTTCGGGTCCGCTTGTGCCCATAGTTTTATTCATAACCCAAGCAATAGCATATACAATGCGGCTTATAACACCCACATGATACAACACCGAAACCAACGACGAAAAGAAAATAATAGTAGGCACAATTGTTAACGCAACCTGCGCACCAAACGTATCAAAGAATTCCGGTTTAACCATATTGCCAAACAGGAACAACGTGCCCGCTTTACTGTAACCAAGCAGTGTAGTAAATCCATTCCCAACCGAGGCAAACAAACTAACGCCAAAGCCGGTATTCAACACAAAAAACGCAAGCGCAACTTGCAGGATAACTCCCCACACAACAATGCGAACAGGAAACGCTTTTTTATTCACCGACATCAGCCACGCCAATGCCATAAAAACAATAATTCCAAGTACAGGCATAACACTTTACAGTATGTGATGCGGCAAGTTAACATTTTACGTGGTATCTAACAGTGGGTGTAGTATTTTTTGCTAACGCCTGACCGCCCCAACAGCTATATACAAACAGTACCTCGGTTTGCGGGAAAGAATCTCAATGTAAAAAATAAGTTTGTCCATCTGGATTGCATTTGTATTTTGGCATCGGATTCTGATTTGCAAGGGAGTTGGAATCTACCATAGAACAGTGTATAGCAAGGGAGTATGCTGTTCAACTACATGGTTCATTCGGTGGATTGTAGCAAGGGAGCAGTCCACCGATCTTTATTTTAAAGTTGTTGGGTACGTAAGAAGTTACCTTAATAAAACCAACACCGGAGAGGCGGCACTCTCTCATAGCAACCATTGATTGCGCAGGTCATACCTATTCCTGTCCTCGGTGTTGGTAAAAATCATCCCGCTATGTGCGGCCGTAAATAAGCATCGGGGTTCTTATTCAACATACAGCGGGAAAAAGCTCTGTTTTGTGTTGAACAAAATTAGTTAAATTGGAATATAGAACAACCCTTACGGAAACAAGCGAATGAAAAGTAAATCGAGTAATAAAAATTTACAAACTGCAAAAACATCCAAGAAAGACGAATTTTATACTCAGCTTGCGGATATTGAAAAAGAAGTTAGCCACTACAAAGAACACTTTAAAGATAAGGTAGTGCTGTGCAACTGCGACGACCCCCGCGTTAGTAATTTCTTTACCTACTTCTCGTATAATTTTGAAGCCTTAGGGCTAAAAAAACTTATTACTACGTGTTACAAAAACCAAGACATGGATTTGTTTAGCCAGAACGATAAAGAGCAGGCAATCTATTTGGAATACGAAGGTGATAAAAACGGCGACAAAGTTCCTAACCCCGAAGAAATTGGAATTAAACACCTAAAAGGCGACGGAGACTTTAGAAGCAAAGAATGTATTGAACTTTTAAAACAAGCCGACATTGTTGTTACCAATCCCCCTTTCTCTTTGTTTAGAGAATATGTAGAGCAGTTAATTGAATACGATAAGAAGTTTATCATTATTGGAAATTATAATGCTATAACCTATAAAGATATTTTCAAACTAATTAAAGATAATCTTATTTGGTTAGGATACATGCATCCCGAAAATTTTATTGTGCCTAACAACTATGAACAAAGAGAGTATAGAAGTTGGCGTGATGAAAATGGAACAAACTGGCGAAGCTTAGGAAATGCTTGTTGGTTCACAAACCTTGACATTACTAAACGTCATGATGATTTAATACTCCATAAAAAATATACCCCAAATGAATATCCAACGTATGATAACTATGAAGCTATCAACGTTGATAAAACAAGTGACATTCCAAAAGATTACACTGGAGCAATGGGTGTTCCAATTACATTTCTCGATAAGTATAACCCCGAACAATTTGAGATACTCGGTAATTTAGGTTCGTATGCACCAGATGGTTATTCGTTAAGTTCGGCAATCTTTATTAATGGTCAAAAAATATTCAAAAGAATATTAATCAAACACAAGAAACTATGAAAATAGAACTCCGAACAATATCAGTTAGAGAATTAGCAGAGGCTTATAAGGATAACGCCGAGCAAGGTGTTATTGGGTATGGTGGTAAACTTGATATACGCCCACCCTACCAACGTGAGTTTATATACAAGGATAAACAGCGCGATGCTGTTATTAATACTATTACCAAAGGTTTCCCGCTTAATGTTATGTATTGGGCAGTACGCCAAGATGGAAACTTTGAAGTGATAGACGGACAGCAACGTACAATTTCTATTTGCCAATACATGCAAGGCGATTTTTCGTTTAGTGGTTTGTACTACCATAACCTACCCGACGATAAACAAGAACAACTCAACAACTACGAGTTAATGGTGTATGTATGTAGCGGCACAGATAGCGAAAAATTAGAATGGTTTAGAACCATAAACATTGCCGGAGAAAAACTGACCGACCAAGAACTACGCAACGCTGTGTATGCGGGTTCGTGGTTAAGTTCGGCAAAACGTTACTTTAGCAAAACAGGATGTGCCGCCTACCAAATTGGGCACGACTATTTAAACGGTTCTGCCATACGCCAAGAATATTTAGAAACTGCAATAGATTGGATTTCAGAAGGGAACATAGAAGATTACATGGGTAAACATCAACATGATACCGATGCAACCGTATTGTGGGAATATTTTGAAAAAGTTATTGATTGGGTAAACACACTTCCCAGAAACAAAAAGATAATGAAAGGTGTAGATTGGGGCAACTTATACAATACATACAATACTGCGGAAATCAACAAACAAGAATTTGAACAAGAAATATCGAAACTTATACTTGATGATGATGTTACAAAGAAAATTGGAATCTATCCATTCCTATTTACCCGTAACGAAAAACATCTTTCCATCCGTGCCTTTACCGATTCGGTAAAACTCAAAGTCTATGAAAAACAAAAAGGTATTTGCACAGTATGTAAAGAACATTTTGCATTTGATGCAATGGAAGCCGACCACATAACCCCGTGGCACGACGGCGGAAAAACCATAGAAGAAAACTGCCAGATGCTTTGTAAAGAATGTAACAGAAGGAAATCGGGGAAATAGGGATTAACATAGGTAAATCATAACCTATCAGTCTTCATGAATAATTTTCTTAAGATTAAATGTTCCGCAATCAAACGGATGATCTAGTAAATGGTTAAAAAGATGTGTATAGTATTCATCGTTATAAGTTGGAAGTAAAGATTGAGAATGATACACTTGGCTATAACCAATAAGTTTGGCTATCAAATACGATTTTATATCGCTGTACCATTCAACAAAAAAATTGGTATTGAAATATTCACTTTTTACCCCAAAAAACTGTTCGAGGTGTTCAGATACATACATACCTACCGATTCACTTTCAAGCTTTTTCACCGAGTAAGGATCCATGTTATCCATCATCCAAAGCCTCTTATTCCTTTTGCTATCGTTAGAAAATAAATACAATACCAAGGATTCTTCCCAATAAAAATGTGCCTGGGTTATATTTAAAATAATTGACTGTTGCAGGGTATCAAATTGGCTCCAGTGATAACTTGGTAATGCAATGGATAATGCAATTATACTATATGGGCGGAGTGAAAGTAATCCATGAGAAACATTTTCCTGTAAGATATTATGTGATTCGTAATTCGTATTTAGTATAACGTTTGCTGAGTGCAACCCTACTATCCTATGCCACAGATAATTATCATCCAACCCACAATTAGTTTTTACTAAATTTCCAACCTTATCCTTAACACCTTGTTCTATTTTATTACTAAACATGTAAGACCAAAATGCTATAGCTAAACCTCGACAATCCTGTTCTTTTGTAATTGGGGAGATTGGGATAGATGCTACAAATAGATCTATTTCAGCATCAAGAAATGAACTTATAAAATTCATAGGGAATGTATTGAAGTGTGAATGTTATCTGCAAACATATACTTTTTCTGGCTTGTGTAAATAGTACAGAAAGCAAAAATCTATTCTCAGTTATCGAATACAATTATTCAATTCACGATAAACGCTTAACTTAATACTACGGTTCTCATCCGCAAGTTGTTGGTTTGTTGTTGTGCTAGGTTCGGTGCGGTCGGGCGATAGCAAATAACTATTAAACTGTATCTTTGCAGTGATTCACCATGTATTATACAAGCCATGACCAATAGATTTACCGAAGCAATGAACTCCCGTGTGTTGCTGTTTGACGGCGCAACGGGTACCAACCTACAACAGCAAAACCTAACAGCCGACGACTTTGGCGGTAAACACCTTGAGGGTTGCAACGAGTATTTGTGCATCAGCAAACCCGATGCTGTACGCCGCGTTCACTATGATTTTTTGAATGCAGGTGCGGATATTATTGAAACTAACTCGTTTGGTTCTACAAGCATTGTGTTGGCTGAATACGATATTGCCGATATGAGTTACGAACTCTCGTTTCTCTCGGCAAAAATTGCACGCCAGTGTGCCGATGAGTTTTCTACGCCCGAAAGGCCTCGATTTGTTGCGGGGTCAATGGGACCCGGCACTAAGTTACCATCGTTAGGACACATCACATACCAAGGAATAGAAGAATCATATTACCTTGCCGCAAAAGGATTGATTGATGGTGGCAGCGATGTTCTTTGTATTGAAACCTGCCAGGACATGTTGCAAGTAAAAGCAGCAATTACCGGAGCTGAGCGCGCCGTTGCAGAATGGAAAGAATCAAGCACAATTGATTGGCGGAATCACCTTATTCCGTTTATTGTAAGTGTTACTATTGAAACAACAGGCACCATGTTAATGGGAACCGAGATTGCATCGGCGTTAACATCGCTGGAGCCGTATCAATCGGTGTATGTTGTGGGGATGAACTGCGCAACAGGTCCCAAAGAGATGGAAGAGAACGTACGGTATCTTTGCCATAACTCGCCTAAACCTGTTTTCCTGATGCCTAATGCCGGCTTACCGGAAAATGTTGGAGGTGTTGCCCATTATCACTTAACACCCGAGGAAATGTTAAAGTGGATGCAACGCTATGTTACAGAGTTTGGTGTTGGTATTATTGGTGGTTGTTGCGGCACAACCCACCAGCATATTAAAGCGCTTGCCGATTGGCTTGCAGTACACAACAACCAAGCTCAACGTACTTGGGAATACACGCCTAGCGTTAGTTCTATTTACACCTCTGTTGCCATGCGTGTTGACCCCGCCCCATTACTTGTGGGCGAACGCTGTAACGCAAACGGCTCGAAAAGATTCCGTGAGTTGTTGCTTGCCGAAGATTATGATTCTATGGTAAACATGGCAAAGGAACAAATTCGCGAGGGCGCGCATGTGCTTGATGTTTGCGTTGCCTATGTTGGGCGCGACGAAGAACGAGATATGATTGAAGTAATCAAACGCTTTAACACACAAGTAACGCTTCCGTTAATGATTGACTCGACTGAAGTTAATGTAATTGAGGTAGCATTACAACACTATGGCGGACGAGCTATTATCAACTCTATTAACTTCGAGGACGGAACAGAAAAGGCAGATAAGATTCTCCACTTGGCAAAAAAGTACGGTGCAAGTGTTGTAGCTCTTTCTATTGATGAAGAAGGACAGGCATACTCATTCCAAAAGAAGATAGACATAGCATTGCGTATTCGTAACCATGCGGTTGATGTTCACGGCTTACGCGAAGACGATTTAATCTTTGATGCACTTACATTCCCGCTTGGTTCGGGTCAGGAAGATTTACGCGATAGTGGCATGAATACTATCAATGCCATCCGAGAAATTAAACGGTTAATGCCCCGCGCAAAAACAATACTTGGGTTAAGCAATTGTTCATTTGGGTTAAAAGCACACACGCGCCACGTGTTAAATAGTGTGTTCCTGCATTATGCCATAGAAGCCGGATTGGATATGGCAATTGTTCATGCTTCCAAGATAATGCCTCTCTATAAAATTGATGAGCGCGGCCGAGAGTTATGCCGTCAGTTGATTTTTGATGAACGCAAGTGGGAAGATGTTGCGGTGTAATACTGCAATCCTTTTCAGTCCCGTCAGATGTTACATCTGACGTAAAGAAATTTTTGTGTTCCCCTCCTCTTCCGAAGCAATCCTCCAGCGCCGTCACTCAGGCGGAGCCGAGCGGTGTGCGGCGCAAAGGAAATACAAACCAACACCGGAGAGACGGCACTCTCTCATAGCAACCATTGATTGCGCAGGTCATACCTATTCCTGTCCTCGATGTTGGGAAGTTATTATTCATCTTTTGATTTTGAAAAGAACACCCTTAGTACATCATCACGAAAAACACTACTAATTAACAGGGTAATTATTGCTGACATAAAATCACCCTTAACTTTATCACAAACGAACAATATAACAATAGCAACAAGTGTTGCCATCTTAACAACACTATTCCATTTATGTATAGCATTTACCGAATCCAGTTCCTTTTTGGAAACTTCGGTTTCGTTATCAGTCCGTTTCAGTCTTACTGTTGCTACTTTATCAATCAACAGTGTAATGTTTCTATCTAAACTCCTAAGAAAGTATGTAATATCGCCCTCGTTGGAATTTTCATTACAATTACCTTTTGGGGGCGTTGTCCCATCGCCATTTGCCATTTACATCTCCTGTTCATGTGAATCGTTTAAATACTTCAATGCTTCTTCTTCGTTTTGTTCTATGGCAATTTCAACTGCTCGTTTGGCTCGTTCTAATAACTCTTTACTCTGTTTCCGTAATCGAAAAGATTCTTGAACCTTTTGAACAATTTCATTTTGAATGCTCATAGGTAAAATAGGAATTTTGATATTATAAATTTGTTCAATTCTCCAATGTTGTATAATCGAGCCACCTGAATCCCGTTCTGCTTGCATCTGTACAACTTTACTATTGAGTACGAGTGTTAAATAATCCGGTAACACAGTTTTGGTTTTCAGTTGCAAATGTAAAATTGCCCCAGATGTAATAATTGGAACATCATCTTCAACTTTATAGGCAATTCCAATTGTACCGTCTTTGGAAAGCAAAATTGTATCCTTACGTGGAAATAAAGTATCAGGACTTTCAACGATGTCAACAGGTAAGTGAATATCAGGTTGAGTGATTTCATACTTAGATAAATTAGCTACACGTACAAATGGAATACCTGTTTCAGTATATGCATCGGAACCGGGTTCAATAGATTTTTTAATATCAACTAATGTTAGTAATGAATCTTTTTTGATTGAACTAAGTTTAGCAAGCATCTCATCATACTTTGGTTGGTAATACTCGGCATCAAACCTACCGTTAGTTTCAAAACTTTCCTTAAATGTTTTTGTATTGTTATTTTGGTTTGTGGGTTTCCAGTTGGCTAAATCAAGTTCTTTGAGTAGGAGTTGTTCGGCTTCTTGGTAGATAAGTTTGGATAATTTTTGTTTGGAAAATATACCACCAAATAAATCATCTATTTTATCCTGAATCTTTTTTGAAAAGATTGGGATTGGAATTGCATACAAATCATCTTTAGATAAGTATGATATAAGCAAATTTGACTTGTATCTATCTTTGAAAGCAACTCCGTATTTAGAGATAAGATACGTTAGGATAAAGTGCTTACTTATGCCATCCTTAACGGTCATTTTATATAAAGTGCCACTAACTAAAACCTTTTCGGAAAAGTCATCTGGTACTATCGCTACTTTTTCAACTTTACCTTTGACCTCGATTAGTATTTCACCTTTTTTAATTCTACCTTTTGGATACCTAATCCAATCATGCTCACCAACATAAAACAAATTACTATCATTTATAAATGGGGTTTCTAAATCTGTACCTTGAAGAAAAATTGGAAGATTGTTCTCTTTGCCCTCAATCTGATTTACAATCTCTGTATTCTCATACACAACCCTATATCCCTCTTGAACTAGTGTACCAAGCGGTTCAGT
>JAIBAE010000001.1 GCA_019695345.1 Bacteroidota bacterium | reverse complement strand
ACAATAAACACAACATCATTATCCGGAAACCGCGGACGTATCTCCTGCTCTGCCATAACAAACTCAATAAAATAAACTATCCAACACGCAAATTAACTCCCCGCTACGGAATGAACATGAATAATATTCAATGTTTGCTATCGCATTACGGCACCATGCGTTGCAACTCCGCACTACCAATACATTTGCCGGAAAGAACCTTGTGTAATAACTTCTCCATTCATCGTACAAAAGTTACCTGATATCGGTCATTGTAAAAAAGACAGCCAATCTTCAAATGGTACATTTTTTTGCCGACACAAGAGCCAACCCCAAAAAACCAAAAGAGCCATTTTTTGCCAACACACCGACAGACTGTTGAAAATTTTCTGATTACTTTATTATCTTACAAAATGAGATACTAAAAATATAAACCTATCTTTGCGCGACTTGACACCATTTGAACAAATGTACTAAATAAATGAAGTGTTGGTCGACAAAGGCATTAAGCAAACTTGGCTTGCTGTGCAATTGGGTAAAAGTTACAATATAGTAAATGTTTATGTGCAGAACAGACAACAACCACGAATAGAGGTTCTTTACGACTTAGCCAAAATATTGGATGTAAACGTGAAAGACCTCTTGATTGACAACGATAATAAAAAGGACAAGAAATGAGCAAAGACCAAAAAATAACAACTGACATAAAAGTGCCGAACAAAGATTTGGAAACATTGAAAATTCATTTTCCTCATTGCTTTGACAAAGACGGAAATTTTCAAATAGAGAAATTCAAAAACAACCTGACTGAAAAAGAAATCAACTTTTCTACCGAGAGTTACGGTTTAGACTGGTTAGGCAAAAGCTACGCAAGACTTTTGGCAAGCGACCCTGCCAACACTTTGCTAAAAGCAGACGAAACACATAACGCCTTACCCGAAAACGCCAACTCTGAAAACTTGTTGATTAAAGGCGACAACCTGGAAGTTTTAAAACACCTTGCCAACGCCTACTACGAACAAGTAAAAATGGTTTACATAGACCCGCCTTACAACACAGGTAGTGATGGCTTTGTGTATAATGACGATAGAAAATATACTGTAAAGGAATTACAAAACCTGATTGGAATTGATGCAGAAAAAGCAAAGCGGATTTTAGATTTTACAAAACAGAAGAGTAACAGCCATTCAGCTTGGTTGACTTTTATGTATCCACGACTATACATTGCCAAACAACTATTGAAAGAGGACGGGGTAATCTTCATTTCAATTGGAGAAAATGAAGTTGCACAGCTGAAAGTATTAATGGATGAAGAAATATTCGGAGAAGAAAATTTTATATCTATAGTTCCACGAATAGCAAAGAAAACTTCTGATAAAGGCACCTATTTTAAGCCAACTAAAGATTACCTTATTGTATTCGCAAAGAGTATTAACTATTTAGACGGATTTGGCATTCCTAAGACTGATGATTTTAATAAGTATACAGAAAAAGATGAAAAAGGCTTTTACAAAAAAAATGGAGCTTCTCTATACCAACCATCTTTAGACTCACGTCCTAATCAAAGATATTGGATTGAATGTCCTGATGGTTCCTTTGTAATTCCACCTGGCAATAATTATCCAGAAGTAATTGCAGACGCTTCATACATAAAACCCAAAAGTAATGATGATAAAGTTTGGAGATGGAGTTGGCAAACTTATTTGGAAAATAAGGATAAATTAATATTCACTAAAGCAAGTTCTAAATCTCCATTGATAAATGAAAAATTGGAACAGTCTAAATGGAATATTTATGATAAAGTTTATTGGGATGACTTAGCTGACAAAACGAATTTACCTGAAGATATTATTTATGACTACAAGAACTCACAGGCGACTAAGCATTTATTGAGCTTAGGAATAGATTTTTCATTTTCAAAGCCAAAAGAACTTATTGAATATCTAATGAAAATAGTAAACGTGAAAAAGGATGAAATTATTATGGATTTTTTCGCAGGTTCAGGCACAACTGGTGAAGCAGTAATGGATATCAATTTAAATGGAAATGGTAAACGTAAATTTATTCTTGTTCAATTACCTGAGGTGATTACTGAGAAAAATAACAAGTCAATGTATGACTTTGTGAAAAATGAACTTAAAATAAGTGAACCAACAATATTTGATATTACAAAGGAGAGGCTCATTAGAGCTTCTACGAAAATCAAAAAGGACAATAAAAATTATGAAGGAGATCTTGGCTTCAAAATTTTTGAAACAACTCCAATATGGGAAGATTACAATTTTGAAGAAGAACAGTTTGACAGTTCGCAAACCCTTTTTGATGCAGGCAAACTTACCGAAGATGACATCAAAGCGTTACTGACTACTTGGAAAACCTATGACGGAATTGCTTTAACGCAAGATTTAGAAAGTGTTGATTTAAGCGGTTACACCGCTTATTATGGCAATGGAAGATTGTATTTGATGAACAAAGGGTTTACTACAGACAGCCTTAAAGCATTATTGGAAAAGATAGACACTGACAAACATTTTGAACCTAAAAGCATCATTGCCTTTGGCTATCACTTGGAGAGCAAGAGCTTACGAGAGATTTCAGAAAACGTAAAAACTTACAACAACAAGAAAAAAAGCGACATTGACTTTATAACAAGGTATTAATATGAAGGGATTTAATTTTGAAAAGAACCTGAACCATCAATCACACGCAGTAGATAGCTCTATTGCGGTGTTTGAGAACATTAGCCTTGTTCAGCCCACAGAAGCGGATAAGAACTACATTAACCCTGCATTTGATTTTACGAATGAAAGAACTTATCCCGAGAACATTAGAGCTATTCAGGAAGATAACGGAGTTAATGAAAAAATAAAGCGTAACAGCAACATCATTGATATAATGATGGAAACGGGAACTGGTAAAACTTATACCTACACCAAAACAATTTTTGAACTCAATAAAAACTACGGCATTTTCAAATTCATTGTAGTGGTTCCAACCTTATCAATCAAAGCAGGAACAATTGACTTTTTGAAATCGGACAGCAGCCGTGAGCATTTCAAAGAACAATATGGCAAAACGCTTCATTTGCATATTGTAGAAAGTCAGAAAAACAGCAAGAGCAAAAAATCATTCATACCACCGGCAGTAACCAGTTTTGTAAATGCCGGAACTTTTGAGAAAAACAGTATTCAGGTTATGATTATCAACGCAGGTATGATTAACTCTGAAACAATGCAAAAAAGCTTTGACAAAGGTTTGTTTGACAAATACACTGTTCCGTTTGATGCCATTGGAGCAACGAAACCTTTTATGATTATTGACGAGCCACACAAATTTGGGCAAGGCAATAAGACTTGGGAGAACATTCAGAAAATGAAGCCCCAATTTATCTTGCGTTATGGTGCAACTTTTCAAGGTTATGAAAACTTGATTTACACTTTAACTGCCGTTGATTCATTCAACAGAAATTTAGTAAAAGGCGTAATAGGACACATCACAGAATTTAATGCAGGTGAAAACGCCATTGTAAAATTCATTGATTCAGACGGCACAGAAGCCAGTTTTGAATTGATTGAAAACGAAAGACGAAAAACTGTAACAGTTACCAAAAAAGAAAGCCTAAAAAAGATTCATCCCGAAATGTCCGATTTGGGAATTGAAAACCTGAATAAAAGCACAGTTGTTTTAACCAATGGTTTGGAAATGAAAAAGGGTGATAAAATCAACCCTTATTCTTATGCCGAAAAGTTGCAGGAAACAATGATTCAAAAGGCAATTAAACACCACTTTGAAATTGAAAAACAGCTATTGACACGTGAAGTAAAGATTAAACCATTAACGCTTTTCTTCATTGACAATATAGACGAATACCGAAACAAAGAAGGCTATATCCGTAAAACAGTTGAACAATATATCAAAGCAGAAATTGAAGAATTGCTAAAGACAGAAAAAGATGCTTTTTACAAAGCATATCTTGAAAAAACATTGCTTGACCTTTCGGCAACACACGCAGGATATTTTTCAAAAGACAACACGGAGAAAGACGAAGCCATTGAAAAAGAGATAAACGAAATTCTGCACGACAAACAAGCAATGCTTGATTTGGAAAATCCAAGACGGTTTATTTTCTCAAAATGGACCTTGCGTGAAGGTTGGGATAATCCAAACGTATTTCAGATTTGCAAACTCCGAAGCAGTGGCAGCGAAATTTCAAAACTTCAAGAAGTTGGTCGTGGTTTACGTTTACCAGTGAATGAATATGGCAACCGTGTAAAGGACGAACAATTTTATTTGAACTACTTTGTTGACTTTACCGAAAGCGACTTTGTAGATAAATTGGTGAATGAAATCAATCAGAAATCGGGAGCTATTTCCATTGAACAAGTTCCTGACAAACTTTCTGAGCAAATGATTAAAAAGATTTGCGAGTTATACGAAACAACCGAAGACGAACTTTTGGAAGTTTTAGACACTAACAACGTAATCACAAGAACAAACTCATTCAAGACAGGTGGGTTTGACTTCATCAAACAAAGCTATCCGAGAATATTTGAAGGCGTAAACTCTAATAAGGTTCGCAAAGCAACCGACCCGAAAAAGAAAGTTGTTGTGAGAACAGAAAAATATCAAGAACTGAAAGACCTATGGGAAAAACTGAATGAGAAAGTAATTTTGGAATATAAGTTTGACAACGAAGCCAACTTCAAAACTTTGTTCACTGAATTTTTAAAAGCACAAAAAGACAATTTCACTTCGGACGGAATTAATGAGAGAATTTCAAAAGTTGAAATCAAGGACAACAAAGCAATTGCAAGCGAACCTGAATCGGTTTACAACCGAAAGACCGCAACTATTTCCATAATGAAATACAGCGACTTTTTGAAAGAACTTTCAAAGATTCTAAACATAAACATCGCAACATTACATCAATCAATCATTGACGCAGAAACAGACATAAATAAATATCTTAACCAAACGACACTAAGAATAATCAAACATAATTTTGACTTTTTCTTAATGACACAAGCGTTTGACAAGTATTCGATTGAATATAAAAAGGTTTCAAACAGCATTCATCCAACCAAGTTGACAGACGAAAAAGGAAATGTGTTGAAAGAAATTTCCGCTTCAGATGTTGGTGTTTTGTTTTCAGACGAAGATGTTGCAAACTCTTACTTCTTTGACGAATTGTATTACGATTCTGACTTGGAGAAATCTAACATCAAGACAGAAATAAAAGAAGTAATTGTGTTCACGAAAATCCCGAAGAACTCAATTAAAATTCCAGTTGCAGGTGGCAAATCATATTCACCGGACTTTGCCTATGTTTTGAAATTCAAAGACGGAGAACAAAAACTAAACTTCATTGTTGAGACCAAAGATGTAAACAGCAAAGACGGACTTCGAGACGAAGAAAAATTCAAAATCAAACACGCTGAAAAATTCTTTGACGGCAAAGTAAAAATTGAGTTCAAGACACAATTCAGCAACAATAAAATAGTTGACTTAATAAAAGTACTTTCAGTAAACGATTAAACTTACATGAAAAAGCCAATGCTTTTTGCATGCACATTGCCAAAGCAACACAAACCAACGCTACACTAAAGATTTATCAAAGAGCTTGCAAATCCAACGCACAATGGACTGACAGCCAAGACGAAATAAGAACGCTGAACCGATAAAAGCGGTTTTGCAAAAAGGGGGTTCAGTGGTTAACTGAACATTCTACCTCGCATCAACTTTTGTATTCAGTTGTCAGTTTTGAGCTCCGATATCCGCTTCTTCGCAAAGCCACAAAAAAGGGTATGCGCTATTGCATGCTTATGGATTTTGTTGACTGTTCATTCCCGCATGTGTATTGCTGTTTGTTGTACACGGTGCGGCGCGGTCAGGCGATAGCAAAAAAAAAAGCCGTTGAGAGAAAACTCCCAACAGCTCTGTGATTGTTCTAACGATAAAGGATTATCGTGAGTAGTACTCAACAACAAGTGGAACTTCGCATACAATGTTCACTTCTTCGCGCGGTGGCATGTAAAGGAACTTTGCAGATAAGTCTGACTTTGATATATCGAGATACGGAATTGGACCCGATGTACGGATTGCGTCCTGGAAGCATTCCATCTTACGGCTTTTCTCACGAACCTGAATGGTTTCGTTAGGTTGAACCATATATGATGGGATGTCAACTTTTTTACCGTTTACTTCGATATGTCCGTGGCGCACATATTGGCGGGCTGCATACATACTGCGTGCTAACCCTGCACGGAATACCAACGAGTCTAAACGTGCTTCAAGCAACGCAACAAGGTTTTCCCCTGTGTTACCACCCATGCGGCCTGCTTCGGCAACATAGTTGGTCATTTGGCGCTCGTGAACGTTATACTGTAAACGTAGGCGTTGTTTTTCGGCTAACTGTTTGCCGTAATCGGATTGTTTTGCACGTTTTTTAGAAGGGCCGTGCTGACCTGGTGCATATGGCTTTCTATCCATATACTTGCGGGCTTTTGGAGTCATTCCAAAACCCACTTTACGCGACAATTTGACCTTTGGTCCGGTATAATTCATTGTACCACGCTACAAAAGATGAAACAAAACAACTTTTGTGCAACATTCGCCTCAGTACCAAAAGGTGGTAAAAGGGGTACGTGCATCAATTTGAGCCGCGAAGATACGGAGAGATGCCGTTTTGGCCATGGTTTTGGGCTAAAATTCTATAAAGTACCCGGTTAACAGACCTAAGGTTAGTCCGCTGTCTTCGCCAACAAATGTCCTAAATTCTGTTGTAATACCACTTTTTTGCCATGGGCGCACGTTACACCCAATAGCAAACGTGATGGCCGTAGTAGATACGGTTTGCTGTATATATTTAGAAGTTGTATCCCACCACACCTCGCGTACAAAGTTGGTTGTTTTGCCAAAACCAAACGCTGTTGCCAAATACGGAACCCACGCATCGCGGGTATTGGCAACATCAAACCGTACTCCAAACATTCCGTATTGGGCTTCCACATCTTCGTGGCTGTTAAATGCACCAAATGTACTGCGGAGATATTGATATTGTGCCGACAGCGATAACCCCGAACTACTACCAACCCGCCATGTTGCATAGAGAGAACCGCCCGGGCCTACATCAACTTTTTCGTTGACAGATTTTGCAAACTCCGTCATCAACCCGCACGTTGCGCCTACCATACAACGTGGTTCACTTTGCGCAAAAAGTGAATAGCTGTACATAAAGATTGCTATCGCTACTAGTATATTATTTCTCGTTATCAACGGATTAATCCTTTTCTTCTAAACATCTTTTCAATTTCTACAGCAATAAACACTAACGATGAAACTGCCATTGTACCAATCAACTCTTGCCATGTTAATGCCTGAGTATGAAATATTCCCTGAATAAACGGAATATAGATTGTACATAACTGCAATACAATGGTACTAACAATAGCCCAAACAAGCGAAGTATTAGAAAACAACCCCAAAGTAAATATCGAATCTCTACCTGACCGTACTGCTAATACCTGTCCCATTTGACTAAAACATAAAAGCGTAAAAACTATAGTTTGCCAATGCGGGTTTTGATGTTTAATCAACACACTTTGAGTAACAATTGCAATTCCACATAACAATGTTCCAATAAACACAATATGCCAAGCCATGCCCTTTGTAAATATTGGCTGTGTTGGATGCCGAGGTTTACGCTTCATAATATCAGTTTCAGCAGGCTCGGCAGCTAATGCTAAACCCGGCAACCCATCTGTAACCAAGTTAATCCATAATATCTGAATTGGAATTAGGGGCATTGGCAATCCAAACAATGGAGCTAAAAATATAGTAAGAACCTTTCCTGTGTTTCCGGTTATGGAATACTTAATAAACTTACTAATATTATCAAACACTCGCCTGCCTTCGTGGATGGCATTTACTATCGTTGCAAAGTTGTCATCCACTAAAATCATGTCTGCCGCTTCCTTGGAAACATCTGTTCCGTTTATACCCATTGCAATACCAATATCGGAACGTTTAAGCGCAGGTGCATCATTTACCCCATCACCCGTCATGGCAACAAAATGTCCGCGCTCTTGTAATGCTTTTACAATACGCAGTTTTTGTTCTGGTGCCACACGAGCATACACGCGTATTGCATCAACTTTTCTTGTCAGTTCATCTTGCTGCATCTGCTCCAACTCTCCGGCATGAAGCACAATGTCGTTATCACTTTCTACAATTCCAATATGCTTAGCAATAGCAGTAGCTGTTAACGGATGGTCGCCTGTAATCATAACGGGGATAATTCCTGCTTGTTTGCAAAGTGCTACGGCTTCTTTTGCTTCGGGTCGGGGTGGGTCAATCAATCCAACCAAGCCAAGCAAGGTACAATTACGTTCAAGTGTTTCCGCATTGAGTTCAGGTGGCAAAACATCCCAATGTTGCATGGCAACAGCCATTACACGAAGTCCGTTACTTGCCATTGATTCATTGGCTTGTAGCAAAGCAGTTCTATCAAGTGCAAGAACCTCGCTATTAACCGCAACAGTACTACATTGTGCAATCAACAAATCGGGCGCGCCTTTAGTAAACGATACAAATCCACTCGCGGTTTTATGTATCGTAGTCATACATTTGCGTACGGAATCAAATGGCAGTTCGGCAACACGAGGAAACTGATGCTCCAATGTCTGTTTGTTTAAGCCAACGGTTGCACACAATTTGTACAACCCCACTTCAGTTTGTTCACCGGAAAAAGTACCATCGGAGTTCAAAGCAACATCGTTACTAACAGCAAGTGCCGTTGCAAAATCACTGGAAGCAAATGTAGGAGTTGCAATGTCTTCAATGTGCAGCAACAAATTATTCCAGTACACTTGTTGGGCAGTCATGTTTTGTTGGGTTAGCGTTCCGGTTTTATCGGAACAGATATATGTAACCGAACCAAGTGTTTCCACAGCGGGAAGTTTACGGATTAGCGCATGGCGTGTAATCATTCGTTTTGCACTTAGCGATAGCGCAATGGTAACAACGGCGGGAAGTGCTTCGGGTATTGCAGCAACTGCAAGCGAAATTGTTGTTAAAAACATGAGTAAAGTTTCTTCACCGCGTAATAAACCAACGGCAAAAACAACAATACACACTATCATTATTACTCCGGCTAACTTACGTCCAAAATCTTTAAGTCGTTTTTGTAGTGGTGTCTTTACTTCTTCTTCATCTTGCAACAGTCCGGCAATCTTACCAAGTTCGGTATTCATACCAGTAGCTACAACAACGCCGGTGCCTCTTCCGGCAGAAATATTTGTTCCCTTAAATACCATATTGTGTCTATCGCCTAACGGAATCAACTCATCGGCAATGGTTGTGGTGTGCTTCTCAACAGTAACCGACTCCCCTGTTAGTGCGGCTTCATCGGCATAAAGCTGGCTTGCAAATGTTAAGCGTATATCAGCCGGAACAACTCGTCCTGCTTCAAGTATCACAACATCTCCTAACACAATCTCGCGGGCAGGTATTTCAAATACATTTGAGTCACGCAGTACTGTTGCAGTTTGCGCCGCCATTTTTCGCAATGCCGCCATTGCCTTCTCAGCTTTAAACTCCTGATATACACCAATTACAGCATTAATAATCACAATAACAACAATGGCAATAGAATCAACAACATCGCCCAATACACCCGAAATAATGGCAGCAAGTAACAAGACAATAATCATAAAATCCTTGAACTGGTCAAGGAACATTCCAAGCAACGATTTTCCTTGCTTCTCAATCAACTCGTTAGCACCATGCCGCGCCAAACGTTCATCTGCTTGTGCTTGCGTTAAACCATTGGCAGAAGTATCCAACAATTCAAACAGCTCTTCAATCGAATACTGATGCGATACCATAATTGTAGTAGTATAATTCACTACAAACTTACTAATGATTTTCTGTTGCACAGTAGCCACAGCAGCATCTACGGAAAAAGCAATCAATGGGCATTGCAGGTGCTTCAGCGTAAACAAGCGTTTATCAGCTATTTCCTAACGGTGCGGGATGGTTCTCATCTCATCCTGCACCACACGAATGTTTGCTGGTGGTGGAGTGTTTGGAACAGGAGCTTCTGAGAAGCACAGTAAGGATAGATTGACGCGCCGTACGCTATCGCTCAAAACAAAAAGAATGAGAATTATTTTTTGTGTATCAAGTGACACTTCGTTTAACACCCGACACAGTCTATGAAGATAGATTCCCGATACACGCTCCGCATGTTCGGGAATGACAGATGATAATGTACTATACGTAAAGACGTTCCGAGGAACGTCTCTATAGTTCAACGTTTAATCATAATGATTGTACCAATGTTCGGGGTAATGGCAGAACAAAAATTACCTACTGCTGTTTTACGCCTTGCTTTTGTAACTGCTCGAAGTATTGACGGATGATTGCTTCATAATCTTTGGTGTATCCTTGTTGCATGGATTTTAACATATCCTGATACGCTTTATTTCTGCCTTCAAGCGTGTTTAAATCTAACGCACCGGGGCTTTTGCGCACTACATCTGTACCCGAGCGCGACTCGCGTGTTTTTTCGTAGTCACGTTCGTTCATACTACGCGTGGCATCTAACAAACGCGAGAGAATTTTATCCTGGCGGCGTCGAGTTTCTTCGGTAACATTACCGCTTTGCATATCCGAGAGAATTTCTTTCATTTCTTCTGCCATACGCTCTAAGTTGCCAAGTGCTTTTTTATCGCCACCCATTTGCTTTTGCTCGTTAGCAAGTTCTTCCATTGTTTTTTGTACCTTGCCTTGTTGCCCAAGCAGACGTCCCATTTCGCTTTGTTGGTCGCGACCTTGCCCTTGTTGCATCTGTTGCATTCCTTGGTTAATTCCTTGTTGCATTTGCGCAGCTTGTTGCAAACGTTGCATAAAACTACCTTGCCCGGGTTTCTTTCCACCGGGTTGTGTGGGGTCGCCATCTTCGCCTTCGCTACCACTGCTGCCGGGTTTACTGCCATTCATTTGTTGCAACGCTTGAGACATGGATTGCATTGCTTGATTCATCGAACTCATTGCGCCTTGTTGTTGCCCGCCTGCTTGCTGTCCGTTGCGTTGTTCCATGCTTTGCTGTGCACCTTGCATCTGGCGCATTGCATCGCCAAGTTGCTTACCCATTTCGGGTGTAATAGCAGTGGACTTCTGCGACATTTGGTTCATCCTGTTTGCAAGGTTCATCAGTTGCTCCTGCAACTTTTGTTGTTGTTGTGCATTCTGCCCAAACTTTGTGGAGTTAGGGTCCATTTGCTGCGATTCTTTCATCAACTGCTCTTGCGCTTTAGATAGCTGCATCATGTCATTCATGGATTGCTGCATGGACTTCGCAAGTTCCTTATTCAGGTTCTTCTTCATCTCTTGTTTCATTTTCTTCATGCCTTGGGCAAAGTTCTTCATGTTTTGCTGGGCATTCTTCATATTCTGTTGCGCCTTTTGCATATCGCCGTTTTCCAGGTCTTGCTGGCTTTGTTCCATTTCTTGTTTCGTCATGTCCTGATTCAACTGATCCATCGCTTTCTTCATCTCATCCATTACATTCTGCTGCTTATCTAATCCGGCTTCTTTCATCATTTGCTGCAAGTCCTTCAACTCTTGCGATAGCTTCTGGAAGTCTTCTTTCATTGCCTGCTGTTTTTTAGCAAGTTCTTCGCGTGCTTGTTTATCGTTAGGGTTTGTGTTCTCTGCTTGCTTTTGTAGTTGCTCTTGTTGTTGTTGTAACTGCTCTGCACGTTTAGCAAGCTCGTCAATCTTTTGTTCTGTCTGCATTCGCTTCAACAATTGCATAGTGCGTTCAATCTGTTTCTTAAAGTCTTCCTCGTTAAACTTAAAGTTCTTCATTGCCTCTTGCATTTGCTCGGGCGACATTTGCTTCATTGCTTCTTGCATTTTTTGCATTTGCTCACGCAACTCTTTGGAGTCAATCTTCTGCATCAGTTTTTGTAACTCCATATACTTCTGCATAGTCTCCGGCGATAGAGCTTTATTCTCCTGCAATTGCTGAGTCATCTCTTCCAATTTCTGCTGAACATCCTGTACCTTTTGCTGAATCTCCTCCTGTTGTTTCATCAGCTCATCCATTTTCTTCTTGTCTTTCCAATCCGCCTGCATTTGTTTTTGCTTCATCATATCTCGCTGAAGTTGTTCCATATCTTTTGCAACATCTTCAGCTTTTTTCATTACTTGTTCTAATTCTTTTATCGCATCTTTTTGTGTTTTGTCTGCTTGCTTAAACACTTCATCTAAACTTGGCAATCGTACAGATAGCGTACTTGTTTTTGCGCTTTTAG
Source organism: Bacteroidota bacterium (assembly GCA_019695345.1). Taxonomy (GTDB): domain Bacteria; phylum Bacteroidota; class Ignavibacteria; order Kapaibacteriales; family NICIL-2; genus JAIBAE01. Next base: position 133,980 of record JAIBAE010000001.1, on the reverse strand, counting down.
GTCCTGTAACTCTATCGTTATCAAATACCTCAACATAAAACTCATACTTATCTTCGGGCGAGATACCTAGCGCGTTCAAATCCCACAGGTACGGAACTTCCCCACTCACGCCAATACTACCCATTGGAATGTTTACCGCGTGGAACTGTTTATCGGGTACAGCATAGCGCGATTCCGCCAAACGATACATTAATTTCATACCCGAAAAACCATAATCGTCCGTTACAGCAGAGCGAACTGTTATCGTGGCTTCTTTTGGTAATTGTGTATCGGTAATTGGTTCAAGCAACGAGATTGTTGGATAACCGTCGGTTTGTGTTGTAATAGTATAGCGTATTGGGTCGGCATTGGTTCTGCCTTCTGTGTCCACAAGTTCAATCCAATACAAACCGGAACCATGCACAGAAAATGCTCCGACACCTTGGCGTCCGTTAATTGCCAAAGGTATAAAACTTGTATCCGATTTTGGTAGCTTGGAAGTTGTATCTGTTGATAGTTGTTGGTTGGAATGAAGCATAACAACTCGTGCAGACTTCAAATCTTTATTGGCGTTAATTTCCAACTCCACACGCGAGCCGGCTAAACACGTAATGTCTGCACTTTGCTCGCTTAACTGCTGAACGCCTAATCCTGTATAAGCAGGTTGAATTACCTTTCCGTTTAACGAGCGGATAAGAGGTCGGTCGGTTACAATAATTCGCCCAATGTCGGTACGCACAAACTCCGAAAGCCACGGCGACTCTGCATAAAACTCAACCGTCCGTTTTACCGATGGAATCTCAAATGTATACACACCCGGTTGGTCTTCGCGTAATGTGTAAGCATCAAAGGTTTGTTGCTGGTCTTCTTTCATTTGCAAGGTAACTTGCTGTGGCATTGTTCCGGTAGCTTTTACGGTAATGGTAACTTTCTCACCGCGTAACACCTGTAACGACGTTGGCTGTATTGTTAGCCCAAATGGCGCAGGTGGTAAAAACGATGTACGGAAATGCATAATCCGATTTGTTGCCTGTCCAAGTGGCGTAAACGCACATAACAGCAACCAGCCAATAACCACCGATAAAAATATCGTAGCAATGCGCTTTGGTTGCTCTTTATCTATAATAATATCAAAGTCGCGGTTTTGTGTTTGTTTGGAAACAGTATCAAATACTGCCAACGCTAACTGACCCGATGAACCACCTGAATTCTCGATAACAGGAACAAGCTGCATTGCATTCAGCAACATATCACGAATGTCCTGATACGCATTGCCAACACGCAGTGCAACAGAATCAATACTTGGCGTTGCCGGACCAAACACTCTATACCAAGCAGTAGTACCAACAAAATAGACCAATGCCGCGCCGGTAACAATACACCATACAACAAACATTGCAGTTCTGCCGCCCATACTTGCATGAATAAACGCTTCGGCAATGGCAAGCACTAACAAAAACAACACAGAAACACCAATGGCTTTCATAAACGAAGTACCAATAGCAAACCGCGTTTCTTTACTACGTGTATGCTCTAAACGCTGAACTATATCGGAATATGATTGTCTGTAATCCATGAAACACCTAAAATGACCTCTCCGGCTGACGTGTTACGCCGTAAAATATCGTAAACCACCTGCAAGATAGCCACCGGAATGTTAATGCTTTGATAAATTCTGCTCTTGGAATCCCGCTACTGCCGTAGCAACCGCGCCAGCGCGGCAACCCTGTCCGCTCCAACCCACCTGTATCGCAAGAAGAAGAACTTTTACAAACGGATACCACACGTAGCTCTCGCGACGCCTCGCATCGGATTATTAGTTGGAAAATTGTGAGAATAAAACGTGGATAAGTTTTTTACATTTATTACATAGCAACGTATCAATTTTGCAGTATGTTATACAAATTCCTTGGTGTCCTGTGGTAACAATCAAAACAATACAACCCACAAACCGAATAACTCAAGCAGAAGATTCTCATAATCAATCTGAATCTCTAATTCCCCGCATCAACGCCCTTGTCTATCAACTCTACGGCTTAACAGATGATGAAATTAAAATTGTGGAGGGGAGAGGGTGATGAGGAAGAAAAAAGAAGAATTTGAGAAATATGTTAACTTTTTCAAAGCGGAAAGGCAGGATTTTGTAAATAAGCAATTTGATATTGAAAAGTCTTTCGACACATTTATTATCACTATTTCTGCTGCATCAATTGCATTTACTGGTAGCATTTTAAAAGGGAACACTAGCTTAGAATTTGGTTGTTACTTGCATTGGGCTTGGGTAATTTGGTTCTTAGCAATGCTAACAGTTGTGATAAACATTTATCTGTTATCTAAAAATTATAGTAAGTTGATTAATGAAATAAACAAGTACCTGATAACACTCAGATTAAAACCAAAATCAGAATATACTCCGCCTAAACTTATTCCTTTTAATGGATTTTTAAATACTGTTGCATTGATATTAGTGCTATTAGGATACATATTCTTAATTTTATTTTTTATGAAAAACTATTAAATGATGAACATATGAGTAATACAGAAGTAAAAACACCGAAACCACAACCGAACCCTATTCCACCTAATCCAATAAGAAAATAATGATTACTATCAGAAGTTTCCTTTAATTTTTAGTTTTGTCAGGACTTCTTTAGTCCTCAAAATGTGTCCTGCTAAACAATCAACATGAGACGCTGCGCTTAATTCAAACCGTGAGGTCTCAATTCTCCATGCTAAAGTTTTGAGATAGTTTCCCCCAGCGCCACTGAACGCTTGGCTCCGCCTGAGTGACGGCGCAGTATGTCTCGCTTCGGCAGAGGCGGGTTACCATAATAAAACGTCGGTACAAGTTTCCCCGTACCGACGTGTTGAATAACTATAACCTTTGCTTTTCCTTACGGCACAATTCTGTAAATCATCCGTGGGAATGGAATAACCTCGCGGATGTGTTCTGCGCCGCTAATCCATTTAACAGTGCGCTCTAATCCTAAACCAAAACCACTGTGCGGCACACTACCGTACTTGCGTAAATCTAAGTACCATTGGAATGCTTCCTGTGGCAGTTGCTCGTGTAAGATGCGCTCCAACAATAAGTCGTGGTTGTCCTCGCGTTGCGAGCCTCCAATAATCTCGCCCGCGCCTTCGGGAGCAAGCATGTCCATTGCCATTACCACTTTTTCGTTTTCGGGGTCGCGTTTCATGTAGAATGCTTTTACCTCGGTTGGGTAACGGTGAATAATACATGGTTTTTCGAACTGACTCATGATAGCTTCTTCCTGCGGCGCGCCAAAGTCTTCGCCCCATGGGAAATCGTATTGTGTTTCGGTTCCGTCTTCGTTCTTTTTGTTTAGCTTCACGTTGTTTGCGTTTAGCCATTCAACGGCTTCGGTGTAGCTCATGCGGTGGAACGGACGGCGAACTTTTTCCAGCTTGGAAATATCGCGCCCCATAACGGCAAGCTCGCGCTGACATGTTTGTAAACAATATTGAACAATGTATTCTACAAGGTCTTCTGCCAAGTCCATGTCGTCGTTTAAATCGAAGTATGCCATTTCGGGTTCAACCATCCAGAACTCGGTTAAGTGGCGTTTGGTTTTCGATTTCTCGGCGCGGAACGTTGGACCAAATGTATATACTTTGCCCAGTGCCATTGCAGTTGCTTCGGCATACAGCTGACCGGACTGTGATAAATACGCATTACCCAAATCAAAGTACTTGGTCTCGAATAATGTTGAGGTCCCTTCGCACGCATTTGGTGTTAAGATTGGCGAGTCTTGTAGTTTAAAGCCGTTGCCATCAAAGAAATCGCGGATAGCTTTTGCAACCGCCGCACGGATTCTCATTATAGCGTGTTGGCGCGTAGAGCGTAACCATAAATGGCGGTGCTCCATTAAAAACTCAATGCCGTGTTCTTTTGGAGTAATCGGATATTGCTCGGTTGGGATTTGCCAAATGCGAACGCTTTGTACATCAACCTCAACACCCGTTGCCGAGCGTTCTTCGGCGCGGACAGTACCGGTAATTGATACCGATGCTTCCTGCGCAAGTTGTTTACACTGTTCAAACACTTCTTCCGAAACATTGCCCTTAAACACAACGCATTGCACAAACCCGGAGCCATCGCGCATTTGGATAAACTGTAATTTACCTTTTCCGGTAATGTTATGAACCCAACCGTTTATAGTAACTGTTTCGCCAACTAATTCGGGTAATTTTTCAATTGAATGATATGATTTATACCGTGATTCCATAATAAATACTATCCTTACGTATGATGTTCTAAAAAATTAAACTAAGCAAAAATAGGACGGGAAACCTTAGTAGCCGAATTTCCGAAAAGAATTATGGTGGCTCCCTTAACTGCCGTAGCCGCCCTACCAGCGCGCAGACCCGGCGCGAACTCTGCCTTTAGCGGCGCAGAAAAACTACAAAAACAACCAAATCACATTGCAATACATGTACGTTAGATTAGGGTACAATATTGTGTAACGAACAAAAAGAAAAACCTCTGCATCAAAATAACAACGGGATACCAAAATCTTCGGTATCCCGTTAGTGATAAATCAAAGATCATTACTTTACTACCGCAAATGGTATTTGGCGTACGGTATTACCACAACGTACAGCTACAAAGTACATTCCTTGTGCAAGTGATGACGTTTGTATGCGCGCTGTTTGCTGCACACCGGGATGTACAGTATCGTTATATAATGTTGAAATAAACTGCCCGACGGTATTATAGATTTCGCAACGTGCATTTGCCGGTGCGGTTATATCAAGCGAGAACGTAACAACTGATTCTGCACTGCTTACCGACGGCGCAACAGCTATGTGAATATTTTCCGGCTGTAACTCATCATCAACTCCCGAGGTTCCCGGCAAACCACCCAACAATGGAATATACACGGTATTTTCTACCGCATCGTTGGATGTAATTGCAAGGTTTGTAGATTTTTTACCTGTTTTATCTGGCTTTAGTTGTACTACAACAGTAAGTTCATCGCCTTTGTTGTAATCTAAAAACAACGTTCCGTTTTGCGGAATTGACGGCGTAACCGATACTATTGAAAAACCTTTTGCCGATGGTAATACAGCCGATACATCCACTTTACTTATTTCTAAACCTTCTTTATTGGCTGCGCGAATTTTAATAGTCTGGCGTACCGAGTCGCCAACGGGTATAACACCAAAGCGCACAGTATCGCGTGCCACCTGAATCTTTGGTTGTAATCCGGCGCGGAATTGATGGTATAACATGTTACCACAATCGCCATTAAATGCAACAACAGTTTTATTGCCATCGCTTAATGTTAACACACCACCACCTAAGCTGTTTTGTGTTGCCCACCACGAGAGTCCGTAGCTCGATGGATTTACCCATTTAAACTCGTAGCAACCATCGGCTAAGGTTAGAGTATCAGAATACTGGGTGTCGTCACTTAAATCGCCATTACGTTTTGCAGCAACAGTAATACCATCAGTATTTACCACTTCCCAATAATATCCTTGCCCGCGAACCTCTTTGTTTGTTCTCATGTTTACTACAAATGTATTTCCGTATTTAGGTGTGGTATTAAATGTTGCACTTGCGCTGTTAAATAAAGGATATTCATCGGGCTTATCGTTAACTTTGGTAACTTTTATATCAAAAATTCTGGTTGTTGCTTTAAATGCATTAGAAAAGTCAACAGGTGGTAAAGTAATAACCTGCTCTTGCATAAAATCAAGATTACCATTCCATGTAAATGTTTGAGGCGTTTCGCCACGAACACCATACTCAAACGTAACGGCATCAGCAACCGTTTTACCATTATTCCGAATCCGCACAACCGGGTTACCACAAATTGGGTTAGTTCTGTTGTACGGTGTTGCATTATTTGGTGCTATCAAATCCTGAATAGAAACATCGTAGGTAAAGTTAGGACCGGGAGAATAATGTATCTGTCCGTTTACTCCATACCCGGAAGGATTGGAGTTATACTTTGAATTAGTAAACGGTTGCATTTTGTAGTCGATAGATGTTGAGTCAGTTTTGGAAATCATAGAGGTTACATCCCAATCCCAATACTGAACAACATCACCCGGACACCAGCCCGCACGTTGTATTGGCCAAGTTCCATCTTGTGGATATACCGGATTTAATCCGCAGTCTTCGCGCCACAAGTGTTGTGTAAAACGCTCTTTACCTTCAATCCAGATTTTGTGTGTTTTATCGGCAAACTCGGCGGCGTTATCATCACCACCACCACCGTGGCCTGTATTATAAATACGAAGCTTCACATACTTGGCATCATTACGTAGTTTAAATTTCTTGCCAACGGTATAGTTATCAATGGGGTCACTTGCTTTACCATACGGAAAGTACCCTTCCCATAATTTTTGAATTTCGGTAACTTCATAAGGTGGTGTTCCTTCAATACAATCAAACCAAACATCAAACAGTGCACTCTCGGAATACCCTTCGTACGTAGTAAGTAAACGTACCGTATCTTTTAATAAATATGCGTAATCCGTAACATCCCATTTCCATGTATAGTTATTATTGGCTGGTTTATATTTCCAATATGGGGTTATAAAGCGTGCAATTTCAATATTTTCATATATAGGTTTATTTAAGGAATCAAGCTTGCCGGTATTTCGTTTTACAAAATACTTATTCGTATAATCCCATTCGCCTTTTAAAACACCGCACGGACACGAGAGCTTAAGATTCATAACAATACGTGCGTATTTCTTATTGGATGGAAACAACGCAGTTGTATCGTTCGATTGACCGCGGGTAGAATTATAAAACCTGATGCCGGAATACGCCGATACTTTTATCGTATCGCCTTCGGCAGCAAACAAGGTAGGTTGTGGTAGTATGCCCACAAGTACGAATACACCTACAGTGCATAATAGAAACAATAAACGCATAAATTAACCTGAAAAAGTCAAAAATTATTATTGAGTTACAGAGGAATAATACAAACTACAATTTTTATTGTACATGCACGAACCCGAAATACAATTGGATGTTTCTTTTAATAAGAAAATAGTTTTTCCCGCCTCAGCCGAAGCAATCCTTCAGCACGCCAACCCGGTGCGTACCGCACCTTCAGCGGCGCAGTAGATGGGTTGTATAAACAATTGATGCCCCGTTTCCTCTATGCGTTCTTGTTTCCGAATCCTTGCGCTCTTTGCAAGAAAACTAAGTAAAAAGATTACTGTACTTAACAGATGCGACGCTGTAACGCTTTGCCCCGACCGTGTTACGGCGCAGTACGGCTTGCTACGGCAAAGGCGGGTAACCACTTAATGGCTTAAAGCCCACACAATAATATTAGTTCCAATCTTTAACGAAAGTTCCCTGCGTTCGGGGTTATCGCCGTGAACATCCGGGTCTGCCCAGCCATCGCTTGGGTTAGTTTCGTAGGTGTAATACACACACAAACGTCCGTTGTTAAATAAGCCAAACCCTTGCGGAGGCTTGGCATCGTGCTCGTGAATTTTTGGCAACCCGTTGGGGAACTTAAAGTGCGATGAATATATGCCGTGCGTAAAAGGCAATTCAACAAAATTCTGATCGGGGAATACCTTTTTCATTTCGCGGCGGATGGAGGCATCCAAACCGTAATCATCATCTATGTACAGAAAGCCGCCGTTCTGCAAGTACGCACGCAACCTACGCACTTCCCCATCCGATAAATTCACATTACCGTGTCCGGTAATAAACAACATTGGGTAAAGAAAAATGTTATCGCTATTCAGGTCAACATACTCATATACGGGTGCAACGTTTATGTTAGTTTGCAGGCGAACATACTTTAACAAATTCACTTCTGCCGAGGGGTCGTTATACCAATCGCCACCCCCACTGTATTTTACACGCGCAAGTTTAATTGCACTACCGGAAGTTGTTGGTTGTGAATACGTAAATGTTGTTAGCAGAAGTAACAGCAGAACTGTTAGTCCTATAATTCCCTGATGCTTCGCTTTCTCCCTTTTGGAAAGGGGGATGTTCTTTAGGACTAGGGGAATAAAAACGTTATAGATAGTAAACTTCCTCATGAATTTCGTTTAAACTTTGCAATAACTACTTTCTTATCTTGTTCCTGAAACCACGGAACTCCATGCATGGAAATTTGACGCACATCTACCTGAAGCATTGGAAACTGTTGTACCGCCTGTTCAATTTCCTCATCTAAATTTCCGCCTTTTAAAAACACCCAAAAGCCGTTTGGTTTTAGCGCAAGACGCGTCCATTTTACTAACTCACCTATAGGCGCAACAGCCCTTGCCATAATAACATCAAACGCCCACGAATACTTTTGTTTGGCGGCAAGCTCTTCTACACGAATATTAACTGCCGATACTTTTTTTAGTTCGGTATGTTTGGCAAACATTTCCGTCATCTTAATTTTTTTAGCAATACTATCTGCCAATAACATGGTGATATCGGGTCTGGCGATTTTGACGGGTAACCCGGGGAAACCACCACCGGTGCCAATATCAAGGCAATGCGCCCTTTGGGGAATTTCCACTTGCGTTAGCAACGCCATAGAATGTAAAATATGCCGCACCAGAATATGCTCTTCGTCTTTGCGAGAAATAAGATTGACCTGTTTATTCCAATACAACAAATCCCTGTGGTAACGCTCCACTAAATCAACCTGCTCTTTTTCCAGCACAATTCCATTTGCCGAGCACACCGTCCAGAATTCTAATTTATCCATTGTAGTTATATCGTATCACATGAGTTCCGCCAATTACGGTAATTACCGTAGCTTTGTATTGCAATTTACAGTATCACCACAAATAACCCATAATATTCACCATGTCTGTAAGTCCGTACGCCAATAGAATTCCATTTTTCTCGGTATTGATGTGTACGTATAATCGTGCGCAGTTATTGCCCCGCGCAATTACCTCACTTCTTGCACAAACTGAAACCGATTGGGAATTAATTATTATTGACGACGGCAGTACCGATAACACATTTGAAGTTCTTCAACCATATATTCTCAAGCACGAGAACATCCGGTATATGTACCAACAAAACCGCGGGTTGGGGTCATCGCGCAATGCAGGTGTACTTGCGGCTTGCGGGTTGTTTGTAACATTTCTGGATTCCGATGACGAGTACTTGCCCGACCATTTACTTATACGGAAAACTGCATTAGTACAAAACAACGATGTACATTTTATTCATGGTGGAATTGAAGTAATTGGTAATCCGTATGTTCCCGATAAAGACGACAACACAAAGTTGATTCATCTTGATGAATGTGTGGTAGGCGGTACGTTTGTACTTCGCAGAGATATGGTGTTAGCGTTAGGTGGGTATCCGCACATCCGTTTTGCCGATGATGCCGCGTTTTACCAAATTGCTGTGGATGCCGGTGTGCCCATTGCAAAAATTGATTCGCCAACTTACCGTTACTACCGCGATACTCCCGATTCTCTTTGCAACACAATGGGTAACTTGTAATTTCTGCTATCGCCCGACTGCACCACATCGCTACGTAAACACAACGTTGGCCGGCAGAGAAGAACAAACATCGTACTCACAACCTTCACGGTTCAGGTTGTATTTTTCTTGAGGTTCTCTCCCGCAAAAAAAAAGCCCTGCTGAAAAGCAAGGCGCAGTGCGGTTTGCGTTAGCAAAAAATTACTTAGGTTGTTTTTTAACAACAAGAATGTATTGTAATGCGCCTAAGAAAATACCGAGGCCAAACGTAAACAAAAACTGTAAAAACAGCTTCCAGCCAAGCATATATGTTCCCTTAACTTTGGTTACAATAAAACCAGCATTCTGGAACATTTGCTTCATTGAACGAAGTGTAAAGAAGCGTAAATGTGTTCTATCCATCACGCCACTGTCTTCGTAATCAAATCTTCTGAATATAAGTTTGATAATAACAGGTATGTAGGCAATATTGGGAATACTGGCAATGAGTACGCCATCATCTTTTAGTACTCTTTTAAGTTTCTCTACTGCCCGCCAAGGATTCTCCATATGTTCAAGGACATCCAGACATAAGATGACATCAAAAAACTTATCAGGATATGGTAAATCTGCTGCCGATACATCTGCACACAATACATTATCTATGTTTTGCTGGGCCTGTTTTGCAACCTCTTCAACATACTCTATACCATACGTTTGCTTACATCTTCCCATCTCTTTAAGCACTTTCAAGTTTAAGCCGGTAGCGCAACCAACATCAAGTATTGTATCACATTCCGGTATAAACTGAAACACTTCTTTTCGGACAACTGTATAATATTGAGGGTCTGACATGTTGAATACTATTAATACTACTTAAACTAATAACAAAGCTTGTAAATTATGTTATCCTAATAATGCTAATACCTGTGCAAGTTGGTTGCGCATATCGCGACGATGAACAATCATATCGGCAAATCCATGCTGTTGTTGGAACTCGGCGCTCTGGAAACCTTCGGGTAATTTTTTACGAATAGTTTGCTCAATAACACGAGGTCCTGCAAAACCAATTAATGCTTTTGGCTCGGCAATAATTACATCTCCAAGCATTGCATAGCTTGCACTTACGCCACCCGTAGTTGGGTCGGTAAGTATCGAAATATACGGTAACCCTGCTTCGGCAACTTGTGTAAGAATGGCACTTGTTTTAGCCATTTGCATCAGTGAGAACGCCGCTTCCTGCATACGTGCACCACCCGATGCACTGATAATAATAAGCGGTGCTTTCATCTCTATAGCGTGCTTTGCTGCACGAGAAAACTTCTCTCCCACCACCGACCCCATCGAGCCACCAATAAAGTTAAAATTCATGCAACCAAAACTTATCATACGTCCTTCTATTGTTCCGTGGCCTATCGTCATGGCATCGCTTGTGCCACCACGTTTGTAGGCATCGCGTAAGCGGTCGGTATAAGGCTTGGTATCTACAAAGCCAAGTGGGTCGCCACTGCGAACATTCATATCTGTTTCTACAAACGAGCCTTCATCGAACAACACCTTAACATATTGCTTTGTACCAATACGAAAATGGTTATTACATTTTGGGCACGTAAAGGCAAATTCTTCAAGTTGTTTTTTGTAGATAATCTCTCCACATTCATCGCACTTCGTCCACAAGCCATCGGGCATTTCGCGCGGGGTTGTTTCGGTTATGTTTTTATTTTTTCTCTGAAACCACTGCATACTTTTACTTTCAATGTTTAACTTTTTTCTTTGCGCTTCCGCGCGTGATGGCACCAATCCGTAACTGTTGCACTAACCTTTTCTTGCCAATCAGAATCTTACCCAATACTCCGCACGCCTATCGTGTTATAGCGCGAAGTAACAAACGTTAAGTCGGCGAAACTTGCGTTGCCTGCCGGGTTTGCTCCCGCACCATGAAAATCACTAAACGCCGATGACTGATTTATCCAGATTGGCCCGGTAAAGTTAAACGCTACCGGAGCACCTGCATAAATTAAGGCTTCTTCTGCGTGTTGTTGTTTTGCTGAATCGGTTGTATAACATGATGTAGTTAACGCACCGTGTTTCTTTACTGTGTTAGCAACTATCTCTACAGCTTGCTCAAAGCTATCTACAGGAACAACAAAGCTAATCGGACCAAACCATTCTTGTTCATATATATCTTGCTGGTTTGCATCTGCTTGCAATACTAATGGAGTAGAAGTTTGTGCCGCATCAAATCCCGGTTGTGCAATTGTACTGCTTGAACGAAGTACCGTTAAACCAAGTGTATTTGCCTTGGCAACTCTATCTATGGTTCCGGTATTCTGAATAGCACCAAGTGTTGATGGTCCCATCTTTTCGTTGTTTACAATTGCATCAATCTTTCCAATAAAACGAGCAACTACTTCATCGAACGGAACAACCACTTCGCCCTCTTTTACACCGGCTTTTGGTATAAAGAAGTTTTGCGGTGCTGTACACATTTGTCCGGAATACAATACAACGCTAAACGCCATGTTATCAAGCACAGCATCTATATTATTTGTGCTTTCTACTATCATACAGTTAACACCGGCTTTCTCGGTAAAGCATACTTTACCTTGTGCCGCGCACAATTGCTCTATCTGTGTACCAAATGCCGAGGAACCTGTGTAATCCACTGTCTTCACATCAGCATGATTTATTAGTTCTACCGTGAGTGGAACTTCGGGCGAAGGAACGCCCAACTGTACTATATGTGGATTCACTCCCAACTCTCGCAGTGTTTGCTGCATTGATGCCACCAAAATTGCAAGAGGATACACAACCTTTGGGTGTACCTTTGCAATTGTTGCATTACCAGTTATCAAACTTGCAAACATTCCCGGAACACTGTTCCAGATTGGGAACGTAGAGCAACCAACTGTTACATTAACACCTTTGGGGACAGCATAAAATTTCTTGTTAACAGTAACTTCCATTTTACCCATTGGTTTTACCCACGTGCGCTCGGTATCAAACGAAGTAAGTGCATAATATCCCGTTGCTATAGCTTCTAATGCGCGGTCGTACGAGTGAGGTCCCGAAGCCTGAAAAGCCATAACAAAACCTTGTCCGGTTGTGTGTTGTGTGGCATAGGCAATTTCAAAAAAGTGAGGTGTTGCTTTTTCCAAACATTCAATCAGAATTGCAGCGCGTTCGGCAGCAGAAAAAGAACGCCATTGTTGTTGTGCCGCCACTGCGTTTGCAACTAACGTATTTGCATCGGCAACGGGATACGTTATACCAAGCGGAAAACCATACGGAGAAGTTTCTTCGCCGTGGTTTGAACTACCCGTTTGCTGTAAACGTGTAAACGGATTATTCAACTGTTCCTGAAAACGTTGCTGACCATCGGCATTGGCATTTTCGCCATAAATTTTACCACTTGGCGCTTCCGGCCAATGCGCATAAAAATCGCGGGTGTGAATAGCATTAACTGCTTGTTGTAATGTTGCTGTGTGTTGTTCTATCAAATTCTGAAACCGGCTCATAGATGTTGTAGGTACGTCTGTTAGTAAATCGGGGTGCAAGTTACGGGATTTTTACAAGCTACAGAATACACCCCTTAATTCCACGTAATTTTACGCTATCGCCGGACGGCACCGCACCATAAGCAAGAAATAACCGCGTCTCCCGAAGGGAAAGTTGAATAACAATTATGTATATTTTGTTTTTAAAATATAAAGATAAAATCATTGTAATAATTGATCATTCGGATTTTTTATTTCAATAGGTATAGCGCTAACACCTGAAAACACATCTGCTAATCCTTTACGAATCTTAGTAACTTCTTCATCCATATTACCGTGTGATACAGGTGAATAAGCTCCATTTTTAATATCTACTTTATCAAAACTATATCCAAGGGATTTACTCATTTCAAACAATAACTCAATTAATAGTTCATTACTTTTATCGACCCAACTTTGTAATTCGGGACTTGGGCTATTTAAATGATCATTGTACATTTTCCAACATTCTCGAACTTTTTTGTCTTTCGTTTCAACAAACTCAATATCAATTAAGTTAAGTGCTTGTACATGTTCTACAGATACTCTAGCAGTACGAGTACCCATTAAGGCTTTAAATATTAATAGTTTTCTCTCTTTAATCTGTCGTTTTATTTCAAGAAACTTCTGTATTTGAACAGCAGCAATCGGACCCACCAATACTGCGATAATCATTATTACATCTTTAATTTCCATACTGATAATGTTAAAAGTGATTTTTACGGCTATTTACCGTGTGAATTAAAGTCTATGTTTACATTACATACAATCTGCTCAAAATTCCTTACGTGGTTACAAGGAATCAACTGAGAGGTTAACATCTAAAAAAACAAGCGGAAATTGGTTCCATTTAACTCTATATGAAACTTAAAATAAACAAACAATTTTAATATTATAATAATATTGCTTTGAAATTAATTTTTCGTAAGTTTTGGCAACATTTATTCTTAACTAAGTTTTAAGGAGTATTCTTATGAGAAAATTTATAATATTGATACTATTTCAATTGTTCTCCTATCTTGCTATAGCCCAAAACAACAATAATGCATTTTCTTTATTTTACTCATTGAGTAACTATAACCCTACGACACAAGAACAAGAAGTTTACGATTCAGCTATAACAAGAATTTTTATTTCAAATCCAACAATAGTAGGTGTTCAAAATCCTATCAGTATTCAAGATAGCACAGAATTATATGTATCTCCTTTGCCTAATAAGAGCTACTTATTTCAGGTAGATAAAATATATAATTATTCCGACAGTGCATTTACTTGGGTTGGCAGAGTTGATACTACGGCAGAACTAGTTTTAAGCATTAATAATAAGCATGTTAATGGCTATATAATTTCCACAACAGACACAATAGAATTCTATTCATTATCTGATACAATTGCAATAGCATATAGAATACTAAATCAGAATATTCCAGAAGATTCATGTAACATTGAACCAACCGATACTTCAAATCCGAGTGGAATTATTAAAAAGATAAATCCAATTTCTAATAAAAATAGAAATTCATTACAAACTAGTTGCCCAAAGGACATTAAAGTATTATTTCTATACACAAATAGTGCCTATAAAGTATTGGGTAGCGGCACAAATGTTTTTACCATGTCTGAGACTTGGATAGCAGATATGAATGAGACTGCTCGGAATTCTACAATAAACCAAACTGATTTATTCTTCGATTTTGCAAGAGGAGGAAATTACTTAGCTGGATATGCTTCTTCCCCTATACAAGAATATGATTCACCACGTTTAACTTTAGATGCTCTTAAAAGTAGTAATAGTGTAAAGTCTTTAAGAAATGAAACTCAGGCTGACGTTGTAGTTCTGATGTGCCATGTTAACGATCAAACTTTACTTAAATGGTCAGATGTTGCTGGATATGCTGATGACTATAATGTATCAAGTGAGAATGCAGTCTTATTGGTACAAGTTACTAGCTCTCCAAGTAGATATACCTCTGTTCATGAGATATCACATTTATTTGGTTGTAGACATGATACATTGAAAGATCCAACAACTTCACCTTACAGCTACGGGCATGGATATGTTAGACGTACTGCTTTTACAACAGATCCATTCAAAACTGTTGTCTCTACATATGGAACTGCTAACAGAATAAAGTATTGGTCAACTCCGCTAATTGCTAAAAATAGTATTCCAATAGGTTCAGCATTATACGAAGATAACAGAAGAGTAATGATGGAGAGGGCAGAAGCTGTCGCTAATTTTCGAGGAGATGTCGTGACTTCTATTGATGGACCTCAATTATTACTAAATGGATGCACTGGTACTTGGACAGTACAAGTATGTGGGACAGGAAGTAGTAACGCTACATACCAATGGTATTTCAAACATTCAAGGTCATCCGCAAACTGGGTATCAGGAGGTACCGGTACAAGTGCAACTAAAGCTTGGTCAATAGGACTAAAAGGAATTGTCACTGCAAAATGTATCATTACTATTGGCAATACTGTTTTTACAAAATATTTTTACACATCTTATTCTCCCACAGTATGCAGTTCAAGAAAACATGATGACTCTGAAAATCAAGAAGCTGATTCAAAATCTACAGCTATCGGGACAGAATTATCATCATCAAATTCTGAAGATTTAACTATAGTACAAAACCCTGCACAAGATAAATTATTATTTAAGTATAACATTAACCAATCAACACTTATAACTTGCTACCTTCATGACAGTATTGGAAAGTTAGTTTATAAATCAGAAAATCTTCAAATAAATAATAGTCAACAAATTACATCTATTGATATAACTAAAATGAATTCTGGACTTTATATTTTTTCCATACAAGTAAATGGAAAAACTATTTCAAAATCAATAAGAATAGTTAAATAATCACATTTTATGAGAGTAATATATTTAATAATAGTACTATTCTGCGTAATACAATGCAGCATGAAATCAAATAGCACGGATTCTCTACAAATGTTGAGATTACCCGCTGAATTTGAGGAAACAAAGGCTGTCGTAGTTCAATGGCCTTATATAATCAAGGATTCTCTTGGTAAAGAAATACAGCCAATAACAAATGAATTTGCTTTCGGTATTGATGAGAATGATGGTCCAAAAATAGTTTATATAGCTGAGAAGCATCCTATAACAACACAATATCCTGAAAGTCATTTTTTAGCTAGTATTGTTTCCGAAATTCAAAACATTGTACCTGTTCGGATTTGCGTCTTAAATGCAAAAGATACAATTATTATAAAGCAATTTTTTAATTCAATTGGCATTAAATTGATTAACTATACATTTATGATAAATGAGAACATTAATAATTCCTGGTTAAGAGAATTCGGACCTATTTTTTACTATTTTGGCGAGAAAGATTCAATCGGAATCATTGATACAGAAACAGATGCATTTTCAATATCAGATACAAAATTTCCTACTTGGTTAGCTAATAATTTGAATATGCAAAAGAAACAATCAAGTATAGAACAGTATTCAAGTGATATAATGACTGACGGATGGGGTAAGTTAATATGTAGTAATGAATTTATTAACAAAAATATTGACAGTTTTGGTACGATTCATATATATAAAGACATAAATAGTGGTGAGCTAACATTTGACGATAAACCTTTATTTAAGGAACCGCTTACTTATAAGCAAATTATGGATTCAATTAGTTTATTGTATAATCTAATTGGTAAACCAATCTTTACTTTAAGTAATAAATGTATTGGTCAGCCATCAAGCAATGTTGATAGATTTTTAAAGTTTGTTGATGATGAAACTATAGTCTATTCAGATTACCGTAGTGTATTTAAATCCCAAAATGACTTTCCTGATTTAGATTTAATTGATAGTAGTCTAGAAGCACTAAGAAAAGAAGTTAGTATTTACAACAAACCATTTCGACTTGTCCCCTTGCCCATTCCAACTGATGATAATGGTTTGTATACTAAGAAAAAATGTTATGAATATAAATACGACCCTAGATCATTTATCCAATCTTTAATAGTAAATACCACAGTATTCATTCCAATATTTTCTGCTAATGGCTCTGGTGATAGCAACATTACAAACAGTGCTATTCGTATTTATAAGAATTTATTACCGGGTTACAAGGTTGTACCTATTGATGCTAGATTAATAACAGCTCATCAGGTTGGAAACTTTCCACATTTTTATGGTGGCACAATAAGAGAATATATCATTCAAATACCAGCAGACAATCCTATACATTTTAAGCATTCACCATTACGTGGAGTATTACCACCAATGGAAAAATTTCCTATAATAACTTCAATATATAATAATAGTGGTATTCAAAACACTAAACTATATTGGAGAAAAACAGGTAATACAGATTGGAATATTAAGATTATGGAAAGAAATAATCTTGAATTTCAGTCATATATTGATGGAAATATTAATGCAACTAATGAAACAATAGAGTACTTTATTGAAGCCACATCAAATAATGGCAAAGTAAGAGCCTATCCAATGTCTGCACCAGATGGATTTTTTGCCTTTAGTTATGGTAGCACTGTTAATCTTTCAGATAGTCCAATAAATAGTTCACTGTTTGTACAATGTTTACCAAATCCGTCAAGCCAAAATACAGTTCTCAACTTTAATACAATAAATTCAGACTGTGTAACATTTGAGATTTTAGATAACCTAGGTAAGGAATGTAAAAAATTAGAATTGAAGAATCTATCAGAAGGACTACATTATGAAACACTACAGTGTGATAATTTACAAAGTGGTCTTTACTTTATAAGGATGATTGTTAACAATATTACTGTTGCAACAACACAACTTGTGTTAATACATTGAAATCTTGTGGTATAATCTCTCCGGCAGGATAACGCTATACTTTGCAGGACGGCGCGGTGCCGTCCTGCGATAGCAAAACATATTAGAAGTAATTTGGGGATTCTTTGGTGATGATAACATTATGAGGGTGAGATTCCTTTAAGCCCGCGCCTGTGATGCGAACAAACTGCGCGTTGGTTTTAAGCTCCTGAATAGTAGAGCAGCCGCAATACCCCATTGCCGCACGTACGCCACCATTCATTTGGTATATGGTATCGCTTACACTTCCCTTAAACGGTACGCGCCCCTCAATGCCCTCGGGAACAAGTTTAGAAATCTCGTCTTCTACATCCTGAAAATAACGGTCGGCACTACCCGACATCATTGCACCTTGCGAGCCCATGCCACGGTAAATCTTAAAGGCACGCCCCTCAAGTTGAACCTTCTCGCCGGGAGATTCCTCGTGTCCGGCTAACATTCCGCCCATCATAACGCAGTCGGCACCGGCAGCAAGTGCTTTTGCAATATCACCGGTTTGTTTAATACCGCCATCGGCAATAAGTGGTACACCGTTTTTGTTGGTAACTTCTGCAACTAACATCACTGCAGTTAACTGTGGTACACCAACTCCGGCAATAATTCGTGTGGTACAAATAGAACCCGGACCTATGCCAACTTTAACGCCATCGGCACCTGCATCAATCAGTGCTTGTGCGGCTTCGCCTGTGGCGATGTTTCCACCAATAACTTGTAACGTTGGATACTGTTGTTTTACCGTCCGCACCATTTCTATTACACCACGCGAGTGACCGTGTGCTGTATCAACAATTACAACATCTACGCCTGCGGCAACTAACGCGGCAACACGCTCTAAGGTATCGGGTGTTACGCCAAGTGCGGCTCCAACACGTAAACGTCCGTGACCATCTTTGCAGGAGTGCGGATATTTCTTTTTCTTTTGTATGTCTTTAAAAGTAATAAGCCCGCGTAAGATTCCATCGGCATCTACAACAGGTAGTTTTTCTATACGGTGTTGCTGAAGAATTTCTTCTGCGCCTTCTAAGGTTGTGCCCATTGGTGCCGTTATCAGGTTCTCTTTGGTCATTACATCGCCAATACGTTCTTTTGCATCGGTAACAAAGCGTAAATCGCGGTTGGTAAGAATCCCTATAAGTTTATTCCCTGCATCAACAACCGGAATACCCGCTATACGGTACTTAGCCATCAGTTGTTTTGCGTCGTGAACAGTGTTATCGGCAGTAAGTGTAATCGGGTTGCGAATCATTCCGCTTTCGCTACGTTTAACTTTATCAACTTCTTCAGCCTGGCGGGCAATACTCATATTTTTATGGATAATACCAATACCGCCTTCGCGAGCTAAGGCAATTGCCATTTCGGCTTCGGTAACAGTATCCATTGCCGCACTGATTATCGGAACATTCAGTTCAATTCCGCGTGTGAGTTTTGTTTTTAGCGATACATCGCGTGGTAACACTTCGGAATATCTGGGCACAAGAAGAACATCGTCAAAAGTTAAACCGTCGGTGAGAATTTTGGTAGTCATAAGCTGTGTTTTCAAAGGGTGGTTCTGAAATAGTTTGGCAAAAATACGATTTCACCCCGAGTAACAGTACATTGAAAATACGTATTTCTATTTTTTGCTATCGCCCGACCGCCCCGCACCTATATCTCAAAACAAACAGTACATTTGCGGGAAAGAAGCTCAACTACTCAACTGCTTTTTATGAAAAAAAGTTTCTGCACTATCATTTTGCTTATAACATTACTATATGTTCCACTAATACTTTCAGCTAAAATTAGTGGAGTGCAATACCCGCAAATACAACAATCGGGTAACACCCTTGCTGATTTTACCCCAAAAGGTTGGATGGTACTTGATACCGCCATTGGCGACCTAAACAAAGATGGCGCGCAGGATATGGCGTTTGTTCTACAAGCTAAAGACTCCGTTACATTTACAAAACGATTCACAACCGATACAACCAATGTTGACACAGTACGCGCACAACCGCGAATCTTAGTTATCACATTTTTTAACAAAGAAACAAAACGATTTCAGTTGATTGAGTTTAGCAATACGTTTATTCTTATGCACGATAACCCATACATGGATGAACCGTTTGATGATATTACTATTAACAATGGCATATTAAAACTCGACTTCCATATTTGGTATAGCATGGGCACCTGGAGTACTATTGAGTCTTCTTACAAGTTTCGCTACGAGGGTACTGTGTTCTCGCTTATTGGAGCAGATTACAGTTACTTGTTACGGAACACCGGTGATATTGATGAGAGAAGCTACAACTTTATAACTAAGAAGATTCAGATAAAAACCACTAAAGGTTCCAGCGGCAAAACAAAAACATCATGGAAGACACTACAACTTACAACTCTCAAAACATTCAAAACATTTACCGAGCCGTACTCATGGGAAATTGAGAAGGATATAATGATATAAATCAGGACTTTTACCTAGCAACTGAAGATGTGAATTCAATCTTACTCAAAACTATCAACTCAGGTTATTAAACTCAGGGTATTAATTAACCGGTTCGCTTTCCTAAGTGTGAGGATTTCTCCGTTTCAACACGAATGTTTTTGGGTACTTTTTTAGTTTTTTTATATAAAGTGATGGCCTGTTGAATACATTGCTGATCATACTCGGTTAACTCATGAGGTGTAACTAACAAGTCAACACCATTTGGCTCTTTTATGTATCCCATAATGTTTCTTTGATTAAATTTCAGATGTATAGTATTTCTTAATTAGTTTATGTGATGCTGGCGGAAACAGTACCATTCTTTGTCCACCAATTGGTGTTGCCCCCAAAACATTTTCATAGTGCTTTTTCAATGCTGTTTTTGAGATAAAAGCTACTATTCCGTCATAACCATTATCTAGTGAACGTTTACAGGCGTATGCAAATAAATTACCGGGGACACCTTCGTATAATTTATGCTTTCCAATGTTAAAAGGTGCACTTTCAATTAAATGAACGTGAAAGTGATCGTGCTCATTGCTAATACTTGCAAGCCCTTGTATGATTCTCGGATTTCCTTGTATATAAAGTTTTACAACTTCGCGCTGCTTTTGTAACACTTCCTGATGCCAATCAAACTGCCAAAGCTGAGTATTATTCATCCTCTTTATATCAGATGTAGAGACTCGAGTTACCTCTGTTAAGAAGCTATCGCCAGAGATAGTATTTACAATGCTATTGGTTAGTTTATCAATTCTGATATCAATATGTTGAGGCGATGATTTTTTCACACACACAAAATACAAAGTTGATAAAAACCGAACAAATTAGTACCTGTTCCTTCCCGCAAGCAGAGGTACTGTTATGGTTGCCGTTGGGTGCGGTCTTGCGATAGCAGAAAAACTACCGGAAAGAACGATACAACTGTAAGGCAAGCAATGCCGAGCCAATAAACAATACTGTAACAATAGTGGCAACAAAGGAATCGGTTGATTGATGTGTGTAGTATTTGTACCAGAATGTTCCGGCACGCCATGCAAACGTTAAGGTAAACACACCAATTGCTGAATATGTTGCAGGGAATGCCCACTGTACTTTTTTGCGAATAAGCATACTCATTACAAACATCAGAAATCCACCGCCTACACCGCCTAATGCACCCACCACATACAAATGCGGGTTAACTGAATAACTATACATGCCAACAACGAACAGAAAGACAGCGTATAATAAAATGAATATGTAAATGGAACGGGTCATTGGGGTTTATTGGTTAAACGATTCTGCCATCGCGCATGGTGATAACACGCTGAGCGGCAGAGGCAACATCGGTACTGTGTGTTGCAATAATCATGGTTAACGAACGGCTGGTGCGAATAGTATGTAACAAGTTTAAAATTGCATCGGTGTTAGCGGAATCGAGGTTGCCTGTTGGTTCATCGGCAAGTAACACACTTGGCTTGTTTATTAAAGCGCGCGCAATTGCTATGCGTTGTTGTTCCCCGCCCGATAGTTCCGATGGCTTGTGCTCTGTGCGATGACTCATGCCAACAATGTCCATCAGCTCTTTAGCTTTGGTTGCAGCAGACTTCATGGATTCGCGGGCAATAAGTGCAGGCATCATTACGTTTTCTAAGGCAGTGAATTCGGGCAATAAATGATGGAACTGAAATATAAACCCGATATGTTTGTTGCGCAGTTCTTCCAAATCTTTGGACGACATGGAATTATACGGATATTTCTTATCCTCCCACGTAAACTCAACCCGGCCGGTGTCGGGTTTATCCAATGTTCCCAGAATATGCAATAACGTACTTTTCCCCGCGCCCGATGGCCCTACCACCGCCAAAAACTCACCTCGTTCCACCTGCAAAGAAACATGTTGCAGAACGGTAGTATCTTTTTCGGAATTTAACGAATACGATTTGTGAAGATTTTCGGCTGTAAGTATGGTCATGAACGCTGGTGCTGTTTGTATCTTTGTAAAAATCATTGCAAGATACTGAATGAAAGCTTCATCTCTGCTGGGTCATTGTGCACAGTTACTGAAAATTGTTTGGAAATCCCCCCAACCTGCCGATGCAGTTACATCGGAATTTCTCCGTTCTAAAAAATATATTGGCAGCAAGGAACGCAAAGCCATTTCCGAAATTGTGTTTACAACATTGCGAATTCATGGGTTTGTGGAGCATTGTAATTCGGTAGCACATAGCGAATCTCTGCTGCCAAATACTTTACCCGAACAACTCCGCATTTGTACGGGTATTCTTGTTGCATATAAACACAACCTCTACCCGGCTGAGACGTTAATTACCAAAGCAACCGGCGCACAACCCGTAGAACAAAACTTTACATCAATACTAACATCGGCGTTTGCTGAACTGTGTTCGGCAGATGTTGAGGCAACTACAACGTTTATACAAACAGTTTCCAATTGTATTGATGAATCTGAACAACAGCTTCAACAAACACTCCAACATGCCGAAGCACAGGAACAAATAGAAACACTTGCGTGGGGTGGTTCCATGCAACCGTGGATTGTAGAAGATTGGTTGCAAACATACTCCCCGCACGATGTGTACAATGTATGTACATCACTGTGCCATAGCGCACCGTTAACAGCACGTGTAAACACCCGAATCATAAACCGCGAAAACGCACTTGCTATGTTAACAGCCGATGGCATTTCTGTTAGCCCAACAACACTTTCGCCGCATGGAATTCTCTTTGCCGAACGCACTCAACTAACACAACATCCGTTGTTTCAATCGGGCACGTTGGAAATTCAGGATGAAGGAAGTCAGCTGGTTGGATATGCACTTTCTCCCGAACAACATTGGCGGGTGTTAGATGCCTGCGCAGGTGCCGGAGGTAAATCTCTGCACGTTGCAACGTTGCAAAACAACCACGGACATGTGTGGGGTTCGGATATAGAACCAAAACGTCTGCGCGAATTACATTTCCGTGCGCAGAAATCGGCGTTGACTTCAATCATGCCGCGGGCACTAACAACTGTGCCGGATAACGAACGCAACAAACTTCACGAATCATTCGATGCTGTGTTAATTGATGCACCGTGTAGTGGAATGGGAACGGTGCGCCGCTCGCCAATGCTTAAGTGGCGTTTAACAGCAGACCAGCTTCAGCGCATTAACAACAAACAACGCGGCATCATTGCCGAGAACGCAAAGTACGTGCGTCCGGGTGGGGTGTTGTTGTATGTAACCTGTTCTCTCATGCATCAGGAAAACGAAAACATCGTTAACGAATTTCTTGCTACACATCCCGAGTTTGTGCCCGATGCACTTACTCCGCAGTTTGCTAAACATGGAATTACAATCCCACACAGTAATCAAGATGACTGGCATGTTACCTTAACGCCGTACCATCACCATACCGATGGATTTTTTATTGCTCGCATGAAACGATTAGAATAATCGTATGCTATCGCAAGCCGCACCAAACCTCGGGTTCCAAACAATCGTAACCTTGCGGGAGAGAATGTTGAGAAAGTGATACTGGTTATCGTTTGGGTGTGACTATGTTGGACTTTCTGAAGCAATAAGGTGAATACCAATGGCGTTTCCTACAGGTCGGATATTTGTTGCAGGCTCACTTCAAACGTAGTGTAGTATAAAGTAAATCACAAATTATAACGAACAGAAATGATTGGCACATCAAACCTTGGGTGTATTTCTGCTAGGATACTACCCCAAGGTATATCAGTTTCCATTCCTTTTATTATTGTTACCCATTCTTGATAACACTGTAACTTACTTTCTATATCTTGGGGTGTATCAGTTGTAGTAAACCCAAGTGTTATCCCAGTTAACTTTTTATTATTAAAGTGCAGTTCAAACTGAAATGTTGTATCGCCTGATTCTATCTTGTTAATGTATATACTTCCAAACAAATTGTTGTAATGGTCTTCGTAGGTAAAGTCTATATTTTTGTCAAGTAGGTTTTGTTTTAGAACATCATAATCCATGGCAGGTGTTATAGTGTTAACCCCGGGTATATTTAGGTTACCGTTTTGTATGTCTATGATGTTCATAAAATTATAGTTGTCCATCATAAGTTTGAGTTTAAATGCTTCCTTCCTTCCGGCAATGCGAGAGTGTGTTATAGTAGCGGTGCGGTGCCGTCCGGCGATAGCAAACAAACTTACAAACGCCTGATAACTTCAATAGCAAGCGTGCGAGTTGCACCCTGTGCCGATGGTAAGTTGCCAAACACATCGCGTGCTTGAAGTTCTAACGTAACGCCGCTTACTATTGCCCAACGCAATGCAAGATTTAACAACGGCTGTTGTTTGCTTTCGTTCAGTACAGGATTAAACTCAACTTGCAATGCCGCACTTCCACCAAGCGATTGCTCTATCCCGCCCCACACATTTACCCCCGCACCATCAAACCCCAAGTCAACAGAGTATCCTATACCACCATGAAGCGAAACTGTTCCGCCCGGCCATTTGTATTGTTTACTTAATGCGCCAAACACTCCGGCGGCACGAGTCTCGAACCGTTTGTTGGTTACTACACCTCTGCCTTGTGTATTGATACCTAACATTACAGCCGGAAAGTTAAGAGTTTCATCGATAATTCTGTAACGCAGATGGAGTGAGGGAAGTCCTTGCGATACAATACTTCCGGTACCAAGAATTTTAGTTCCGCTATACCCCAAGCCAATGTTAAAATTGGTAAACGGTGCAAAGGAAACATCGGCAAGAATACCGCCATCGGCAAATGCTACGGTTTGCAAGCCAAGTGTGTTTTTACTTAACACACCGGCAGTGGGCATATCAACGATTACACGCGATTCGTACGGAGCGGCGGTTCCGGCACTTCCCTGCGAAAACAACAATGGCGTACAACTCAAAAAACAAACAAAACCAGCCATAATCCAATATTTTACGCGCATCGGGCACTCCTTGCAAGAATATTCGTGGTAGTAAGAAAAACTATCTGACGCGAATTTCGCATTTTTGCATTCATTGATAGAATTTTTTTCTCACATTATCTATTGAAACCATGTTTAATCTGGAATTATCCGAAACACATCAGATGATACGCGATACTGCACGTCAGTTTGCGCAAGAGGAAGTTTCACCAAGTACAATACAACGTGATATTAAAGGCGAGTTCCCTACCGATATTGTAAACAAAATGGGAGAGCTTGGCTTTTTGGGAATGATGGTTCCATCGGAATGGGGTGGCAGCGATTTAGATGCACTTAGCTATGTAATTGCTATGGAAGAAATTTCCAAAGTGGATGCAAGTGTTGGCGTTGTTATGAGCGTAAATAACTCGCTTGTTTGCTGGGGTATCAACGAGTACGGAACTCCCGAACAAAAAGAAAAATACTTAAAGCCACTTGCATCGGGTCAGGTTATTGGTGCGTTTTGCTTAAGCGAACCCGAAGCGGGGTCGGATGCAACTTCGCAACACACTATGGCTACACAAGATGGCGATTACTGGGTTATTAACGGAACAAAGAACTGGATTACTAACGGTACTTCTGCATCTACCTATTTAGTATTGGCACAAACCGACCGCGAAAAACGCCATAAAGGTATTACCTGTTTTATAGTAGAAAAAGGAACCGAAGGTTTTACTCACGGTGTAAAAGAAGATAAACTTGGAATTCGCTCCAGCGATACATGCTCGCTTGGGTTTACCAATGTGCGCGTGCATAAAGATAACATTCTGGGTGGTGTTGGTCTGGGATTTAAAATTGCAATGGAATCGCTAAACGGCGGACGTATTGGTATTGCCGCACAAGCGCTGGGTATTGCAGCAGGTGCATTCGAGGCTGCTGTGAAATACTCGCAACAACGTACAGCATTTGGCAAACCTATCTGCGAACTTCAGGCAATCCAACTTAAACTTGCCGAGATGTCCATGAAAGTAGAAGCAGCACGGTTGTTAGTACACAAAGCTGCATGGATGAAAGACCAACACATGAACTACATTAAAGCTGCTGCACATGCAAAATTGTTTGCATCCAAAACAGCAGTAGAAGTTGCACTCGAGGCAATTCAGGTTCATGGTGGTTACGGGTATGTACGCGAGTATCTTGTAGAGCGTTACTTACGCGATGCAAAGATTACCGAGATATACGAAGGTACAAGCGAGATTCAACACATTGTTATTGCCCGCGAGTTAATCAAAGAAATGGCTTAACCTTGTAAGCATTATTATTAAAAGCACTTTATCGTTTTGGTAAAGTGCTTTTTTATTTTGTAGTGTTTAGAACTTTGGTTTCCCTCATCTGCCGAAGCAAGCCATACTGCGCGGCAACTCAGTCCGCTCCGCGCGTTCAGCGGCGCAGAAGGCGGGGTTCGCACCGGGTTTGCGCGCTTAAGGGTTGCCCCGTTGCACAAGCGGAACATTATGTTTTCATTAAATCCGAGTTGTATTAATATTTTCCTTGCATCTAAAATTTTTACAGTGTAATTTCCAAACAAATAAAAGTAGTTCACACGAAATTTGTTTTTACGTCGTTGTGAGCTTGATGATGTGTCTAAGGTAGGAGTTTCATCAGGCTCAGGACGATTACAAACATCCTTCCATACTGTTGTGAGCTGCTCGGCTTTTGTTAACAGTATGGGAACCACTATGAAGAACTTCTTTATAGCGATTCTACTTACTTCCACGAGTATATCGCTCACGTTTGCAAAGCCTTCCACAACATCGTCGGTAGCAACAGATAATTCAGCACAACTTCCTTTGAAAAAAATCATTGTTGTTGAATCCAACAATGTGTATACATCCGGTAAATACAAAAAGCTTGGTTTACCAAAATCGTTATTCGAGCCGCAGTTACTTCAGCTTAAGGATTTTGTGTCCCGAAGAATCTCGTTTGCCAATGCACCCGAAACCGAGTTCCTGTATAAAATGATGGAATGGGTTTCTATGCGTTGGGAACACCATGGCAACATTGCTCCGCCCGCCGGATATTCTACATTCCAGATTTTACAATATGCAGAAAAGAACAAAGTTCAATTTCGTTGCCAGGATTATGCACAAACATTGAATGATATTTTACTAAGCTACGGATTTGTATCGCGCGTTATTGGCTTACAAACATCCGATGTAGCATACTCTACCATAGGTGGCGGACATGTTGCTGTTGAGGTATGGAGCAATACACAAAGTAAATGGATATACCTGGACCCCCAATGGGCTGTGTATGCAACACTCAACACTACTCCACTTAACTTTGCCGAACTTGCAAAACTTCACCAACGCGATAGTTTACAATACGCTAACTTTCATGTTATGCCTAAAGTGCTGCAACGCAGTACACAAGACTCTGCCACCTACATGAAAGAATATTATTCGTTTGTAACAAACTATTTTGGTTCGATGCAAGTTGCCATTAACCGCAACGGACTTCCCCAAACGCTTACCTTACAAATGGAAAACAAACAGCAGTATTTAACATTCCAAGGGTTGCCTGCTAACAATGTTGTGTTTACTTCACACCATAGCGATGTCTATTTTGATATTAACCGTTGCACAGTTTTACTTAGTTATATGAACAACCCGGCATGGAATGAAGTTTTCGATGACGTTCAAACCCCTGACGATTATCGAAAACGCCTGCCCAAAGTAGCCGCAAAGCCCGAGTTTGCGATATCGTGCGATAACTCCATGCCGTGGTTTTCGTATTATATGGTTCGGTTAAATAATAACGCATGGGTTAAACTTGGCGATTCATCGTACACAACGTGTTCGTTGCAAGCTGGTATCAATACTATTGATGCGTATTGCGTTAACAAAGCAAACCGCGAAGGCACACATACAATCATGCGCATCTTTTATGGCACCGATGCGGAGTATCAGCAATTTCAAACAATAGGTAAACTGGAACGGCGTAAAGAAAATTCATCAAAGTAATTGGGCTTTCCACATCTGCCGAAGCAAGCCATACTGCGCGGCAACTCAGTCCGCTCTGCACGTTCAGCGGCGCAGAGTACTTCTTTCCCGCAAACACAAACGCCCTGCTTGTAAGCAAGGCGCGGTGCGGTATGGCGAAAGCAAATGATACTTCAGCTACTCTTCCAACGTACTAATGTCTCCGGCATCTAAACCTTGTGCGCGGGCTTTTAATACACGGCGCATAATTTTACCGCTACGGGTTTTTGGTAATGCGTCAACAAAATTTACTGCATCGGGTTTTGCAATCGGACCTATCTCTTTTGCAACATGTTCTTTCAGTTGTTCTTCAAGTTCTCGGCTGCCGGTAATGTTATTACGTAACAATACATAACAATGGATGGCATTACCTTTCAGCTCGTGCGGGAGTGCAATGGCCGCGGCTTCAGCAACAGTTGGGTGGCTAACCAATGCACTTTCAACTTCGGCTGTTCCCAAACGGTAACCACTTACTTTAATAACATCATCTAATCTGCCAATTACCCACACATAACCATCTTCATCTATCCGTGCTGAATCACCTGCAGTGTAGTAGCCTTGTTTAGCAAAGTCGCTCCAATATGTTGTAGCCCATCGTTCGGGGTCGCCAAGTATTGTCCGTGCCATTCCGGGCGATGGGTGTGTTATCACCAACTTCCCTTCTTCGTTTGCCGGAACATCAACACCGTGTTCGTCAACTACTTTTACTTCATTCCCAAAAAACGGACGTGTTGCCGAGCCTGGTTTAAGCGGAGTAATTGGCAACGGTGTAATCATAAAACCACCTGTTTCCGTTTGCCACCATGTATCCATAATTGGGCAACGTTCGCCACCAACAACTTTGTGATACCACCGCCATGCTTCGGGGTTAATGGGTTCGCCAACACTTCCCAATAAACGGAGAGTGGTTAGATCGTGACGCTTAACCCAGTTATCTCCAAAGCGCATAAGTCCGCGTATTGCGGTAGGTGAAGTATAAAGAATCGTGATACCATACTTTTCTATCATCTGCCACCAACGGTTTGGATACGGATGGTTTGGTGCACCTTCGTACATCATAATAGTAGAGCCGTTTATTAACGGTGCATATACTAAGTAGGAATGCCCTGTAATCCAGCCGGGGTCTGCCGCGCACCAGTAACGGTCTTCATCTTTAATATCAAACACATATCGGTGTGTTGTGGATGTGTACACCGAATATCCGCCATGTGTATGAACTAATCCTTTGGGTTTACCGGTTGTTCCCGAAGTGTACAAGATAAACAACATGTCCTCCGAGTTCATTACTTCAGTATCACACTTAGCCGAGGCAATTGGTAATGCCGCTAAATCATGATACCAAAAGTCACGGTCGTTTTCCATTACAACATCATGCCCCGTGCGTTTAACGGTAATACATACTTCTATGGTTGGCGAGCGGCGCATTGCCTCGTTGGCTATTGATTTCAGGTCGGTTACTTTACCGCGTCGCCAGCCGCCATCGGCAGTAACAAGTACGCGGCTTCGTGCATCTTCAATTCGTGCGGCAAGAGCTTCAACACTAAAGCCACCATACACAACGCTATGCGCGGCGCCAATTTTAGCACACGCTAACATTGCAATAGGTAGCTCAGGAATCTGCGGCATGTAAATCGTAACTATATCACCTTTACGTACACCCATTCCTTTAAGGATGTTTGCAAACTTGCATACCTCACGGTTAAGCGCGTGGTACGATAACGTACGCACATCGCCGGGCTCGCCTTCCCATATAATAGCAAGTTTATTCAGCCGCCATGTTTGTAAGTGACGGTCGATTGCATTTAACACTATGTTTGTTTGCCCGCCCGAGAACCATTCAAAAAACGGTTTGCGCGAATAATCAAACACGCTGTCCCATTTTTTATACCATTCAAGTTTCTCGGCTTCTGCCGCCCAGAACTCTTCGCGGTTTTCAATCGAATGTTTGTACAACGCATCGTAATCTTGTACGTGCGCGTTATCAATGATGTGTTGTGGCGGGTAGTAAAATTTTTCGTCGCTCATATCAAACAAATAGTAAATATGTAAATTATTTTATGCTATCGCATGACCGCACCGAACCTTGTGTTTCAAACAGCAATAAACTGCGTGAAGTAAACTAAAATTCTATACAGCTCCAATCATTCTATATCACTTGCTCATTGCATCACTCATTCTTTTAACAAATATTTTCATATTCTTATCTGTTGTTTCATATTTATTAAACTCAGCAAACCATTTTTGAAAATTTTCTTTATCCTTATGTAGGTAATAAAACTGTAAGATATTATAGCAGTTTTCAGCGTTATAAGATTTGTCTTCAATAGTATCAATAGACTTATAATATTGTGTTACTGCTTTATCCACTACATCACTTTTCGAAATTGTATAAATGTATTCTTTGTTTACATAAGCATCAGTTGGGTTACTTTTAATCTCTTCTTCTAATATTTGTTCGGCTTTGGCGTATTCATGTAGACAATTGTAAGAATAAGCCAGCTCAACATTTAATCCTTTAAAATTTGGTTTGATACTTTTTGCTTTAGTTAAATACCCTAAAGCCCTCTCACATAAGTTCCAGCCATTGTACATATAACCCCATTTGTATAATCTCTCCACAGAATTAGTATCACCTTTATAAATTTTCAACCAACTTGGTGTTGCGTCTATCTTTAAATAGCTATATAAACATTCAGGTATAATTGAAACAGCCATACCTACTCTTTTTGGTTGAAGTCGAACTATTAACGAGGCATTTAATTCTTTAAGTTTTACTACATGTAGCGAACCATCTTTTTTTACTTTGAATGTACCTTCTTGATTAAATGATAGTCCTGCATATTCATCAATGTAAATAAAACCGAATACATAGGATGTATCCTCATTAATATCAATTATAACCCACTTGTCTTCACTTTCAAAAGCACGTTTATCAAACTTTAAATCAACAGAAAAGTCTTTTTGGCATTCAACAATCTGTGTATCAAATTGTATATCAACTTGTGCATAGAGTTGTAGTGAACAAATAACTAATAGTATGAAAATGTACTTCATGTCAGTCCTTTCAAGGTTAGTATAAAGAATTTTCACCGACAACATAAGTGTTTTTTAGCTATCAAAATGTTTTCAATATTAAATGCGATGTATTATCATCACGATAAATGTTGTTTTGAAACGTGTAACTTTCTCTCCCGCACAGCACCGTTGTTACATGTGTATTGTGTGGTGCGGCTTGCGTTAGCAAAATACCTTACTACGCTTCTGCAACAAACTGTAGCTTCTTTGCAATCTCATCGGGCAGAACAGGAATTTGATGGCTTGGAAGCAAGTAACTACTTAACCCTGCAATATCGGTAAACACGCGGTGTTGTGTTACTGTTTTAAGCAAGTAATCGAAACCGGAACTACCACCAGTGCCAACACGCTGACCTATCATGCGAGATACCATAACCGTATGGCGGTAACGGAACACACTGATTAACTTATCCATTTCCAACACAGCATCTAAAAAGCGATACGGCGTTTGCAACAACGGGTACTCGGAATACACGCTAATAAACAATGCCGCCAGCGATGCTCGCTGCGAGAGACGTCGCTCACCGCTTTCTTGCAGCCCTTTATATGTATCTGCGTTAAACAATGCTTCGAACCCTTGTTCTACTCCGGCAATTTGCTTTAACTGTTTTTCAACTTGTTCGGGTGTTAACGATGTTACTTTATGCAACTCAACTCTATCGTGTTCAAAAATGTTTTTTACAACATTGCGGTACGCTTCCCAAAACGCATAACCATCTGTTTCCATAAATGGCATCTTCTCTAACCATTTTTCCAGAACAGAAAATAACGAAGGCAGTTTTCGCGCTTCGTTTACATGGTCTCGGGCTTCATCGCCTAGGCGGTCAATAAACCCTTTGGTGTCTAACTCTAACCTGCGTGAGTCTGCCAGCCCCATACGTATCTCTGCCAGACGGAATTGATACGATTGGAAGCCACTTGCAGGATAAAGTAAATCGCGAAACTCCATAAACTCGCGCGGAGTCATTGTTTCCAGAATTGCAAACTGCTGCGGGAACATCTCAAATATCTTATTCACTCGCTGAACCCGCGCCAATGCCTTACCTATACTTGCTTCCGGAACATAATCTTGGTCTAAGATATTAATAACCTCATTTACCTCGAATAAGATTTGCTTAAACCACAATTCAAAAGCCTGATGAACTATGATAAACAACATTTCATCGTGCGCATGTTTGTTGTGTTTATCGCTTTCTAATTCCTGTGCGTTGAGAATCTTGTTTAACTGTAGGTAATCTGCGTAATACACACCGTGGGAAGTCATAATAATAGAATGGTTATTGAAGTAAAATTTATGCGTAGCAAAAATACAACAAGAGCCGTTTACTATGTAGCAAACGGCTCGGAAATAATCTATAAAACTGTCTTAATCTGTAATGTCTTCTTTTTCAAACACGGCGGTCTTGGCAATCATATCGTGGAACCCTTGGCGTCTGGCTCCGAGAACCATAAAACATCCTACAACATATATTACAAGAATGCCGGTACTTGTATTAGATAGTGCCTTAATTGCTAAAATCAAACCTGCAAAAGAAATAAGAGAGTCCAGATGTTTTAGCAACCACCGTAAAGCCCATAATGATACCGTTCCTCGTTTACCATTTTCATGTGCAACAACAATTCCCAAAATCATTTTTCCAACCGATGCGCCGGTAAACACTTCCAATAAACTCATTAAAATCCCAATACACCCACCAACAAGTCCAAATGAAATTGATAAACGCATAAAAGTTGTTGCAAACTCGGGTATATCAGCGGCATTAGGTACATCCTCTAATTGTTTAGCAATCAGTTCTTGAACATAAGGTTCAATCATACTATTAAGTGCCAGCCCAATTACAACAGATATTAAAGCCATGATAACAAAATTCAAAACACTTGCCCCTAATCTCTTTCCAAATCCAACACGTTTTTCTTCAATCGGAATTTCGGCAGGTTCCATCCCATTATATCCAATTGGTAAATCTGTACTCATATTTTTCCCCTAACGTTGAACAATAATTTTTTGCGTACTACTGTTAAACTACAACAAAGTTTCAATTCTGTCAATTGGTATTTTAGGAATTCCCGCTTCTGCCGCGGCAACCGTAACTACGCCGCAACCCGGTCGGGAACAAGCATTACTGCGCCGCAAGGAAAATAATTACATTCCCCAATTCAATCCTTTATTAAACTCAAAAGAATTCGAAGTACATATTGAAGAATTAACTTTGATATTGAATATATAAGAGCTAAGTTAATGTTGTATCTAAATATACTTTACAATTTCTCTTGGAGGTTCTATGAAAAGTTCTCGGTTCTCGGTTCTCGGTATACTGGTATTTGGTATTCTATTCGGGATTATATTTATCCCAACTTTGCAATCACAAACCCCAACTGAGTATTTTAACTGTATTAGTGATTATACTCCTACATCGCCACCCAATGAACAACCCGGAGGCAGACTTCTTCCTTCTAATGGTACTATTCGATGTATACTTGTGTTTGTAGAATTTCCAGACGACAATTTTCTGGTTAATGATCCACGTTGGCCTAAAGGACAGCCACCACAAAACATGGATTCTTGGATTGACCCAACTGTTTATCCTACAGCAACCCCTGGTTCTATTACTGACTATTTCCGTGCAATGTCCGTTGGGTCATACAATGTGATAGGAAATGCGTATCACATTATTGCCCCATTCACTCGCAATGAGTATATACAAAACAATGACACAACTGAGTGGCAATTAAATCAAACTATTATTCAATATCTTGATACTCAATATGGTGGTAGTGGAATTGATTTTGCGCAGTACGACAACTGGAAGATAAACCAAGAATATGATCATTCAAATCAATTAGATGGTGCAGTTGATTTTGTATGGATTGTTTGGCGGAATATAGCTCAAGATTTAAATCTGAATACTACACCTACAAGTGATGAATGGTACCGTAAATTTACACAGCATGGAGAATTTACATCAGCACACACAGGATTGGGTTTTAGTAATACACAATCTGTTAATGTAGATGGCGGACAAAGAATCGTGTCATTTGGAACGACCCCGCCACTGGTTGGGGCGTTTGGATGTGGTGCTACTTTATATAACTATTTACCTGGAACAAATCAAAATAGTGAGACTCTAGTTAGAGGTGGATCATTTGGTGGGTGTTTACATGAATTTGGTCACTGGCTATTACCTTATTTTGGTTGTTACAGTTCACATAGCGGAACTAACTCTTGGGCTATGGTTGCAAATGGTAGTTCACAACCAATCATGTGTGCCAATGCTTGGGAAAGACATTTCTTAGGATGGACAACAGCAACAACTATAGAGTTGGGTGCAAGCGGATGTACTGTACCCCAAACATTTTCTCTTGAAGATTTTGTTAACACAGGGCAAGTATTACGGTTACATTTTGGTACAGATCAATGGAAATGTTTCTATGTAGAAAACCATACAGGACAATCGCGATGGGATAAAAAACGAGAAAGCTGGATGTCATTTGAGGATGGTATATTTGTTACACAGCATTCATTAGTAGATGATAGAATTGAAGAAATGGTGTTGTTGTCATCGAAAGGAAGGTACAGATGGGAGTATAAAGGGTTGTGGCCAAATCCATGGGGTGCCGGAATGTTACCATATTTTAGTAAACAGGAGGCAAGTAGGCATATCGGTTATGCAGAGAATACCCGTGTTGATTATTTAACCACAACTAACGAGCATAAACAAGGTCAGATATTTTTAGTTCAGCAAGGAACGGTTGCCGTACCATTAAACGGGAATTTTTACCATGCCTTTAAAATGGGGCGTAGTGAAGTATTTACACCTTGGAGCAACCCCGCTTCAAACGGAATTAGGATTTACCACAGTTGTGGTACATATAATAATCCAGACCCAAACCCTATCCCGTTTTCAGGATTTCCAACAGGCATAATTAATATTCCATCACATGGCGGATTTAAATTAAATAGTGTTGATGCAAATGGAACTTATAGTATTACTGTATATTGTAACGAGAACCAAGCACAAACCGCGCCACCAGGTATAGTACAGGATACGAAGTTAACATTGAATAATAATTTACACCCTACCATATCATGGCAAGCCAACGAAGAACCGGATTTAACAGGATATAAAATCTACCGTGCTATGCACTACACGTGTGATGTAAATAATCCACCAACTGATGCCATGTATGTTCATATAGCAACAACTTCTGCCACTGCTACTACATATATTGATAATACCATTACACAGTGTAGTTTACCGGAATGTTGCGGATGTGCTTGGTACAAAGTAACTGCGGTTGATAATCAAAATAATGAGTCATTGCGCTCACCAGCGTCAAGAGTAGCTACATGGTATAATCCTGACCCATACACTGTACTATGTCCATCATATAAACAATCTATTGATGAAGATACTGATGCAATAACTAATCAAGATAATTCAACATTAGTAATCAATTCTGTTCGTGAATTGAACTCCTTCGAAACGCTCAACATTACCTTAACTATGTTCACTAATTCCGAATTACAAATACAAGTAGTTGATATGTTAGGAACTGTAGTTGGAAGAGTTACTACACAAGGTAAAAAAGGAGAAAATTTTATTGAACTACATCTTGCATCGGTACCTACGGGTGTTTACTTTATTAGAGCAGTCACAGAGTTTAGTAGTGTTACCCAGAAAATCTTAATTAAACGATAAAAAAATCACACTAATATGAAAACTACTACTTTAATAATTCCGCTATTACTTTTACTTTACACTATTTCTCTGTTTGCTCAGGAACCATTAGATTACTACCCACTTCATGTTGGGGATAAACGCGTATACGAGATTGAGAAAGGAGTGCCCCGCAGGATTGAACCTATAGTGCGTGATTCTGTAGATACAGAACATTCTTTGTACTTTTATTTCGGGAATTTTACAACTACCACAGCAAAGGTGATTGATAAAGTACACAAAACAGTTCAATATGCTGACACTAAAGATAAGTCAGATTTAACGCAGTCAAAAGTCTTAACATACCGCCTTGATGTGCAAGTCCATGAAACCTATCCTATTATCAATCAATTGGGTGATACTTTGTTATTTCATCAACTTATTGAAGAATTTGATGGACAGATATTAGGACGCAGAGTTAAAACTCGCCATTATTGGAAATATCCCAACAGACCTATACACGAAGGATCCCACGAGTATTTAGCAGAAGGCATTGGATATATTCTAAGAACACAAGATGTTGGTAGTGACATTGAGTATTTGGTTGGCTGTATTGTTAATGGTGATACTTTAGGTGATGTTAGTGATATTACAACATCAGTTGATGAACAAGCAAGTACACCCGTTGCAACTGTTTTTCCAAATCCAACTTCCGATAGAGTTTTTGTTAATACGGGAGTTATGTCGCATAGTCCGATTACAACAGAGGTAGTAAATTTGTTTGGTATAGCAATACCTATACATGCAACACGCATTGCAACAGATGTTGTTAGTTTTGACGTTTCGCAATTTGAACAAGGAACTTATATTGTTCGATATAAAATTGACAACTACTTTGCTCAAGCTCAATTTGTTGTTATTAGGTAGCGCACTTTTAATTTACATGTTAATCACGATTAGGCGGGAACATATCCCGCCTTTTTCAATTTGGAGTAATATAATTATCTATTGGCTTTATTGTTAGCATCTGCGCCGCAGAACGTGCGGCTCGCACAGGGTTTGCGCGCTGAAGGTTCGCTTCGGCACAATGTGGGTGCCCAAAAAAAAGAAAAGGTCAGAAGTACAACTCCTGACCTTTATTACTAACGGATACTTTTTATGCAAAGTGAGAATCGGGAACGCCATCTAAACGGTGATTTATATCGCCAATGATATTCTCAAAGCTTTGTTCCTCGAACGGTGAATGCAGGTTTGCCAATTTTACAAGCTCGGTAAACGAGTACTTGCCACCGGCTTTGCAAAGCTCCAGATAATCTTTCCATGCACCATCGCGGTCGGTTTTTGTACGAACCCAAAACTGCAATGCACACACTTGTGCAAGGGTGTAATCGATGTAATAGAACGGCGACTGATATATGTGTTTTTGTTGTTGCCACAAACCGCCTGCTTCTAAGAATGGCTCGCCGGCGTAATCGCGGTGCGGTAAGTATTTTTTCTCAATACCACGCCATGCTTGTTTACGTTCGGTTGGTGTTGCTGTTGGGTTGTTATATACAAAGTGCTGGAACTCATCAACCGTTACACCATACGGCAAGAATAACAATGCGCCGCTAAGATGCTCGAATTGATATTTGTCTTCGTCTTCCTTAAAGAAACTTTTTATCCATTTCCATGCAAAGAACTCCATGCTCATGGAGTGAATTTCGCATGCTTCCATTGTTGGGAAATAGTACTCGGCAATTCCGTTGTTACGGCTCATGTAGCATTGGAATGCGTGCCCTGCCTCGTGCGTTAATACATCAACATCGTGCGAAGTACCGTTAAAGTTCGAGAAGATAAATGGTGCTTTGTATTTAGGGAACATTGTGCAGTACCCACCACCCGATTTTGTTGGACGGTTTACCAAATCCATTAATCCATTATCGCACAAGAACGAGAAGAACTCGTTTGTTTCTGGCGACATATCAGCATACATTTCTTTTGCACGGGCAACAATCCAATCGGGGTCGCCTTTTGGTGTTGGGTTACCAGAGTTAAAGTATAATCCTTCATCTACAAAGGTAAGTTTATCTAAACCCAAACGGTTTTTCTGGCGTTCGCGCAAGCGTTGGGTAATAGGTACAATGTTGCGGTGAATTTTTTCGCGGTATCCGGCAACCATTGCTTCGTTGTAATCCGAACGCGCCATACGCATATAGCCAAGATCTACATAGTTCTTAAAACCAAGTTTATGCGCAATGCTTGTTCGTAAGCGCACTAAGTCATCGTAGATTCTATCAAGTTGTTCGCTGTTCTCGGTAAAGAATGCCCACTTAGCTTTGCTTGCTTCCTGGCGTACCGAGCGGTCGGTATGTTGCATATACGGAGCCATAGCGGCAAGATTACGCTCTTCGCCATCAAACATAATTTTAGCCGATGCCAATAGCTTCTGATATTCTGTGCTTAATGTGTTTTCGTGCTGAAGGTCTTCAATAACCTCCGGCGATATACACTTTGCACTCATCTCGGCTAAACGGAAAAGTTGTTTGCCCCATTTGTTTTCCAAATCGGTTCGGTACGGCGATGCCGCCAATACTTTGTAATATTCCGTCACCAACTCCGAATACAACGGACTCAGATTGTCCATAAACTCCTGCTCGGTTTCGTAAAACGGGTCGGTGGTATCAATAGAGTTCCGTACGCTAACAATAGAGAAGTCAGTATCAATATCGTTTCGCGCATCATTAATTTTTTGCATGATTTCATCCTGCACCTGCCACGATGAAGCATTTTTAAAGTCATCCATCAGCGATGTGAAGTTTTCTTTAAAGGCATTAAAATCAGGGCGTGTGTAGGGAATGTCCTTAAACTGCGTCATAATTACAACTAATAAAGATTAATACAATATGCTCAAGTTAATTGGCGTGTAAACGCTAAGCAGAACACGCAAGATAGCCCCGCACAACATTTTCTCAAACAAGTATTTTCATATTTTCTGCTATCGCCAGACCGCACCGCACCTCATCAAATAAATTATGTTCTACTGCGGGAAATATCCTCTTACAAAAAATCTTCTCAATTGTGAACATTGTGTTATAGTAGCGGTTCTTTCCGGCAGGTGGTGGGTGTGGGATTGAGTACTGTGTGGTGCCGTCAGGCGATAGCAAAAAAAACAAACCCCATCCGGTTTTATTGCGGATAGGGTTGTTACAAATACTGCAATTGTTTGGTTAATCGTGCGATACTTTTTTGCGAAGTAACTCAACCGATTGCGCTACTGTGCGGTCGGTATCTAAGTAATTCTCAATCATCTGAATTGAGTGCAATACTGTTGTATGGTCTCGACCGCCAAAGTGCGAGCCAATACTTTTTAGCGACATGTTGGTAAGTTGTTTTGCCAAATACATACACACCTGGCGCGCAAGAACAACTTCGTGTTTGCGTGTTTTGCCGGCAAGTAAATCTATGGGCAATCCGTAGTAGGTTGAGACTTCTTCTTTGATGTCGTCCATGTTTAACGGACGCAGCATTCCGCTACCGCCTGTAACACCGCGAACAACTTCTTTGGCTAAATCGAGTGTTGCCTCGCGCCCATCTAACGATACTTTAGCAATTAAACTGATTAAGCAACCTTCAAGTTCGCGAACGCTGGAAGTAACGTGGCGTGCAATGTACTCTACTATAGCCAAAGGCATTTCCATTCCTTCGTCTAAGCTTTTACGTTGCAAAATTGCCATGCGCATCTCGTAGTCGGGTAATTGCACATCGGCGGTTAATCCCCATTGGAAACGAGAGATTAAACGGTCGTCAACATCTTGTAATTCTTTTGGCGGACGGTCGCTTGTAAGGATAAGTTGTTTGCCTTGCTGATGCAACGAGTTAAACGTATGGAAGAAATTATCCTGCGTTTTTTCTTTGCCGGCAAAGAACTGGATGTCATCTACAATCAATACATCAACACTACGGTAAAACGCTGTGAACTC
This sequence comes from Bacteroidota bacterium, assembly GCA_019695345.1. Classification (GTDB taxonomy): domain Bacteria; phylum Bacteroidota; class Ignavibacteria; order Kapaibacteriales; family NICIL-2; genus JAIBAE01. The sequence goes on along the minus strand of JAIBAE010000001.1, from coordinate 94,117 downwards.
GTTTACCTTGTTGCTTTGTATTGCATTAACGTATTCCATGGTAAAGCGTTCGCTGGTTGTGTAGAGAACGCGAGCCATTCTGTTTTTTTCTATGATACGGTTACCAATAGCTTGCACAAGGTGAGTTTTACCTAAACCGGTGTTACCGTATAACACCAATGGGTTAAACCGTGTGCGTCCGGGATTTTCCGAAACTGCCTGTGCCGCCGAAAAAGCAAGTTGATTGCTTTCGCCATTGATAAAGTTATCGAATGTATAACGCGGATTTAAATAGGCAGGAAAATTTGCCTGTACCGGTGCCGTAGGTGTAAACGGTAATTGCGTCTGTACCGATGATGCCGGTGATTGGCGGAACGCAGGTAACTTAATTGTACGTTGCTCCAAAGTTTCGGTTGTGTTCTCAACCACAACTTCATACTTCAAACGGGCATGTGCGCCAAGCACCTGATATATTGTTTTTTGTAATAAGCCGTAATAATGTTCTTCAAGCCATTCGTAAAAGAACTGACTTGGAACCTGAACAGTCATTTCTCTGTTTTCCCAGCTGATTGACCGAATAGGTTCGAACCATGTTTTGAATACTTGCTGCGATACGTTATCGCGAATTATATCTAAGCATTGTTTCCAAAGTTTACCAGTCTCCGACTGATCTGTGGAAGGATCTTTCCCCGCTACCATGCGAACAGGGGTGACAACCTCCTTCGCCGCCTGTGGAAACAGGTTCAGCGTATCAAGTTTCTTTGCCAAGGTTACACCTTTTTGAGTTTAAATTGGAAAGGTAGTTTTCTGTTTACAATTGCATTTAGTGTATTACAAAACCAGTTGATTTTGCATCCCTACAACACCATCAATAACGCTATTGAAAACGGAGTGTTTGAGCACGCCGCAAATATCAGAACTGCACACGTTTTTTCCACACACAAAAATTTCACTATGTAAAAATAATTGTCTTGGAAAATTGCCAACAACCCGACGGCTACGTATTCATGCGGGTTTTAGCCAAATAAAATTTTTTGAAAAAAGTTTCTAAACCGGACTTGTTTTCAGAAAAAAAGATATAACTGTCGGTAAAAACAAAAAACCCGTTTACGCATTGTAAACGGGTCTTACTTTTTAGTGTGCCAGGCAACAAAATTACTTTGTATCCTGCGCAACAAACGGAATCAATGCAAGATGGCGAGCGTATTTAATAGCGCGCGACATTTCGCGTTGTTGGAAAGCTGTTAAGCCGGTAATACGGCGTGGTAACACTTTACCTTGGTCGTTAATAAAACGAGATAAGAACTTGTGGTCTAAGTAATCAACCGTGCGCGAATTTTTCATCGGGCTGGTTTTCTTTTTAACCACTTGCTGGCGGTTACGGAATGGTGATGAAGCTGCAGCCATTGGTGGCTGGAGAATATCATTATTTCTGTTTGGAGGAGGCATTATTTGGTTCCTTTCTCTTTAATCTCTTTTGCTTTAATAGCGCGTTTATTAAAACGGTCAACACGACCTGCCGTATCTACAAGCATTTGTTTACCTGTAAAAAACGGATGTGATTTGGAATCAATTTCCAAAACCATGCGGTCGCCTTTGTAGCAAGAACGTGTTACAAAGGTAGAGCCGTCTGTCATTGCAATGGTAACCGGTTTATACGCCGGATGAATACCTTTTTTCATGTGGGTACCTTATCGTGATATATCAATTTTTTCTGCTTGATTTACATCCTCCACTTTAACGAACCGCTCAATATACTTTACGGTTCCTTTATCGGAGCGATATGCTTTAATAACCTGAACGTTGATACGTGAATCAACCTTCTGTTTTTTCATTTTATCCGAGAATGTTTGCTGTTTAGCCATACCGAAAACCCTGTAATTTTAGGGGATTATAAAAATTAGGACTGCGAAAATACAGCTAAATGGTGGAAATGGCAAAATATTTTTAGTCTTTTGCTATCGCAATGCGCTCCAAGCGTTTTTCTTCCAATTTTCGTTGTTTTTGCGCGAAAGTAGCGCGGCAGTTCAACAGCACCTCAAAAATGATGGGGGTTTTAACTACTCGCCCCGGAATATTTGGTTAAGGCAAATGTAAAAAAGCGATACGAAGCATATATAAATGCGATTCCGCACATTCCCGAACTTGCAATCAAACCGTAATCGGGGTTAGCAAACAACAAACGTGCGGGAACAGATGCAATTAACGATAGGGGAAACACATATAACAACACTTTGCGGAAAAAACCTGTGTAAATTGTATCGGGGCGCATTCCAAAGTTGTGGATGGTAAATAGAATCCATTGTATTCCATCGGCACCAACTGTAAATACCGATATACCCATAAAAATTAGTTGGAATGCAGTCATCACCGCCAAACCTAATACAACAAACAACGGGTATATCAAAAGTCCCGGTATTCGTTCGGCTAATGGAACTTGTGCAAGCGAATACACCAAAAACGAGATTGCTGTGAGTAAGTTCATAAACGAGCCAATACTCGGGAACCTGAACGAACTCATAAACACGGTAGATACAGGGCGTATAAGATAGAAATCTAACTCGCCGCTGCGAATTAAATCCGGGAAAGCAAAAAAGTTGTGCGAAGTTAACGTCATGTTCATGGCATCAATTACAAATAACGTTCCCAGAAAAATATGCATATCGGTTTTGTTGATGCCACCTATAGTTGGAGCATATAAAAACAATACTTCAAACAACAGCAGTTGTACGGCATACCACACAATATCCATGGTGAACTGCGCAATAAAATGCCAACGGTATTCCAACTCACGCGAAAGTGAATTTGTAAAGAACGAATACCATAACGTAAAATATCGGAACATGGTTGTCTGGAAATTGATTGTACTTTCCCGCACAGCACCGGCTGTTTGTAACAAACCGTTCGGAGCGGTCGGGCGATAGCAACACTTATATCAATTTATGTATTTGTTTTCGACGGAGTAAATCCACAAGCTCGCTAACGGTTTGTGTGTTGCCGCGCTTTGTAATAAGTAATACATTTTCGGAATCAATTACTACTAAATCTTCTACGCCAACCAAACCTATTACTTTTCCGTAACTGCTAACAAAGCAACCTTTGGTACCAACGGTAAACACATCGCCTTCCAACACATTTTTGCGCGAATCTTTTTTGGATAGGCGGTAGAGTTCATCCCATGAGCCTACGTCGCTCCATTCGAATGAACTTATTATGCACTGCACGTTGTTTGTTTTTTCCATGATGCCGTAATCCATAGATACCGGACGAATCTGGCGGTAGGCATTATGCAATAACTGGTTAAATGCGGCAAGCGATGTTTCCTGTTTTAACGGCTCGAAAAGCGGAGCGTGTTCGGGCAAGTGTGTTTGGAATTCTTTATCGAAAGTATCAAGGCGATATACAAACATACCGCTGTTCCACAAAAAGTCTCCGGCATCAATAAAGCGTTGTGCTGTTGCTACATCGGGCTTCTCGGCAAACACCGTAACATTACGAACGTTTTGTTGATATAGCGCACCAAGAGATTCGGGCTCATCGCTTATTTGTACATAACCGTATCCTGTTTCTGGTCGGGTTGGTTCGATACCTATGGTTACAATTCCTTGCAGCGTATGCGCGGTTTCTATGGCAACTTCCAAGCTTTGGTGGAACTCGCCTACATTATGTACAATGTGGTCGCTTGGAACCGATACAACAACAGTATCGGGGTCGTAACGTTTGCCAAGCATAATGTTTGATAATGCTAACGATGGTGCTGTGTTTCGGCGGAACGGCTCCATAATAATATTATGTGCGGGAATTGCCGGTAATTGTTCTTTAACTAATGGGGCAAGGTCATCGCTTGTTACAATATAAATATCTTCGGGTGTAAACAACGGCATAAGGCGCATAACGGTGTTTTGAATCATTGTGCCTTCGCCAAGAAGATGTATCAGTTGTTTTGGATGTTTTGCGGTGCTTCGGGGATATAACCGGGCTCCTGTTCCCCCTGCCATGATGAGTGCAACTGTTTTCATGCGGTTAGAACGGCAATCCGTTATAGTTGGTGGACATTATCTCTATTTTCTGTGTTGTTTGTATAATTAAACCGCGAAAATACGGTAAGTACATAAACCTCAAGCACAAAAAAAGAGAGTTGACTTTGAACCAACTCTCTTTGGATACTCTTAATACATATAACATTTTTTACGGGCAATCACCAGCTTTAAGTAAATAAAGTTGTTTGTTCCATAATGTCCACGATTTTTTTAAGGTCATTCCGGCATATCCCATATTAAGTCCGGCACCTCCAACAAAAGCAACCTGTGCCGTTTGGCATGGATGTATTCCTGTAGTAAAGTCTCCACCAACTAAAATTCCCGGTTGAACATACGGAACAACCAACCCGGTACCAAACAAATCTAATTCGGTGCGTGGGAAGCCAATACCAAAACTTGCTGCAACGGCAGAAGAAGATGCTGTTGCGAGCTCTCCGTCTTTCACAATTGAGTTTGTTCCTTCGTTTCCAAATGGATTTGCATTTACTCCGTCGAATGTAAACCCAGCATCAGTTTCGTAACTGAATTTTGCGTTAAGGTTAGAAGAGCCATCGGCAGGTACAACGCAATTAGCAACTACCTGAATTTTTACATTGATGAAAAATACAAAAGGACCAACCGCTACCGGATACTTGGCAACAACTATGGGCAGTTCAAAATTGATTGCATCATTACCGGAACCGGCAGCGGCTAACCGTAACGTCATGTCTGCTTTTATGCGTTTGTTAATGTGGTCGAACTGTTGCAGCGTGGCATTACTAAACTTCATGGTTGACTGCTGACGGAACTTATACACGTTACCTTCGGCTGTAAACGATGCACGGAATCCTTGCAGAAGTTTTTTCTCAACTCCTATTTTGGTGTACATGTAATCGCCTTTTAGTTTTATGGCAACCTTGTAAATGTAATCGCCAAAGTCGAGGCGAATACCAAAGGTATCGTTACCCATGGGAGTCATAACGTGGTTACCCTTTTGCCCAAGCACCGACATAGTTGGCAGTATTACCGTACTTGGCGAGAAGTCTGCGGCGTAATCCCAACCAAGAGTTCCATCTTGTATCACCTCGTTTAACGTACACGAATCAGTTTCAACGGTAACGGCAGTTCCGGTGTTGGTTACTTTTGCAATCTTACGTACATCTTTTCTCCACAACAGTAAAATCTTCCCGACTTCTAACAATGAAGTTTTGGGATGACTCGGGCTAAACGAGTACACATGATTTACCGTATCCATAGATGTAACTGCATTCATCATGGTACTATCAAAATAAACGGTGTTTGGTGTTAACGTTACATTATACGTTGTTGATGTTGCCTTCCACTCTTCCGTAGTTGGCGAGTTAGGATTAGAAGACCCGCAACCATTATTCATTATAAAAGCCAGCAGGCATAAACACACAGTAAGTACGTATTTCATGGAATACTCCCAATGGTAAAGTAGTTTCGGTTTTATAGTTTTATCAGATAGCAAATCGGTTAAACTAATTATGGTTCTCCGCCTTTGCCGAAGCGTCCAATCCTGCGCGGTAACGTGTCCGCTCCAAACGTTCTGCGGCGCAGAATTGGTTGGCTCGCACCGGGTTTGCGCGCACTACGGGTTGCCACGGCAACAGCGGGATTCACTATACAGCCCGATATTGTTTCAAGCGAAAATAGAGGTAGGTTTCTACGATGTCAATTCCTAAATCCTGAATTGTGATAGCGCATTAGGAAAGTAATATCCACACGCGGAAATACACATACAACATTGGGGCAACAAATAGTACACTGTCAAATCTATCTAATATCCCGCCGTGACCGGGTAAAATGTTGGAGCTATCTTTAATGTTAGCATCGCGTTTAAGAAGTGATTCGGCAAAGTCGCCAAGCGGACCAATTATGCCAATCAAAGCTCCAATAATAATTGCGTGGTGCGCAGGAAATTCAGCATAGAAAAAGTGCATTATACACCAGAACACAACTGCTGATGCTATAAATCCGGCTGTCCATCCTTCCCACGATTTTTTTGGGCTTACCCGCGGAAACATTTTGTGTTTGCCAAACGCCATGCCTGCAAAATATGCAGCACTATCGCACACCCAAATAGAAATAAACATGGCAAACATCAATACTGTTGGGAAGAACATCTCGTAATATTTTACTTGTGTGCGTAATGTACCATTAAGAAAGTCTATGTGGTATTCGGTAAACAATGTACTAAGCAAAACCAAACATGTAAACATACCACCAACGTATGCAATGCCTGCAATAGTTGAAGCAACATTTAATAGTGCATTTGGTTTATTACGGAAGAGTTCGATAGCAAAAATTTGAAGAACCATTGCAACGATAACAACTGCAAACAGATGTGTGTTGAAAGTGCTTTCTGCTTGTGCAATTACCGGCAGCGCAGCCGAAAACAAAATACCGATAAACGATTGCGGATGTGCCGCCTTGTGTACACTCATTTCAAAGAATTCTTTTGCACCCAGCCCTGCAAGTAACGCAATGGTTAATGCAAACAGCCACCCACCTTGTATTATAACAAATACAAACACCGGAATAGCAATCAACGCAAACAACACCCGAGTAACAAGATTCGACATTTTTTGCCCTTTAACAATAAACGTAAACAAAGATACGCCCAACTTACCGTAATTTTGTACTGATTTCTCCACAATCATAACACCATGACATCATCATCAACTTCAAGCACCCTTTCTAAAAACGAAATCCTTGCAATGAATTTATCACTTGGCATTGGCTTGTGTATGCTTGGTATAAAATGGTATGCATATTTTATTACCGGCTCCGTTGCAATTTTCTCCGATGCCATGGAATCGGTTGTTCACCAACTTGCCGTTGCATTTGCGTTTTATAGTTTACGGGTAACTTACCGTCCGCCCGACCATGACCACAACTACGGTCACGATAAAATCACTTACTTCAGCGCAGGGTTAGAAGGCGGCTTAATAATAATAGCCGCAATTGTTATCATTGGAACTGCCATCAAAAAAATGATAGTTGGTGTAACATTGGAGCAACTTGGAACCGGAACATTGTTAACCGCATTAGCAGGTGGCATAAATGCAGTTCTTGGTTTTTATTTAGTTAAGGTTGGCAAAAAAGAAAAGTCGCTAATTGTAGAAGCCAACGGACGGCACATACTCACCGACGCATGGACGAGTGTTGGCGCGGTAATAGGTCTCTCGCTTGCGGCATACACGGGGTATTCAATCATCGACCCCATTTTAGCATTGCTGTTTGGCAGTAACATTATTTGGGAGGGATACAAACTGATGCGCAGTGCTGTTGGCGGGTTGATGGATAAATCAAACCCTGAGTTTTTCAACAAAGCCGAATCTGCTTTAAATGAATATACTACCAATACCGGAACGACATTCCATAGGTTACGTTTACGGGAAAGCGGCAACAGAGTGTATGTAGATTTCCATATCGTATTTCAGGATGGCACTATGATAGAAGACGCTCACCGCCTTGCAACCGAAGCAGAGTTATGTGTGGCTACAGCAATAGACCACGCCTGCGATATTACCAGCCATTTAGAAAGCACCGATTTACCCGAAGGTCATATAGATTAAAATATATAGGGGTACGGTACTGCACCGAAGCGAACCATCAAGCGCGCAAACCCTGTGCGAGCCGCACGTTCTGCGGCGCAGGTATTATTATGGAACAACTTCAAACGAGGTAATTTCTTTCATGGTGGTATAGTCTTTCAACACAGAGTTATATACCTCAATTTCTTTCCATTGGAATTTTACTTTTTTTCCCTTAAATGCTGCAACTCCATCCTTCAGTTGTTCCGAGCCGGGGAAATACCGTAACCATAGCAATGTAATATCTCTTCCTTCAGTTTTAACAGTTATGGTGACATACCCTTTTGTATCAACTTTTACTAAGGTACCGGTTAACGATGATGTTTTTGTTTTTCCACTACCGGATTCTTGTACTTCTTTTTTGTTTGCCCCTACCTTTATAAACAGCTGCATAGCAGCCGGACATTTACTCATTAACTCCATTCCAAACTCTTTCCCAAACTTCTCTCCAACTTCTCTTGCATCGTCGGGCGATTGGGCAATCAATTGCATTAACTCGGGTGATGTGGTCATTACTTCCACCATACATTTTTGAGCTTGTTCTTCAATTTCTGCAATACTTTTATTCATATCAATCCTGCTCATACATTTACAAGCCGTATCAAGCATTTTGTCATCAATTTGTGCATAAACGTTAGATTTATTGGCAAATAGCAATACCAAAGCTAATACACATAACAGCAAGGTTTTCATTTTAAGCTCCGTGGGCAAAGTAAAAAATATTATGTGGCAATATACACATTCCCATACGTAATTATACAATTTTCAATGCGACGTTGCAACGCTTGTTCCCGACCGGGTTGCGGCGCAGTATGGGTTGCTGCGGCAAAGGCGGGAAAGAATAATACGTTTATCAACTCCGGTATAATGTTATCTTTGCGAACGATGGTTTGCAGGGGAATTCTATTTATCTCACCACAGTTTTCCTACATATCTGAATCTATGTTGTAAGCACACTTATGTGAAGCTTACTATTACTACATTTTACATTAATATATATATTTTTCGGGAGGGATAAATGAAACGTATCCTTAAGTGGGTAGGGATAGTGTTGGGAGTACTTGTATTGTGTGTTGTCGGCTTTTTGGCGTATGTAAATTTTTCCGGAATGCCTAAGTTCGATGCACATGTTCCTACCATTACGGTTGAGTCAACTCCGGCACGTTTGGTTCGCGGGAAAACATTGGTGCTAACATTATGCGCCGAATGCCACAGAAATCCAATCACCAAAAAACTAACCGGCTACCAAATGCTTGATTTGCCGGAAGAATTTGGTACAGCGTATTCCAAAAACATCACCAAGCATCCTACCAAAGGTATTGGCGGTTGGAGCGATGGTGAAATCATCTGGTTGTTACGTACCGGGATTCACCCTAAAACAGGTTTGTACGTTCCACCCTGGATGGTTAAACTACCTAATGCTGCCGATGAAGATTTATATTCCATTGTTGCATTCCTCCGTAGCGATGATCCACTTGTTGCTGCCGAAGATGTTGATAATATTCCACCCAAGCCGAGCTTCCTTGCAAAGTTTTTGGTTACCGTCGGGGCGTTTAAACCATATCCGTATCCAACTAAAACAATTGCAATGCCCGATACAACTAACCGCGTAGAACACGGACGTTACTTAGCGAACGGCGTGTTTGCATGTTATGCGTGCCACTCGGGTGATTTTAAAACTATGAACGAACTTGAGCCGGAGAAATCCGGTGACTTCTATGCCGGTGGTAACCAAACCATGAATGCCGCTCGTGTTCTTGTTCCAACACCAAACCTTACTCCCGATAAGGAAGCCGGTATTGGCAACTGGACTGAAGAGGAGTTTGTTCAAACCATGAAGACGGGATTCAAAAAAGACGGTCGCTCGCTAAGTGCGCCTATGGGTGCGTATTGGCATCTATCCGATTACGAACTTGGAAGCATTTATCAGTATATTAAAACAGTACCGGCAATTAAAAAACCACGAATACCCGCCACAGAAGTAGCGCTTAGTGCCAACGCTACCAACGGAGAAAAACTATACAATAAATATGGTTGTGTAAGTTGTCACGCAACTACCGGTTTAGGATATGGCGATTTACAACTTGCCGATAAAAAATATCCAACCGATAGCTTGCTTGCCGATGTTATTCTTCATCCGCGTACGTATTACCCGCTCACAACAATGCGCGAGTGGGCAGGGCATATTCCCGATAACGACCTAAAGGAAATTGTTACTCATGTACGCACACTAAGTAAAAAATCAGGCAGATAAAAGTATTTGCTATCGCCAGACCGCACCGCGCCTTGCAGCAATGCAAGGCGTTTGTTTTTGCGGGAGGAGAAGATAAATCAAGTTAACACCATCACCTGAAACAGAACAATACTCATCGCGTCGTTTGATGCAGAAGTACAAACAAGATTACATTTGTTTACTAAACCAACCAATTGCCACTATGCGTACACAGATACTTCGTTTGGGAATGATTATACTACTTGCAATTGTATTCAATTCATGCGGAACAACAAACGACCCTATTCCTTGCCCGCAAGGAAATGATATTCTATCGCAATTAACAGATACCGATGGAAACATGTACACCATTGCTTCCGATGGGAACATCTACAAAAAAACAAACGATGGCTGTGTATTTTTCCAGAAATATTTTGAACCAAACTACGAGGCAAACAACTACGAACACCACAACGACTCTGTCTATATCAAAACTTCACAAGGGCTATTTCCAACCCAAAACAACTTTACCGAGAACGTTGAGAAAGCAACACAATTCAAAAATCTATTTATACTTTCTCCGGCAGATACAAACAAACACTGGAACACCATTACATTACAAAGTCCATCTGCGCCAACAGTAAAAGACTACGTTGCATTACGAACATGTATATTTAACGGAAGTTGTACATTTAAGGATAACAGGATTGATATTTCTCCAGACCCACAAGAACCATCGAATCATGTATTAAAGTTTACGGCTGTAGAACCATCAGCTTCAATGGTAACATCAAAATCATCAATGGAAAGCACTATTGCATATTTTACCCAAGGCTCTGATTTGTGGTATCAGGCACGGTATTACTTTACGCAGAATCTACCTTACAGTATAGCAGACTTCGAAAGCCAATGGTACGACCAATCTCCCGGCCCTCGCATAGTATTTACCAACGGTGCATTAGCGGTAGAAAACAAATTCGGTAACAAAATAAAATTTAATCAGGCAAAGCCCGTGCGGGTTCCCACTAACGAGTGGGTTACCATAAAACTCCATATCAGATTCCACGAATCGCAAGGCACAATAGAGCTTTGGCAAAATGGAATACAGATACTTACAATACTCAACCAACCAACACTACCGTTACGTAATGCTGTACAAACAAACATCGAGGTAGGAATTTCGGCTACGCCAAATAACTGCGTTCTGTATATGGACGACATTCAACTTTCCAACAAGCCGTTCTAAAGTATTAACCGATTCATGTTCTACGCTATCGCCCGACCGCACCGCGCCTTGCAGTAATGCAGGGCATTTGTTTTTGCGGGAAGGAAATTTGTACTATAATTTCAATCTTGTTCGTGGTTGTAAAATGTTTTGCTAATTTCCTTGCAATAGTATCATGTAGTTACAATGCAATCATGGAAAAACCAACTGCGCATCAATCTCTCTATCAAAAAATACACGAGCTACTTCTAGACTCTAAGCAGAATATCGTTCGTTCTGTTAACAGCACTATGGTGTACACATATTACGAAATTGGCAGAATGATAGTTGAGGATGAGCAACAAGGCAAGCACCGTGCGGAATATGGGAAGCAAGTATTGGAATTTCTTTCTCAACAGTTAAGTCAGAGTTTTGGCAGAGGTTTCTCTGTTGTCAATTTACGCCAAATGCGTGCCTTTTATCAAACGTATTCAATTCAGCAGACAGTGTCTGCTGAATTGAAGGAAAAAAGATTTACGCTTTCATGGTCGCACTATTTACTGTTAATGAGAATAGAAAATCCGGACGAGCGAAGTTTCTACGAAATAGAATCTGAAACGAACAGATGGTCGCTTAGGGAATTACAGCGTCAGTTTGATTCCGCATTATACGAGCGTTTAGTATTAAGCCGCGATAAAGATGCTGTTCAACAATTATCAAAACAAGGGCAGCACATAGAGAAACCTACGGACATTTTAAAAGACCCCTATATACTTGAGTTTCTTGATTTACCCGAACTCCATAAATATTCCGAATTTGAATTAGAAGAAGCAATCATTTCAAAACTCGAGCATTTTATGTTAGAGCTGGGAAAAGGGTTTACATTTTGTGGCAGGCAAGTACGAATCACATTCGATGAACAACACTTTAAGATAGACTTAGTGTTTTACAACCGTTTGCTGCAATGTTTTGTACTTATCGATTTAAAGATTGGAAAACTTACACACCAAGATTTAGGACAAATGCAGATGTATGTAAACTATCACGACCGTTTTGTTAAACTCCCCGAAGAAAACAACACCATAGGAATAATCCTGTGTAAAGATAAAAATGAATCGCTTGTAGAAATAACACTACCAACCAACAACAATCAAATCTTTGCAAGCAAATACAAAACAGTTCTTCCCGATAAACAAGACTTCATCAGACTATTACAAGAAAACGAGATGTAAAACAAACTTGATAAAAGAAGTAGTAATACCATAAGAAAATACTTTGCTATCGCCAGACCGCACCGCGCCTTGCTTACAAGCAGGGCGTTTTTTTTGCGGGAGAGGAACGTAGTGCTAATGTAACACAATAAACGATGTACGTAGTACCTCTCTACGCGAACGAATGGTAATATAATAGACTCCCGAATTCAACGTTGATGTAGTAAAACGTGTGCTATTTACACCAGAAAACGAATCAACCTTTTCAGTATAGACAACAGAACCTAACTGGTCAACTATTTGCACCTCGCACATTTCATCTGAGTTTGCATTCCACTGCACGGTTAATATGTTGGATGTTGGTTGAGGGTAAACAACAATTGATTGAGTGCTTTCTATTGGGTGTTCTTCTACATCACTGGTAATATCTAACACAGGATTGGTGCATGAATAGATGGCAGAACGATATCCTTGACCGGCAACATACTCTTTACCAACAAACCATACATTTTCACCATGAGTATTAACTATAAAATCGCTAGGTGTAAATGTTGTTGACATTAACTCAACTCGGTTGTCAGAAAGAATTTTTCCATTGCTATTAATGGTTATGAAACCTATTGGATTCTGTTTAGGATCACCCCATACAGAGTAATACAAATTACTGAGTTGCTGTATTTTCTTATAATGTAGCCAATCATCTGACTTAACTTCCCAAACAATATTACCGCTATTACCAACCTTACATAAATACCCTTTATCAGGATTACTTAGAGTAGAATCTATTTTTGGTATATATCCTGATATGATATATTCATCATTTCCTAATGAAATGACATCAGATATTCTACATTGAATACTTTTCTTGATTGGTAGATTAGATAACAATACTCCTTTGTTAGAATAAGTTGATTTTACAATGTACAAAGAAGAATCGCCTTTACTTTTGTACGGATTTGAAAAAACAACAACATTTTGCGAGTCAGAAACTGGAATAGGTCTAACAACATCGCCATAAATTGAGTCTTTATTAATCAATACAGTTGGAGGATTGAAAAACTGTATAGAATTTTTATAGGAATATCGAAATACAAAAACATCATAATTATTCTTCAAGCAAGCTACCTCAAAATTATCTGACCATTCTTTCGGATGGAAGTTTTGCTGTGGATTAGAAATATAGATTGGTTTCTCTTTGTCATCTGGAGTTAGATTAAAATGCGTAGCAACAAACTCGTTATTTCGATACTGTTTAATGAACCCCCCTTTGTAATAAGAAAGCTCAGCACAAGCACCATTAGCATAAGGACCTAACTGCCAAGATTTATATGCGCTATCAATGCTAAGTGTGTCATTATACGTAGCGATTCTTTGACCTTGAGTTGCAATGTGAAGATTACCAAAAGAATTCCCCCTGAAATCATGCGTGCATCCAAACTCAAATGCTAACAATTTACCACTACTACTTAATATACCATGTCGAAATTCACTGACATATTCAACTATATCTTTTCCATCAATCTTATTAATATTTCTGTTAATGTATTTGTATTTTATGTTAAATGTTGGATTATCCAGTACAGTAGCAACTATGTACCCCACTTTTGTAATTTTTTTAGTACTTAACAAATCACTAACAGTCAATGTTACATCATAGCTCTTAGGGTAGGTAAAAAGATGAAGAGAACTTTGCGCAGAATCTAACTTCGAGCCATCACCAAAGTCCCATTTCCAGCTGTTAACTACACCTTTTGATTCATCTTTAAATGTAACTGCAAGAGGAGCTTTACCTTTTAATGGTGTTGCGGAAAAATCAGCAATTAACTCAGGTAACACAGTAATATAATTTACCTTTGTTACTATCTCTGTAAAATCAGTAGAGTCTGTCAGTCGTAGTGTAACAGTATAAACACCCGGTGTTTTGTACCTATGGCTTGGATACATAGAAGTATCTGTTTCACCATCCCCAAAACTCCACACAACTTTTGTATAACGTTCCTTGATTGTCGGAACGAAGTATAGTATGGAATCCTTATAACATATATTTACGTTTGCTTTGAAATCATTTTTGATTGTTGATGGAGAAGTAGTAAAACTTATCTGCTTGATAGTGTTACTTGAATCAATATAAGTAACCTCTTGCTTGGAATTCCGATAAGTACCATAAACTAAAGTTGTTGGCAGTGTAAGTGAATCTACAATACTGCCAGTTAGTAGATGATATATCTTCATAGTTCTCCCTTCTATCAGTAACGCATGCTCGGCATTATAGCGTGTAAGTATTGTACTGGGATTTAATGATAACGTAGTCTGTTGAAACAACATATGGCTTGGTAAAACATAATGACTTAAACTAAAATTGTTACTTTCCAGATAATGAAATCCCTCTTGAGTTAAAGCAATTGTAAAGCTATTTAAGTTGTTAGGATATTCATAATACGCCTCCGTATATCTTGCTTGATATGCCTTAGAGTAAACTTTATTATCAACTATTAATCTGCATCCCATCCAACTTTCATTTATATCCATGTTGCCTCTAAACCAATGTACCTTACGAGAATACCCTTTGTAAGCCAGTATTGACTTACCAATAGCATTAAACCAAAAGCCGTTTGCAATCCCTGAATATGCCATAGCTACAGGTGAATCCTTACCTTTGAAAGCGATTGCAGTATCACTTAACTTTGCATTATAAACTCTTCCTATTACATCACAATCAGGTCCATAGCCAAAAGAATTATTCCATTCATCTGACGCAGTCCATAATAGTCTGGATGTTGAATCATACATTGCATCTATATGCGAAGGTATACCTATGTATAAAAGTATTTTATACAACAAGGAGTCTGTTTTCATATCAAATATACATGTGTACACTTTACTAGATGTATCAGCGGCAGTATAGTGATAAGTTCTAGCATCGGTTGAGATATTAACAGTATAAAACCTCTTTACCTTCATTGGCAGGTTTGATGCGTTTAAAACTCTATCCTTTAGTAAAACCCCTGTATTTGCATCCCATGTATAAATATGAACAACGGAGTCTTTTGTTAGCGTATATAGGGAGTCGCCTTGTTGCGAGTATATTATTTGAACGATTTTTCCGGTTGTAGTTTTCATTTTCTGTTGTTTAAAACCAACAGAGTCTGCCCAACCGGAGTCTTGTGCAGTTAGGTAGGCACAATTACAAAGTAGAACGAATAGAAGTAATCTGAACATTTGATTTCCAATAACCAAGGTGAATACGCTACCGGAAATTACATATTTAGAATTTAATAAGGATATATATAATCATTCTATGTAAACACAACACTTCTGCGCCGCTGGAGGGTTGGAACGGACTGGGTTGCCGCGCTGGCGCGGTTGCTACGGCAGTTGCGGGTATTCAAAAAACTTTTCTTGATACTTGTTTATGGATTTATTGCTTGCTCGAATACCGATGCGTTTGCGGGTGCAATGGTTGTTAAGTTGTGTAATACTTTGGCGTCTTTGGTGCCGCGGAAGATGTCGCAGATTTCGTTTACCTTGGCATCGAAAAACATTTGCACAAAGTAACTTCCTTGCGTGAGTTTGTTACGTTTAAAATCGGCCATTTTTTCGATTACATCGGCAACAGCTTTGCGTCCTGCATCTTTATCTTTTAAGTATTTGGTAACGCCATCGGCATGGTAATCGTAAATCAGTTTGCGGAATGGTTCAAAACGTGGGTCGAGTAATTCTGTTACTAACGATATACGTGTAAACTCGCCGGGTTGTTGAATGGTTTGTTCGTACCCTGCCTGCGTGGTTCTGCTTGCACCAAGCTGGCATAAATCGCGCGCTTGCTGGAAGTACGTTGTGCCACCAAGATACTCGTATGAATCTGCATCAAACCCCAGTGCAATAAAGTTGTAAAAGTCTATGAGCGTTGAGAATTCTTCGAACTTGAGTGTTTGAAAACTGAACTGTTGATTTAAGGTGTAACTGAACACCCAATCTTTATCTAATATCTTCATGATGGGCGATGTAGAGCCGCCTTCTAAATTCAAACGAGAATTAAAAAACAACCGTGCTGAATAACGTTTTGTTTGTGTGTTTCCTCCGGTGATGTAGATAGTTATATCTACGGGAACTTTGGGTCCCTCCCACTCTTTATTGGTAAAGCGTTGGTTATTGAGATATGATAGAACATCGTTTTGCATGGTAACAATGTCGTCTCTGCCGTTAAGTGGCAGTTGGTCGGTGTTAACGGTTACTTGGGGCTTAAACTCCTGCGTAAAGGTCTGGACCGAAAAAAACATTGAGCAAACAATTGCACATGCGAACGAAAAACCTATTTTTGTCATAATTATCTCCGTTGCCAAGATTTGTAGGGGAACTTTGTGAGTGTTTATCCAAATATAGCACCATCACGTTTTACCGCAAGGATAATTGTCATGATACTCTCTTGCGTACTGTGCGACCAACTGAATGCCCAATTGGTAACACGCCAACATGAATGGAATGTTTTTTCGGTAAGCGGAATGACTTCGCTTGCGGAATCCTCGTATATCAACAACCCCGCCTTACTTGGGAACATTGATTCCAACTGCACAGCGGCACAATTTACACCATCGCGTTTTGGTATGAAGGAACTGACAGCCATGCAGGGTAGTTCGTTCCATAAACTTACTGGTTTTATGCGTGCAGGTGTTGTAGTGAATTCTTTGGGTGGAGAGTTATACAACGAACTTTCAGCGTCGGCTCTCACCTCATTTCAATTATCTCAAGAAGCAACTGCCGGAGTTACCGTGCAATACTCACGTGTTGGGATTAAGGAGTATCCATCGCAATCATTGCTTTCGGTTCATGCAGGTTTTACGTTACAACTTTCGCCGTATGTAACATCGGGTGTGGTGTTTAATAATATCAACCGTGCTGCATTAACTGGTGGTGAACAAACAACACCACAACACATGCAAATAGGTTTTGGTGCAAAAGCAACCGATGACTTATTTTTTGACGCCTCGGCAATTATCACCTTAAACAGAACCACCGGATTACGTGTAGCTTGTTTGTATAATGTTGTTAGCGAACTATCCTTGCGCGTAGCTGCCTCCAGCGAAAGCAGAAGTATGGAAGCGGGGTTGCACATAAAACCGTTTGCTTCGCTTGGCATTCTTGCAGAAACACACTACCATGAAGTTCTTGGTATTACCTACACAGGCGGAGTGCGGTATTTGTGGTAATTCGCTTTGCTATAGTATCCCTTGTGTTGATTTGCTTTGCAAACACGTACAACCTATATGCACAACAAGAAGTATTAGAAAACATCTCACAGGAATCCAACTCATCTCCACAGGTTGATGCACTTGATTATTACAAAGAGAATCCATTAGTTATCCATACAACAACAGCATCAAAACTTGCACAACTTCCAACTATAACATTAACAACAGCTCGGAAGATTATCAAACTTGCAAAACAATATCCGCAAATAGATATCAGCGATATTGCCGATTCGCTCGACCTACCCACAGAACAGCGAACTATTCTGGAACAATGTACGGTTATGGATGAGTCAATACGCAAGAATAATCGGCTTGTAGTATGGCGTGTGCGTAATCAACAAAACCTAAACCAGCAGGCGGGATTTACCAACAACGCTTTTGTGGGCTCTCCGCTTGATGTGTACCAACGCCTTACCATTTCTCATTCGTTTCTGCAAGCAAATGTTATTACAAATAAAGACCCCGGCGAACAAACACTCACCGATTTTGTTAGTGGCTATGCTCAAGCATCACTTGGCGAGAATACAACGCTTATTCTTGGTGATTACTACATAGAAAGCGGCGCAGGAACAATACTCTGGAAAAACTTTGGGGCTAAAAAAGGACCGGATGTTGTTTCGCCACCATCGCAATTTGGTAGCGGTATACATCCGTATCGTTCAACAATTGATTACCGATTCTTTAGGGGCGGCACAATCCAACATGTTCAATCCATAGGTTCAACAACAGATATTACAGCACGTGCTTGGTACTCACAATTACCCCGCACAGCAACTATTGATGTACCAAGCAATACCATAACATCACTTGATATAGACGGTCAATACCGCACATCATCGGAGATAGCTAAACGCGGCTCTATAAAAGAAACATCATTTGGTGGAAGTGTTGAATGTAGAATTGGTGAGTTGACTGTTGGTACTACCGCATTATTCCTGCAATACGATAAAGAAATTGTTAGCAGCTCAACAGGTGCGTTCTCCGGTAAAGATGGAATGTTGAATGCAGTGTATGCAAAGTATTCAACAACAGGTATGACGTTAATAACAGAACTTGGTAAAGATGCCAAGAACAACCTCGGCTATAAACTTGGCGGTGAGTTTAACAACAAAACAGTAAACGCGTCGGTGTTCTTTCGTTCGTACTCAGCTGAATTCCGTTCACCGTTTGGCTACAACTTTGGTGAATACTCCGCACCCAATAACGAAACAGGTTTATACATCGGCGCATTGTGGCGTGCCGCCCGTGGTGTACGCATCCAAAGTTATGTAGATGTATATGCTTCCTCCGTACCAAGGTTCGGGATGCCCGTACCAACACGCGGCTTTGATATGTTTAACGAAGTGCAATGGCAAATTAATCGTACATCAACAGTCAGTGCACGCTTGCGTTACGAAGATAAAACCGATGCATCCAGTTTTGAGGGACTTGGCGCACAATCATTTCAGGCATCAAAAGCAACTCTTAGGCTTGAAGCATCCAAAGCTGTTAGCGATGTTATATCGGCACGCTGCCGGTTTGAGATTTCCGAACTGCGCTATGAAGGGTACAAACCAAAAGAACTTGGCGTGGCAGGTTATGGTGAGTTAACCTATATGCTGAACGAACGCACAAAACTTGGCGCAAGGTATGCACTCTTTTCAACTGAATCATTTGCATCGGCTATCTATTTATATGAGTTGGTTGCCCCCGGATACTTTGCCTCAGTTCCCGTGTACGAGCAAGGCATGCGCAGTTATATCTACATCAAAACCACGCCTTTGGATTTTATCTCTATCTGGTGCAGGTATGCCGTAACCACACGTAATAACACAAAATCACTAAGCAGTGGTATTACGGAAATTGCCGGACAATCCGAACAAAAAATCATGATACAACTCGATGTACAGTTGTAATACTACAATTCCCCAAACATCTTGTTCAGAACATTCCTTCTATAATCAAAAATGCCTTCTAATTGTTTACGCACCATTAGTGCATGAACCATATCACCAAGGAAACCCATAGGCAGGGCATAATGTACAATATCAGTGGTTTCAACGCCACCGTCAATCTCAGTAAAAATGTGTTGGTGATGCCACAGCGAATACGGCCCTATCCGTTGTTCATCAACAAACATACGGCGGTGTTCAACGTGAGTAATCTCCGTCATCCATGTTAGCGGAATCCCTAACACTGGCGAGACTGTATAGGTTATAATCTGTCCCGGATACACCTTCTCAGCAACCTCGCAGGTAACTACAAAATTCATGTAATCGGGTGTAATAGTAGCAAGATTCTTAGGCGATGAAAAAAACTCCCATGCTTCATCAAGCGTAACTTTTAGCTTCTGTGTTTTTTGTAAAACATGAAACGACATCATAATCTCCGTACTGTGTAAACTGACTCCAATAACCAACGGTAACTAAAATTAGTTCCACAGCAGAATTATTATAATGGTTCCCTCCTCTGCCGAAGCACACCATACTGCGCCGTCACCCGGGCGGAGCCGAACGGTACAGCGGCGCGGGGAAGTTATTCACATGCAACTTTTTTGAAATTAAAAACAAACTAATTCCAGAAAGTCTTTCTTATTTTTACATCCAACTAAATATCTAATACATAATACCTTGCGGAGTATAGATAACGCATGTCTAAAGAACTTCAACAATTAAAGCAGTACTTAATTGGCACAGGAAACGAAAATTCTCGAGATGACTACGCTCTAAATTATTTCCGAAATCTGTTTGGAAAATCCTTTAAGAAACAATCTGATGCTGCAAATGCGGATGGCTATGTAGAAGGCAAGTTAATCATTGAACTAAAGACAGAACATGTTCAATGGCTTGAAGGGTTGTTTCAAGCTTTGCACTATCAAAAGAAGGGATTAACTTTTACTACAGTAGTTGTACTTGCAAGACACTTTGCAGGTATTTGGCAAGTCTCTCGCTTACCCGAATATGTAACTGACTTAGCAAATAATACTGCCCATACAATTAGTGCAAGTGAAGCAGGTAAAGTCAATGCTTCAAAATGCAAGAGAAATAATCGTGATAAGGAAATACTCAAGACAGGTTACATTATTGCGGGTGTAACATTTAAGGAAAGTATGTTCACCGAAGACATAGATACCGGACTACAACCTTATCTTTTAGAATTTCATGAAAGACTACAACACTTAGATGCAGTAAGGCAACAAATCAACAAAGATAATTTTATTAGGAAAGTAGGTTTTCTTAGAAAATTCTTTTCAAAACCGATTGACTCAATACACTTTTTTTATAACATCATACATGTTTGGGATCAGTCGGCTGTATTAAGTGAATATGAGAATGGTAAGGTAAGTATAATGAGCCCTGCTGCAAGAAAGCATAGTGGACTAATCCCATTGTCATATAAGGACTATGAAGAACTCAGAAATTTTATAGAGTCGCATTACGTTTACTCTAATCCTTTGTTAGGTTTTTCTATAGACTATTACTTCTCAAAGTTTGATGCTTTAATTGCAGAACTTGATAGAGATTATGTTAAACAACATGGCATTTTTTTCACGGATATCAACCTTAGCAAATTTGCAATGTGGTTCGTTAGAGAATATTATGAAAAAAAATTAGCAGATAATTACATTGTTCTAGACCCTGCCGGAGGTTCCGGAAATTTAGTTACAAGTTGGAGAGGACATATAAAGCATAAGATTGTTTCTGAATTAAACCCTGATTTGTTAAAGGTTATTGAAAGACGAATGAGTGATGACCCTGACCATGTTTCTGTTGGTTTTACAATTATACCCAAAACATCAGAAGATCGTGGATTAAACTTTATCGAGTTAAGTGCTGAAGATTATCTGAAAGTTGTTGGGCAGTACTTGTTAGGAAAGAATTTGAAGTTTGATAAACCCGTTGCTTTCCTATTAAATCCACCATACAAGAATACCGATGAAAATGAAAATGAACGAGCAAACAGAGAAGCAAATTACCAGATTGACCCACAGATTATACAATTAACCGGAGAAGATGCAGGCAAAGAAAGATACATAGCTTTTTGCGCTCAGTTAATCAGGTTAAGTGATGAGCTCGTTCACATGAATGGTAGTAACAAACCTATTGTTCTCATCTTTACACCTACTTCTTGGCTAATTCCCAGACCTACGTATAAAAATTTCAGAAAGCATTGGGATTCTACATTTAAATACGAGGATGGATTTATCGTACAAAGTAATGAGTTTTTCGAGTTAAAAGGTAAGTTTCCAATAGCATTTACAATATGGAGTTACAACCGTGAAACAGGTAGAGAAAATTCTATACAGATTAGGGACTTTAGTCATATTAAAGCAAAGTCTTTGGATATTAATTGGATGGATAAGATAGATGTAGTGAATAAAAAAGTAAAACCGCTAATTAAAAATTCACTACGAATTGATTTTGGACTGACAAGCAAAGATATAAGAATATTACTACCTGATATAATCGATAAAACCGGAAAGTTAATTCAGCAACCACGTTATAATATATACAGAAATCGACTAAAGGATGAACTAACATTAAGAATTGTATCTGGATTTCCTTTATTAGATACTCGCCATGACAGAATCAAAGCTCCTCATGGTTTTACAGATGGTACTTATATCGGGTTTATGGATGATATTACTCCGGTAAGATTAAGAATAGATACGTGTAGAAGGTTGTCAACTTTACCTGATAGAGTTTGGTTTAGATTGGATAATGCGTTTATCAATATCAATCAAACCAAGATTCTAAATGGGCCAGCTGACAATCGTAGCTATTGTGCTTATGATTTAGATTCAGCAAGAGCAACTATGCTATGGTTCGCAATGACCAAAGCATTTAATGGGAGATATCCAATATGGGCAAATCAATTTGACATGTGGACTCCTGAAATTCCTGATTCATTAAAGGATAATCTATTTGCACATTGTTTTGCTTTTGCCTTAGCCGAGAATAGGTGTGTAGTTACAACCTTTGAGAAAGACAATCCAGTCCAAGGTACTCCTGAAGTATTCGTGGATAATCCATTATCAACAAATAACAGAGAATCATTTTGGCAAACTACTTTAGCACAACATATTAAACCCGAGCATGATGTCGCGTATCAACTCGTTCAATCAATAAATGAGTTATATAATTTCTGGAATTTGAATTACACCAAAGGTAATCGTATCAATGGCGTTGGTTTAGAGAATGAACCATATTTCAAGTATTTCTCATATCAAGATTACTTAACTCCTAATAGTGGTTTAATACAAATTCGTAAGTATGCACAGCTTAATAGCAGACATGATTTGAATGAGCGTTTTGCAGATATATCAAAACTTTCTAAACAAGTTATTGATGAAGTATTTCGTATTCTAGTTGATGATTGTAAATATTTTGGATAACTAAATTTATACTCGAATTATTTTCTTTACAATGTTTTTACTCATAAAAATGTTTAACTTTATTAGAAACTATTTTGCTCGTCAATCAAATGATTCAATCCGTGAATACACGCCAGAAGAATTTGAGATGCTAAAATTTAAAGCACGAATTGCCTTAGTTGATGATGATGAAATATCACATGTAAGAAGATTACAAAAAGAAGGATATGGAATTATAGACCTACCTGATATAAATGAGATTGATGAATTTATTCGTAAGAAATATCATGTGGTAGTATTAGACATACAAGGTATTGGTAAAAATTTATCTGAAAATAGTGAAGGATGGGGTGTGTTAAAGTATCTAAAAACAGAATGTCCTCATATTGTGGTTATAATGTTTACGGGTGCGGAATGGTCTATAACAAAATACAAGCATATAGCTGATCTTGCAGATGATTTTATCGGTAAAGATTTAGAGTATTTAGAATTTAAATCAAAACTAGATTCAGCAATTAGAAAAGCATTCTCACCAAAATTTCACTTTGAAGTAGAGAAAAAAAATCTCTTGAAGGAAATAGCATCTGCCGATACTATTGATGCAATTAAGAGTATTGTAAATACATATGGACATAACAAAGAAAAAACATTAAAAGAAGTCAAGAAGATAACGACTAAAGAAGAAATAGTACAAAGCATCTCAAACTATTTATCAATAATTGAATCAATATCAAACTTGCTATCATGAGTTACTCAAATTACCCTTATGCTCAAATAACAAATAATAATGTTACTCTCTACGATGGGGAAATGTTAAAATTACCAGATGCGTACCGCAGGCAAAAGGATAAAGTATTAATTGAAAATTTTTACAAAAATCTTTTACTTCAAAATTTCAATGAGATACAATTTGGTACTGACCCTCTTGGCTTTGACTATATTATTTATCAAAATGTTTGTAATGTAGGATTATTACTAGGATTAACCAATTCAACTCTAGCAAGTACAAATAGGAAGAAATATCCTTTTCATAAGTTTGACCGCAACTATATTATCAATAGAATTAAGCTTGATAAAAAGTTGCAAAATTTGGAGGAATATATTCCAGTTGAGATGGTAACAAAGAATATACATGAGATTAGGAATCTTAATTTTACTATTTCAAATAGCGTAGAACTTTTACTTAGTTATGCTGATGAATCTGAATGGGAGAGTAAATTTGATAGGGCTGACGAAAACATAAAAAAAATATATGTCGGTGCACGACTAACTAGGTTCATTTTAGATAATATTCGTTTTTACATGCCTGACTATATTGACAATATCAAAGTTGATAAGGAGCGTGTATTTAGTATACATAAAGCAGTAAATAAGATTGTCAAAATATACTTAAACAACTTCAAAAAGAACAAATCTAAAATTGTCTTTGAAGGTACAACTTATAAGAATTTACAAGGAGATAAAGAACTTTTTGAAATTGCATTAATGTTACTTATTGAAAACGCACAGAAATATTCAAGAGATCCCAATACAATACCACCTAAAGTCATAATAAAAGAGATAAGCAACAACGAAGTTGTCGTTTCTGTACACAGTTATGGAAATATTATTCCTGAACATGAAGTACTTAATCTTTATACTCGTGGTTTTCGCTCAACGGCTCATAGCAAGAAAGAAGGTACTGGAATGGGACTATATAATGCCAGAGGAATCCTTAAAAAGTTTGATGCTGAATTAGAATATCATAATCATAGTCATTCAACAATGCCTGACAATACAGTTATTGGATGGAACATCTTTGATATTAAGTGTAAAGTAATTGTAATAAGTTGACTTTCCTTCCCGCCACGCATAGCCCTGTTATGCAGGCAGTTTGGTGCGGTCATGCGATAGCAAATACCAATAAAACATACACGTACAACTTGTTAATTGATGTTTGGCGCGTAAATTGAACATACACAAGCAGTGATTTATGTTAACAACCAAAGTTCAAGGATGAAAAAAGTTATATCGGTAGTTGGTGCCCGCCCAAATTTTATGAAGGTTGCTCCGTTGCACCGTGCGTTTGCTCAATACAGCGCGCAGTGTGTTCACCAGATTTGCCATACCGGACAGCATTACGATGCGGCTATGTCCGACGCATTTTTTAACGACCTTGATATGCCCGAACCAACCTACTTTTTGGGTATTGGCAGTGGCAGCCACGCAGAACAAACTGCACGAGTTATGGTTGAGTTTGAAAAAGTTTGCCTTGAAGCAAAACCCGATTTAGTAATTGTGGTGGGCGATGTAAATTCTACTATCGCCTGTACACTAACAGCATCAAAACTGCATATAAAAACCGCACACGTGGAAGCCGGATTACGCAGTTACGATAGAACCATGCCCGAAGAAATTAACCGCATTGCTACCGATGCAATTTCCGATTACTGTTTTATAACCGAGCAAAGTGGTTTGGATAACTTACAACACGATGGCTTCAACCCAAACAATATGTTCTTTGTTGGCAATACCATGATTGACTCGTTGCATTACGCTTTACCAAAAGCAGAACAATCGGGAATACTTGCAGAACTTGGCTTGCAACCACGCGGATATGTGTTAATGACTATCCACCGGCCAAGCAACGTGGACGACCGTGAGCAGTTGGAAATGTTATTACGCATCTTTAGAGATTTATCGCAGGAACGGGATATAGTATTTCCGGTTCACCCACGCACACGGAAAAACATTGCCGCACATGGCTTGCAACATTTGGTAGATGAATCTCCACGGTTACATTTAATAGAGCCACAAGGTTACGTCAACTTTCTGGCACTCATGAAAAACGCCGACTTTGTAATGACGGACTCCGGCGGCATACAAGAAGAAACCACTGCACTTGGCGTTCCGTGCATAACCTTACGCACCACAACCGAGCGCCCTATTACCTGCACACTCGGAACAAACGTTTTAATACAACCCAACGAGTCCGCAATACGCGCCGCCATACACACGGCAATACATAATCCGCGCAAGCAAGGCACCGTTCCCCCATTGTGGGATGGCAACGCCGCTCAACGCATTACGGATATTATAGTAAACAAGATTTTAGTGTAAATCATTGTTTCCCACAACTGCCGAAACGCACCATACTGCGCCGTCACCCGGGCGGAGCCAGTCGTTGCAGCAGCGCGGGTTTAATTACAAGTTATGTTTTGAATAGTTTTCGTAGAGACGCGATGCTTCGCGTCTAAAACGTTTTGGTGTATTGTCATTTGGTTAAATTCCCCCTAACAACAACTTTAATTGTATTTAACTCCCGACGCGAGGCATCGCGTCGCTACAACCAAGAATACCGATTATTCGTAATTCAAAACGTATCGTTTCCCCTCCATATCCTATATTCGCGTACCGTGTGTCGGAGGCATACGTTTCTCAGAACAACTACTACACAATTCCATGATACAACGAATACTCAACAACAGCTACACAATACTTATTGCTCGCCTTGTACTCGGAACCATATTTGTAATGTACGGCGTAGATAAAATCATAGCCCCCAAGGACTTTGCCCATAATATCCTTAACTACAAAATGTTACCCGAAGTTGTTGTAAACATCTTTGCACTTACTCTGCCCTGGCTCGAAGCCATTTGTGGTATTCTGTTACTACTTGGCATCCGTTTGCGGGCAAATGCTATCCTGAGTGGTGCCATGACTCTGATGTTTATGGGTGCAGTATCGATAGCTATGATTCGCGGACTTGAAATCAACTGCGGATGTTCAGCCCATGCGGAAACAGTAGGTTGGCCAAAACTTATGGAAGACACCGGCTATTTGTTGTTAGCGTTACTTATTTACCTCTTCCCACGCAAAGAGTTTACGTTAGAATATTACGTTACATCGCTACAACAGGAACCAACGGTAACAGCGTGAGCAACTCAACCGGAATAGCAATTGATATTGGCAATACGCGGTGCAAACTGCTGTACGATGGCACTTTGTACATTGTAGATTATTCCGATGATTGGGCAACACACGTGTTGGAACACATTCAGGCAATTAACGTTGTTTCAACATGCGGCATATCATCGGTTAATGCGGCAAGGTCAGAAGCATTAACACAACTACTTACGGATAATGGTATCGCAGTTCTTACTATTACCCCCGGTCTTATACAACAGCATATTACTACCTCAGGTGTTACAGGCACCGGAACTGATAGATTGCTTGGAGTTATTGGCGGAATTAATGTTACCCAACCACCGCTCATAACAGTAGATTTTGGTACAGCTGTTACCGTAAATGCAGTTGATAGGAATAACAACTTTCTGGGTGGTACAATCATGCCCGGAGTTCGAACACAACTACAGGCATTACACACGCAAACAGCGCAACTGCCTTTGGTAGAACGCACAGACTGCCCGTTAGTACTTGGTACAACAACAACACATGCAATACTTGCAGGTGTTGTATATGGCGTAGCAGGTGCAGTACAAAACATTGTGGCAACTATGCAACAACAAAACGCACTTCTACAACATGCGGCAATTATATTCTGCGGTGGCGATGCAAGTTTTATGATAGATTACTTCCCTGCTCAGTTTGCCATACTTCGCCCTCACCTTGTATTAGAGGGAATTCTACGAATCACCAATACAAACACGTAAACAACAATGAGTACCATTGCAATTGCACTTCATGGTGGAGCAGGCGATAGAAACCGCACCACAACTACACCACAACAAGAACAAGATTTATGCAACGGCATTGCCGATGCTATGGATGCAGGATATGAAATTCTAAAAAATGGCGGAAGCAGTATAGAGGCAATTGAACGCGCCATTATGATAATGGAAGAACGTCCGTGTTTTAATGCAGGCATTGGCGCTGCTCTAACCGAATTTGGTACGGTTGAACTTGATGCTGGAATAATGGAAGGAACCAATCGTAATGTTGGAGCCATTGCCGGAGTGCAACGAATTAAAAGTCCTATTAAGGCGGCGCGGTATGTTATGGAGCATACTCCGCAAGTGTTATTAATTGGTACACGTGCCGAAGAGTTCCTTTCCAAAGCAGGTTTGGAAATGGTTGAGCCCGAGTATTTCATCACCGAAGAAAACCAACGTCTGTTAGAAAAAATTCTTGCCGAGCAACAAGCAACACTGCAACAACACACTGAGAAAGTTGTGCTTGGTACTGTTGGTGTTGTGGCATTAGATAGCAATGGCAACTTAGCTGCCGGGAACTCAACGGGTGGTATGATGAACAAGCGCAGCGGGCGCGTAGGCGATACTCCCATTGCCGGTGCGGGTATGTACGCACGGAATGGTGTATGCGCTGTTGCCGCAACGGGCTACGGCGAATATTTTATCCGCACCTCTGCCGCACACGAGGTGTATGCACAAGTTCGTTACGCACATACCGATATTTCTACAGCGTGCAACAATGTGCTTGCGGATATTCAAACTCTTGGCGGGCGCGGCGGACTTATTGCTCTGGATGCCAATGGTAATACAACGTTACCATTTACAACATCAAGCATGGCGCGTGGTGCAATCAACGCCAATGGCGAACGTATTGTAGAGTTGTGGTAATAGTATCGTTTGCTAACGCCCGACGGCACCGAACGTTTACTATAATCACGATGTTGCTTTGCCGGAGAGAACTACGGTTCTTTCCCGCACCACAACGGATGGTAGCGCTGAAGGAACGGAGCGGTTTGCGATAGCAAAAAGAATAACTACAGTTCCCACAGAGTGGCACAGGGTTATCACAGAGTTACACAATTTTGAACACAATTCAAATTCTATTATCGTAGAGACGTGATGATTGGCGTCTACAGTGTTAACAACATAAACAAATCCTTCTCCTTTTGGGAGAAGGTGTCCGAAGGACGGATGAGGGAAGTAAAAGTACAAGTTTTACAGAATGATTTATTGCCCTCACCCGCTTGTTATCACAAGCGACCTCTCCCAACGGGCGAGGTGACAGTTTGAGAAGCTATACAGAGAAAACAAAACAGAAACAACAATGATTCAACAACAACGCATACCATTATTAGAACGAATTGGAACAACGCCACTTGTAACCGATGGCTCGATGAGTGCCGAACTGCAACGCCGCGGCTACACTGAGTTTCCGCCGGATGTGTATAATCTTAAAAACCCGGTAGTGGTAGAAGAGATACACCGCTTGTTTGTTGATGCGGGTTCGGAATTGATTTTATCGAACACGCGGTATGCAAACCGTTTTTCGTTAGAGGCGGTAAACTTATCGGATAAAGTGTACGAGATTAACCGCAAAGGTGTTTGGATTGCCCGCACCATTGCGTTGCACAAAGGATATGTTGCCGGAGTTGTTGGTCCAACCAATAAAATGCTTGTACCTGTTGGCAAACTAAAATCCGAAGAAGCACATCAGGCGTTTGTTGAACAAATTGTTGCCTTGCTTGATAGCGGTGCCGATTGTTTGCTGATGAAATCGTTTATTGATATTCAGGAGTTGTTGATTGCCATAGAAGCGGCGCAGTTTGTCAATCCTAAGATTCCCATCATCGCCATGAAAACGTTTCCGGAGGATGGCTCGGTGCTTGCCACTGCCTTCCCTCGCGAGGTTGCCGAGCGATTGGAGAGTCGTGGTGTAGTTGCGTTGGGTTCTAACGGAACAGTTGGTCCGCAACGGATGGTAAGTATCATACAAGCCATTGGCGAAACTCCTGTTCCCATTGCGGCACAGCCCGATATTGGCATACCAACCGTTGTAAATGGCAGACCGGTATATCATGCCGACCCCGAATACATTGCACAATGTTCAGTCCGGTTAGTAGAAAATGGTGTTGCCATTATTGGTGCCGATGGCGGTGCAACGTACGAACACATTAAAGCAATTTCCAATGCTGTTAAAGATGTTGTGATTGGTTCTAAAAAAACAACAGCTCAAATTCAGGTTCAGGAAGAACAACACAACGAATTCCCAGACGAACGCTCAACGTTTGGTAAGAACGTTGGTAAAAAGTTTCTGACAACGGTAGAACTTGATATACCACGTGGGATGGATTTACATTCCGTGCTTGAAGGCGCGGCATACCTAAAACAACATAACGTAGATGCAGTAAACATAAGCGATGGCGCGCGTGCACGGTTGCGCATGAACTCTACAATTATATCGCATATTGTTCAGCAACAAACAGGAATGGAATGTATTACGCACGTTGCCTGCCGCGATAGAAATATGGTAGCACTGCAAAGCGATATGCTTGCAGCGTATTCGCTTGGAGTTAAGAATATTCTTGCAGTTACGGGCGACCCCGCACACATTGGAGATTTTCCCTTAGCAACCAGCGTGTACGATATTGATGCAATTGGTTTGATTCGTTCGCTATCTCGCATGAATGGCGGGCGCGACCTTGTAGGTAACTCGTTGGGTTCGCGTACGCAGTTTAACATTAGTTGTGCGTGTAATCCGGCATCGGAAGATATGGAGCGCGAGATTGACCGCCTTGCACAAAAAGCCGCCGAGGGTGCCGAAGTAGCTTTCTCGCAACCGGTGTTTGATATGAACATTCTCGAAACATTCCGTGCAAAAACCGAACACATTCCTATTCGCTTTTTAGTTGGCGTTATTCCCCTCCGCACATTGCGCCATGCAGAGTTTCTCCATTACGAAGTTCCGGGTATGACTATTCCCGAATGGGTTCGCACACGCATGAAAAACGCAGGTACGTCGGTTGAACATTCATCGCACGAAGGAATTGAGATTGCCGTAGAATTTCTGCAAGAAGCAAAGCATGCAATTGATGGCATGTACCTTATGCCTCCGTTCAAAAAGTATGCTATGGCAGTGGAAATCATGAATAGAATTGTAGGGTAGATTTTTCTTTTGCTATCGCAGACCGCACCGAATGTAACGGTTCAAACTTACCGTTACTTTGCGGGAGAGAATTGGCAGAGATACAAGTTTTATCACTTCTAATCAGGATGTGATGAACATTCACCAAGGAACAATCTGTAATCCTTTTATATTATTAAAATGGCTATCGCGTGTAACTAATGTTGCCTGATAAGATAATGTAATCGCAGCTATCCAGATATCATTCTCCGGAATTGGAGTTCCTTGATTTTTCAGCTCTGATTTTACTTCTCCATACTTTACAGATACATCATCACTTGTTTGATAAACTGTAAGAGTTTTGACTAGTTGTTGAAGTGCTGCAATATTTTTCTCTTTCTTAGATGATAAGTATGCACCAAAATACAACTCACCTAACACAGTAATTGGCAACCCTGACAATTGAATACTAGAAAATGAATTGCAAATTGATGAATCTGATGCCAACAATCCAATTACAATATTAGTATCAAGAAGGTAGAGTCCAGTCTGCTGCATGTACTTGCTCACAATGTTGTTCAATGATTTGTGTTAGCTCTTTGGCATCCGCTTCTGATATCAACCCTGAAAGGACGGTAACCGTTTTTGATGATTCGCTCAAATCATTTTTTAGGGAATGAATATAACCAAGAACTTTTTGTTGATTATCAGGTGTTAGCTCTGATGATGATTGTAAAATTTCATCGAGTATTTTGCCCATGGTGTCTCCTTGAATTGTAGCACAAATGCAACTTACAAAAAAATGTAAACGCAACAACAGATACTATGCGCCACACAACGGTCGGCTCGCGCCGTGTCTGCGCGCTGGCGCGGTTGCTTCGGCAGAAGTGGGAACCCAAACCAATATTGAATTGTATATTTGAACAATCAATAACTATGTTGAAACAAACTCATGCAAACGGCAATCTCGGTAGAAGGGTTATCAAAAGTATTTAAAAGTCATGTTAAGCAGGAAGGACTGTTGGGTTCGGTGCGCTCGCTGTTTAACCGCCAATACAAAGAGTACGTTGCTGTTGATTCGATTTCGTTTTCCATAGCACAAGGAGAGCTTGTTGGAATGCTTGGCGCAAACGGTGCCGGAAAAACCACAACCTTAAAAATGTTAAGTGGGCTGTTACACCCAACATCGGGTAAAGCGCACGTACTTGGGTTTACGCCGTGGGAACGAAGCATAGAGTTCCGCAAACAGTTTTCTATTGTGCTGGGACAGCGTAACCAACTGTGGTGGGACTTACCTGCAGCCGATTCGTTTTTACTACACAAAGAAATCTACAACATCCCCGAACAACATTTTACTAAACGCCGCAACGAACTTGCCGAACGCCTTGACGTAGCCGATAAACTACACATACAGCTACGCAGGCTCTCGCTTGGCGAACGCATGAAATGTGAGTTGATAGGCGCATTGCTTCATGCTCCGCGGGTTGTGTTTTTAGATGAACCCACCATTGGTTTAGATGTTGTTGCCCAACACGCATTACGCGAGTTTATTGCCGACTACAACAAACAAAGCGAAACAACAATTATCCTAACAAGCCACTACATGGACGACATCCAACAGTTGTGCAAACGTGTAATGGTGATAGACGAAGGCAAACTCTTGTTCGACGGTCAGCTTGAAAAACTTGTAGAGCAATACGTAGCCGAAAAAGTACTAACGGTAGTATTTGCCCAACCAACCCCACGCACCGATATAGAAAGCATTGGCACCATTACAGAATACTCGCCCGATAAAGTAGTATTCCGTGTTAACCGCAACAGCATAACCACCGTAGCATCGGAAATCTTAAACCGCTTTCAGGTTGCCGACCTCACCATAGAAGAAGTTCCCATAGAAGATGTCATCCGCATCATCTTTAACAAAGGTGTGTAGTATATTTTGTATTCCCACACCTGCCGAAGCACCCCATACTGCGCCGTCACTCAGGCGGAACCTAGCATTTCAGCGGCGCGTTAATGTTGTACAATAATAGCTTTACTGACTCTGTGCTTGCCTTGCGTACACACAACTCTGTACATTCCACTTGGTAAATGTTCTGTTGGTATTCTTCTTTCGCTTGTTGTTGATGTAACATCTAAATATACCAACTCACCTAAAAGTGAATACATCTCAATTGTTCCTGATACACCTTGTACATACAACTCGCCCGATGTTGGGTTTGGATATAAGGTAAAAAGATGTTCATCTTGATTCGAGACAGAAACAAGTTGAGTGAATTCGTACGCCCCGATATCGAACTGTGCACCATTCTTGGCATCTCCGTCATACGGACGTGAAGTAGCATCGGCATCGGCATTAATAAATTCCGAAACATCAGCACCTTTATCAATTGCTATCCCACTCAAAGCTGTAAGATGGAAATCCGAATCAGAAACAAAGTTTGGATTTCCATACACACCAAACTGCTCATGTTGTGCGTATGTAGTTCTAAAATCTGATAGAGATGTAAAGTGTTGCGAGCCAACCGATAACAAACGTGCCACTGTTGTACCGGAATAATACAAATTATTGTTAAGTTCTAACCCGGAAACACCCGATGGCGATACCAAGCTTACTAATGTCTGTTGTGATGAGGATTGTGTACGGTAAAAAATGTTATTTAGTACACGTAGTTGTATAGGGTTGATAGCACTACTTGCAAACAACTGACTATGCAAGCCATTATACAATACATTATTACAGAACACTACATTTTGGATTGGACCATTACCGGATAGATGCACCAACGACGTAAATATATTATTCGCAATAATGAAATTACTGCTAACAGCGGTTTGTGTTCCCGATTCCGAACCAAGGGTAAACGATTGTGGTGAGTTGAGTACAACATTTCCTTCAATGCGCACATTTGCTGAACCTTTAGAATCATCACCACCGGCATGAATAGCATGAACATGCATATCGTGAATTCTGTTATACAATACAGCAACGTTATCAGATGCGCGGAGTTTTATACCGTCATCTGCCCGCAAAATTTCATTTTGTTCAATACGAATACCATTACAGTTACTAACATATATCGAGTGAACAAAGTAACTGCCACATCCGTTACTATCTAATACATTTTGGGAAAACAATACTGAATCTGCCCGAACAAATATTCCGTGCCCTTGGTTATCATTTCCATTTAAACGCAACGTACATCGTTCAACGGTAATATGATGTTCGTATAGAATCATACCATTCTTACAATTAGTTATTGTTATGTTATTAAACAAAATATGATGTGGTTTGTTCTGATAAAACGATTCCGATACATTTACACCTGTAGGTTTATCTTGCGTTAGTGTTGTAGTAAGATTCAGATATTCAAAACGGATGTACGATGTTCCATTTGTTGCCGAACCACGGCATAAAATCCCCTGTCCTGCTGTGTTCTTCCGGATTACCGGATTATCTCCCAAACCATACGCGCCAATAACTATGTAGTTATCCGGTTCCCCTTTTGCCGATTGTAACTCTAATCCCGTTTGCCATACATCACCACGCCTAAATAAAACATTATCACCTCCGCGTGCAATAGTATTCAGTATATCATTTGCAGCGCTCATACTTTTTTTCGGTCCGTCAGTGCGGTTAATATTTGGTTCGGGTAACATGCCACTCCACGCGTCGTTCCCCAACGATTCCGAAACATAATACATAGTAGCCGAACTACTATACACAACGGTAATACATAGCACGAACAGAACAACTGAGATTTTCATAGAAGTACAAGTATAGTTACTACCGTTTGCAAACTACAACTTTAGAAGTGTACGCCAATACAAAAATTACTCTGTTTCCCTCCTCTGCCGAAGCGAACGCGCCAGCGCGCAGACCCGGCGCGGAGATAGCTGTATGCGGCGCGAAGAGGAAACTGTAATTCTATGCTTAGCGTAGAAATTTTAATATTGCGGCATGAGTTAAGCGAAGCGTCTCATGCCGATTGTTTGGCAGGACGCCTTTCGCGGACACAAGAAGTCCTGCCAATACTACAAGCGTTACAGCGGCGCATTAATGTTGCACAACTACAGCTTTACTTAACCTGTGTTTACCTTGCGTACACACAACTCTGTACATTCCGCTTGGTAAATGTTCTGTTGGTATTCTTCTTTCGCTTGTTGTTGATGTAGAATCTAAAAACACCAATTCACCTAAAAGTGAATACATCTCAATTGTTCCTGATACACCTTGTACATACAACTCGCCCGATGTTGGGTTTGGATACAATGTACATGTTGGTGGAATTGATTCATTGACTTCCGTTGTTGTATCGGATTCCATTTGAATTGTAAACGCTGAATCACTTTCATCTAACGTGTACTCAACAGGTTGTATTTTTCCTATTGCTACCTCGCCTCCTATAGCAATCTCGTTGGAGTTGGGGCGATACAATGGTGAATGATGCTGTATCAGAGATGCATTGCTTAACAATGTAAAATACCCTAAACAAACCCCATCATTAACATTTGTGATTTGTATACCCGACACAAAACACCATTCACTAGAAAAGAAATCAATGTGACCATTAAACTTAGAAGGAAATGCAACCTGATTTCCTGTTTCATTCCAAGCCGGTGTTAGAATATTTCCAAACATATTTAACTGATAATCAATAATCTTTTGATCATCTTGAAAACTACTATTTGTTACTGTAGTAAGCACACCATTTATTCTGATTGGGTCTGGATACCCAAAGAAGCCATGTTTTGTATACCTACAAGCAAACATTTTAGGCTCAGTAGGACTTGGAATTTTATGTATACCTACAATTGGCAATGAATCTATAATATCGTCCTTAGAGTCCAATACAAGTGTAGTATCATAGTTATTAAGATACCATAACTTACCATCTTTCGAAACAACAATATTTGAATTCCATCCCGTATAGTATGGAAGCTTATTGAGAATTTTGTGATTCTTATAATCATACTTAACAATTGAATCGGCCACTATGATTGCATACTCCGTCGTGGCATTTGTAGCTATTAAATTTGCGTTAGGAATAAACAACTTGTCGAGTATTTTGTTTTGCCTCCAATCCCATAAATAAACACTGTCTTGATTAGCGATAAATAATATCATGTTACCATCTACCGACCAACAAACTCGTTGTTCAGATAAATTTTGATTGGGATCTGTTTTTATATGAGTTACTACAATCTGATTATTGTTATCAGTATCCCAAACTTCAATTGTGTTATATGTAGCAATTGCAAGATACTTACCCTCAAAACTCCAACTGATTGAGTTAGCTAAAGGAAGTGACGGTTTCTTAAAAACTACATCTGAGTTGTCAATATTCAGAATCCATTCGTATCCATCTGATGTAGAAACGGTTAGATACTTTCCACTATGAGACCATTTGATAGAAGTAACTTCTGAAAAGTGGTTAGATAGGGTGATACTTTTATCTATTTTATTTAAAGAAACATCAAAAATCTGTAGCGTTGTTTGAGTTGAATCTTTACTTTGATATGCTATAACATATGAACTCGGTTGCCACGCAATATTATACCTATATAAGCTAGACGAAGGCAAATTTACTCTCTTGTTTGTATAGACGTCCTCAACGAAAAGTCCTGAGCTGTCACTTACGCAGTTATATTGTATTTTATCGCTAATAGTACGAACTAAAGGAAAGTTTTCTCTATAATCCATACCATTAACACTGGTTACAGAATTAGAAGTAACAGTATTTGTTATAACATTATAAATATATTCATCAAAGCTAGTTCCGCCATAACTACCAAGTCTGATAACCGCTGTTGTATCGTTAATCCAAAAAACTAAGTTTAGTTTGTTAGAGTTAACATCTGGCTGATACACCGAAACGACTGTCTTAACGGAGAAATTCCTCAAATCGATTACTTTGAACTGTATCGAATCTTGATCAATCCTATTTTGATAAGCAATATAGTTACCTTTTGTGCTTACAATAACTTTTGATCTGGGGTGAATTTGCTTAACAATATTATTCTCAATCAAAGAATTAGTTGCGATGTCATATTCATAAAGAATACTCCAATTTTCCTCTGTAATAAGAATTCTCTTGTCATTGTTTATAAAAGCTATTGGGACTAAGCTAAACTGACAGCTCATTTGTACTTTATGTTTGGGATTAAATCTACTAAACCATGATATTTTATCTTGTTTCTGCACGTCCCAAATCTCAAATCCATTATTTGTTGTACAAGCAAAGTATTTTTCATCACTACTCCATGTGCCAAATGGTATGGTACCACAACCTAATTGTCTTGCTACCGATACTCTATCATTCAGTGACGTACCATATTTAACTGCACGTACTTTGAATATATTTTTCCTAATTGGATTATAATAATTGAATAGATATAAATGTATAAGGGCATCTTCGTTATAAGGAATCCATTTATACTCATTCCCAACAACTTCTTCTTCTATCAAGAACCAACTGTTTCCATTATCAACACTATACTCCAACCGAACGGGTACATCAGCTCCAACACCATCCCAACGGATAGTTATGGTGTCGCCTTTTTTATACTTCTCATTGCCGTTGGGTGAGATGATGTGTGGTTGTTGAGCAAGTACATAAATAGTACTTAGCAAAAAGAGCATTGTTTTCATGATTCAGGGATTACGTTGAGTGATGATATAATAATCATTACATAGAGTATTTGTTTCAATATACATTCACATTCTAAACTAACAGTTCTATTACGGTTAATCTTGTAATAAAAATGAAGGCTCTTTCCCGCAAGTGGCGGTTGTTGGGGCAGAAAATTTTCTGCCCGTACATCTGTGGTTTGGTGCGGTTTGCGATAGCATAAAATTAGGATAATCGTTAAGATTGTAAGGATTTAGCGTAGTTGTGAATTCTATCTTGGAATTGAAATGTGTTATCGCTATTTTCCCGCACAAGGGGCTACAACCATACCACACTTTGTACGCGAGGGAATTATGGGTAAAATACTACCTGTGTTGTGTATCGTATTATTTGGTCTGCTTTTTTTGCAGGAAAGTTACGGTCAGCCAAAATCGAACAGGGGTAAGGAGTTCTACATTGCATTGCTTCCTAATTATCATCAGCTACCATATACCGATGATGACAGTGTGTATATTTACATTGTAGCAGAAGTTGCAACAGCAGGTACTATTGAATACACCCCGTCGGGTAGCACCACACCGGTTACCATTAATTTTTCCATTCCAAATCCTTCGCAGATTTTTACATACCGCATCAGTTGGGTGAACATTGAGCTAACCGGATATAACTTATTTGGCAGTTTTACGAACCCAAATGATAACGAGAAACCAACGAAGAAATCAATACGTGTAACAACAAACCAAGATGTTGCCGTGTATGCGTTGAATCAGGCAAATACTACAAGCGATGCTTCGCTGGTGTTACCTACTACGGCTATCGGCAAAGAGTACTATATAATGAGCTACCGCGCCGATGGCTTGCCCGATGAAAACAAACAAATGAATACCAATTACACACCATCGGAGTTTGCCATTGTTGCAACAGAAGATAATACCACGGTTGTAGTTGAACCAACGGCACCAACGGCGGTATCGGGAGCAGGCACAAAGCAAGTTGTACTAAATGCAGGCGAAACGTATTTAGTGCAATCTATGTACTCTAATATTCAGTACAATTTAGATTTAACCGGTAGCCATGTGTATGCTGATAAACCTATTTCGGTTTTTGCCGGACACCAACGTGCTACATTACCAATTAGCTTACGCGGCGTTACCGGAAGCCCAAGCAGAGATTGTTTGTATGAGCAGATGTTCCCTACATCGGTGTGGGGGAAATCGTACATCATGACTCCGTTTGCACAGCCTTCTATTTTGTTTACAACCGAAGGCACTGATTTGTTTAGAGTATTAGCCGCAGAAGATGGAACGGAAGTCCGCTGGAATAAAACAACTATACTTGCTACATTACAAAAAGGACAGTTTTACGAAGCACCATTACGCGTTGCAGGATTTTTAACATCAAACAAAAAGGTTCTTGTTGGTACGTATAAAAAAACACATACAACAAGCAGAAGTTTAGGGCAACTTGGAATTGGCGACCCGTTTATGATGATAATTCCGCCACGTAGCCAATATCTTGATAACTACCGCTTTCAGAACTGTCAGGTTAGTGGAACATTTACCGAGCAGTACATCACTATTGTAACAACAACCGATAATGCACCGAATGTTTCGTTGGATTCTGTGCTTATAACACAACCGTTTATTCCAATTGCAAACACGTGTTATGTGTACACACACATTACCATGCAAGATGGCGCACACACACTATCAAGCCCTAAACCGGTTGGGTTATACGTGTATGGGTATGGGTATGCAAACTCGTATGGATATGTTGGCGGCATTGCATTCCGCCCAGATGTTGATGACATTGAAGTAAATGCAGGAGGTGATAAAGAAATATGTATTGGAGATTCGTTAGTACTCTCGGCATTAGGCAATGCAACAAACATAAAATGGGTTGCAGCCGATGGAACTAAAATACCATGTGATACTTGCATTACAACCGTTGTAAAACCGGTAAAGACTACTAAGTACACACTAATTGCAACAGATGCGTATGCCTGTAAAATAAACGATGAGATTACTGTTACGGTTCTTCCTTTCCCTACGGTTGATGCAACCCCCGATACAACATTATGTACCGATAGCCCTGTAACACTTGTAGCAAACGGATTATTTAAGCAAGTTGAATGGTCACCGCCAATTGGTTTATCGTGTACAGTATGTCAGCAAACAAGAGCGTTGCCCGGGAAAGACCAGAAGTACTACGCAATTGCACGAAACAGTAACTCGGCTACGTGTGTAGTAATTGATAGCGTTACCATCCGTTACCGACCCGGCGTTTATGCACAAGTACCACCAACAACTACTATATGCACAGGTGATAGCGTAGTGCTTGATATTCAATACGGTGGGAAAGTAAAGTGGACGCCAAGCACAGGGATTAGCTGTGATACATGTACAAAAGTTGTGTTTAAGCCAACAGTACAAACAACCTATACTGTTAATGGCACATCCCCCGATACCTGCTTTACCAAAGCAAGTATGCTTATTAAAATTGTTAGTAAACCAAAGTTGGAAGTACAATCCAAAGATGTATCAGTTTGTAAAGGCGAAGAAAAGTTAGTATCAATTTCTACAGATTCAGAATCACGGATTGAGTGGGCACCGGCAACATTTCTTGATTGCCCAACATGTGGCGTTGTTCGGGTTAAACCTGATTCAAACATATCGTACCGAATACGAGTATACAACACAACCGGAAGTTGCTATAACGAGGATTCATTATCGGTTCGCGTGATTCC
Organism: Bacteroidota bacterium; assembly: GCA_019695345.1. Taxonomy (GTDB): domain Bacteria; phylum Bacteroidota; class Ignavibacteria; order Kapaibacteriales; family NICIL-2; genus JAIBAE01. The sequence goes on along the minus strand of JAIBAE010000001.1, from coordinate 54,080 downwards.
AAAACCTGAGTTAATGATATCGGCTAAAGATTCGGTAACATCTGTGTGTGCCGGTGATTCGGTGATACTTATGGCATCAGCTGCAGTTCCTGCTCAATATAAATGGTCCCCCGCTGAAGGATTAACGTGTGATACATGTGCGCAGACTACTGCCCAACCTTCCACCACAACTATGTACACTGTTGTAGCAACAACGGATTCCGGTTGTATTGAAAGCAAAACAATTAACGTAACAATTAATCCGCGCCCTACTTTGGTTTTAGAAAAACGTGATACTACGATTTGCCAGGGTACATCATTTCAGATTCGTACATCAACAAACGGTAGTATACGGTGGTCGCCTTCTTTAACATTAAGTTGCGATACGTGTCCAACTCCAATTGCAACGCCCGCAACAACAACAACATATTATGCAACAGTACAGAACAATACGGGCTGTAGTATTACTGACTCTGTGGTTGCAACGGTACATCCGTTACCAACTTTACAAAGCACGTTTAAGGATACAACTATCTGTCCGTTAAACTCAGTACAACTCTCTAATCAAAAACCCGAACCAAATGTAACATACAAGTGGACACCTGCAACCGGCTTAGACCGCGATGACATCCCCAATCCAACAGCACACCCAACCGAGAATACAACGTACAGCGTAACTGCTACAACACAATTTGGTTGTGTTGTTACATATTCGGTAAAGGTTACCATAGCTCCGTGTAACAGAAGTCTGCTATACCCACTTGATATTACCGTACCCGATGTTGTTGCCTGTGCCGATACTACTGTTACATTCCGCTTAGAAAACAATGGCGATGTACCTGTAATCATAAAGTCGTTAGTGCAAAACGGAACTACCGTAGCAACGTGGGAACAAGAAAACGCACCATTCCCAGATACATTACAAAGTAGCGGAAGCGGCAACTACACCGATGTAACACTACGCGTAAATCCAAACAAAGCAGGTGCGTTTACAATCCCGTTGGAGTTAACATACGATGGCGGTTACAACGGCAACGATACTACAATTGCTATAATGTTGCATGGTCGCGGACTAAAATATCCGGTTACGGTAAAACTGATTGGCGCGGCATCTAAAGATGATGAGACCAAGATTGGTGAAAACGTTGGCGTGGTACTTCAAATAGAAAGCTCGCATTGGAATGAACTATTAATAACAGCAATGGATGTAGATGTACTATATAACAAAACGTGGATGATGTATAAAACACCATCTAATAATACCGAACAACAAGGTACGGCATTAGATAGTGTATGGAAAATAACTGCTACTGCTTACGAAAACACTACTAACGTGACCGATAGTATTGTGTACACACGTTTCTCATTGCGTGGAACTACACCAATTGCAAAGAATGGCGATATACTCTCGCCACAGTTCTCAACGTTATTATCAAACGTATTTCAATTTACGCCAATGGTGCGTGTGTCGTTCCCCGATGAACCACCTCTGTACCCCAGACCCATAGATTGTATTGATACAACAACGTCGAGTTATACCATAGAGGTTGGCGGATGTGCAAAATACATCCGACGCATTGCGCTTGGTGTAGCTACATCCGGTATTCTCAGCGTTACCCCAAATCCTGTAACTAACCAATCTGTTTCTATTCGTTACGGTGTTGGGTTTGATTGTAACACAAGAATTACATTAACCGATGCACTAGGCAGAGACGTCGCAATATTGGTAGATGGCTATCAGACAGGCGGTGAATACGAGGCAGTACTATCCACACAAGATATTGCAGCAGGTGCGTACTATTGCCGTTATACAGCAGCAGGCGTTACTCAAACAACCATAATCACTATTGCAAAATAGTTTTTGCTATCGCCTGACCGCACCGAGCGTTTGCATACGCATATCCGTACCGTGCGGGATAGAATGATGCATAATGTTTAACACATAAGGTACATAAGCCAACAAAAGCAATCACAAAAGAACAAAAGTAAAAATCACGATATTGTGCTGATAAACACGAGGTTCTGCTCGGCAAATGTAGGGACTGTCTTATTGCGTACTTCCGGTGCCGTCCGGCGTTAGCAAATACCTTATTTTACCAATAAATTGAATTGGAGTGATATTATTATTTCTGAGTATAACAGTTAGTTGTAAATTTGCGGTGTATTGTTAGAAGTAATTACGTTCTATGAAAAGAAAACTCGTTGTTGAAGAAAATCCATTTCCGTTAAGTTCCACAAGAAGTGTAGACGGGAACAGGCATATAGCAAGAGAAAAAGTATTGCAGATTTTAGTTGCGTACGACGCTAACGAAGAAAATCGCGGTAAGATTTTTAGCCATGTGTTTCACCGTGAATTTACTTTCGATGAAAACCCAGGCGATAAACCCGATACACTATTGCGTCCGGAAGAAGTGTTTGAACTGGATTCGGATACGCCCATTGTTTGGCGCGAACGCGATGTAGAGTTTGCTACATTGTTATTACATAAAACATTAGATCGTGCCGAAGAACTGGATGAAATAATTGAACGGTTGGCTAAAAACTGGGAGTTAGAACGTATTGCGTTGATTGATAAACAATTGCTACGCATGGCACTGACAGAGATTGTAACATTTGCAGATATTCCTACAAAGGTTACCATTAACGAAGCCATTGAACTTGCTAAGTCGTACTCAACCGAAAAAAGCAATGTGTTTATTAACGGCATTCTGGATGCCGCTTGCGAAGAATTAACCGCAGCCGGCAAAATTGTTAAAGCAGGCCGCGGACTGGACGACGGCAGCAAAACACAAGAAAACGATACAAATCAGGAAGCGCAAGCAGCGGCGTAACCTATTATTTTAGATGCTTTTAGAATGGAATCGGGGCATCGGTATTTACTGGCATAGCAGTTGTGCATTGTAAATACATCACGCAATCCATTTTCATGGAAGAACAAAAACAACATACCACAATAGCTCGCACTATAGTTACCGCATTGTTTGTGGTTGTTTTTTGCACCCTACCTCAACAAAGTATTTCGCAAACCATCAGGTTAGTTCGCTCGGATGTTGATACAGGTAGAGCAAGCTTTATTACAGCAACCCAGATGTTTGGTGTTGATGTGGTTATTGATGGCGTTAGCAATTGTACCGGCGTTAGCTTTGAGTTACGTTATACAAATGCACAACACGTTGTGTTTAGTAATATTAAAGCACGCGACTTTAACGTAAAGAATGCCTTTGTTGTTGACCTCTCGGATTCAACAACCGGACAAGGAAGTATCCACGCCAGTGTTTTATCGGGTGCATCGGTTTCGGAAAAAGGAATTAACAACCCGGTGGCATTTCATGTTGATTTTGTTGTTCGAAGTTCTGCCCCAAACAACCAAACCGTTACCTTTAGTTTTGTAGATGCACAAGCAGTTACAACCGATAGTGGTGGAATGATTAAACAACTAACATCTACTGCCTATGTTACAACTATACACGGCTTTGTAAACGTTTTTCCCGGCGATGCTAATAACGATGGTAAGGTAAACTCGGCAGATGGTACTACAGTTGGCGCGTATTTAGGTCAGGGTTCCGGTGCAAGTAATGTGCGTGGCTACAAACGCGAGCCATCAAGCACACTTTGGCTTCCACAACGTGCATTAGTATGGGATAGTGCCTCTGCAACATACGCTGACTGCGATGGTAGCGGCGATGTTACCATTTCCGACCAACTTGTAGTACAAATCAACTTTGGGCAGGTACACAGCTCCATAAAACCCGATGACGATATATCGGGTAAAGTACAAGTACAACAACCCGTTTACCCAACCGACGCACAACGTGTTCCGGTTTACATTTCTACCAATAAAACATTACTTGGTGCCGCGCTTGTAATAAAGGTTCCTGCAAATACTCAGGTATTAGGTTTCGAGCCGTCGGAGCAGTACCCCGATGCCGAGGTAACGTTGTTTAAGTACGATGAAGTTTCATCTACCGTCTATGTTTGCTTTGGAAGCACATTTCAACAAAACATTTTGCAATCCGGTTTTGTTGGAGCATTAGTTTGTAACGAAACAACACCTATCAACAGTTATATAACCGAAGCATACGGCGCAACCAAAGGTGGTAGTATTTTTCCGTTAGAATCTGTAACTGCTGTAGAATATCCAACAGAACAAACAACAAGCATAGTTCCACAACCTGCATCCTCGGTAATTACTATTACGGCACAGCCAAACTCTGTTGTGCAGTTGTATTCGTCGTTAGGTACAGAAGTAGCATCGTTTGTTCTTAACGGAACAACACAGACACTCAACATTGAGTCCATTCCCAACGGAACATACTATGTACGTATCACTCAAAACAACAAATCTGTAGTTCAGAGATTAGTTATTCTCCATTAAGTATTTGCTAACGCAAACCGCTCCAATCCTCAACATTGTAACATCAACTTACTATGCGGATAAGCATCTTTGCTTACTACCAAACGGTAATCGTGAAGTGATTACATGGGGATTCTATCGGCAAGTAGTGGGGGTGTATTAAGTAACGTTCGGTGCCGTCGGGCGATAGCCAAAACTACCAATCAAGTGAACGAATCCACTCTTCAATTTCATCTCTAATGCGACGGTATTCATTAAGAATCTCGTTAGGACTTCCGGTTGCTTCGTAGGGGTCATCGAACGGTACATGTAGTGTTATAGTTGTGTCGGGGAAGTTAGGACACAACCTTTGTGCAGTATCACCTAAGGTAACAACCACATCGAACTGTTGATTATTAACATCGGAAACATTTTTAGTATAGAGACCATCTGTAGGGAACTGCTTTTCTATGAGGACATGCATGGCTTTTATTGAAACTAAATCAGCTGGTTTAACTCCGGCTGAAACTACTTCCAGATGAGGTCTAACCGAACGAAAGATAGATTCCGCCATTTGACTACGGCAGGAATTACCTGTACAAACTACGAGAACACGTTTCATCGCTCGGGCGATATTTTAGTAAGAAATGTATCAAGCAATGTATCTACTTCTTCTATAGCTTTTAGGTTTAAGCTATATATAACACTTGCACCTTCTTCTTTACCGGTTATTACTCCGCTATCTTTAAGGGCTTTTATATGTTGCGAAACTGTTGCTTGTGCAATGGGCAACTGTTCAACTATTTCACCACAAGTACACGTATTCTTCTTTGCTAACAGGCGGATTACGGCGATTCTGGCAGGATGTGCAACCGCCTTGAGCAATTCTGCCATGCGTACATCCTTTTTTGTATAACCCTTGGTTACAGTGGCAGCCATAATGTATATCCTTTACAATTAAACAATTTCGCAATATTTCATCGCAAATATACGATAACTCTCTATCGCTACATAAGCCCCTACGTAATAAAGTAAGGTAAGAATATACCCCTATCTTTTTCCGAAGGCGTTTTTGTGCTCTTATTCGTTTCCTTTTCAAATGAAGTCCTTTTTTGGTGAAAAGTTGTCTCTTAGGGGTTCTGCCCTTTTTGTTGCATTTCAGTCAGTCCCCGATTCCTGTGAAATAAAGGGCAGAACCATTCTTCAGAGCAAGTTCATTCTTAACTACGGCTCGTTTTGTGAATGAACAAGTTTACAAGCACAGCGAAGAGGCGTTACAAACTTAAGGGAGCTAAATTCTGTATAACTACCGCACGTCCGCTGTGCACAAATTTTCTATTTTAATGATTAATCGTCCTGACCAGGAACAACCACTGTAACAACACTTGGGTTAGTTTGAGTTACAACTGTTGTACTTAACATTGCATCATTTTGTATAACATTTATTTCTGCCTGATGGGCATTGGTAATCGCATCTAATTCATGTTGTGTATATGTTCCGCCTTGAATAGCCCCAATCCATAATAAAATTGAAATAATGAACGACATTCTACTCTCCGATTAGTTATATAATTAAATTGTGTTATCAACTGTTACAAACTTCGAGTAAATAAGTCCCGTAAAATGATTTTCATGTCGAATTTATCCGCATGATAAATCACTCAATATTTACACAGAATATTTGTAAAGTGATATAGAAAAGATGGGGGTAAGGTTAAGTTTTTAGGCGGAGGATTTCAATCCGTAATACTACGGAATATTATTATTTTTCATTTTTTCAAACATTTTATTATTATCTTGAAAAAATGGCTACAATTGAATATTTCATTCCCTTGAGTATATTACTCACAATTAATTGGAAATACCAGAATGAAATACCTGCAAGAAATCGTTCAATAATCCGCATCGTTGCGAAAAGAAAAAGTTGATTTTTTTTCTTGGAATAAAAGAAACAAACCTAAAACCAAGTTTGAAATATTGTACTCAGGTTTGTTAGATGGAACAATATTCGACGACAAATCTGCATGCTCTAAATTATACAACAATTCTAAAGCATTTAAGTCAAGTACATATAATAGCTTAAAAACACGTCTTTTCTGGAGGTTAACTAATTCATTATTTTTTGTAGATCAGGATAGGATTTTTATAAATCGTTATAATAAAGTAATCTACTTACATAGAAAAAATGCCACTTTAGTACGAATATTGGAATACAGAGGTGCTATAGCTGCCGCTGCATATATAGCTAAAAAAAACTTACCCCAGGCAATTGAATATCACTTAGCTGATGAAGTTTGTATTTACTCAATGGTATTATCTCAACTTGCAAGTTTAAGCGGAAAGACAAATGAGTTTGAAAAGTATGTTCAAATAGTTAAGCAATGGCAAGACAAAAAAATTGCTATAACTCAGGCAGAAGTTTTATTTAACAGGGTAACATCTTGGTATGCAGCCCAATGGGATTTACAACAAGAGAAACTTATTGAAATATCTAACTATTATAATATTGTTAACTCATTACGTAAAGAATATGATTGCTATAAAATACATGAAACCTACTTTTTACTTAAAAGAATACATGCTGAGGTTGAACAGGACTACAACGTTATCATTAGTATTTGTAACGAGGCATTAAACTACTACAAAACAAATGATAAATTTTCGTCAAATCAATCTAAAGCAATTTTTATAATTCCTATTTTCTCAGCATATATATGGATTGGTGATTATAAAAGTGCTTTTATATATGCAAATGAGTGTAGTAAATTATTAAGACCTGGTTCACAAAATTGGTTTGCTTTTCAGGAACCGCATTTCATCCTTGCATTACGAAGCAAAAACTATCAACTTGCCAAACAAATATTTATTGAAGTTACAACACATCCAAATTTCAATTTTAAAAACGAAGTAATGATTGAAAAGTGGCGGTTGCATGAGTTTTATGCACGCTTTATTTCGCAGGAAGATTTCAAACAAACACTCCTGCCAAAAGGTATTCGCGGCAAGCATAAACACTTCCGTGCTTTTGCAAGTACTCTTCCTACTTTATCAAAAGACTTAACCGGACACAATGTTGTTGCTGTATTTGCTCATATCCTATATTTAATCCGCATTGGCGATTTTGATACACTTATCCAACGTGACGAATCTCTACAAGTATTACGCCGTAAGCGGCTTACTAAACTGAACTATCGTTTGGGAATATTTGCACGTATGATTCATATAATGGTTGAGCACAATTTCAATCCGGTACCAACACAAAAGTTTGCAAAAAAGTGGCAGAACAAACTAAAACATATGCCCGAAAAGTTTAAAGGCGGCACTGCGGAAACCTTAGAGATTATCCCCTTTGAAGATCTATGGGAGATGATGATGAACGAACTGAAGGCAGTTAAACATAACTCTAAATAATTGTTATCCGCTTCCGCATGATGGCACCAAACACCATGTATTCTAAACCAATGCTTTGCCAGAAGGGTACGTGTGTTCCAAAATCATCGTAATCGTTTACGCTACTTTTTTGCAGGAATGTTCTTTCCCGCACTGGAAGGTTTTTACTTGTATTACAGTTAGTGCGGTCAGGCGATAGCAAAAAAAAACCGCCTTATAAGTTTCCCTATAAGGCGGTTTATTGTGGTTTCCTCTTTACCAAATCTTAAGCAGTTGCTTTTGGCTTCGGACCTCTGCGTAATGGAATGATTGGTGCAGGTTCTTCTTCTTGTGGTAGCTCCGGTAATATAGCCGAAGTACCAAAGATGTTTCCTACATCACTCTTTACAATCATATCCTGATATCTGCGCAAGCCCGTACCTGCCGGAACTAACTGACCAAGAATGATATTCTCTTTCAGTCCACGCATAATATCAATTTTAGCCGATGCAGATGCATCTGAAAGTACGCGAGTTGTTTCCTGGAATGATGCCGCCGATAACCAAGACTCTGTTGTTAACGAAGCTTGTGTAATACCAAGCAATAACGATTCGGCAATTGCAGGTTCAGCTTTGCGGGCTTTAGCACCTTTCTTACCTTTTTTGGTTAACTCATCGTTTGTTTCTTTAAAACGTTTTTTCGGTACCACTTCACCAACTTTGAATTTCGATTCACCTTTATCTGTGATAACAACACAGTTTTTGAGGTATTCGTTTTCGTCGTTGAATAAGATACGGTCAACCTGATCGTTTTCTAAGAAGCGTGCATCACCGCCATCGGTAACACGAACTTTTTGTAACATCTGGCGAACGATAATCTCAATGTGTTTATCGTTAATCTTCACACCTTGCATACGGTACACTTCCTGAATCTCGTTGGTGAGATATTCCTGAACTGCATTGTTTCCTTTGATTGCAAGAATGTCGTGAGGATTTGTAGCTCCTTCGGTTAAACGGTCGCCCGAACGAACTAAATCGCCATCTTGTACAAGAATATAGCGACCAGCCGGTGCGCTATACTCTTTCTTTGTTTGTCCGTCTAAACTTGTAACATAGATTGTAATTGCACCGCGTTTTGGTTTTGGGTCTTTCATTACAATACCGTCAATCTCTGCAATCACTGCAGGGTTTTGCGGAGAGCGTGCTTCGAATAACTCTGTTACACGTGGCAAACCTCCTGTAATATCTCGTGTACGGCCAAGGTCACGAGGCATTTTTACAAGTTTGGTACCAACGCTTACGGTTTCATTTTCATCAACTATAATCTGTGCGCGAGATGGGATACTGTACGAACGTAATACTGTTCCATCTTCCGCAACAATTTCAATTGCCGGGAATTTGGTTTTATCACGCGAGTCAATTACCATCTTTGCGATGTGACCTGTTTGTTCGTCGTTTTCCTCGCGGTATGTAACGTTAAGAACAAGGTCTTTATAACGAACACGACCACCATACTCCGTTAAAATTACGGCGTTGTATGGGTCCCACTCATAAATCATATCGCCTTTGCTTACTTTCATACCATCGTGAACTTTTAACACAGCACCATAGGTAACATCATAACGCGTTAATATACGTGCTGAGTCTTTTTCAATGATATTGATAACACCGGAACGGCTTACTACTACTTCTACATCATTCTCTTCATCATCAATGTAGTTAATGCTACGAATGTTTTCGAATTGAATAATACCGTCAACTTTTGCCATAACTGTTGATTGCGATGCAACCAACGATGCAGTACCCCCCGTGTGGAATGTACGGAGTGTAAGCTGTGTACCCGGCTCCCCGATTGACTGAGAAGCAATTGTACCAACTGCCTCGCCGGTATCAACAATTTGTCCGGAAGCCAAGTTACGTCCGTAACATTTTGCACAAACACCATGACGAGATTCACATGTTAGTACCGAGCGAATCTTAACTGATTCAATACTTGCTGCTTCAACAGCATTTGCTTTCTCTTCATCAACAAGTTCACCCTTACGGATAATAATGTTCTTTGGATTAAGCGGATCTACTACATCTGTTAATGCAACGCGGCCAAGAATACGCTCGCTTAATGGCTCTTTAACATCTTCGCCATCTTTTAATGCAAACATCTCAACACCACGGATAGTACCGCAATCTTGAACTGTAACAATAACATCCTGAGCAACATCGTGCAAACGGCGTGTTAAGTAACCGGCATCAGCTGTTTTCAACGCAGTATCCGCCAAACCTTTACGTGCACCGTGTGTAGAAATGAAGTATTCAAGAATAGAAAGACCTTCACGGAAGTTCGAGATAATTGGAGTTTCAATCAACTCGCCTGTTGAACCGGTTTGTGATTTTTGCGGCTTAGCCATCAAACCACGCATACCGGCTACCTGACGAATCTGCTCTTTAGAACCCCGTGCTTGCGAGTCCAACATCATCCAGAACACGTTAAAGCCATCGTTAGCAATCTGCAACTCTGTGTAGAGTTTATCAGCAACACGGTTTGTTGCTGTTGACCATGTATCGATAATCTTGTTGTAACGCTCACCGTTCGAGATAATACCGTTCTCGTAGTAGCTACGGATTTGATCTACTTGCTCTTGTGCCTTGCCTACAATGTCTTCTTTAATCACCGGTACAACCAAGTCATGGATTGACACTGATAAACCGCCACGCATAGCATAACCAAAACCAAGCTCTTTGATTTTATCTAAAAACTCAACTGTTGGTGCTAAACCTACTGTGCGGAAACAGTGACCGATAATTTGTTTCAAACGCTTTTTAGCAAGAAGCTCATTCAAGAAACCAATTTCTTTCGGAACAATCTGATTGAAAATAATACGACCTGTAGAAGTCTCAATCATTTCACCGTTGATACGAACTTTAATCTTTGCATGTAAGTGTAACTTACCACTGTTGTGTGCAATGATTACTTCTTCCGCCGATGAGAACAACTTTCCTTCTCCGGGTGCGCCCTTACGGATTTTGGTTAAGTAATATGCACCCAACACCATGTCTTGCGAAGGTACCGCAACCGGCTCACCGTTTTGTGTGTGAACAATGTTGTGCGGAGCTAAAATCAAAAGCAATGCTTCTAATTGTGCCTCATGGCTTAGTGGTACGTGTACCGCCATTTGGTCACCGTCAAAGTCCGCGTTAAACGCTGTTGTTACCAATGGGTGAAGTTGAATAGCTTTACCTTCAATCAAACGTGGTTGGAACGCCTGAATACCCAAACGGTGAAGTGTTGGAGCACGGTTCAACATAATTGGGTGACCGTCAATAACCTTCTCTAAAATATCCCACACTTCGTTGGTTTTACGCTCAACCATTTTCTTTGCGCTCTTAACGGTTTTAACGTGACCGCGCTCAATCAGTTTTCTGATAATAAATGGTTTGAACAACTCAACAGCCATGTCTTTTGGTAAACCGCACTCATGGATTTTCAACTCCGGACCTACAACAATTACCGAACGACCCGAATAATCTACGCGTTTACCTAAAAGGTTCTGGCGGAAGCGTCCTGTTTTACCTTTTAAAGTATCCGATAGCGATTTCAACGCACGCTGTGATTCACTACGTACAGAACGGCGAGAATTATCAAACAACGCATCTACAGCTTCCTGTAACATACGTTTCTCATTACGTAAAATCACTTCCGGAGCTTTGATATCAATCAAACGTTTCAAACGATTGTTACGGATGATTACCCTACGATACAAATCGTTTAAGTCGGATGTAGCAAAACGTCCACCTTCTAACGGAACCAACGGACGTAAATCCGGTGGAATCACAGGAATAACATCCAATACCATCCACTCAGCTTTATTAGGAATGTGTGTTGGTGTAGAGCGGAACATATCTAAAATGCGCAAACGTTTCAGCAAATCTGCTTTACGTTGTTGCGATGTTTCATTACGCAACAGTTCACGCAAACGGATATAATCCTCTTCAGGGTCAATTCTGCGTAACAATTCTTTAATAGCTTCGCCACCAATTAACGCTATAAATTTACGTGGGTCTTCATCATCCATTTCGCGTTCAGCTTTTGGCAAGTTTGCCAACACTTCAAGATATTGCTCTTCTGTAAGCAAATCTTTTTGCTGCAAACCTGTGCTACCCGGTTGGATAACCACATACGATTCATAATACACAATACGCTCAACATCTTTTGTTGGCATACCGATAACACCGCTAATCTTGCTTGGTAACGAACGCAAGAACCAAATGTGAACAACCGGAACAGCAAGCATAATATGCCCCATTCTCTCACGGCGAACTGACTTCTGTGTCACTTCAACACCGCAACGGTCACAAACGATTCCTTTATATCGAATACGTTTATATTTTCCGCAAGCACATTCCCAGTCTCTAATCGGACCAAAAATTTTCTCGCAGAACAAACCATCTTTTTCCGGACGGAACGAACGATAGTTAATCGTTTCCGGTTTTGTAACCTCGCCGTGTGAGCGGTTCAACACATCATCAGGCGAAGAAATTTTAACTTGAATCTGACGGAATCCGCGACGCGGAATAACCATTGATTGCATCATAATATTTTTGCCTCCTAAAATTTTGGAGATTATTTATTCAATTATCAAATTATTTATTTGTGTACCGCAAGTGCTAATTAAAACCCTCAAGCGCGGCAACCCTGTCCGGGCCAACCGTCTGCTTGTTAGTGGGAATCAATCTTAACGTCAAGGCATAAGCCCTGCAATTCGCGAACAAGAACGTTAAACGATTCCGGAATATTCGGATTCGGCATGTTCTCGCCCTTCACAATTGCCTCGTACATCTTAGCACGTCCCTGAACGTCATCGCTCTTCACGGTAATCATTTCCTGAAGTGTAGCTGCCGCACCGTATGCTTCCAATGCCCAAACCTCCATCTCTCCCAAACGCTGACCACCAAACTGCGCCTTACCACCCAACGGTTGCTGTGTAATAAGTGAGTATGGTCCAATGGAACGAGCGTGAATCTTATCTTCCACCAAGTGGTGAAGTTTGAGCATGTACATCACACCAACAGTTACTTCATAATGGAACGGATCGCCTGTTCTACCATCAAACAAGGTAGTTTTACCTGTGCGTGGTAAACCGGCTTTCTCTAAATAATCACCAACCTGTGCCCACGATGCACCATCAAAAATTGGTGTTGCAAAGTGAACTCCTAATTTTTTACCTGCCCAACCAAGAGCAGTTTCATATAACTGACCAAGGTTCATACGAGAAGGTACGCCAAGCGGGTTAAGAATAATATCAACCGGTGTTCCATCTGGCAAGAATGGCATATCTTCAACAGCAACAATCTTCGATACAATACCTTTGTTACCGTGGCGACCCGCCATCTTATCACCAACTTGTAGCTTACGTTTTTTAGCAACATAAACTTTTGCCATTTGTAGGATACCTGGTTGTAATTCGTCACCGGCTGCAATCTTATTGCGCTCCTGGCGTGCATAAGCAACAATATCATTTCTGCGAGACATATAGTTAGCCATAAGCTTTTCTACATATCCCATCAATTGTTTGTCTGCTACCCATGGGTGTTCAACACTCAATTGGTCTGGTGCTAATTCACCTTTTTCGTATTTAGCTTTAATATCTTTTGCAGTGATTTTTGCACCACTTGTCCATACACGTTTATCATCTATGGTACGGATACCAATACTTGTCTGGTCTTCCAATAACTGTCCCATACGCTCAAGCATTTCCACATCCAAGTCACGCAATTGCGCAACTTCTCTGCGGTTAATTGCTTCTTGGCGTTTCTTTTCTTCAGCACGGAACTCACTATCGGTTGTAACCATTCTGCGGGCAAAAATCTTGGTGTTAATAACAACACCCTTCAATCCCGGAGGTGCTTTCAACGAAACATCTTTTACATCTCCGGCTTTATCACCAAAGATTGCGCGTAAAAGTTTTTCTTCCGGTGTTGGGTCTGTTTCACCTTTAGGTGTAATCTTACCAATAAGAATATCACCTTCTTTAACTTTTGTTCCAAGGCGTACAATACCTTGTTCATCTAAGTCTTTTGTAGCATCATCGCTAACATTCGGAATCTCTTTTGTAAACTCCTCTTCACCGCGCTTTGTATCACGAACCTGAAGAGTATACTCTTCAATGTGAATAGAAGTAAATACATCACGAGCAACCAAACGCTCGCTAATAATAATAGCATCCTCAAAGTTATAACCGCGCCAAGGCATGAATGCCACCAACACGTTTCTACCTAATGCTAATTCACCCATTTCTGTTGCGGCACCATCGGCTAACGGCATACCTTTGGTAACACGTTGTCCTTGGTGTACAATTGGGCGGTGATTAATACATGTATCTTGGTTTGTACGGAAGTACTTTAATAAAGGATATGTGATTACCCTATCACTTGCAAACGAAACCAAACGTTCTTCTTCATTACGTGGGTCATCGTAGCGGATACGGATGTAATCTGCGCATACATATTCAACAACACCATCATCTTCAGCAAGTAATAATGCACGCGCATCTTGTGCAACGCGTGCTTCCATACCTGTACCAACTAACGGAGCTTCCGGACGTAACAATGGCACACCTTGGCGTTGCATGTTCGAGCCCATCAGCGCACGGTTAGCATCATCGTGCTCAAGGAACGGAATCAACGAAGCCGCTGGCGATGTAACCTGGTCGGTTGATATATCCATATACTCAATTTCTTCCGGAGTAACAGATACATAGTCACCGCTTTGGCGCGCTTTTACTCGCTCGCCAATAATTTTGCTGGTCTTTCCATCATATGGTGTTGATGCAGGTGCTATAATTTTTCCGTCTTCACGTTCTGCCGGTAAGAATTCAACATCGTCGGTTACTTTACCATCAACAACTTTTCTATATGGTGTTTCAATAAAACCAAAGCTGTTAATACGTGCTAACATCGCAAGCGATGAAATAAGACCGATGTTCGGACCCTCAGGTGTTTCAATCGGACATAAGCGACCGTAGTGTGTATAGTGAACGTCACGAACCTCAAAGCCTGCGCGCTCACGGGTAAGACCTCCGGGTCCTAACGCCGATGTTCTGCGCTTGTGTGTCAACTCACTCAATGGATTTGTTTGATCCATGAACTGTGATAGCTGGTTTGTACCAAAGAACTGATTTACAACACTGGTAATTGTTCTTGCATTCACTAATTCGGCAGGTGTAATACTCTCACCATCGTGTATCGACAAACGCTCTTTAATAGTTCTTGCCATACGGGTTAAACCGGTATTAAACTGTGTTGTAAGTTGCTCGCCAACTGTTCGAACACGACGGTTACCTAAGTGGTCAATATCATCAACAGCTCTTCTGCCATCACGTAATTCAATCAAGTACCGTAAGATTTCAACAATGTCTTCCACTGTTAATGTTGTGTGCTTCATATCAACCGATAAACCAAGTTTATCGTTAATACGATAACGACCTACAACACCTAAATCATAACGCTTATCATCAAAGAACAATTTGTGAATCAAACCGTATGCTGTATCCATATCGGGTGGCTCGCTGGAACGCATCTGGCGGTAAATTGCCTCTAACGCGTCTTCGCGTGTACGAGCGGTATCTTTTGCCAATGTTTTGGAAATGATTGGCTCATCGCTTGCCTGAACATACTTGTATAATTCAATCTCTTCAACGTCTGCATTTTTTAATGCTTCAAACAATGGCTCATCAATAACCATTTCTCTGGTAGCAACAATTTCACCGGTGCTCATATCAATCGCATCGGCAGCAATCTTTCTACCAAGGTAATCAGCAGTTAATTTCTTAGCAGGAATCTTTGTTGTCAAATCAAACAACGTAAGAATCTGTTCATCTGTAGAATATCCTAACGCACGTAACAATGTTGTTACAGGGAATTTCTTCTTGCGGTCAATATACGCATACATCACATCGTGAATATCCGTAGTAAACTCAACCCACGAGCCCTTAAACGGAATAATACGTGCCGAGAAAATCTTGGTACCATTCGGGTGAATTGCTTCATCAAAAAACACACCCGGGCTACGGTGTAACTGCGATACAATTACACGCTCTGCACCGTTAATAATAAATGTACCGCGCGGAGTCATTGCAGGTACGTTTCCTAAATACACTTCTTTCTCAATTGCCTCAATGTAATCTTCGGAACTTTTATCTGCTTTACTTGATAAACGCAATTTAGCTTTTAACGTTTTTGCGTATGTCAACTCTCGCTCTCTACATTCTTCTTCGGTGTACTTTGGTCGTTCAACCGTGTACTCAATAAACTCTAACTGGAACAATTCCGATTGGTCTAAAATCGGGAAGTTCTGTAAAAACGCGTTTTGCAAACCCTTAGCTAAACGCTCGGTTGATGCTGCGTCTTCTTGCAAAAATTCCTCGTACGAACGTAACTGAACATTCAACAAATCAACGTATGTTGAATCTGTTGTTACGTTAGCAAACGAAATCCGGTTACGCAAACGAACCAATGCTTCGTGCGTAGCCATTCCGTTTAATTTTGGAGTTCTACTCATACAGATGTACTCTCCTTGTTAATGAAAATGATAATTATTATTAGTGTTCTTCTTATTCTTGTTTCTGCTGTCGCCAGACGGCTCCAATCCTATATTTTCCGGCATTCCGTTGCATTGCCGCTCTGCTCCTTGCCTCATAAAACAACGTTTATCGTGTAGCACATAAAGTC
Source organism: Bacteroidota bacterium (assembly GCA_019695345.1). Taxonomy (GTDB): domain Bacteria; phylum Bacteroidota; class Ignavibacteria; order Kapaibacteriales; family NICIL-2; genus JAIBAE01. The sequence continues at coordinate 37,676 of JAIBAE010000001.1, read as the reverse complement.
AAAAACAAACAAACAAAAACTACTTCACGATAACCGTTCTTACATCAAGCAAACATTCTCATCCGCCGCAAGCAGGTATTGAATTATCCACCTTGCGGTGCGGTTGGGCGTTAGCATAATCAACTACCAACCCCCTATAACAAAAAAGGATTTCTTGATAATCGTATCTTTACGATACAACAGTCAAGAAACCCAGTATAAAAACAAAACCATCATATACAAAAGCACACGTATAACACATGCACTTCGGGATTTCCCGATTGCTTCATACCAACTATTGTTGATATGCACGCTTAATTATGATGATTCCGCCAGTTGAAATCCACCGAAACGAAACCCGTAAATACTTACAACAACCTACCCTATTTCTAAGCAAAGTGCCCAAGGCAGTATAAACCGCCCTGGGCTTTGCATAATTGTACGCTATTAATTACTTCAAAGTAACTTTTGCGCCAGCTTCTTCTAATTTTTTCTTCAATGCATCTGCATCTTCTTTGGTAGCGCCTTCTTTTAATACTTTTGGTGCGCCTTCTACCAAGTCTTTTGCTTCTTTCAAACCTAATCCTGTTATCTCGCGAACAACTTTGATAACGTTTAGTTTCTGAGCACCACCATCGGTTAACTCAACATCGAATTCAGTTTTTTCTTCAACAGGAGCTGCTGCTGCTGCACCAGGACCCGCAGCCATCATCATAGGAGCTGCTGCTGTTACACCGAATTTATCTTCGAGTGCTTTCTTTAATTCAGCTGCTTCACCAAGTGTAAGATTGCTGATTTTTTCTACTAATTCATCTACGTTTGCTGACATTATTGTGTCTCCACAAATAGTTAAGTAAAATTGTTTTCAATTAAAAATGTACGCTATCAATTAGCCTTTGCTTTTTGCTACTTCTTCTATTACAGAAGCAAGATCGCGCATTACAGCGTTGATAGCACCAACAATACCGGAAACAGGTGCATCGATACTACCCAAGATACCTGCAATAATTTCTTCGCGGGTTGGGAAGTCTGCAATCTGTTTCAGTTGCGAGCCCGGATACACTGCGCCTTCAACAACAGCAACCTTGAGTTTTGGTTTTTCGGACTTAGCCGATATATCCCGAATAATTTTTGCAGGAGTAATGGGGTCATTCTCTTTTGCAAAAACAACTCCTGTCTGTCCGAACAATTGTTTTTCGTTAATGTCATAACCGCCAACGTTTTCCAACGCGCGTAGAATCAACGTGTTCTTTGCTACTTTATAGCTAATTCCTTTGTTACGGAATTCTTTGCGCAAAGCCCAATCTTGTTCAACAGTCATGGTCGCAAAATCAATGAAGTACAGTGCCGATGCATTCCGAATTTTTTCGGTTAATTCGGCAACTATCTCTTGTTTTTGCTCTTTTGTTATCATATAGTACTACCTTTATTAATTCTGCCGTGCAAAGTACTTACTACTAAGTACCAGAAGCATGCCGTGCAGAGTTGCGTAATAGCCAAATTTATTATCCCGAATTAACGGGGTTGTTTTAGTTTTCTGATTTAACGCCTAATGATTGCTCGCTAACTTTTACGCCCGGACCCATTGTAGAGCTAAAGAAAATACTTTTAACGTATTTACCTTTTGCTGTAGCCGGCTTAGCGCGCATAATGCTTTGGAACAATGTGTTTACGTTATCAGAAATCTGGTTTGCATTAAACGAACATTTACCAATAGATGCCTGTACGTTTCCTGCTTTATCAACACGGTATTCAATTTTACCTGCTTTAACCTCTTTAACAGCTTTAGCTACATCAAATGTAACTGTACCGCTTTTTGGGTTAGGCATCAAACCGCGAGGACCAAGTACACGACCTAATTTACCAAGTTCACCCATTACATCTGGTGTAGCGATAATAACATCAATATCTGCCCAACCACCCTGAAGTTTTTCAAGATACTCTGTAAAACCTGCGTGGTCTGCACCGGCTTCCAAAGCTTCTTTATCTTTTGGGGATTTAGCAACAACCAACACGCGAACTGTTTTACCGGTACCGTGAGGTAACGAAACTGTTCCGCGAACTAATTGGTCTGCTTTACGGGGGTCAACACCTAAACGAACAGAGATATCAAAGCTCTCATCGAATTTTGCTTTCGCGTTTTTCTTTACTAATTCGATAGCTTCTTTAAAAGAATACTCTTTATTGCGCTCTACGGTCTTTGCCGCTGCACGGAAACGTTTTCCATGACTTTTCATTATGTACTCCTTGTGCTTCAAACGACTTCAAACAAAAATTCCGAAGTCTCGCACATTAGTGAATAAATTAGGTTTTCAAACTAAAAGCCAGATAGGTTTACTATCTGACTTTACAAGTTTCTCAACTGCCAAAGCTGTTGAGATTATATTTCTTAACCTTCTACGGTAATACCCATACTGCGTGCTGTACCTGCAATCATGCTTACAGCCGATTCCATAGAATCACAGTTTAAGTCACCCATTTTAATTTTTGCAATTTCTTCTAACTGAGCGCGGTTAACTTTACCAACCTTTGTACGGTTTGGCTGACCGGAACCTTTAGGAATACCTGCTGCTTTAACAAGTAGAACCGGTGCCGGCGGTGATTTAACAACAAATGTAAACGACTTATCAGAATAGAATGTAATCTGAGCAGGAACAATCATACCCTGCTGTTTTGCTGTCTTAGCATTAAATTGCTTAACGAATTCCGAGCCGTTCAAACCACGCTGACCGAATGCCGGACCTACCGGCGGAGCCATCGTTGCTTCGCCTGCTTTAAGCTGAAGCTTAAACGAACCCATGACCTTTTTTGCCATTGTAAACTCTAAATAATGTTCAAAAAATAAACTGTATCAAGAGCTACGGGAATAATCAAAACAGAAGCAATTCCAATTTTCCCTAACTCAACATTTCCTTATACTTTTTGCTATCGCATTGCCGCACCGAGCCGGTAATTCCACAATAACCTCATCACTGCGGGAGAAAGTACGTTGTGCTACTACACAACAAAATGGAAACTTATTGTGGGCGTTCTATTTCAACCTGACCAAAATCTAATTCAACCGGAGTTTTACGCCCTAAAATACCAACCTCAACTTTAATCTTTTGTTTTTCGTTGTTAACTTCTTTAACAGTACCCGAAAAGTTCGAGAATGGGCCTTCGATAACTTTAACGGGGTCGCCAACCTGAAATGTATGCTCAATAGTAGCAACATCCTTACGCTCTTCAACACGTCCTAAAATACGTGCAACCTCATCGGCTTGCAGTGCCTGTGGTTCAGACTTAGCATTTGCAGCTAAAAACCCAACAACACCCGGAAGGTTCGTAATCAAATCATGAATTTTTTTGTCAAGAACCAATTCAACAAGAATATAGCCCGGTAAAAAGTTCTTAACACGTTGGCGGCGCTTGCCATTTCTAACTTCAAAAACCGTTTCCTGCGGAATAACAATGCTTACAATCTTATCCTCTTGATTCTGGCGTTTTACTTCCATTTCAATTGCAGACTTCACCTTAGTCTCATGCCCGGTATACGTCCGGAGAGTGTACCATTTTGGTGTAGTATGTTGAGGTATAGAAATCATCACTGTAAAGTAGAGTGTGTAGAATTTAGTAGATATTCTTCATGATAAGCGTCATCGAAAGGTCAATCAACCAAACAAATAACGAAATCAAAACACAAGTAACGGCAACAACAGCGGTAGACTCACGAAGTTGCTCGCGTGTTGGCCATGAAACTTTCTTCATCTCTTTCGAGACTTCATTGAAGAAACCTTTGATGTTAGCTATCATACAAACCTCAGGAAAAATATTTTGAGCGGGAGACGAGACTCGAACTCGCGACCAACAGCTTGGAAGGCTGTGACTCTACCACTGAGTTACTCCCGCAGCATTAATTTTCAAAATGTAAGCAGGGGCGGCAGGACTCGAACCCGCAACCAACGGTTTTGGAGACCGCTACTCTACCAATTGAGCTACACCCCTAAATAAAAAAAGTGGGTAGATTTTGGCGGTAGCTACATTAAACGCAACGAAAAACGCACCGTTATCTCCACTATCCAACCACAATACCCGCTGTTCTATCGAGCTGACGAGCGGGATTGAACCGCCGACCTCTTCCTTACCAAGGAAGTGCTCTACCATCTGAGCTACGTCAGCATTCTGAATTTGAGCGGGAAACAGGGATTGAACCCGCGACCCTCAGTTTGGGAAACTGATGCTCTACCACTGAGCTACTCCCGCATGGTACACGGCAATTTGTTTCCCTAAACTCTACTTTAACTAACTGTAAAACCCATTACCGTTTTTGTTACCTACCCATAATTTGAGTAAGAAAACAGGTATATTCAGATGATTACTTTTTGTGGGCAGGGGCGGATTCGAACCACCGAAGGCGTAAGCCAGCAGATTTACAGTCTGCCCCATTTGGCCACTCTGGTACCTGCCCTTTATAGAAATTAGCCCGCGAAAATACAATCCCGCCGTGTATCAGCAATGGATTATTACGATTTTTTTTAATTAATTTATGCTAACTGTTCTTTTTGAAGGGCTTTAGCAGCAATAATATTTTTTACAAAGTCGTTAAATAAATAGTCCGAGTCGTGCGGGCCGGGTGCTGCCTCAGGGTGATATTGTACGCAAAAAACAGGTTTTTCCTTATGCCTGAAGCCTGAAAGTGTGTTATCGTTAAGATTGATATGTGTTGGCTCTAAAAATTCTGGTAAAGAATCAATATCCACAGCAAAACCGTGATTTTGAGACGTTATCTCAATTTTTTCTGTAAGTAAGTTCTTTACAGGATGGTTTGCACCTCTGTGCCCGAATTTCAATTTATACGTGTTTGCCCCAAAAGCTAACGCTAAAATTTGATGCCCTAAACAAATACCAAACATTGGGATACTGGAATCTATTAAATGTTTGGTTGTTTCAATTGCATACGTTACAGCTGCAGGGTCACCGGGTCCGTTCGATAAAAATATACCGTCTGGTTCCGATTCTAAGATTTCCGTATACGATGTAGTAGCCGGATATACTGTAACATCACAACCAACATTCACCAATCTTCGTAAAATGTTGTTTTTGATTCCAAAATCTAAAGCAGCAATTTTAAATGTAGGGTTGGCTGTTATACCTAACAGATTTTCGTGCCCTTCATTATAATGATATGTATGTTTTTCTTTTGTTGTTACTAAAGGGCATAAGTCTAAGCCGTTCATAGAAGGTAATGTACGAACACGGTTTAGTAACTCATCGTGTGATTCTGTACTTGTTGTAATAATACAGCGCATTGCTCCTTCACTACGCAATACTCTCACTAATTGGCGTGTATCAATACCCTCAATTCCAATTTTCCCCGCATCTTTCAGATAATCACTAAGCGAGCCCGTGGCACGCCAGTTTGAATATGTCTTGGAATACTCATGTACAACAATTCCCTCTGCCTGTATTGCCGCCGACTCTACATCATGCGGATTTACACCATAATTACCAATATGAGGATAAGTGAATGTTACAACCTGACCTTTATAACTTGGGTCGGTTAGTACCTCTTGATATCCGGACATTGCCGTATTAAAAACCAACTCACCCGAGCATTCAACACTTGTATCACCAAAGGCATAGCCCGTAAAAATCAATCCGTTTTCTAATGCGAGAACAGCTTTCGTAGTATTCATCCAGGAATCTGATTAATGATGTGAATATTTGATGCAGGTACAAAGATACGGACTTGTTTTAATTCCGTTGATAAATCTCTACCGAATGTTTACAGATAACTCCACAACATTACGTAACGTGCAGGAAACCATATCTCCTCGTTCAACTTTTCCAACCCCTTCGGGTGTGCCCGTAAAAATGCAATCGCCTTTTTGTAATCCAAATATAGAGGATAAATAAACAACTAATTCTTCTACACTACGCTCCATATGTGTTGTACTTCCTTGTTGTTTAACAACGCCGTTTACCTCAAGTTGAAGGTCGAAATCCGGTATGCCGGTATATGTGGAAGCAGGCACAACAGCAGAAATTGGTGCAGATGCGTAAAAACCTTTTGCAGTAGCCCAAGGTTCTCCCTTTTGTTTAGCTGAGTTTTGAACATCGCGCAAAGTAAAGTCAATACCTACGGCATAACCTGCTATACAGGACTCAACTTCGTCTATGTTAACATTTCTGCAATCTTTGCCTATCACCACAACTAACTCAACTTCATGGTGCATATTATTAGAGATACTGGGAATCTCTACAACCCCGTCATTGGCAACATAGGCAGTTGGCGGTTTCAGAAAAACAATAGGAGACTCAGGAACTTCATTGCCAAGTTCTCGTGCATGGTTGGCATAATTGCGGCCAATACAAAACATCGTTCCAACAGCTAAACTAGTGCCATCAGTAAATGTATATTCTAATGAACTCATAATAGTATCTTAATAGTAATCAAGTAAAAAAGGATTATTCTCACGTTCTTCGCCAATAGTAGTAATATCCATGTGTCCCGGGTAACAAACATAGTCGTCGGGAAGTGGCAGGAGTTCTCTTCGTATGGATTTGAGTAATGTTTCGTGATTGCCACCGGGTAAATCTGTTCTGCCAATACTCTCCTTAAACAAGGTATCACCAACAAACACCACCTTGTGTTCATGCTGAATAAAACACACTCCACCTTCGGTATGCCCCGGCGTATGGCGTACTTCAAAAGCAATATTACTTAGGTGAATTACACTTCCGTGCATAACATAACTTGTTGCTTTGGCAGGCTCGAACGATACCGGCATCTTAAACACTGTATGCGCGTTTGGGTCAAGCAAACGATACTCATCTTCGGGATGAATAACAACGTTTGCATTTGTTTCGCGTATCAATTGTGCAACATCGGCTGTGTGGTCCCAATGCGAGTGAGTAAGCCATATTGCAACAATTTGTGCATCGTTCTGCTTGGCTGTTTTTATAAACCAATCGGCACTTTGCATTGGTGCATCAATAACAACAGCTGTATGTGATTTTTCATCAACAACCAAATACCCGTTGGTTGCAACTGGTCCGGCTTCTATCGTAAATATTTTCATGGCGCAAAAGTACAGAATTAGTATTAGTTTATGCTAACGCAAACCGCTCCGGGGGTTGTTCACAAATGCAAATTTCATTTGCATACACCTCACTTTGCGGGAGATATCCATACCTTCCAAACAATGCTTATCACGATACATTGGTAATGTAGAAACAGTATCCAATGTAGGTATCTGTCATTCCCGTGAAAACGGGAATCTACATCACGAAAAAAAAATCTGGATTCCCGATAAACGCTTAGTCAGCGTTTTCGGGAATGACAAATCATAATCGTTACCTACACAGGAAGTTCACAATTGCTGACTACATCAGAAATGTTGAACGTGTGCAATAAGATAGCTGTTCTGCTCTGCATAAAGTAGGGTGTGTATTTATTGACATTTGGTGCAGTCCGGCGATAGCAATAGTATAAATACTTTTTAAGAATTAAAGTTCGAAAAAAGAGCGTCGAAAATTGTTTTCGGACGATGATAATGTACTGGCAGGATGCCCAAGTAGTTCATCAATTACATACAGGGAGGTTCCCATGCCTACAGCAATTTCCAATGGAGCGAGAATTCGCAGTAATGGACCAGCAGAAAACGCATATAACGCGTTAGACACTGCAAACAAAAACATCGCATTGCGTCAGTTACGATTAAGTACAGGTAAACGCATAAATTCAGCTCAAGACGATGTTTCCGGTTATATCACATCACGCGCTTTAACCGCACGTAATGGTACGTTAAAAACAGCACTCAGCGCAGTTGGCGAGGCTTCTAACGTAACCAATATAGCCCAAGACGGTTATGATAATATCAATACCCTTTTAACCCAGATTAAAGATTCAGCATCTTCTGCTGCTTCGGGTGCATTGGGTACCGATGAAAAAGTTGCTTTAGCTAAAGCAGCATACCGATTAACACAACAAATTCAAACAATCGTTGATTCTACCGTATTTGGCGGTCAGCAATTGCTTGCAGGTGCATTTTCTGCTGAGTTTGTTATCGGTTCAAATTCAACAAACTCATTGTTGACCTTAGCCGTTGATTTAACAACAGGAAATAGTGATTTTAACGTTGCAGGTAACAACTTTAATGTTAATAGCACCGCTTCCAGTTTTGCCGGAGTTACCGGTTTGGATTTAAGCCAATTAAATTTAGTATCAATTACCAACCTAGGTATATTTTCTACTACAGCAATACAAACAACATTATCAAGTCTTTCATCGGCTTTAAATAATGTTAATAAAGTTGCTTCGTACCTTGGTGGTGTAGCAAACAGATTAACATCGCAAGAAGATAACTTGAAATCGCAGATTACAAACTATAATGCTGCAATTTCTAGAATTGAAGACGCTGATGTTGCAAAAGAGCAGTTAGAATTAGTTCGCTCACAATTCTTGCAACAAGCTTCAATCACTTCGTTATCGCAAGCTAACCAAGCACCCCAAACATTCTTGCAATTACTACGATAAGAGAAGAATCGTAACATGGGAACTACGATGTAACTTGAACTCAAACGGAATGGTTATAATCATGGATGAGGAAAGCACCAATGGTGCTTTCCTTTCCCTGTTAAAAAAATTTTCTAAAGTTTATGGGTAAGTACACGATACTTTACCATAGAACGCACACAAAACCAAGGGAAGGACAAGTGTCTTTAACCCTATTTTGCGTACTACGTACATAAAAATCACGTAATTGTTGTTAAACGGAATACAGGGACGGTATAACATGACAATGACAGCAGTACAGCAAATTGCAGCAAGGAAAACATACGGAGGTGGCGATAACACAATTCCGGGGTATTTAGAGCAAGAAGTTTTGCTATGGAGTCCGGAAAAAATTACGCTTAAAACTTATGATTTGTTCATAGTTAGTGCAAAACGTAAAGATGTACGACGAATGAACAGAGTACTTGCAGAATTAATTGGAGCGTTAAATTTTGAACATGGCGATTTGCCGCAACGGATTTACAGATTATATGAATACTGTCAATCTTGCGTTGCACAACGCCGATACGATGAAGCCGCAGGAATCATTCAGGAATTACGCGAAACCTGGGCAAAAACTTTTGAATTAGAATAATTTTACAACGTCGGGTGAATTATGGCAACAAGTGCTTTAAACACCACATTTACAGTAGGTAATGGTCTTTCAACATCGGGTCAGAATAACACCGATTTGTTGGTAGAAGCATACCGCCGTACCCGACAACCAGCATTAGATACTCTTAAAAACAAGCAGAACACATTACAAAGCAAACAGACGTTTTTTAATACGCTACGTTCTAAACTCGAAACATTACAATCGAACACCGAAACACTCACATCAACCGATGCCGCGGATAAGTATAAATCCAAAAAGGTAGTTTCATCGGATGCAAGTTATGTTTCGGTATCGGCAGAATCTTCGGCAATTATAGGTGTGAGTACGTTAAAAGTTAACCAACTTGCAACCAACGATACTCTTATAAGTAACAAGGTTACCTCTGCATCAGCATCAGGTTTGGCAGCAGGTTCGTACAACTTTTCCTTTAGCGGAATCAGTTATTCACTATCGCTTGATGGTACAGAAACCATGGAACAAGCAATAGGTAAAGTTGCCACAACTATCAATGCAAATTCTGATTCCAAAGTATCTGCTGCGTATGTAAAAGATACATCTACAACAGGTAGATTAGCACTAACTTCAAAATCCACCGGTGCCGATGGCGCAATAACATTTACCGATGGTAACAATATACTTTCTGCATTTGGTTTAAATGGCAGTATTGCTCAAACATCTGCTACAACACCTACTTCGCTAGTAGGCAGTGTAGTAAATAACAATACTAAGCTAAACTTATCAAGCGGTACTAAAAACTTTTCGGTAAATGGTGTAGCTTATTCCTTTTCCTATGATAATGATGACAGAAATTCAACAGTTATATCTAATATTGTTAGCGCAATAAATGGAAATACAAGTTCAACTATCACTGCTTCAACAGTTGCCGATAGCGGAACTACTTCGCACCTTGTGTTTACCAATAAATCTACAGGTCAGGCGCTATCAATTACTGACACCGATGGCTTTTTGAATAACTTTGGCTTAGGCACACAAACCAAAGAAGAAAGCAGAACTCTATCAGTAGGTTCGGCTGCAGGATACAGAACAAAGTACGAAACAGGCTTAAATGCTAAAGCAAGTGTAAACGGAATTGATGTTGAACGTAGTACCAATTCAATATCCGATGTATTACCCGGTGTAACTCTATCATTATTAAAGGCACAAGGCAGCTCTGATACCGCGTTAACACTAACAACTACTGTTGATAGCGATAAAACAGCAAGCTACATACAGCCATTACTCGATTCGTACAACGATGCACTACGATATCTCAAGAATCAATCAAGAAACTCCGGTAATGATAGCTCTGTACGAACCTTGTTTTCGCAAATAAGAGAACTATCATCAAGAAAGTATGGTTCTGATTCCGATGAACTAAAATATTTAAGCGATGTTGGAATCAAATACGCCAGCGATGGAACGTTATCCATTGATAAAGAAAAACTCCAGACATTACTGGAAACAAAGCCGGAAAAAGTAAGTGCAATATTCTCTGGTGCCAGTGGGTTTGCCGCACAACTAAAAGATGTTGTAGACGATATAACAGGTTCCACCGGAACAGCACAAACACGGTCGGATTTACTTCGCTCGCAAATTCAACGTGCCAGTAATCAATACAAAGCACTAAGCAGTAAAGTTGACCGTGAAGTTGACACACAGAAAAAAGAATATCAAAAATTGCAAGAAACATATTATAAACTGCAAGGATCGCTCAGTCAATATTCAGCATACCTTGGTAGCGGATAAACACTAAGGTATACGCATTCTTTCAAATGAAAGGAGGCAACTATGTCGGAACCGGTCGCATCAATATCACCTGTACTTCAGGCTGCTATTGTTCAAAAACTCGATAGCGAGGTTGATGGCTTGCACGCCCGTCCGGTACATCAGGCAAATGCGCACAGCAATGAGCCGTCACCTCAAAACACAGAGCAACATACGTATAAACCAAGTTACTCTGGGTTAGAAAAAAAGTTGCAGGAGGTACTGGCGGAACAAAACCAAACCGTACAGTTTTCGGTTGACCAGGACACAAAAAGAACAGTAGTTCGGGTTGTTGATAACAGTACAAAAGAAGTTGTTCGGCAGTATCCAACAAATGAGATTCTAAAAGTATCTCGCATGATTGCAAAATCAGCTATACAGAAAGGCGAAGTTACCGATGAACGGGTTTAATAAATCGTACGGTATGGATTTACTACAACAAATCAAACTGATTAATAACAGTATTGATTCAATCCTAAATACGTACTCTTCTCCGGACATCGGGCAACTTGATTATTTATCGGGATTAATTCAAAACAGAACCGAATTATTCTCATCACTATCTCACTGGAGGCACACTACCGAAGGATCAACGTTTGTAATTGCTCATAAAGATTTCTGGGAGCAAACAATTAGTACCATGGAACGGGACGACAGAAGCAGGTTGGAAATCATAAAGGAACGTAAAGAAACAGTTGGTAAGATTCTTCAAGAAAGAATCAGTAAAAAGAACGTACTATTGTATCACCAAACAGGAGTTTAGTCATGGCATCAGTAACAGATCCTATCGTTGTAGGCGGCGGCGGAAGTATATTTGCACCACCCCCGGTAACACCTCAACCAGTTGGTAAATTGAATAACGCAAGTACCGTAGGTTTAACAGCATCGGCAGCAAACAACTCTGCAACGGCAACTGCCACTGTAGATACTCTTTCAATTTCCGATACTGCTAAAGCACTTGCTGCGGCAAAAAAAGCAGAAAAAACGGCGGCGGCTTAAGAATAACAAACTTGGCATAATAAATGTAAAATAGAAGTTAGAGATTAGCTTAGAGAAAAGGAAACCATTATGATTAACATGATACGCGGTACGCGTGCGTACCAACAAATAGAGCAAGTAAACGCTTCAAACCGCACTGCAAACACAGGCGACGACGTTTCACCGCAAAGCGCAGTATCGGGTTCAAACCCCGATATGTTGGAAATCTCGCAACAAGCGCGCGAGCTGAACGAAGGTGGAGAAACTCGTAATCTCCAAAACGTTCAGAATAAAATAGACCAAGGGTTTTACAACAGCCCGGAAGTTTTACGCACCGTTGCACGTAAGTTAAGCGGCGATTTATAAAGTCTGCTAACTTCTCACACGCCGTTTATGTACATAATACGGTGATGTCCACCATGGGCATTACCGTGTTTTTGTTTTAAATAGATGCTAACGCAAACCGCACCCGGCATTTATACTTCCTGCAACTCCTACCACTTGCGGATGAGAATCTTTTACTCATAACCAACCATTCATCGTGAACACGGTACAAAGCAATCAGAAAAAAAATTACGTGAAGAAAAAATCATAAAGAATTCAATTTTATATTCAATCAACTTATCGTAACTTGCATACGGTTACCGATTGGCAAGGGAGTCGGTAGCCACGAGGATAACCGATAGCAAGGGAGTCGGTTATTCTCCGCGGTGGTTGGCAGCAAGGGAGTCAATCACCGCACTTTTTTTAAATAGTACCTACCACTTCCCTACTACCCAACTCTCAGAAATTGATTGTATAGTATCTACGCATCACAAACAATGTTGTTAGTGTAATAAGGTTGTGTCCGGCATGGAGAGTTTTGATTAAAAGTGAAGGTTTGCTGCCGTCCGGCGATAGCAAGAATATTCTATTGAATTCGTAACAACTTAATGTAAGAATTTTGTTTTACTGTTGTTGTTTCGGATGATCCGTTATTTAAGGCCCATTGTAATTGTAGTGTGCCTGCTGTTGTTGAAGTAGTAAAAATACCTTTAATATAAACTGCATTGTTCGACTTTACACTTGTCCAACCTAAAGCGGTTCCGGGTGTATCAAGTATTAACCGTATCTCGTCTGTACTTTGTGTATTATACCCAGCTAAAATAAAAACATGAACATTTATTGTAGACCCAGTAGGTCCGGCAAAAGCTAATTTAATACCACCTTGAGAAGTACTTGAACAATCCATGTTTAACACACCATCAATTTCCCAAACTTCATTAGTATCAACAGTAAATGATAAATGGTCATCGTTTTGAAGCGTAGAATTAGAAACAGATTCATCGGTAGTTTTACGTGCAAAACGAATAATATTACCTAAACTCCATGGAGACGACCAACTTAACACGCCTGAAGTTGTACCCGCTAAGACACTTCCATTTATTGTTGGTAATGCATCAGGCAGGGTATATGTTATATCACTACTTTGAGGTTGTGTTTTAAATGCAGTATAGTTACTTCCGGAGGTACTTGGCTCTGCTATTCGTAACTCTGCCGAAGTATTATTGTTGTTATTCAGAAGTATATTTCCATTCATCACCTCAAGTTTTTGTGCCGGAGTTGATGTACCGATTCCCAATCTTCCGTTGGTGTTATCCCAATACAAACTACTACTGGAGGATAACCCAGAACTTGAGCTCCAGTATGCAACTTGTGTTGAAGTACCATTTCCTGTTAATGGGGTAATCCATTGAGTTGTATAATCACTGCCACTTATTGATGCAATATTTAGGAACTGTCCGGTAGATGGCGCTGTTGCAGGAAGAATTAACCGGTAGTTCGAAGTGAGTCCGCCAGGGGCAAACAATGAAACCCATCGCTCGCTTGCACCGGTTTGTGCGTTACTTAATAGTAAGCTTTGCTTGTTAGATGAAAATGGAGACTGTGCATGCATAACCATACCAGTGGTTATTAACATTGCACAAATAATAGTTTTAGTTTTCATTACTGAATTCTTTCTGCTCGTATAAAAGAATTTATCTTTACTGTTGTTGGTGTACCATTACTATATGCCTGTGCCCACTGGAACTTTACGGTTCCTGCATTAGTACTATTAACAATCAAACCATGTAGATGAACGAGTGTACCGGTTGCAGTTATCTCCCAAGGACCTGATGGATTAAAGGTGTATCCAACACCCGAACTCGTCATCTCTACATAATCATCATTACTAGCATCATTATCACCCATTGCAGAAATCCACATTGTTGCACCTGTTGGGAGTACCAAGGCAAACTTTATATCTCCGCCGCCACCATATACCCGTATCATTGCGTCCACTTCCCAAATTTCATTTGCCGAAATTGAAAAGAACAGCTCGTTATCATCTTGCAATGCAGTATTGTTTGTTACTGATTCATCCGCGGATTTGCGAACAATAATAGTTGTTCCCATTGGAGTCCATGTTAGACCTCCTGAACCATTAGTAGATAAATATGCACCATTAGGACCATCACTAGCAGGTAGTGTGTATGTAACATTGCTACTTTGTGCCTGAGCTTTAAATGCCGTGTAATGACTTCCTGATGTACTAGGTTCGGCAATACGTAACTCTGCCGACGTATTGTTGTTGTTATTGAGTAGTACATTACCATTCATCACCTCAAGCTTTTGCCCGGGTGATGATGTCCCTATGCCTAATCTTCCGTTAGTATTATCCCAATACAAGTTACTACTTGATGAGAGTGCGGTACTTGTACTCCAATATGCTACTTGTGTTGATGTTCCACTTCCTGTTACCCAGTTAGCCCATTGCATTGTGTAATCACTGCCGCTTATAGATGCAGTATTAAGAGTCTGTCCGGCAGTTGGGGCGGTAGTTGGTAATAACAAACGGTAGTTTGCCGATAGCGACGTAGGAGCAAACAAAGAAATCCATCGCTCACTTGCTCCGCTTTGTGTATTACTGAATAAGAGACTTTGCTTATTTGAACTAAACGGCGACTGAGCTTGCAACTGAAGGTTCAGGTTAATTAACACAAGTACTATGGAAACAATTACTTTTTTCATTATTGTAACCTTGCTGCACGTACATACGAGAAATCTTTAACCGTTGTTGCTGCACCATTAGAATTAAGCTGAGCCCATTGAAATTTAACAGTGCCCGCTGTTGAGCTATTCACAATCATACCATGAATATGAATAAGACTGCCCGAGTTAGAGATAACCCAGTTGCCACCTGAATCAAAATTATATGCTGTGCCGGGTGATGTCATCTCTATATAATCATCGGTACTATTATCGGTATCACCTTGCGCCGTAAGCCACATTGTAGCTCCGGTTGGCAATGCCAATGCAAACTTAATATCACCTGAACCACCATACACACGTATCATATAATCAACTTCCCAAATCTCATTAGCAGCTATAGAAAAATATAACTCGTCATCATCCTGTAGTGTGTTGTTATTTGTAAGAGTTTCATCCGATGACTTTCTAACAAGCACTGTACTTCCCATTGGTGTCCATGTTAAAACGCCGGAACCATTTGTAGCTAAGTACGAACCCGATGACCCATCGCTTGCGGGTAATGTGTAGGTTATATTACTACTTTGTGCCTGTGTTTTAAATGCCGTGTAATTACTACCCGATGTACTTGGCTCGGCTATACGTAGCTCGCCAGAAGTGTTATTGTTGTTGTTTAAAAGTATGTTACCATTCATCACCTCAAGTTTTTGTGCAGGCGATGATGTACCTATACCTAACCGTCCATTTGTGTTATCCCAAAACAAGTTACTACTTGATGATAACGTTGAACTGGAATTCCAAAATGCAATCTGTGTTGATGTTCCCGTTCCTGTTACTCCGCTTGCCCATTGCATTGTGTAATCCGAGCCGCTTATAGATGCAATGTTAAGCATCTGTCCGGCAGCAGGTGCGGTAGTTGGGAATATTAAACGGTAGTTAGCCGATAGCGACGTAGGAGCAAATAAAGAAATCCATCGCTCGCTTGCACCACTTTGTGCATTGCTGAACAACATACTTTGTTTATTCGATGGAAATGGCGACTGTGCATGTACACATGTAGCAGCCATAACTAATACAACTATTAAATATACTTTATGTTTCATTGTAAATCATCCATAAATTGTTTATCTGCTATCGCCTGACGGCACCGCTTGTATGGCTATGCATAACCAACAGCTTGCCGGAAGAAATCTCAACTCATTAAAAATTCCTATTCATTTCGCGCCAACGTCCTGTTGTTGCATCGTACACAAGCGTTATCATATCGTCGGTATTCATAACAGCATCTGCATTAGCTTTCAGAATAAATCTGTTTGTTGCCGTACTACTTGCACTTTGAACCTTAAAGGTAATTGCGCTACTACCAACATTGATAAGAGTGATTTGTCTGCCATCGCTGGCAGCAACAATACCTGTAATATCAATTGCCGATGAAGCTGATATACGATAAATTGTATTCCCTGTTGATACTATTGATAAATTGTTTTGATTAGCTGCATATGCCGATGGTGAGCTAACTCCGTTTGTTATCGAAGCACCATTACCAACCCAGCTTAACGTTCCCGATGCATTAGAAGAAAGTACCATACCGCTTGTAGTTGCGTCTGCCGCAGGAAGTGTGTACGTTACATCACCCGCTTGTGCTTGTGCTTTAAATGCAGTAAAATTAGAACCACTTCCATTTGGCTCGAAAAAACGCAGCTCGTTTGCTGTACCACTATTAGTTAATGATACATTGCCGGAGACACCAAGCGTTCCTGTTACAGTACTATTTCCTGTTATACTTGCACCACCGGCAGAAACCATTAGCGTATTAGATGTAGATACCATACCGGTAAAAGATGTTAAACCACCTGTTGGGTTTACGCCAAAGTTACCATTGTTCATTGCGGTGAGTGTGGTGTAGTTGGAAACATCGTAACCAAGACGTACCTGAGTTGCTGTATTAATAATATGTAGTGGTGCACTTACAGTAGCACCTGTGCCAATTCCTAACCTACTATTTGTATTATCCCAATACAAGTTTGATGAAGATGATAGAGCAGAAGATGTACTCCAGAAAGCAACTTGTGTTGCTGTTCCGCTACCACTAACACTACCCGATGACTGTGCAACCCAACTAAGGTTTCCACTTGCATCACTGCTTAAAACTTGTCCGGCAGTTGGTGCAGTTGCTGGAAGTGTGTATGTTAAATCTGTTGTCTGTGCCGATGCCTTAAACGCGGAATAGTTGCTTCCGCTTGCACTTGGTTCGTAAAAGCGTAATTCGCTTGCAGTACCTGCATTAGTTAAAGCTACATTTCCACGAACATCAAACTTTGCACCCGATGCAAACGCGGATGGTACAACACCTATTCCCATTGCGCCTGATGATACCGATGTACCCGTTCCATCTATACCATTGGCAAACAGTAAATTTCCTAACGTTAACTGATTACTTCCCGTTGCACTTTGTGCATCAATATCATAACCTATAATGATATTGTTAGAGCCCGTTGTTAATGCATCGCCAGCTAAATAGCCAAGAGCAATATTATTCGAGCCACTTGCAACGCCCATTGCACCGGTACCAATTGCAGTGTTATTACTTGTTGTTGTTAACGAGCTTAATGTGTTTCTTCCTAAAGCAACGTTAGAGCCACCTGATGTAATACCAGCCAAAGCATTATATCCAATGCCGGTATTTAATGTACCGGATACAGTTTCATTTCCTCCTGAGAGGAATGTATTATCTGTACCAATCGTTGCAATGATTCTACCACCAACTTGCAAACGTGCATTAGGTGATGATGAAAAAATACCAAGCCTTGAATTTGTGTTATCCCAAATCATATTACTGCTGGAAGCTAGTGAAGTAGTCCCTGTAAAAAACGCAACTTGTGTATTTGAACCCGAGCCGGTAATACTACCTGTACTTGGTGCAATCCAACTAAGGTTTCCACTTGCATCGCTGCTAAGTACCTGTCCGGCAGAAGGAGCACTTGTTGGCCAAGTGTACGTCAAATCAGTTGACTGTGCCGCAGCTTTTAACGCTGTATAATTGCTACCGCTTGCACTTGGTTCATACAATCGTAACTCTGTTGCTGTTCCACTGTTTGTTAAGAGTACATTGCTCGTAAAACTCTTACTTCCATTGATTGTTTGTGTACCTTCCGTCATTACAAAGTTTGCATTGTTGCCGGCATTTGGTATTGTGTAGGTTCTGTTTGCTCCTTGTGTTGCGCTTGTTATTGTTGCGGTATTGGCTGTTACTGCGCCATCACTTAGCGATACACTTCCCGCTTGGCTATTTCCACCTGCGGTTATTCCACCTGTTGATGTTGCTAAGATTGAAGTGTTCTCTACCCACTGACTGGTTGCCGAATTATATCGCAATGTTGTATTATTGGTTGTACCTGCTCCTAACGACGCAGAACCTGTTGAGTAATTCACCCACGTACCTCCCTGATAAAACTCAAACAATCCTGTTGTTGAATTGTATCGTATCATGCCATTACTTGGTGTGCCCGGACGCTGTAAGGTTGTTCCTGTTACTATTGTATTACTTCCTGTTCCCGGAAACACAGCATCATTTGCTATTGCTATTGTTGGGTTTCCACCTGTTCCGTTTCCGTTGGTTACACTTATCTGGTTTGTTGTTCCGGTTATCGTTGCCGTTGTCATTGCCGATGTTCCATTACCTACCACTAAACCTGTTAACGTACTTGCTCCTGTTCCACCATTTGCTACAGGTAACACACCACTTACATCATTGGTTGAGGATAACAATACTGTTCCGGTACTTAACACACCACTTGCATTATTCTTTACTACTCCTGCCGTACTAAACGGACTTATGGTTAACGTACTGCCAAATGTCTTACTTCCATTTATGGTCTGTGTACCTTCCGTCATTACAAAGTTTGCATTGTTGCCTGCATTTGGTATTGTGTAGGTTCTGTTTGCTCCTTGTGTTGCACTTGTTATTGTTGCCGTGTTAGCTGTTACTGCGCCATCACTTAACGACATACTTCCTGCCTGGCTGTTGCCACCCATTGTTAAACTACCTGTACTTGTTGCTAAGATTGATGTGTTCTCTACCCATTGGCTTGTTGCTGAGTTGTATCGCAATGTTGTATTATTAGCTGTACCAGCCCCGAGCGAGCCGCCGCCTGTTGAGTAATTTACCCACGTGCCTCCCTGATAAAACTCAAACAATCCTGTTGTTGAGTTATATCGCATCATACCATTACTTGGCGTACCCGGACGTTGCAGGGTTGTTCCTGTTACTATCGTATTACTTCCTGTTCCAGGGAATACAGCATCACTTGCTATGGCTATGGTTGGGTTACCACCCGTTCCGTTGCCGTTTGTTACACTTACCTGGTTTGTTGTTCCTGTTATCGTTGTCGTTGTCATTGCCGATGTTCCGTTTCCTACTACAAGTCCGGTTAACGTACTTGCTCCCGTTCCACCGTTTGCTACAGGCAACACGCCACTTACATCGTTGGTTGAGGATAACAAAACTGTACCTGTGCTTAACACACCACTGGCATTGTTCTTTACTACCCCTGCTGTACTAAATGGACTAATCGTTATTGTACTGCCAAATGTTTTACTGCCATTAACAGTTTGTGCTCCTTCAGTCATTACAAAGTTTGCATTGTTACCTGCGTTTGGTATTGTGTAGGTTCTGTTTGTACCTTGTGTTGCGCTTGTTATTGTTGCGGTGTTAGCTGTTACGGCTCCGTCACTTAACGATACACTTCCTGCTTGGCTGTTGCCACCCATTGTTAAGCTACCTGTACTTGTTGCTAAGATTGATGTATTCTCTACCCATTGGCTTGTTGCTGAATTATACCGTAACGTTGTATTATTGGTTGTGCCTGCTCCTAACGATGCAGAACCTGTTGAGTAATTTACCCAAGCACCACCCTGATAAAACTCAAACAATCCTGTTGTTGAGTTGTAGCGCATCATGCCATTACTTGGCGAACCCGGACGTTGTATGGTTGTTCCTGTTACTATCGTATTACTTCCTGTTCCAGGGAATACAGCATCACTTGCTATGGCTATGGTTGGGTTACCACCCGTTCCGTTGCCGTTTGTTACACTTACCTGGTTTGCTGTTCCGGTTATGGTTGCTGTTGTCATTGCCGATGTTCCGTTTCCTACTACAAGTCCGGTTAACGTACTTGCTCCTGTTCCACCGTTTGCTACAGGCAACACACCGCTTACATCGTTGGTTGAGGATAACAATACTGTTCCGGTACTTAATACACCGCTTGCATTATTCTTTACTACTCCTGCTGTACTAAACGGACTAATCGTTATTGTACTGCCAAATGTTTTACTACCATTAACAGTCTGTGTTCCTTCCGTCATTACAAAGTTTGCATTGTTGCCAACTTCAGGGATTGTATATATACGGTTGGCAGCCACATCGGCTAACGATAGTGTTGCGGTTTGTCCGTTTCCATCGTTAATCACTGTTGAGCCGGCAGTTGCATTACTGCCTAATGTAAGCGTACCTGCGTTTGTTTTAACGTTTGTGTTTTCAATCCATGCCGAGCCACTCCAACGCAAAGTAGCGTCTGATGCTGTACCGGCAGCTAAGGATGCCCCGCCGGTTGCAAATGTTACCCACGAGCCACTTTGGTAAAACTCAAATCTTCCCGATGTAGTGTTATACCGTAACATGCCATTAGATGGCGATGCAGGCTGTTGCGATGAATTCCCTGTTGGTACTGTAACAGCACCTGTTCCGGGTAGTACGGCATCGCTTGCTAACGATATCGTTGGGTTGCCTGCTGTTCCGTTGCCGTTTGTTACACCTATTTGGTTTGTTGTTCCGGTTATGGTTGCGGTTGATAACGCTCCGGAGCCGTTACCTATAAGAATTCCGGTTAACGAGCCGAATATTGGCGCGCTTCCAAAGGTTTTAACACCATTAATGGTCTGGTTTCCTTCCGTCATTACAAAGCTTGCATCTGCTCCGGCATCAGGAACTGTATATACTCTGTTACTAACAAGTGTATTTGTGTAAATTGAGGCATACTTGGGTACCAAAGTTCCATCGCTAATAACAAGCGAGCCACTTTGTAAAGTACCTCCAAGTGTAAGCCCGCCTGTGGTATTGCCCAATATGGTTGGGTTTTCAATCCATGCAGAACCACTCCAACGCATGGTAGCATTAGTTATAGTACCATTAGTAATGGCAGCTATAGAAGTCCAACCCAAATTAGTGCCATTAAACTGTAGCAACTGTCCGGCTGAACCGGGTGATAACAAGCTTACCTGACCTGTTATACCATCAACAATCATCAACTGTCCGGCTAAAGAATTTAATGTGGAAGGAAATATAAGGCGGTAGTTACTCACCATTGATGATGGCAGAGATAACCACGCCGAACCGCCGGCAGAACTTCTAAGTCGTACCGAGTCGGCACCTATACCTTGTGCTAAAAGTGCGGTGTTCCCTAATACTATAAAGGCGGAAACGAGAATGTATAGGTATAATTTGTTCTTCATAACAATCCTTGTTTTAAAGAAAGTTGTTTGTTCATCCATGAAAACGGGTTCTGTTGCAATTAGCTACAGTCTACCCTTTGCAGGGTTTAGGGCAACTACTGTGCCGAAATCCAATAATTCTATATTTTGGGGTTAGATAAGGTATTACAAATAAGGTATTTGCTACCGCAGGACGGCGTATTGCCGTTGTTTTTAACACAACGTACTCCTGCCGGAAAGTTCCTTTTACTACTATGCAGGTTTACGTAAACGTTTGTATTTCTTTGCGAAGTTGTAACGGTAGAACCCGACCGGGTTGCGGCGCAGAAGGATTGCTTCGGCAACAGGCGGGTACCCAAAAGTACTCTCTGGAGAAATTTTTCGGGTTAGTATTACTCTATTCTAACAACACGCATGTTGGATAGTGTTTTAACAGTTGTTGCCGTAGCATTTGAGGTGTTTTGCGCCCATTGCAGATATGCTGTACCACCCGTACCGCCAATAGAAACAATACCCTTTATTGAAATTGACGTTACGTTGTTGGTAATGGTAATTGCACTACTTGCCGTTCCGCTTGTGCGTAACCATTCGTGTACGTGGCTTGTGTTCCCAGAGGTTAAGTTTGCGCACATGTTTAAAGCCATTGTTCCCGATGGTAATGTAAAGGCAACCTTCATGTTTCCGACACTTCCGGTTACATCCAACAGAATATCAATCATGTATTTCTCGTTTGCGCTGACAGTAAAATTTAAGTCATCATCGTTTTGTAATGTTGTACCTGTTGTGGCAGAAGATACAGATTCATCGGCGGCTTTGTATTTAACAACTTCTTTTCCAATTGTTGTCCACGTTAATGAGCCGCTTCCGTTTGTTTGCAAGAAACTACCGTTAGTGCCATCGGCAGCAGGAAGTGTATATGTTACATCTGCAGCTTGTACTTGAGCTTTTAAAGCAGTATAATTTGAACCACTTCCACTTGGCTCGTAAAAACGTACCTCGCTGGCTGTACCGCTATTGCTTAAGGCAATGTGACCTTTTACATCAAGTTCCGCTCCGGTAGTAACAGACGTTGTTCCCACTCCGACTACACCGGAACGTTTTAATGTTAAGATGTTAAGACCTGTAATATTATCATTTATCTCAAGATGATTATTTGCAAATGCTCCATCATATTTAAATGCTACACCACCGCCAGATAAACTTGGATCTTCTACAAACCGTAGATAACTTATTCCATCGCTTGCAGTTTCTATCATCAACCCCGTTCCACCGTTAGTAACTGTATTATGTTGTAAAGCAAGTGGAGCAGAATTACCTATCCCTACATTTCCGTTTGCGATTAGTAACCCATAATTATTTGTTCCGCCACTTGCACTAAAGTATCCGGCTATGTTCGTTGAACTTGTTCCGGTGTGTGTATTGACTACCTGCATTCCGTATGTTGTTTGCGTTGCCGTTGCGTTGGCTCCGCTTAAGGCAATGTTCAATAACGTCTGCGTATTACTTGCCGCCGCCGTACTTGTTGATGATAACGTTAAAGCAGATGTACTTGATAATGTATTCCATGCCCATGTCTGTCCAAAGTCAGAACTGTTGATACTGTTCGTTCCTGTTGCCGCTGTTATACTCGATAAAGCTGTTGTGCCTGATGCAGTAGCCCAACTTAATGCTCCTGAACCGTTTGTAGTAAGTACTTGTCCGTTACTGCCGTCGGCAGCAGGTAATGTATAAGTAACATCAGCAGTTTGAGCTTGTGCCTTAAACGCCGTGTAATTACTACCACTCCCGCTTGGCTCGTAAAAACGTAACTCACTTGCTGTACCACCATTACTTAATGCTATGTGTCCTTTGGTATCTAATGTTGAACCACTTGTTATACTTGTGGTGTTTATTCCTACCTGCCCGTTCGTTATTCGCATCGTCTCGGCTAACGCTGCTGCACTCGTTACTGTTGAAAACGTTAAAGCACTTGTGCGCGAAGCATGGGTTGCTGTTGTCCAGATTGTACTGATTTGTGATGCATCCTGATCTGCGTTTGTACTACTTTCTAAAGTATATTTTGTACCAACACCAAAACTTGCAGCTGGTGTTCCACTTGAATTATGACCTACCGTTTCACCTATGGTTGTTGTTGCGGTGGCTGCATCGGTTGTAATATTGTGTAGTGTTACCGTTGGTGTGGATGTTCCTATACCTACATTACCATTAGCTACTAATAATCCATAATTGTTCGTACCTCCACTTGCACTGAAGTATCCTGCTATATTGGTAGAAGATGTTCCCGTGTGTGTGTTGGCAACCTGCATTCCATACGTTGTTTGTGTGGTTGTTACATTAGCTCCACTTAGCGAGATGTTTAGTAACGTCTGTGCATTACTTGCAGCGGCTGTACTTGTGGATGACAAGGTTAATGCGGATGTTCCTGCAAGGGTATTCCATGCCCATGTTTGCCCAAAGTTTGAACTATTAATACTGTTTATTGCTGTTGCAGCGGTTATACTCGATAAAGGCGTGCTGCTACTTAACGTTGTCCACGATAAATTTCCGCTACCATCGTTCAATAAATATGAACTTGCAGCACCTTGTGTGCCGGGTAATGTTAACGTATAGCTTGTAATACTTGATGGCGGCACAAGAGAAATAGCGTTTGTTGTTGAATTTGGGTGTATAAATCGTATCCCCTGCTGTGTGACACTGCCTTGCGAAAACACTGTTAATGTCGTACAAATCAATACAACAGTAATATAAAATGCAGTATGTGTAAAGGATCGCATATATGTTTATTATAATCTTTTTCTATCAGTACTAAATTTGTTGCTATCGCATGATGGCAACAAAACGCAACTTCCATACACCAAATACTTTGCCAATCAGTTAAATCATGCGTAATACATTCCGTTTTAATGAATGCGATACTCTAACGCTTGGAGCCGACAGGGTTGCGGCGCAGGTTTGGCCGCTTCGGCAGTTGAGGTAATAATCAATTTTTCTACATTTCATTAACAACTTTATTGTATTCGTACTGCCTTCATAAATGAATTGGCAGTTAATACAGTTGCAGTGCCACTACTTGATTGCTGAGCCCATTGTAATGTTAAACTACCTGCTGTTGCGCCCATAGTTATAATACCATGGAAACGTGTAAAGTTCCCCCCATTACCGTCAGTCATTAAACCAGTGTAATAGAATGCATAGGATCCATTAATCACATCCTGTCCAATATATCCACCGGAGCCAGTATCATATCCCTGCCAAGATTGTGATTGAAGTAATATAGATGCATCACCCGGGAAGGTGTATTTGTACTTAACTCCTCCGTTAGTTCCACTTGAAACTTGAATATTTACAAATACATCAATTTCGAAAGTTTGATTGGCTGCAAGACTTAATGTAAGATGTGGGTCATCGGATAAAGTTGTCGTTGAGGACCTACTGGTATTAGAAGTCTTTTTAGCCACTTGAGTGTTACCAATGGTTGACCATGATAGATTCCCCGAGCCATCGGTTTGTAGATTTGAATTTACGCCTCCATCGGTAGCAGGTAAAGTATATGTTACATCCGCCGCTTGCGCTTGTGCCTTAAACGCAGTATAGTTACTCCCACTTGCACTTGGTTCGTAGAATCGTAGTTCGCTTGCAGTACCACTATTACTTAATGTTATATGCCCTTTTACATCTAAGGTACTCCCTGAGGTTTGCGATGTTGTGTTGATTCCTACGCCACCGCCCGAGAATATCCGTAATCGTTCTGTTCCAGTTGTACTGACTGCTATATATCCTGCTTCTTGATTGTTTATCAACGCGTTGGTGTTGTCGCTCATTAATCCAACCAATAATCCATCTGTTGAAGCAGTTCCAGATCCGGAACCTGTTGTAAAGTTGATATATGCTTGTCCGCCACTGTTTGCATCTACCTGTAAGCGGTAGTTTGGCATTGTTCCGCTTGCACCGCCTACTAACACACCAGTACTGTTTATGCGCATCATTTCCGATAACGATTGCACCACCGTTCCACTTGCTCCCGTTGATGGTACTTGCATGGAGATATATCCTGGCGTACCGGTTCCCGTTCCCGGACCACCTTGTATAATTGTATTCGTGCCTGCCTGATTTGTAGATGTTGACGATGCCGTCCATCCTGCTGAACCTATAGTAAACGATGTTGGTGGTGCTGAAGCGGCACTTCCCTGTGCTCCAAATGTTAATGTTGTACCATTGGCAAAACGTGCGCGCTCTGTTCCATTTGTTTTTATTACCAATGCCTGTGCATCCGTTGTACCTACAAAGTCTGTTCCCGGAGACGTAGAAGCATTTCCAGCACGCATCCACGCTGTACTACTTGTTGCTGCAGTTACCCAACTTAACGTACCAGCTGCATTTGAGCTTAGTACCTGACCACTTACGGTTGCGTCGGCTGCAGGTAAAGTATACGTAACATTAGCGACTTGCGCCTGTGCCTTAAATCCCGTGTAATTACTTCCACTTGCACTTGGTTCGTAGAAGCGTAACTCGCTTGCTGTACCTGCATTTGATAAGGCAAGATGCCCACGCACGTCAAGTTTAGAGCCACTTGCATTAGAGGTTGTTCCAATTCCTATATCTCCACTTGTTCCATAAATCCAGTTACCAATACTCAACTGATTACTTCCTGTAGCACTAGGTAGCGATGAATTTGTCCCAATGGAAATATTCCCACTACCGGAAGTTAATCCGGTTGCAGAATATGATCCTATTGATACATTATCACTTCCCGATGAAAGATTATACAAAGCATTTCTACCAACTGCTGTATTTGCAGAGCCACCAACTATTCCATTTAAAGTATAAACACCAATAGCCGTATTACCCGACCCTGTATTATTTCCAAGTAAGGAATATGCACCAATAGAAGTATTTTCTATACCCGTTGAAGTGTTACGTGAAGCAGCATTTCCCATAGCAGTATTTAAAGCACCTGTTGTATATCGTAATGCTTCAGAACCTACTGCGGTATTCTCGGAAACAGTAGAAGCGGTAGCCAACGCATGATTACCAACTGCAACATTATATGCCCCCGATTGGTTACTTCCCAATGCCCCAAACCCTAATGCAGTATTTGCCGCACCGGTTAAATTTGCATCCAACGTATAAGCACCAATGGCCGTATTATACTGCCCCGTTGAGTTTATTGTAAGTGCCTGATAACCAATTCCGGTGTTGTTATCACCGGTAAAGGTTGTACTACCAGCCTGATAACCAAGGTACACATCACTTGTACTGCTAGTTACTCTACCTGCACGTTGATTATTTACTCTTATATTAAATGGAATATTATCTGTTGTACCAATAAAATTAGTACCATCAACGGTTGATGCATTACCTAATGTACTCCATCCATTAGAAGATGTTAACGCTGTTACCCAACTTAACGTACCAGCTGCATTTGAGCTTAGTACCTGACCACTTACGGTTGCGTCGGCTGCAGGTAATGTGTAGGTTACGTCTGCTGCCTGTGCTTGTGCTTTAAATCCCGTATAATTACTTCCACTTCCACTTGGCTCTTCAAAACGTAATTCACGTGCAGTATTATCACTATTATCCAATAAAATATTGCCATTAAGCACATGCAACATCTGAGAAGGCGTTGTTGTTCCTACTCCTACATTTCCATTTGCTACAATTAATCCGTAATTGTTAGTACCTCCACTTGCAGTAAAGTACCCGGCAATATTTGTTGAGCTTGTGCCCGTATGCGTGTTGGCTACTTGCATGCCATACGTTGTTTGCGTAGTTGTAGCATTAGCACCACTTAGTGAGATATTCAGTAATGTTTGGGCATTACTTGCAGCGGCTGTACTTGTGGATGATAACGTTAATGCGGATGTTCCTGCAAGGGTATTCCATGCCCATGTTTGCCCAAAGTTAGAGCTGTTTATACTATTAGTTGCTGTTGCAGCTGTTATACCAGAAAGTGCCGTACTACTGCTTAATGTTGCCCACGATAAAGTCCCACTGCCATCGTTCATTAAATACGAACTTGCAGCCCCTTGTGTACCGGGCAATGTTAGCGTATAGCTTGTTATACTTGATGGCGGCACAAGTGATATAGCATTTGTAGTTGACGTTGGATGTATAAACCTAATACCTTGCTGAGTTGTACTTCCTTGTGCCCATACACACATTGGTACTCCTGCTAAAAGCAGGAATATTAATATTGAACTATGTTTTCCGTATTTCATCGTTAATCCATTAATTCAGAATACACTACATACTATATTTTTTGCTGTCGCCCGACGGCACCCAACCATATACATTTATATCAACACAGCTTGCCGGATAGTACCACTACTGCCAACGCTTAACAACCATATAAGAATTTGCCTTTACAGTAGTAGTACCACTGGATGAATTCTGAGCCCACCTAATCTTTACAGTACCTCCGGTTCCACCAGTAATAATCAATCCTTTAAAGTTCACAATGGTTTTTGCATCAACAACGGTAATTGCATTTGTATTTGCAGTTCCCGAACTAGTTAACCACTCACCTTGCTCTGTTCCATTTCCTTCCTGAAACGTATAAACATGCAGGGTACCACTGGAAATAGTTATGGCTACCTTAATAGCACCGCTGGCACCATACACATCTAAATCTGCAATAATCTCCCAAGTTTCGTTTGCACCAACACTAAACTGTAACTCATCATCATCCTGTAATGTTGTATTAGACGAAAGCGACTCATCAGCTGTTTTTCTGATAAACTGCGGAGAGAACTTCCAACTCAAATTCCCACTTGCATCAGATTCTAAATACTGATTAGTTGTTGGCACAGAAGTAGGAAGCGTGTACGTAACATTTGCAGACTGAGTTCCTGCCTTGAAAGCAGTGTAATTGGAACCACTTCCACTTGGCTCATAAAACCGCAATTCACTCGCAGTTCCGGTGTTTGATAATGATGTTGTTCCTGTAACATCAAGTTTTGTTACCGGATTGTTTGTACCCAATCCAATATTACCTGAAGAGCCCTGAATAAATATCGAGTACTCCGATGAATTTCGTGTTAACACAAAATCGTTATTGTATGAGTTCATATAGGCACGTCCGCTAAAAATTCCGCCGGTACCTGAGTTGGCAAAACCAAATGTACTCGATAGAGCTCCAACATCATTCATAAAGTCCACACTGCTATATCCGGAATTACTTTGGTTTGTTACAGAAAGAATATTACTGTTAGATAGATTACCAATAACATCTAATGGTTTTGACGGTGTGGCAGTACCAATTCCAACATACCCGCTTGGTACAACAAGGGCATAATTATTTGTACCGCCACTTGCAGAAAAGTACCCGGCGATATTAGTACCGCTACCAGTATGAGTATTTGCAACTTGCATTCCGTATGTTATTTGGCTTGCAGTTGCATTTGCACCGCTGAGTGCTATGTTCAACAACGTTTGTGCATTACTTGCAGCAGCAGTACTTGTTGAAGATAAAGTAAGTGCCGACGTACCTGCAAGTGTATTCCATTGCCATGTCTGACCATAGTTGGAACTATTTATACTGTTTGTACCTGTTGCGGCAGTTATCCCGGATAATGCTGTTGATGCTGATATTGCAGACCAAGTTAATGTTCCGCTGCCATTTGTTGTCAGCACATACCCGCTTGTGCCATCGGCGGCAGGTAAGGTGTAAGTAACATCTGCCGTTTGCGCCTGTGCCTTAAAAGCGGTGTAGTTACTTCCGCTTGCACTTGGCTCGTACAAACGTAACTCGCTTGCCGAACCTGCATTTGATAACGCAATGTGTCCGCGAACATCAAGTGTAGCACCACTTGCAATGGAACTTGTTGCAATCCCAATTTTTGGCGAAGCCGTGCTGATGTTTGTTCCGTAAATACTATTGCCAATATTCAAAAGGTTGGAACCTGTGGTTGATGCAGGTATGGTGGTCGAATCACCTATAAATATATTCCAATTGCCGTTAGTGTGATTATACCCTGCCAAGTAACCAATCACGGTATTATTACTCCCTGTCATCCAATATCCGCTCCACGACCCGATACCAACATTGTAACTTCCAGTATTTGCATTTAGTGCTACCGTGCCTAATGCTGTATTATGAGAGCCAGTTTGATTTTGCGACATTGCAACAAAACCAAGAGCAACATTTGATGCACCAGTAGTTAGGTTATATAACGACTGATATCCAATACCGGTATTTGCGCCACCACTAGGCGAAGCATTGGCAACCTGATACCCCATCATTGTGTTTTGATTTGTTTGGTTAAGATGCAAAAATCCTGTTGATTGCTTAAGTGTAAATCGCTCAGTGTTGTTTACTTTAAACATCAAATCCTGAGCATCGGTTGTACCTACAAAATCAGTACCCGGTGTGGTTGAAGAATTACCTGCGCGCATCCATGCTGTTGAAGAGTTAGCAACAGCTGCCCAACTTAACGTTCCACTACCATTTGTAGTTAGAGCGTATCCACTTGTTCCATCGGCAGCAGGTAAGGTGTAGGTAACATCTGCTGTTTGTGCCTGTGCCTTAAATCCGGTGTAGTTACTTCCGCTTGCACTTGGCTCGTAAAGTCGTAACTCGCTTGCTGTGCCGCCGTTTGTTAGTAGCACATTTCCCTTAACATCCAATAAAGCATTGGGTGTAGTTGTTCCTATACCAACATTACCACTTGCTACAATCAATCCGTAGTTATTAGTACCTCCACTTGCTGTAAAGTACCCTGCTATGTTTGTAGAACTTGTGCCCGTATGCGTGTTGGCTACTTGCATGCCGTACGTTGTTTGTGTGGCTGTTGCATTAGCTCCGCTTAATGATATGTTTAATAACGTTTGCGCATTACTTGCCGCTGCTGTACTTGTTGAAGATAATGTTAGTGCCGATGTACCGGCAAGTGTATTCCATGCCCATGTCTGCCCAAAGTTCGAACTGTTAATGCTGTTCGTTGCAGTAGCGGCTGTTATACCAGAAAGTGCCGTACTACTGCTTAATGTTTGCCACGATAAATTTCCACTGCCGTCGTTCATTAAATACGAACTTGCTGCACCTTGTGTGCCCGGCAATGTTAACGTATAACTTGTAATGCTGGATGGAGGCACAAGCGATATAGCATTGGTAGTTGAGTTTGGATGTATAAACCTAATACCCTGCTGTGTTGTGCTTCCTTGTGCACACACAACAACAGGATGCATCAACACTATGATACCGCCAATTAGTATGATATGTTTTACGTAACTCATCGTAAATCCGTTAATTCAGAAATTACTAATTGTATTTGCTATCGCATGATGGCATCGTATCTTCTGCACAAATCATCCATTATATTGCCAGAAAGAACCATCACTCATTTTCAATTGTTTATCGTACTATACAATTCGCTCTCACTATTTGCGATGCTGAACCGATTTGTACCGCCCGAGTGACGGCGCAGTATGGCTCGCTTCGGCAAAAGAGGGAAACTCTACTATCGTACAACTACGATTAGTTATTTGAACGCGTTACTTCAAACCATTTTGTAGCACTGCTATCCCAAATAAGTTGAATAACACCACCATCGAGTATTTGCGCCAACCCCGAAAGATTGCAATTTCCACTATCAGCTATCTCAACACCATTTGTTGATGTTCCACTACCATCAATACGGATATACAGCACCTGGCCATCTTGTAATCCGTTTGAAAGTGTGATGGTTCTGTTAGCCGGCGTACTATTAGATGTTAAGCGCAAGAACGACCTGTTAGAAACCGTAACTGCTTGGTTATCGGTTGTAATACTTGCTGTACCCGGACGCATAGAAACAGCACCATCAACATCAACCGATGTTGCCGGAGCCGATGTACCTACACCTACATATCCCGAAGGAATTACCAAAGCGTAATTGTTTGTAGCACCACTTGCCGTAATAGATAAACCAACATTTGTATTTGTTGTGCCTGTATGCGTGTTAGAAATTTGCGCACCATACGTTGTTTGAGAGGCTGTTGCGTTTGCACCACTCATGGTAATGTTTAACAATGTTTGAGTATTACTTGCTGCGGCTGTACTGGTTGATGACAATGTTAATGCAGAGTTACTTGACAGCGTGTTCCATGCCCATGTTTGTGCGAAGTCTGCACTGTTAATACTGTTTGTTGCTGTTGCTGCGGTTAAACCGGATAACGGCAATGCTGTTGCCGTTGTTGATGGTGTTACCCAACTTAACGTTCCGGCTGCATTTGAGCTGAGTACTTGCCCGCTTACCGTTGCGTCTGCTGCAGGTAAGGTGTAGGTTATATCCGCTGCTTGTGCCTGTGCTTTAAACGCGGTGTAGTTACTTCCGCTACCGCTTGGTTCGTAAAAACGCAACTCGCTTGCTGTTCCGCCGTTACTTAATGCTATATGCCCTTTAACATCTAATGTACTTCCACTTGTTAACGATGTTGTGTTTATTCCTACTTGTCCGTTTGTTATTCGCATTGTTTCTGATAACGCTGCTGCACTTGTTACTGTAGAGAACGTTAATGCACTCGTGCGCGATGCATGAGTAGCTGTTGTCCAAATTGTGCTTATTTGTGCTGCATCTTGGTCGGCTGTGGTGCTACTTTGTAATGTATACTTTGTACCCACTCCAAAACTTGTCGCGGGTGTGCCGCTTGAGTTATGTCCTACTGTTTCGCCTATGGTTGTTGTTGCAGTAGCTGCATCAGTTGTGATATTGTGTAATGTTACTGTTGGTATTGTGGTTCCTATACCTACATAACCACTTGCTACAATCAAACCATAATTATTTGTACCACCACTTGCACTAAAGTACCCTGCCACGTTTGTTGAGGTTGTGCCTGTATGCGTATTGGTTGTGTACTGCCCATAGGTTGTTTGCGATGCTGTTCCGTTAGCACCACTTAACGAGATATTCAACAGCTTTTGTGTATTACTTGCTGCAGCAGTACTTGTTGATGACAACGTTAATGCTGAATTGCTTGACAGTGTATTCCATGCCCATATTTGAGCGAAGTCTGCACTGTTAATACTGTTAGTTGCTGTTGCGGCGGTTAAACCTGATAATGGTAATGATGTTGCTGTTGTTGATGGTGTTGCCCAACTTAGGTTTCCACTTGCATCACTGCTTAGCACTTGGTTTGCCGTTGGTGCAGTTGTTGGTAGTGTATATGTAAGATTGGCACTTTGGTCGCCACCTTGAAATGTAGTATAAAACGTTGGAGATGCTCCGCCTTCGCGTATTTTAATGGAGTTATCAAATGTTGTTATTCCTGTTACACCAAGTGTTGAAGATAATGTTGTTGCTCCTGTTACACCAAGTGTTGAACCTAATGTTGCCGCTCCGGTTGCATTAAATGTCCCGCTTACATCTAACGCCCGCGTTGGCGTTGTTGTTCCTATTCCGACATTTCCACTAGGAATAACCAATGCATAATTGTTTGTTCCACCACTTGCACTTACACTCAACCCAACATTTGTTGATGATGTTCCTGTGTGTGTATTGGCTATCTGCATTCCGTATGTTGTTTGAGTAGCAGAAGCATTCGCCCCACTCATTGAGATATTTAATAACGTTTGCGTATTACTTGCAGCAGCAGTTGATGTTGTTGATAACGTTAAAGCCGAAGTACTACCCAACGAGTTCCATGCCCATGTTTGAGCATAGTCTGCACTGTTGATACTGTTAGTTGCTGTAGCTGCGGTTAACCCTGACAATGGCAATGCAGTTGCTGTTGTTGATGGTGTTGCCCAACTAAGGTTTCCACTTGCATCACTGCTTAGCACTTGGTTTGCCGTTGGTGCAGTTGTTGGTAGTGTGTAATCTAAGTTAACAGTTTGAGCACCAGCTTTGAAACTTGTAGCAAATGTCCGCGCAGGGTTGTTAAAGATTATTTTACCCGCCGTACTTGCCGCGCTTGTGTCAACAAGAATATTACCTGCTACGTGTAAACGTTGGCTTGGTGCATTTGTTCCGATACCAATATTACCGGTTGAGATTATTGTACCGCTTCCATTTACACTTGTGCCATAAATGATATTTCCAATTGATAATTGATTACTGCTTGTTCCACTTGGTGCATCAATATCGTAGCCGATTACTATGTTGTTTGAACCTGTAGTAAGAGCATCGCCGCTTTGATAACCAACCAAGATATTGTTCGAACCACTTGTTACTCCGTAACCGGTACGATATCCCAACATTGTATTGTTAGAATGCGCATTTGATGAGGGACCTTGTCCCGCACTAGTACCTACTAAAGTATTATTTGCTCCGGTTGTGTTGTAATACCCAGCATTATAACCAAGAAGTGTGTTGTTATCGGCTGTTGAGTTTCTTCCGGCATATGCTCCAACATATGTTGCATTGTTACCAGTTGCACTACCACCGGTATTTGCTCCAATAAATACAGAAGTACCAAGTGTAGTTGATAACTTACCGGCACCGGCACCCATGATAGTATTATAACCGCCACCAGCATTGATATCACGTCCTGCCTCGTGACCTACATAAGTATTTACACCTTGTGTTGTGTTTGTTTTACCGGCACCGGCACCATAGAATGTATTATAACTTCCGGATGACAGATTTAAGCCGGATTCATATCCCAAAGTTACATTGTATTGTGCAATATTAATTAAGCCTGATTTGGTATTGTTTACTTTTATTACCAAGTCTGTGTTGTCGGTTGTTCCCAAGAAGTTTGTTGTTGAATTTGTACCACTATTCCCTGATAATGACCAAGCGTTTGCAACTGCGGCGGGGTCAACCCAACTTAAAACACCTGCCGCAGTGCTACTTAATACATTGCCGGCATTTGGTGCTGATGTTGGTAAAGTATAATCTACATCAATAGTTTGAGCGCCAGCTTTGAAACTTGTGGCAAATGTCCGCGCAGGGTTGTTAAAGATTATTTTACCCGCCGTACTTGCCGCGCTTGTGTCAACAAGTATATTCCCGGCTACATGTAATTTCTGGCTTGGTGAACTTGTTCCTATACCGGTTGTACCTTTTACAATCAAACCATCGGTAGGTGCTGCAATACTTGCATAAGAGTACCCAATAGAAGTATTGCCTCCAACACCAAGCGTGCTTGCTGCTGCCGATGAAAATCCAATAGCAACAGTTCCTGAGTTTGCACCATACATATATGGTGTTGCACCTGTATGGAAATAGAATGTTGCTTTATCAACCTCTAATCCGTAACCTGGTGTTGCAGTTCCAATTCCAACTTCTCCACTTGGAACAACGATTCCATAATTAACAGTCCCACCACTTGCACTAAAGTACCCTGCAATGTTTGTTGAGCTTGTACCAGTGTGTGTATTTGTTGTGTACTGACCGTATGTTGTTTGTGATGCTGTTGCATTTGCTCCGCTTAGCGAGATATTTAATATCTTCTGTGTATTACTTGCCGCTGCCGTACTTGTTGATGACAATGTTAATGCTGAATTGCTTGACAGTGTATTCCAAGCCCAGGTTTGAGCATAATCTGCACTATTGATACTGTTTGTTGCTGTTGCGGCGGTTAAACCTGATAACGGCAAGGCCGTTGCCGTTGTAGATGGTGTAGCCCAGCTAAGGTTTCCGCTTGCATCGCTGCTTAATACCTGATTTGCTGTTGGTGCTACTGTTGGCAATGTATATGTTAAGTTAGCACTTTGAGTCCCTGCTTTAAACGCTGAGTACTCAGTACCGCCAGCACTTGGTTCGTAGAAACGCAACTCGCTCGCACTGCCGGAATTTGTAAGAGAAACATGACCACCAACACCAAAGGTACCAGTTACTGTACTGTTACCAGTAATATTTGCTCCGCCTGAAGAAACCATTAGTGTATTTGATGTTGAAACCATACCGGTGAATGATGTTAAACCACCAGTGGGATTAATACCAAAATTTCCATTATTCATTGCTGTAAAGGAAGTATAGTTGGTTGCATCATATGCTAATCTCAACTGACTACCGGTATTTACTACATGAAGCGGTAAAGCCGGAGATGAAGTACCTATTCCAACATTACCATTTGGTACTACTAAGGCATAGTTATTAGTACCACCACTTGCACTAACACTTAATCCGATGTTTGTTGATGTAGTTCCTGTGTGTGTGTTGGCTATCTGCATTCCGTATGTAGTTTGGGTAGCTGTAGCATTTGCCCCACTCATAGAAATATTTAAGAGGGTTTGCGTATTACTAGCCGCGGCTGTACTTGTTGACGACAAAGTTAGAGCAGAATTACTTGACAGTGTATTCCATGCCCATGTTTGAGCGTAGTCCGCACTATTAATACTGTTTGTGGCTGTTGCCGCCGTTAAACCAGATAACGGCAATGCCGTTGCAACTGTTGATGGTGTTACCCAGCTTAAGTTTCCACTTGCATCACTACTAAGAATCTGATTTACAGTAGGTGCAGATGTTGGCAATGTATAGGTTATATCTGCCAGTTGCCCTGATGCTTTAAAAGCAGTATAGTTATTACCACTTGCACTTGGCTCATACAATCTCAATTCGGTAGCTGTTCCGCTATTAGTTAAGAGGACATTACTTGTGAATGACTTACTTCCGTTTATTGTTTGTGTACCTTCCGTCATCACAAAGCTTGCATTGTTACCTGCTTCGGGAATAGTATATATTCTATTTGCGCCTAACGTTGCTACACCTATTGTTGCTGTTTTTGCGCTGACAGAACCGTCGCTAAGCAACATCGTTCCCGCCTGACTGTTTCCACCTACCGTCACACTTCCTGTTGCCGTTGCAAGCAATGATGTATTCTCTACCCAGTTCGTTCCATTCCAGCGTAAGGTTGAGTTTGTTGTTGTTCCGTTACTTATCTGGCTGGCTGTACTGTTTATTGTTATACTTCCTGCATTATTACTGATACTGATTCCTGTTCCTCCCGTCAATGTTGCTGCTACAGGCGCTGCTCCTGTACTACCTATCAACAACTGTCCGTTCGTTAACGCACCAGCTTCAACAATACTTCCACCACTTGATACCATGATACGGTTGTTGTTTAATGCCGTACTGCTGTTCGTTCCACCATTGGCTATTGGTAATACACCTGTTACATCTGTAGTCAGAGTAACTTGCCCTGAACTCAATACTCCACTTGCATTGTTCTTAACAACACCCGCGCTGCTGAACGGAGTAATCGTTAACGTACTGCCAAAGGTCTTACTTCCATTTATGGTTTGTGTACCTTCGGTCATTACAAAGCTTGCATTATTGCCTGATTCGGGTATTGTATATACACGGTTTGCTGCTAAGTTAGCCAACGATAATGTTGCCGTCTTTGAAGTTGCCTGACCATCGTTTATAACTATACTTCCTGCATTACTGTTTGAACCAAGTGTTAACACACCTGCCGAGGTTTGAATATTCGTGTTCTCTACCCATTGGCTTGTTGCAAGGTTATACCGCAACGTTGAATTGTTTGTTGTTCCGGCTCCTACACTTGCTATGGAACTACTTACTGTTATTGTTCCAGCTCCCGGTGTTATTGTTATTCCTGCTCCCGCTGTTAACGATGCTGCTACAGGGGCTGCTCCTGTACTACCTATCAACAACTGTCCGTTCGTTAACGCGACAGCTTCAACTATACTTCCACCACTTGATACCATGATGCGGTTGTTGTTCAATGCCGTACTGCTGTTTGTTCCACCGTTGGCTATTGGTAATACACCACTGACTTCGCTTGCCGATGACAAGCTCACAGTGCCACTACTCAATACTCCACTTGCATTGTTCTTAACAACACCCGCACTGCTGAACGGAGTAATCGTTAACGTACTGCCAAAGGTTTTACTTCCATTTATGGTTTGTGTACCTTCGGTCATCACAAAACTTGCATTATTGCCTGATTCGGGTATTGTATATATTCTATTTGCGCCTAACGTTGCTACACCTATTGTTGCTGTTTTTGCGCTGACAGAACCGTCGCTAAGCAACATCGTTCCCGCCTGACTGTTTCCACCTACCGTCACACTTCCTGTTGCCGTTGCAAGCAATGATGTATTCTCTACCCAGTTCGTTCCATTCCAGCGTAAGGTTGAGTTTGTTGTTGTTCCGTTACTTATCTGGCTGGCTGTACTATTTATTGTTATACTTCCTGCATTATTACTGATACTGATTCCTGTTCCTCCCGTCAATGTTGCTGCTACAGGCGCTGCTCCTGTACTACCTATCAACAACTGTCCGTTCGTTAACGCGCCAGCTTCAACTATACTTCCACCACTTGATACCATGATGCGGTTGTTATTCAACGCCGTACTGCTGTTGGTTCCACCGTTGGCAATTGGTAATACACCGTTGACTTCACTTGTTGCTAAGTCTA
>JAIBAE010000031.1 GCA_019695345.1 Bacteroidota bacterium | reverse complement strand
AGTTCATCGGTAGAGGTAAACCCGCTCGATAAAAACTTATCAATCATTTTATAGGTTTCGCGCTGCGATAGTTGCGCCTGTTGTTCTTTTTGTGTGCCTGACATGCTGCTTGGTGGAATGTGATACACCGCAAAACTACGTGAGATTTTTTGTTTGGTAGTAAAGAGAATTATTTTTTGTTCCAAGCCGCACCCTATGGCTTGCAAGTAAATACCTTATTCTGCGGGAAGGTACGGCACTTTCCAAAATATGGTTATCGTGATAGTGCCGGGTAGGTTCAGCGTCCCACCAAAACGGTAATTTGGAAATAGAACGTTCTGTCTATGCACAGGAACGGTATTTTTGTAGAAACCATTACGGGCTGAAAACAAAGAAGATGACATTACTATTACTGATATCCGGTAACCCGGAAATTCTGCAACAACATAGTACCGATGCGCAGGTAGTTGTTGTGAAAATTGACGATAAAATTATATCGCAACCAAAGCGAATTAAACAGTTGATTGTAGAGCACAATGCTACTGCGGTTGTGGTTGGTACAAAGGAGTTGAAGTTCCAACGTTTCCAGATAATCTGGAAAATGTTGTTCTTTGTATTGGGAATAAAGGATGCTGCTATTATAGATGAAGCGGGAAGTAAGAATAGTTTTTCTGTTGTTCGTCTGCTGTTTGTAGAACTGCCGTTTCTGGTGGCGGAGTGTATTGCAAGTGTAGCAATGATTGCATGGGCGTACGTGATGTTCCCAATCTTACGTAAAGGAAAACGAGCATGAATGTATTGTTTGTACGGACTGACCAATATGGCGCGGCAACCGATGGCGGCTCGTTTTCGATGCAAAAAGGTATGCTTGCCGGATTACGCAACTGCGGGCATAACGTAGAAGTTGTTACCAGCTGTCCGTTACCCGTTCCCGATGGAATGCGAGTTCACACGATAGATTTCTCGCCGTTGTACAACAACTTACCGGAAGTTATTTCTATTCCGCACAACTGGAAAGTAAAAAAGGAAGTACGCGGTATTATAGAACGATTCAAGCCCGACTTTATATATCAGCGTCACAGTGGCTTTAATATTACCGGTGCTTTAATACAACGCGAACTGGGAATTCCGTATGTGTTGCAGTTTGATGGCTCGGAAGTGTGGATGAAGAAAAATTGGGGGAAGTTATACTTTGAAAAATTGCTTACATGGGCAGAAGATATTGCGTTGCAACATGCTACAGCAATTACCGTGGTATCGAAGGTAATGAAGAAAACAGTTGTGCAGTTAGGCGTAGATGAACGCAAAGTGTTTGTTGTACCCAACGGTGTTGACCCACAACGTTTCTCGCCAACAGTTGATGGCACGTGGGTGCGGGAGAAGTATAACCTTGGCGGAAAGAAGATATGTGGGTTTGTGGGAACGTTTGGCCAATGGCATGGTGTAACCGTATTAGCCGAGGCGGTGAATCAAGTTATTAAGCAAGACCCAAGCATACACTTTCTGTTTGTAGGCGATGGCGGTTTACGGAAAAAAGTTGAAGAGATTTTGGGACAAGATAATGTCCGGCAGTACACAACTATTACAGGTCTGGTAAAACATGATGAGGTTCCTGCACATGTTGCAGCTTGCGATGTGGTAACTTCGCCAACTGTTCACAACCCCGATGGTACGGAATTCTTTGGGTCACCCACCAAACTGTTTGAATACATGGCTATGCAAAAACCAATTATTGTTAGTCCAGTTGGGCAGATTGCAGACGTAATTACCGATGGCGTTAATGGCGTGTATGCAAAAGAAAACAACCCGCAAGATTTAGCCGAGAAAATTCTTACGGTTATGAATAACCCTACGCTGAAAACAACAATATCCAACGGCGCAAGGTACGATGCTGAAACCAAATACGATTGGAATGTTCACGCAGAAAGCATAGTGAGTGCTTTCCGTAAGGGATTGGAAGTGCTTTAAATAGATGTTGATTGCAAAGCAAGTTGAGATGTAGAAAAATCTATATCGCTTTGTTCGTTGGTGGCAAAGATTATGAGTGGGGTACGTTTCTTTTCTTGCTCAAGAACAGCGTACAATGTGTCTATTCCTTTTGTATCCATGTTGGTGGTGGGCTCATCAAGCAAGAGCACCTGTGGATTATGTTGCAATGCTAAAATCAACTTCACACGTTGTTTCATCCCCGATGAAAATGTTTTGATAGCATCGTCTTTGCGTTTGGTTAACCCAAACATTGAGAATAGTTCATCGGCTCTGCTTTCCTGAAATGGTATCCCAAGTAAACTACAGTTGAGTTTGCAGTGTTCATCTGCGGTAAATTCATCGTACAGGTTTAAATACGGTGCGGAGAATCCCATTAAGGAATGATATGTTCCCTCATTAACAGTGCTATCGTTTTCAAACCACATACACGTGCCGTTAGTTGGCTGAAGTGTTTTTGCTATTATCTTTAAAAGCGTAGACTTACCTGTACCGTTACTGCCGGTAATTGCAATTACTTCGCCCGATCTATATTCTGCCTGCACAGGCGCAAAGATACTTTTCCTGTTATGGAAAGACTTTGTTACTGATTGAAGAGTGATACGGACAGACATTATGGGTTTACTAAAAATTTACCGAGGAATGTTTTATCGTTGTACTCAATGGAGTAAATATAGATACCCGTTGATAACTCAGCCGGAATTGCATCCCATTGAATAACACGTTTTTTATCTATTACAATTACTCGTGCATAACCGGGCTTAAATTTATTCTCAACTTCATATCCACCTATATCCGGCGAGAATACCGTCAGCTTTACATTCGAGCCGGCCGGAATATCATCGGGGATAGGGAATGTAAGCATCTTGTCTTTTGATATAGACAACGGCTGCGGATAGGGCGAAGAAAGCAATTGTGTTACAAAACCACCGTTATAGAACAGTGTATCGTAAAAGTTTTCTCTTTTGGGTAACACAGTTGTTGCGTAGTAGTAATCTGATGCACCAATCCGAACCGAATTACTTATCTGACCACGTGTAATGGTCAGTTGGTATTCTGTTGAGGTTTTACTGGAATGGATCGCGTTTTCGATATTTGTGTTCGTAGCAATAAAATCTACTGTATCAGGTGTGTTCTGTACGGTTGAAGGTAACAAACACCGAACAAGTTTGAATTGAAACGGATAAAGTGATATCGAACGTCCGTACGATGGATTTGTGTATTCCATATCAGACCCATTGTTACCGCCATCGTTATTAGGTTTAATCAATGGCATTAATACAGCATTGCTAAAGTACGTTGTATCTTTTGCTCGGTAATTGGTAAAGTAGATCCATTTCATCATCGTATTCCATTGTGCTGGGAAGGTTGTTCCACGGCTTTTACAGACACTATCTAATGCAGTATATGGTTCAACACAACTGCCAATTAACTCCCACCATTCCGAAGCAATAGTATTACCAAAATTCTTTTGGAGATATTGTAGTACAAATGCATGATTATATCCGGCACGAACTGCATTATCATTGTCAGAAAGGTATTCACTCTCCGAAGAGTTAAACAACCCCTTTAGATATTGGAAATAATCGGTAGTGTTTGGGTCTGCAATATGCTCTAACCATGTACTAGTCAACTCAAAAAACATCTGTGAGATTTCACCAAACTTATACGCCATTTGTAAAACATGATTAAACTCATGATAACATGTAATACGTAGTGCCGCGTACCCAGTATCAGAATAAGTTCTGCGTGCTTTACCACTTATACTATAGAGCGAATCTGTTTCGGCAAAGTCATTATCAATCAACATAAATGCCGATGAAGTATTTAATGATTGACTTGTATCCGGTGAACACGATGATTGATAAGAATCCTCTGGTACGGTAATGCCATAATACCCAACATAGTTCGATGACTCAAATGAAAATCCGGGTGCTTTCCCTAACTGTACTACGTATATATCCGTTGTTTTAGGGTCGTCAAAATCAGGGATTGGTTTTCTGAATCCTAGTCTGTTTACTTCTACCTCGTATGCTTCATCAAGAATACTCGCAACAGAATCAATATAATCCGGAATCTTGTTGCTATTTCTGTCGATAGTTCGTACCGCGTGCGCTTCAGTGGTATCGTAATGAATCTTAAAATATCCTTTTGGGGTTACATACTGAAATTCCATTCGTGGGCGTACACGTTCAAAAATCACTTTTCCCGTTTTCTTTTTTGGGAGAATAATACACGATTGGTGCTGAGTATGGTCATCACCAACCTTTGCCAACGTAAACGATTGGCAACAAAGAAGAATACTAACAAATGCTATAATGCCGGAACGAACAAACGTCATGATACTGCGCATGATATTGTTGAAGTAACTGCAAAATCGGTAAAAAAAATGAAGTAGGAACAGAATGGAATGGGGAAAGTTCAAAATTATTTGAACATTTCTTTTATCATACCCCAGGTACGGCGTACACTGCTGATATTATGAACAACTGCCGAAGAGTTAGAATATGCAGTTGTGTTATCGGAATAAATTATCTTCAGACGGTAATAAAAATTACCTTTGGTAATGGTGTTCTGCTGGGTATGGGTTTGTTTCATAAAAACATCCTGGTCTATCCAGTTGTAATTAGCCCAAGTACCTTTTGCCTCAACCGTAGCAACAGTGCGGAATGTTTGGTTATCCGCAGAACGCTCAATTTCGTAACGAACTACATTCTTTTCTGTGCTAGGCTGCCAAGAAACAGTAATATCTTTACCGTCCGATTTCGTTGTGAAATACGAAAACGTAACCTCTCCTGCAAAGAGTACTGTTGTTAGCAAAACGCTGAATAGTATGTACTTCATTATTGTCATGGGGCAAAAATACAATTGTTATGTGGAAAAGCCAAAGGAAAAGTCTGTATATTACCTATGCTTTACAGACAATAACCGTTAATTTTTAGGGATGTTTCAGGGTAATGAGTGATTTTTTAATAATAGGGCAGGGATTAGCAGGTACTATCATAGCAAAACAGCTTCTGGAGCATGGTTGTTCCATTCAAATACTCGATACCCCGGAATTCTCCGCATCACGGGTTGCATCTGGGCTTATGAACCCCGTTATCGGTAAGAGATTCACCCTTTCGCCGGACTTCCTCACTCAAAAAATACTGGCTGAACAACAATACCGCCAGGTGCCCGATGCTTATAACTCGGTTAACGTGTTGCGGTATATTCACACGTACGATGAATACCAGCGCTGGGAAAAACAATCGCAGTTTTTGATTCAGAAAAATGCCGCTCATCTGTTTTCTCAAACACCCGAACAATTCCCCGAATTGTACCGGCATACAAAAATCCCTGAACACGTTGTTCATATTCCTAATGCCGCACGGTTACATACAACTGCTTTCTTAGAGTTCTATCGTAACTACTTTAAAGCACTTGGGATATTGAGCGAACAAACATTTACCACTAACGAACTTACTCTCCATCAAGACTATTGCACATACATGGGGGAACGATATTCCCATCTTATCTTTTGCGATGGCTGGCGTTCTGCATATCATACATTGTTTGAGTACGTTCCTACTATTCATGCAAAAGGTGAGTTTATCAACATTCATATTCCCGGTGTTAACTCCGGCGATTTCCCCGTCATTATTTCCAACGGAAAGTATCTGGCACATATTCAAAACAACATATTCCGGTTTGGGGCAACGTACGTTTGGAACTTCTCCGATACAACTCCGGGTAATGAATCTGTAGCCATGCTTACGACCGAACTTGCTCAGTTACTTACATGTCCGTTTACGGTAGAATCGGCATTAGCAGGTGTGCGACCGGTTGTAAAAGATATAACGCCCGTGGTTGGTCAACACAAACAATGGAAACACATTCACACTATCAACGGACTTGGCTCTAAGGGTGCGTTGCTTGCTCCGCTAATGTCTAAGTTGTTAGTCGATAACATCCTCAACGGAATTCCCATTCCTGCTAAATATAACGTAGCTCGTTTTGAACAAAAGTAATGTGGTTCCCGCCTCTGCCGAAGCAACCTATACTGCGCCGCAACCCTGTCGGGAAACAACGTTACAGCATCGCAGGAATAAGATGTTGGGAAATTTTACCTACCTATGAGGATGTCGCCCCTTCGGAGCTAATGTTCAACAAGCAAAGCTACAGAGTAGCGGCATCATAATAGCTAGTTTGTGAAAACCTGCGCCGCACAACGCTTGGCTCGCTGAAGGATTGCTTCGGCTTGTGAGGAGAACGATGATTATCTTGCAGGACATAAACATGAGTGATAAATTATGATGTGGTCTGCTGTTGAGTTTTCGCATAGGTTTGTGCATAAGTTGGCTGTCCAAGCGCGTGTAGCATTTACTTCGTTAATATGAATGGAAGTTGTTAAAGGGTTTCAAAAAGTACTACTGCAAGCAAGTTTGGATTCTGTCTGTTTACAAAAATCTTACTAAATCTGAGTTTATTGTATTGATTGCCTTCAATCAAGAGTGAATGATGTAGTATTTTTGATCCATCGTTAATATATGTTGTAATGTAAAATTTATTGTTCGTGTACTGTTTACGTTCATCATTAGTTTTGTAGATAACACCATGTTCGCCTACTACCCATGTACCCGATGCAATACTTTCGAATATTTCGGGATTTTGAGCTGTTAAATCCGGAAACATTGGTAAGGTAAACTCAGTCCAATGCGCTGCGTAATCTGTAGAGCGATACAAAGTCCCATCAGTACTAAGATAAAATCCTGTACTATCATATAATGAATAATTGTAATACTCCATAGAATTACTACCCAGATTTGTCCATGTCTTGCCATGATCAGTTGATTGATGTAAAAACAGTGAGTCTGAATAGATGAAATAGGTACTATCATTCGCTAATACCAAACGGCTTAAACTCCCACCCAAATGTGTCTCCGACTGATTCCATGTTTGTCCGGCATCCGAAGTGTAAAGAATACCCTGACCAGTATTAATACAACCATACTGACTGTTAGAACGAAGAAATCTAATCTCTTTAACAGTTCCATTATACGCTTCAATCAGGGATGTTTGATTTAACCTATATGTCTTCCTCTCAAAAGAACACCAAATTTCCCCCTCGGAAGTCAACTCACTGGTAGCACAAAAACGATCAGGATCTG
This sequence comes from Bacteroidota bacterium, assembly GCA_019695345.1. Classification (GTDB taxonomy): domain Bacteria; phylum Bacteroidota; class Ignavibacteria; order Kapaibacteriales; family NICIL-2; genus JAIBAE01. The sequence continues at coordinate 38,577 of JAIBAE010000031.1, read as the reverse complement.
ACATACCTGTATAGTCCCATTTAGATGAAGGAAACATATCAGAAATGAGAATTTTAGAGAAACCTTCACCATGATCTGTGCTAAACATTGCAGCTTGATTTGGCACGAAGCCAATGATTGAGCCAGAGATTTCTTTCTGATACCAATGTTCACCACCATTTGTAGATACAAATAAAAAGTAATAAGGAGTACTATGAACTTCAGGTGCAAGAGCAGGATCGCAACTTTGAAAAATAAAAATAGTAGGAACGAATAATGCACAAAATACTAAGCGGATGAATTGTCGATAAATCATAGATCAATTCCTTTAAAATGTAATAAGAACTACTACTTATTGCGAAGTTATCAAACATAAACACAATTACTTTGTTTTTCTTAATAATATTTTATAATAATAGGTAATATCAAGAAACTGAGTCACAAAAACTTGTAATACATCATACGATTATAAGTTTTGGCATAACTTCCTGAGTCTGCAAAGGACGTTTGCCGTGTAATTACGTCGAGTCATGTGTGCTTCGCTCAACAAATGGTGGGACAGAAGATCAGTATTAATTGAAACAAGAATCCCGACACGAAGCATCGCGTCGCTACTAGTATTGAGAATGAATAGTTCAAAAATTAAATGCGCCGCACAACGGTTGGCTCGCACCGGGTTTGCGCGCTGAAGGATTGCTTCGGCTTGTGAGGGGAACGATGAGTATCTTGCAGTACGTAAACATAAGTGATAAATTATGATGTGGTCTGCTGTTGAGTTTTCGCATAGGTTTGTGCGTGAGTTTGCTGTCCAAGCGCGTGTAGCATTTGATGCCACGGTAGGGAATGGTGGTGATACAGCGTTCTTACTTAGTGTAGTAGCCGAAGATGGAATAGTGTTTGGTACCGATGTTCAACAGACAGCACTTGATAACGCAGAGCAATTGTTACAACAAACTCCGTTTACAAATTATAGATTGTTCAACCGCAGTTGTACCGAGGTGCTTGCGTGTATGCAAGAGCTTGGCGTTGAAACCTTGGATATTGTAATGATGAATTGTGGGTATCTTCCCGGTGGCGATAAATCCGTTACTACTAATGCCAATGATACGGTGTTAACCATTGAATGTTGTTGTAATGTTCTTGCGGTTAGTGGAGTACTAAGCGTAGTTGTGTATCCGGGACATGAAGCAGGTGCAAGTGAAGTGCAGGCAGTAGAGCAGTTTGTTCGGCAGTTATCGCCAAAGCAATTTCAGGTATGTACGTATGGGGCAGTGAACATGATGCGTAGTCCACAATGTTATATGGTGCAGCGGCTTCGGTAACTACTCGGTAATGATTTCGTAGGGAGTTAATAACTCATCAATCTCTATGGGGATTGCCCCAAAGCGCGTGTTTAATGCCGATGCTGTTTGTTCTTCGTTGGGGTTAAGAAGTGCGGATTCCTTTTGCATTTCACGTAGCCAACGGTATAGTGCCGGAGCAATACATATTTTAGTTGGCGGATGCCCATGTTCATCTGCATACCGTTCAATGGCGGAATACACTTCTTCGTATGCGTCGAAATAATCCATAATGCTGTTTTTGTTTATGTACTTCCGTGTTGTTGGTTGTAAACCTACGGAGTATTTGGATAAAAATTAAAGAACTTTCTTAACACAAGGACAAAAACTTTCCACAAATTGTTACAATTCCCAAACATCAAGCACTAATTTTTCCGGTGTTGGTGCTTCCGGTGCAATGCTAATACATTGCATGATTGTTTGGGCAATGTCCGGTGTTACAAGTTCCCGCTTCCCGTACACGGTTGCAATTGGTTCTCCAACTTCTACCGCGTCGCCTATTTTTTTGTGCAGAATAATTCCTGCGCTGTAATCAATCGTATCAGTTTGTACTTTACGTCCGGCTTCTAAGTCAATGGCTGCTAATCCTAACTCACGTGTTAAAAAAGCAGAAACATAACCGCTTTCCATTGCAAGTATCGGGTGTTGGTACGTATTGCTGTATTTTTCTACGGCAGAATTCCAATCACCGTTTTGTTGGGAAATCATGGCATAAAAGCGTTGCAATGCAGAGCCATTGTTCCAAACATGCTCAACGTTTGCTTGTGCTTGCTGAAGTGTTAGTTGTGCATCTGCAAGCATAACCATTCTGGCTGCAAGTTCTACTGACAATAAACGTATATCGTTTGGTGTTGATTCAATGTTGCATAAACTTTCTTCTGTTTCTTTCATTTCAAGCCAGTTGCCAATGGCATTTCCCAAGGGTTGGTTCATATTGGTAAACACAATGGTCATGCCCAAACCAACTTGCCGTGCAACGGACATCATACTTTCGGCTAATTCGCGGGCACTATCAAGTGTTTGCATAAATGCACCGTTACCAACTTTCATATCAAGCACAAGTCCATCCAAATCTTCCACTAACTTTTTACTTAATATAGAAGCTGTAATCAACCCAACGGATTCCACGGTACCCGTAACATCGCGTATTTGATAGAGAATTCTATCTGCCGGTGCTACCGTTTCCGTTTGTTGAATCATAAAGCAATTGTTTTGTTGGAGCAGAGTATTGAGTTCGTTGTTGGTGTAACTCATGCGGAAACCGGGGATGGAAGAAAGTTTATCAACGGTGCCGCCGGTGTGCCCCAAACCTCTGCCGGACATCATCGGTACAGCTACACCACACGCTGCAACCAGTGGAACAAGCAGCAATGATAGCTTATCGCCCACACCACCAGTAGAATGTTTATCAATACGTTTTAGAGGCAATGAACTAAAGTGTAAGGTGTCGCCGCTTTTTGCCATTGATAACGTAAGCGCGCTGATTTCTTCTGCATTAAGACCTGTGGTACATGCAGCCATACAAAATGCGGCGGCTTGGGCTTCGTTTACGGTGTTGTTGGTTACGCCGGTAATAAATGTTTCTATTTCTGCCGAGGATAAATTTTTGCCATACCGTTTTTTGCGAAGAAGTTCTGCAATATTCATGAGTGTACTTGTGTAATTTTGCCGTGAATAATCTATGCAAACATCGGAAGAAAGTGATTAGATGACAACAGTTCAGCAATTGCCGGAACGGATGAGGAAGTTTATCAAAAATCTGCACATTCGTAAAATCAGAGACGCAGACCAAAAGTTTATTGCCGAAGGACCTAAAATAGTTCAGGAGTTATTGAACAGTACCTTTACCATTGAGCTTGTAGTTGTAAGAACTGATGTCGTAGAAACACAACAAGAACTTATTACAACATTACTCAAGCTAAACATTCCGGTATACACAGCAAACAACTATCACTTTGAATATATCTGCGATGCAAAATCGCCGCAAGGTGTGGTAGCAGTTGCGTCGTTTTACCATCAACTAATTACACCTGTAACGTCGTTCATTGCGTTGGATGGCATTAACGACCCCGGCAATGTTGGAACTATCATCCGTACGGCGCATTGGTTTGGGGTGCAAACTATTTTGTTAAACAAAGGTTCGGTGGATAGATATAATCCTAAGGCTGTGCGCTCTACAATGGGTTCGCTGTTTCATTGCAATGTTATAGAAACAGATTTGCAACAAACACTAACAGAGTACAAGCAAACACACGAGTTATACGGAGCAACCTTAGAGGCAACATTACCAATAGAAGAATGTGAACCACAACAGAATTTCGGTATCATCATTGGCAGTGAGTCGCACGGGATTTCGCCGGTAATACGCAAACTGTTAAGCCACGAGTACACTATTATGGGCGCGGGTTTGGCAGAATCGCTTAACGCAGCTGTTGCCGCCGGAATCAGTTTGTATCACTTTACCATGTTTGTTGAGTAGAGGTATTATCTGCTATCGCGTGACCGCACCACACCGCGATTACAAACACAGCATACATTCTGCGGAGAAGAAAGACGGTTAAGAAAGTAAGGGAATCGTTGAGAAGTTGTTAAAGAATTATTCAGGAACTGTTTAAGTTTCAAATAGAATGGTGTAAAGCAAGGATAGTCATTCCCGAAAACGCTGAATAAGCGTTTATCGGGAATCCATAAGTCTCTTTCTACGTAAAATGGATACCCGATTTCTCGGGTATGACAGTCATTACAAACGCGTGGAATTTCTAAAGTGTTTTATTTTTCGTAGAGACACGATGCTTCGCGTCTGAGAAATAGTTAAATAAACACAACGTTCTCCTTGGCAAGACGTGGAGATGTAGTAAGCAACATTTGGTGCCATCAGGCGATAGCAACAACATATACACTAACAACTATGAAATTATTATTAGCAACAAATAACGCGCATAAACGGGAAGAAATGGAAGCCATTCTGAAACAGGTGATTCCCGATGTGGAGGTTGTATCTATTGCCGATGTTTATCCCGAAGGAATTGACGTTGAGGAAACTGGCGAAACCTTAGAGGAAAATGCGTACTTAAAGGCAAAAACATTGTACGATTTAACAGGTTTGCCCACAATTGCCGATGATACAGGATTAGAGGTTGATGCATTAAACGGCCAGCCCGGAGTGCGTACAGCCCGCTTTGCAGGCGAAAATGCTACGTATCAGGATAATGTAAACCTGACGTTAGAAAAATTGCATGGCGTTCCTGCTGAAGAACGACTTGCAAAGTTTAGAACGGTTATTTGTTTTTGTTCGGATGTGCGAACTGTTTTTGCAGAAGGTGTATGCGAAGGAAGAATAGCCGAAGCGACAAGTGGTACGGCAGGGTTTGGTTACGATCCGATATTTTTGCCAACAGGTTCAACACGTACGTTTGCAGAAATGGAATCGGGAGAAAAACATGAGCTTAGCCATCGTGGCAGAGCATTACGTGAATTTGCAACGTTATTAGAACAATACAACCAATGAGAGCTTCCAGAAAAATAGCCGCCTTGCGCGATGAAATGGCTACTGCACTTTCCAGCGAAGTGTATTTGTTATGTCTTGCCGCAGCAGCTGCTGTAAAAAACAAACAACAAGTGTTATCGGAAACTATTGCAACGTATGTAGAACGTAAATGCTCGGTTGATGCAATGTACGAAGCATTGTTGCAAACGTATTTGTTTGCCGGTTTCCCCGCGGCATTAGAAGGATTAATGACCCTTACTGAAACACTAACAAAATGCTCTGTTGAATACACTCCGCCCGACGAAGAACTGTACAACGTAGATGAATTCCGCAAGCGTGGTGAACTATTGTGCCAACAGATTTATACAACGGTATATCCAACCATACGCGAACGCCTGGGTGCAATAACCCCCGACCTTGATGATTGGATGATAGTAGAGGGATATGGCAAAACATTAAGCCGGCCGTTACTCGATGCCAAAACACGCGAGCTGATAACAATATCCATGCTTGCCGTAACAGGGTGGGAGCGGCAGTTGTTTTCGCATATCCGCGGAGCATTAAATGTTGGTGCCTCGCTTGGCGAATGCACCGATGCATTATTACCAACGTTGTTCTTAACAGGCGATGAAATGTACGATAACGCAATAGATATACTTTCCAAGTTTGCACCCGAGGAAGATAATACGTAGCTATGTTGTTAGAAGAAGAAAGAACATATAATCATAACGTGTCATTCCCGAAAATGCAACACTGCATTTATCGGGAATCCATGTATTCTCCTCATGAAGTATGGATACCCGTTTTCACGGGTATGACTAACAGCATGGGTGTAGTTCTATGTTTGATTACACTTCTTTTTGCAACACATACCTTTGCGCAACATGCACCAACACTACAACCACCCAAGCCCGATTCCACAATAAAAGTAGAACGTAAAGTTCAACGCTCGGCAATAAAAGAATTACAAGCAGATGTGGAAGGGTTGTTGAAGTCGCGAGATTTTACCAACGCCCATATTGGCATAAGTATTATCTCGGCTGATAACGGCGAGAGTTTGTACCGGGAGAACGACAAGAAGAATTTTATTCCAGCCTCTACATTAAAGTTGTTTACAACAGCTGCGGCATTGGATTTTCTTGGTAAAGACTTCCGGTATTATACACGTGTGTACTTAGATGGCACTACATCTGCCAATGGTGAGTTTAACGGGAACATTATTATTCGTGGCGTGGGCGACCCAACCTGGAACTCATACTTTAATACCGATGCCGAAGAAATATTTGAGCGATGGATGTTAAAGTTTGATTCGCTTGGTATAAGCAGTATTAAAGGTAACATCATTGGCGATGATTCCTACTTTGATAACCAACGGTATGCAGCAGGGTGGATGTGGGATGACATGATGTATCCGTACTCTGCGCAGGTAAATGCACTCACCGCCGATGATAACTGCGCAGATATTTCCGTAATGCCCGGCATGATTGCAGGCGAGCCGGCAAAGATTGTAGTTAAACAGGAAAACCGTTACGTGAGGATTATCAATAACGTAACAACTATCAACAGTAACGAAACAACCGATATTACACCATACCGCGACCCAAACTCCAACGTAATAGAACTGCGCGGCAGGATTCCACTTGCAGGTAAAGCCGATAGAGCACCATTCCAGCTTTCTGTTACGGTAGATAACCCAACGCAATATGTATTGCATCTGTTTAAGCAGGCATTAGAAAATCATAAGATTCGTTTTCGCGGGGCGGCACTAAGTGTGGACGATTGGAACGAGCGAATTAACTACACTCAGCTTGAACCTGTGTGCCAGTATGTATCTCCGCCGTTGCTCAATATCATTTCGGTAATTAATAAACACAGCCATAACTTATGTGCAGAGTCGTTACTTAAAACACTTGGCAAAGAATACAGCGGCACCGGAAGTTTTACCAAAGGTGTTGAGTATGTTACCAAGTTCCTTACCAAGTATGGAATACAAACCGAGGATATATCGTTGGTGGATGGCAGTGGTCTTTCGCGGTTGAATTACTGCACGCCATATCAGCAAACACAATTGTTGTGGGCTATGCACCGCGGCGATTGCCATAACGAGTTTGCTTCATCGCTTGCTGTACCTGGCGAGCCCGGAACTTTGCGCAACCGTGCTATTGGAACTCTTGCCGAAAAACGTATTAAAGCAAAAACCGGAAGCATGAATGGCGTATGTACAATGGCCGGCTATGCAACCACGCGCGATAACGAAACACTGTGTTTCTCGGTTATGATAAACAACTTTACCGTACCCGAATCTGTTGCGCGTAACTTACAGGATTTAATCTGCATGCGCCTTGCAAGTTTCTCTCGTAAATAATTGTTTCTGCTATCGCCAGACCGCACCACACCACACATTTCAAGCACCCGCATTGTGCGGGAAGGAACCGCCGCTCAACACCATAACATTATCGTGATATATCAAAAACAAAGAATGTATATTGCAGATGTAGTTACTGCGTCATGAGCGCTTCGCTGAACTCATCGCGGAACCTAAAACAGTCAAAACTATAATCCATAATTACAAATTCTGACGATGATTAGCACAGAATACATAAATAAAATCAAGCACGAACTTGGATTGATTGTCCTTGTATTGTTAAACATTTTTTCTTTAATTTTTGTGCTATACTCGTTCTATTTCATTGGATTAAATCGTTTCTATACATACAACCCAGAATACAAAGATTTATATGCTCAAATGTCTAGTATACCAATGCTAATACCAAAGTTTTTTTTGGGATATAATATTGAATTTTCTTTTGTTTTGTTTTTGCTAAACATTTACGCTAACTACATTTTACTGCGAAAAATGAAAATGGTTAGTTGGTTAAAGACACTAATTAATGTATTGCCATATATAGCATTCACACTTACTTTTTATTGGTGTTTACTTTCATTGGAATAGTTATTATTGTCACGGCATGAGTTAAGCGTAGCGTCTGATGCAGATGGATTGGCAGGACGCCCTTCGTAGACTCAGGAAGTACTGCCAAAACTATAAATATCACAAACAGATTCTTATAAAGATAGGCTCTCTTTTTATATCAGGCGGTTATCATGAATAAATTATATGTTGTTCTGTTCATTAGCCTATGTTGTATGGCAGAAATCACCCAATGTTATAGCATTCCTATACACTCGGATTCAGGAATCGCAAAGGCAAAAGTTGTAAATGGAAAGTATTTAGATGTTACATTTAGTAATAATAACGATACAACAACTATTTATGTGCCTGTATTGTTATGTAAAACATTACCAATTGATTTATTGGATACCAGTGTATATCGCTTAGTTCGTGATACTATTATTTTAAGAACGCCAATACTCTCAAAGGTACCTACTTCAGAAATGATAGTTCGTGATGATGTTAAAAAATACTTGAGTGATGCTTACATACTTGATTGTAATCATCTTGTTTCAAGTACATACTTTACACCTTTAGGGCCACATAGTAATATTATGTTTACTATACCGCTTCTCCCTAATATGGACGTTCAGTCAATAAACTATATGGAGGTTATTCATAATGGTAAACCATTATATGTTATCAAAATTGAACATTGATATATGTTTATTATTGTCACGGCATGAGTTAAGCGCAGCGCTCATGACGATGGATTGGCAGGATGCCCTTCGCAGACTCAGGAAGTCCTGCCAAAACTATAATAATTGTTTCTGCTATCGCCTGACCGCACCACACCTCACATTTCAAATGCCCACATTGTGCGGGAAAAATCCGCCACTCAACACCATAACTTTATCGTGATGTACCAAGAACAAAGAATGTATATTGCAGATGTAGATAAAGTATAGTGAGTGCTTTGCTGAACTCATGACGGAACTTAAAAAAAGATTCTGAATAGCAACTATCTGTGTTGTTAAAATGAAACAATTAATAAATTCAATTTTCTATAATACAACAAGGTTGATACTACTCGTTGCTTTATCAACCATTATGATAGGATGTTCATTTGTGTCTACTCACAAAAGATTAAAGAAAATAGCTTGTACAGAATATGATACTGTATCCATCAATTTTTGGACAAAATCATCAAAATACCCATACCCTTTAACATTTATGGATTCGATATCATTATCTAAGAGAGAAGTTACCGATTGTCGTATGCAGTTTTGTTCTCTATATTCCTCATTAAGAGATAAAGTTGATAGTAACTATTTTTCAGATTATTTTATAGATAATGGAGAGAGGTCAGGTTATACAGGTTTTGGGTTTGGAATGAGCTTCAGAAACACTTGCGACACCAATGAATATTTTACTTGGATACATGGTGGATATTGTAGTATTAGATTTGAAATGAGGAAAAAATATTATTATGGAATACCTTTAGGTAAATCAATACAATACTCACATAAATTGTTTTATGTAAATGAAATTTTAGACTTTGAAGTAAAATTATTTATTAATAGTTTGATTGATTATAAGAATAAAAAATTAGGGTACGCAAGGTATCAAAAAATTCCATAAACCTATATTTAAAGTCTTAACATGAGTCCGAAGAATACTCATGAATGAACTTAAATAATGTCCCACAAATATTAGACGATTACCGTTGCTATGATGTTGAGGTTCTGTCCCGCATGGTGTGGATGTGCCTTTAAACAAGGTTTGGTGCGGCTTGCGATAGCAAATAATTATCTCACCTAAATCCTCTCCAAAGGAGCTACAAATAGAACACATTCTCACAAACACTTATTTCGTTAGCATTCTGTAATGAACATGTAGTTCAATACCGGAGGTATTGCATGTTTATAGGAAAATGGAATCTCCGAGAGCATCTCCGACCCCAGCCGGGGTCGCACATTCGTTAGTGCATCGTGTTCTACAAACCTTGAACTGCTCCGCAGTATATCATTTATATCGATAATTCAACTTTTTCAAATTCTAAAATTTTGAGTCCTAATTGTAGCTCCCAAGGTGAGGACTTACAATGTAATGTGTTTTCTCCCTCTCCTTTGGAGAGGGTTGGGGTGAGGTTATTTAAACACATTTGTTGGTGAACCCGACCACGATGGAAACAGCGACGCGGCATTGTTGATACGCAGATGGCTTGCGGCAACATCGGTAAACAAGGCGCGGAAATCGGTGGTAACGGGAAGGTCTCTGCCGTCGGCTAAGTTTTCGGGTGCTAGTTGGGGAACATTGCCATACACCTTGCCGCCTGCAATAGCATTACCAAGCACAAACATACACGAGCCACGACCGTGGTCTGTTCCGCCGCTTCCGTTTTCTTTTACTGTTCTGCCAAACTCCGTCATGGTTAACACGGCAACATCATCGTGGTGTTGTTCAATATCATTCCAGAATGCGGCAATGCTTTGCGATAAATCCGCTGCCACGCGCGAGAACTGTCCGTTAACTGTACCTTGCTGAACATGTGTATCCCAGCCGGTGGATTCAACAAAAGCAATCTCTAATCCAACACTATTCTTAATTAAAAACGCAACCTGTTTTAAGTGATTTGCCAATGGCGATTGCGGATACTGCGCGGCAGGGCGGTAGTTCTGTGCGTTAAGTGATTGTAACATGCGCACTGCCTCGAAGCTTTCTTTACCATTGTTGCGTAATAGCTCTTGCGACGTTTGTTCGTACAACGATTCGAATGATTCGGCTGTTGATGATTGCATGAGCGATGTTGCACCGGGAACTTTTACGTTAAAGTTACGAAGGTCATCTACCGCAAGTGTTGTTGCGGGGCCAACCATAGAAAGCGGCAACGCCGATGTAAATGCAACCGATTGAAATGGCGAAGCAGTTCCTTTTAGCTTTGATGTTGCGCGGTTAAGCCAGCCGGTGTCGCTCTTTTTTCCGGGAGTTCCGTTTTCCATGAAGTCTTGTGCATCGAAGTGCGAGCGTGTTGTATCGGGCGAGCCAATGCCATGCACAATTGCAAGTTGTTTGCTATCGTACAACGGTTTAAATGGTTTGAATGCAGGATGAAATGCAAACCGACCATCGAGGTCAATCAATCCATTCTCGCCGCCAACACTCATACGTAAACGATTGCGGGCGTTGGTAAAGTTGGAATCGGTAAAAGGGGAGACTGCCATGAGTCCATCCATTGCACCACGTTGAAACACACACACCAATACTTTTTTACGTGTGGTTTGATTGTACGTTGCCAATGCGGCTTTTGCAACAAACTCCGGTATGGCGGTAAACCCTAACGAGAACAAGGCAACGCCTGATGATTTTAGAAATGCTCTGCGTGATGTCATGGTAGTGATTGTAAAGTTGACTGAAGTAACCCTATGCTTTAGCGTAGGGCATTACGTGAAACTAAACCAATGGACTTTAGTCCTGAAACATTGCATGGCTAAAGCCAATACTAATTGCTGATTCTTCCCCCGCACTAAAGTGCGGAGTTACTAAGGGAATATTGTTAACTATAGTTGTTCTTGTGATACCATTTTAACGTCGTTGAAATTCCGGTGAACCAAGAATAATACCTACTACATTTTGTAGTGTTTGTTGCTGTGGTTTTTCTGCACCCTTAGTTGGCATATCAACAGATTTCTTTTCCTGAAGAATACTGTTCAATTCTTCTTCCGAGAGTATTTCATCGTCCATATCCATTTCTTGTTTTCGTGTTGGTTGTTGGTTGCGTACCTTATCACCAAATTCTTTGGAGGTGATGACCGGTGTTAGCATACGAACTGTTTCGGTGTAATCGCGCTCGGGTAACAAGATTGGTAAATATGATTTGAGTGCTTCCTCGGTTGTTGTTGGTTCGGTATTGCGGTTTAACTCTTGTACGTTTGTTGTTACTCCTTTTATAGAGTTTGTAGCAACAGCCAGCCCAAAGTTCATGCGGTTTAACAACGAGCCGGTATTAACCCACGCCTTTGCGTTATCGGGGAATCCGGTTGGTGCTTGTGCATTGTACAGTTGCTCACCCAGACGGGTAATCCAATCGTATAATTCTTTAGTTGGTGTAACATCTGCATCGGCAAGACGCAGAGTACTCATAGCAACTTCAAACGGTTTTTTAATTTTAGCGCGGCGGGCTTCTTTGTTCCAAAACTCCGGCGAACTGACAATAGTCCGTAGCATAGATGGTATATCGCCTCTTGTTGAAGTAAACACATCGGCTACTTTGGTAACCAACGCTTGCGGCGGTTCATCGGAAACAAAACGTGTGCAAAGTTTTAGTGCAATACGTTTTGCTGTAGATGGGTGTGCAGTTAACATATCAAGAAGTTGTTCGCCTTCATTCATACCACGCCCGGCTTTAAATGTAGTGCCAAGGATATTTTTTTCGGTTGCATCGTGAACATCGGCACGGAACAGGAAATCGCCTTCGGTAACAACGCCAATCTTTTTTCCTCGTTCAATCATATCGTTAATTTTATCGGCGCGTTTGTTATAGCCAAGTGGCATCATCGTCCAACCGGTAAGAGCGCGTGCGGCTTCGGTGACATCTTTTTGCGTATAGCCACCATTAACGCCAAGAGTATGTAGTTCCATAAGTTCGCGGGCGTAGTTTTCGTTAATGCCGCGGCGGGGTTTAAATTCTTCGGGAGTATTCTTAAAAAATTCCTCTTTCATTTGTTCGCCACGTTCCATTGCCGCGTTTACTTTACGTCGGGCAAACCAACCTTTAATGCCTCCCATGTTGTTGATAGAATCCAAGGCAATGCTTAACAATGTTGGCGTTCCAACCGGTGCTGTGGACTGAGCGTTATCTAAGTATTGTAACATGGCCGGATGTTTTGCCGTGGCTTCTAACAACGTACGGAAGTTGCCAAGCACATTTGGTCGTATTGCATCGCGTTCGTACGTTGGGATAAAAGTCCGTGCCTGACCTTTCACCATACTCACCGAAAAATGATTAAACCAAAAATCGGTCATAACTTCTTTAATCTGGTTTTCGCTATACACAGCGCGGATTATTTTATTAGCAATCATTTGTCCAAGTAATTCACGTTGTGGGCGGTAGCCATTTTCGTACGCGTATTTTAGTGCTGTTTTGCGGAATTCTTTATTGGAGGAATCTTTCAAATCACCAAGGTCTTTCAGTTTTCCCTGTTGCATTAACTCAATTATTACTTTACCGGGGGTAGGGTACACCTCGGCAATTTCGCGGGTGGTCATGTTCAGGGTTTTATATCCGGCAATTTTGCTTTTAACAATGGCATCGTTACTGTTTGCCTGAAGTTGTTCTTCAAACCAATTCTCTAAGCCCATTGCAACAACCTTGTCAATATCTTTTGGGCGCGCGCCATAGGTAAATCTATCCAACAAGTGGGCGGCCGCTTGTCTATCGGTTAATCCGGCTTCGCGCCATGGCATTGTTATCTTACCGGTAGAAATTGGTTGCGCTTGTAAAAACAATGTAGTTAGTACAACTACAAAAAGGAACGAGAATTTCATAGCAACTCCAAAGTGACGTGGGGCTGTGACATAGAGAGAAAACATTTGGTTTAACGAGTGCAAAAGTAGATGGTTTTTTGTTATCACAGCCGCATCAAACCTTACACATCAATAAACCATCATGTTGCGGGAGAGAACGTTCTATTCCTTCACAAAACTTTAACTTGACCAACCAGAAAAATGGTGATAAGTTTGATAAACTTTCATTGTGGACTTATGAAATCATTAAACATCCTTGCTGTATTCTTTCTAACAACCCTTATAGGCTGTAATAAAGAAATACCATCTTACATTTCTTCCCCGATACATACAACACACTACCCAGAATTTAGAGCACGCTACCCCGTGGAAATTGATGGGTTGTGGGGATATATTAATGTTAATGGGGTAATAGCAATACAACCACAATTCCATGTGGCAAGAAAATTTTCCGAAGGTTTAGCCGCTGTCCGCAGAGATGGGTATTATGGATTTATTGATACCAATGGCACAGAAGTAATACCTGCTTTGTTTGCATATGCATATGATTTCCATAATGGATATGCAAAAGTGTGGATAGATGACCAAGAATGTTACATAGATAGTAAAGGCAATAAGTTATTCGACCATAAGTATGTTGAGGTTAACGAAACTACAGTTCCTAATTATTTTACTGTAATTACACAGTTACATCATTATGGTATTGTAAATAGCACAGGTAAACTTATAGTTGATACTGTGTTTGATGGAATACAACAGTTTACTGGTAGGCAAGCAATTGTCTATAAGAATAAGTTCGACAACAAAAGATACGTACAAGAGGTAGGTATTGTAGATACAGCTGGAATGTATTCAGTACAATTAGGAAGGTATTCAGGAATAAAAAATTTGTTCAATGGATATACAGAAGCTATTACCACAGATTCAGTAAATAAAAAGGAGGTTTGGATTTATCACATTATTGACTCTCTGGGTACTGTCTGCTATACATTCCCCTATAACTCCCATCATCATATGCATGAATTCTTTTGTGGGAATGTTGGAATTGAAGATAATGTGAAGAATAAACGAAAATATGGTATTTATGATAGGTTTATAGATTATCAGGGAAACACCGTTTTTACTGTTGATACCTCTATTATTATGGTTTCGCCATTCAAAAGTAATAGAACATTTAAAATGTTTCCATACCGCAGATATCAGTTGATAAACGCAAATGGCCAGTTGATTAATTCTGATGTGTTCTATGACCACACTTATTACGAATATACCCCGGAAGGGTACGAAAATTTCTTTGCCGATAGTATTGAGTTTGTAGAAACTAAGCTGGGTTGGAGGGCAATACATTACAACGGTAAATATATTTCATCTACTAAGAAACTCTCTGATAGTTTCGGTGAGTTTCACCGTACCGGTACTGTACTACATTTCACTGTTGGACACTCCTATGATAATGATAATACCTATAAACATGGCTTTTGGAATATTGCAAATGATATTTGTTGTTTACCAAGATTTACCGAGATAGATGAAAATGAAGTTGGAAGTAAGAATTTAATTCGCGTTGAAGCCAATGATACTACCGGATATATTAATCAACAAGGTGTGTTTGTATGGTTTAGGGTAAGAAGCAGTATGCAAAATTCTTTAAACAAAATCAACATTGATTCTGTTGTCTCAATAGAGTACCTAGCTCCCAAAGCTTTACATTTCAATATTCCTCACTTTGTCTACATAGGTAACCTACATTCCAAAAGTGACTCCATTATATACGAAAAATCTAAAAAGGGCATTACTGAAAATTTACAATTACAGCTTGTTATCAAAGTCTTAAATATAAAGAACTGGTTTGGCTGTGAAGGTTACGGTGGAATCTTTAAGAACGTAAGTAATGATACCTTAGTAATGGGTAATAATACTATTATAATACAAGCCCTTAATGAGGATAAAAATTGGAAAACAATATTTTATGAAAGAGGTCCTTCCTGTGGTAATTATTACATACCCATTTCTTTCTTAATGCCCGGAGACGGATGGAATTTTATCATACCCAAATTTTACGGTTCTATTAAAACAAAATTTAGGGTAGTTGTTTATATCAACTCACTGTATTACCCAAAGGTTCCTGTTCTGAAAGAACCAATAAAAATTATCAGCGATGAGTTTGATGGATATATTAATCCCGGACAGTTCATAGACCATCAGTCAGGTCACTTTGGTATGTATTAGTAGGATATTATTCCCGGCAGGTTGTGGTTGTTTAATGCTTGCCATTGGGTGCCGTCATGCGATAGCAAAAAACACTCATACATTCTGTTATAACGTATATTTGAATACGTGTAGAAATAAGGCAATTATATATGACAAACGGCTTCGGACATTCATTAAGCTCGGAACCACGTGTATTGGTTATAGGTGGAGTTCAGGAACAATGGTCATCTAAAACGCTACGAGATGACCAGAAATTAGGTAATGGAGTGGAAGCATGGGCATACGCATGTAATGGCGATTATTGCGGGCATACTCTTGTTACATCTACAATGATTAAAGAGTATGATGTAGTAATATGTAATACTAACGAAACACACAACCCAACATATACTCAACAATATCTAAAACTTGCAGAACATCGTCCTGCCCATATTAAATGGGTATCATTGTTAGAAGGGAATATGGCTGAGTATATGGTTCCATCTGCTACTGTGCGTGCTGTATTTAATGCAAGTGATTTGATTAATTGTATAAATAAGAACCTAACTGATGCGCTGCAAACATTATCTTCTACTCCGGTTCGGTACATTGGCATTCCATATCCTGTTGATGCTGTTAAACAATACAGAGTTCCGATAACTTCCCGTAAACAACGAGTATACATTTGCCCACTTCTGTTGTTGCGTTTTACCGATTATGCCGTTGCTAAACAACTTGGGCTTGAGTACTATGGGTATGAGGAGCGTTTGATTAGGAAGTGGAAGACACTTAAAAGTAATTATAAGCGATATGGTACTGTAACGAATAAAGATGTAAAAATTCAAACAACAACACTTGTATATAATGATCCCGAATTACACGTATACCCGGCAGTTCCCATTAATGAGTATTATAAGCAAAATGCCAACGCATTAGTCTGGGTTAATATGGATAACAGATATACATGGGCTCGGTATGTATTAGATGCTGCGGCTTTGGGCGTTCCAATTATAACAACACATCATACAGGTCACGGGGATGTTCTGTTTCCCGATACTACTGTATCACATCCGTATGATATACAACATGCTGTTTTGTTAGGTAAGCAACTATGTAGTGATAACGAGTTTTACCAGCGCGTAATATCCTATGCCGATTCTCAACTTGAACTTTATCAACCCGAAAGAATAAAGAACTTGTTATTACAAGAGCTTTCTTAAATGAGTGAAGGTATATAAGCGAGGTATCTTAACTAAAAAAGAAATTATGTTTCCCGCTACTACCGTAGCGACCGAACAGCGCGCCAACCCGGTGCGAACCGAACCTTGTGCTTCGCTTCATAGTTATAAATCAGAAAGAACAGAATCTATAGCCGCAGTAACTTTATCCGGTTCAATAGTACGAACAAACTGTCCGTTGACAGACGTAACCAACGCATAATGTTCCAAACGGAAAGGTCCCCACTCCACAGGTGCTGGGGTGTCACCAACATACATAGCAACCAAAGGTGTTTTCATTGCAGAAGCCATGTGAACAATCCCAGTATCCGGTGTGAGTATAAGTTTGGCTTCCTTTACTAACGCAACAACCTCTAATATCTGCCGTGTTTTTGGGTACACGTGAACATTATTGGAAATGCAAGAAAGTCGGTTAGCAAGTTCTGCGTCCTGTTCCATGGAGGTAATAAGTACATGGTCCTCTGTATTTGTAAGAATGTGTTGTATAACCTGTATGTATCCTGTTTCAGTCCATTCATTCCGTTCGTGCCGTGTGCTAAGATTTATTAAAACAAAATCTTTGCTCTGTGTTCCCAACTGTTGTATAGTTTGTAGCACTGAGTTTGTAATAGATTGAGGAATACTTACATACGGCTGAGCTACCTCCGGTAATACCGTCGTTTCGATGGTATCATATATCAAGTACAAAAACATATTCCAAATGGATTCTTGTGACTTTGCCAATACGGACTGATAATGAAATAAAAACGAATACTTGTTATACCGTGCGGGCGTTGATATAACAGTATGGGAAGACTTCATCAGATTTGAAATGATGCCAATGTACGTTGCTTTGTTGGTAACGCAAGGAAAAATAATGTCATAGCCATTCTTCTTTAGTTTTCTGAAGAGTTGCAGTTTTTTCAGAAGGGGAATATCATGTATATAGGTTGCATGAATGTTGGTATCGTACTCTATTATCCCGGCATTTTTAGTGGAGGCAAGCACATCAATCTGGATGGTAGGATTGATTAATTTCAGGTATTGAATTGCAGGTAATGTTACAATCATATCCCCAATAACATCGTATCGTAGTATCAATACTTTGTTAACGTTTTCTGCGGGTAATTTACGTGTTAAGGGTGGGTTATTCAGTAATCTTTTTAGGAATAAAAAAAGTCCTTTCTTAAACAACTTCTCAAGTGAGGTATATGCTTTTTGAATACTCTGCTTCATATGATTTAGGAATGTATTGTTGTGCAATATACTTCTTGCCAAACTTCTAATTTTTATAGAAAATGCCGTTCGGATAAGTACTTTTCAACACAGCAAGATTATAAACAGCCAATATCTTATTTTAGGAACTCAATCTAACCAAACCTAACAAATACACTAATACATGTCATCTGCGGAACAACCACCAGAAAAGAAAATAGATTATCGGTTAATACAGCGTTTACTTACTTACCTACAGCCCTATAAAGGCTGGATAATTGTAGTTACTATTCTTTCCATTGTTTCATCGGCATTAGGTCCGTACCGCCCGCGTCTTATTAAACACGTTATCGATGATTATGTTGCACAGCATATAACCGATGGCTTTATATGGCAATGTTTAGTAATACTTGGTGTTGTACTTTTACAATCTACATTGCAATACACACTAACGTTTGGGATGCAATGGGTAGGACAACGAGTGTTATATGATATTAGGATGCAGATTTTTGACCACATTTTACGACTACCATTTAAGATTATAGACAAAACCCCCGTTGGTAGGTTGGTAACGCGGGTAACAAACGATGTAGAGGCACTGAACGAGTTGTTCTCATCGGGTGTTGTTTTGATATTCTCCGATATTATGGTGATACTCTGGATTTTGTTTTTCATGTTTGCGTTGGAGTGGCGGTTGGCTTTGTACACTATTTCGGTGGTTCCGCTTCTTCTTTTTGCAGCAAGTATATTCCGTAAAAAAGTGCGCGTTGTGTACGGTAAAATCAGAATACAAATTGCACGCATGAACTCATTTCTGAATGAGTACATTACCGGAATAATGACGGTACAGTTGTTTGGTCAGGAAAAAAATCAATACGAGAAATTCGATGAGATTAATACCGAACACACCAAACTACAACTTCAATCAATCAACTATTATGCAACGTTTTTCCCGGTAGTGGAGTTGTTATCATCGGTTGCGATTTGTGTAGTGTTATATAAAACAGCTGACATTATTGGCTTGCTGCAAGCTACGGGAGTACAAGGTAAAGAATACACGGGTACACTAGTTGCTTTTTTGATGTATGCAGAGATGTTCTTCCGTCCGGTGCGAGATTTAACTGAGAAATACAACACGCTCCAAAGTGCTGCAACGGCATCCGAACGAATTTTTGAATTGCTTGATACCCCATTAGAACAACAACATCAAAATACACAGGACGTAAAACCATTAGAACAAGAAATTGAATTTAGAAACGTAACCTTTAGTTACGATGATACTCGCGATGTTTTGAAGAACGTCTCATTTTCGATAAAGAAAGGTCAGACAGTTGCCATAGTGGGAGCTACCGGGTCAGGGAAATCTACAATTATCAATTTACTCTGTAGGTTTTATGATTACCAACAAGGGCAAATCTTAATTGATGGAGTTGATATCCGTGATTACGATGCTCGGCAACACCGCAGTAGGATTGCTCTTGTATTGCAAGATGTATTCTTATTCTCGCGCTCTGTAGAGGAAAATATCAAACTTGGCAGGGAACGTGTTAGTAATGAGATAATGAATAATACCATTCAGGCAATTGGGGCCGGCTTTGTAGATAATCTGCCGGAGGGTTACCAAACGCAAGTTATGGAACGAGGGGCAACGTTATCTACTGGAGAGAAACAATTGATTTCGTTTGCGCGTGCTGTAGTTGATAATCCTGATATTCTAATTCTTGATGAAGCTACCTCTTCGATTGATACCAAAACCGAGCTTATGATTGAAAAGGCGATTGAGCAATTGTTGGAGGGAAGAACTTCGTTGGTTATTGCACATCGGCTTTCAACTATTCAGCGGGCTGATTCTATAATTGTACTTCATCATGGAGAGATTGCAGAGGTAGGAAATCACGACCAGTTGCTAAAGCTTAATGGTTTATACAAAAAGTTGTATACATTACAATATGCACAGGAGCATCATCGGTAAGATGTTAATTTTGTCACGATAAATGGTTGTTGTAGTTATGCCGTTCTGTCCCGCAACGTATGTTAGTTTGTACAGTGAGGATTGGTGCGGCTTTTCCCAGAAAAATATTCAAGTACATGTGGAATTCAGTAATAGGCCAAAGCAGGGCAAAAGAAATATTACAACGTGCTATTGTTACAAACAAGATAGCGCACGCATATTGTTTTTGGGGTGCTGAAGGCATTGGGAAAGATGCGTTGGCATTGGAGTTTGCACGCGTAACAAATTGTTACCATCCTATAATACTTGGCAACACAGCCGAGGCATGTGGCGAATGTAAAAGTTGTGTTCAGCATTCACATTTACAACACCCGAATATCTCGTTGATATTTTCACTCCCTACAGGCAAGGCGGGCGGCAGTGACGATGAATCGCCATTGCTACGCTTAAGCGACGAGCAAATTACTACAATACAAGAACAACTTGCAGTAAAAGCACAAAATCATTATCATAATATCTCCATACCAAGTGCTACTCAAATAAAGATTGTTTCTATACGCGATGTAAAGAAAACGATACAACTATCGCAAGCGCAACAGGGACGTAGAGTGGTAATTATCTCCGAAGCCGATGAAATGACCACCGAAGCCGCGAATGCGTTTTTGAAAACATTAGAAGAACCACATTCTAATGTAACGCTGATAATTACAACATCGCGAAAAGAAATGTTACCGCAGACTATACTATCGCGATGTCAGCAGATTAATTTGGAGCCATTGAACGATGATGAGCTTACGCAAGCACTTATAGAACGAAATGAATTGAACGAACAAACTGCACGGTTAACTGCATCGCTTGCACAGGGTTCGTACTCTAAAGCAATTGAGTTGTTGAACGAGGATACTCAACAGTTGCGCAATGATATTGTAGATGTATTGCGTTCTGCATTGCGGAATGTAACGTACCGCCAAGAGGTAGTTCATAGCATTGATTCGGTTATTGGAAACACCGATAGGAAAGATGTAGAGAAAATGCTGATGCTGTTAATGGTTTGGCTACGAGATGCCTCGGTGATTGCCGCTACTCAATCCACCGACTCTGTAATTAATATAGACCAAAAACCTGTGCTGGAACGGTTTGCAGAGGTGTTCAGAGACAAGAACTTTGTACACGCCATTGAACACATAGAACAAGCTATCAGGGCAATACGCCAAAATGCACAGGTACAACTCACCATGATTACACTACTTATCTCGCTCCGCAGAATATTTTTAGCCTAAGGTAATAACAAGAACAACGTGACCGATAATTTATTATATTGCAATTAAGACTAAATTATCTTAATTAAATCTCCCACATATATATATGGTACGTTATGAACAATATTATAGAAGGATTCGGCAACAGTTCCGAATCGTCAATAGATGATACCGTAAACGGATTTACAGTAACAAATGAACTTCAGGTATTAGAAGAAACATATACAAACCAGAAATCTTGCGGCTGTGGAGGCGGCGGATGTTGTGGTAAAAAACGAACAACCCAATCACGTCCGGTGGCGGAATACTTATCCAGAACTGAAGGGGCGATTGTACCGAATTTTGTTGAGGTAGAATTTAAAGGACGCCGTAGAGAAATTTTTCTGAATAAAAAGAAACTTGCCTTTACATTATACGATGCGGTTATAGTTGAAACCCACCAAGGTGAACACTTTGGTACTGTTGCAGCTTTTGGTTTGCTTAACGAAAAAATACTTAATAAAGTCAACTCGGAATCTCAGCCTGCATATTCGGTGTTACGTCTGGCATCCGATGCTGAGGTAAAGCAAAACGAGATAAACACAGCAGAAGAACATTCCATTATTCAATATGGGCGGACAACTGCACACGAGTTCGGACACGATATAAAAATTACCGATGCTGAATGGCAGTTGGATAAAAAGCAACTCACCATTTACTTTACCGCACCACAACGCATTGACTTTCGTGAATTGGTAAAGAACTTTGCACGAATGTATAAAACACGCATAGAACTCCGCCAGATTTCCGGCAGAGATGAAGCAACGCGATTAGGTGGTATTGGTACATGCGGAAAGTTGTTATGTTGTACGCAATTCAAACCATCAACAGCTCATGTTACATTAGACCACGCACGAACACAACAACTTTCAACTTCAAACATTTCTAAGTTAACCGGAATGTGTGGCAGATTGAAATGCTGTCTGATGTTTGAGATTGAGAACTACGAAAGTGTGCCTGAACATGCAGTTTCTTTGTAAACCCGCTCCATACCGCTTACTTGGTATAGCGTTCATCGCGGTGACAGGTGCTTTGCGCACTACCAAACGGTAACCGTCCGGGTGTATGGTTTGGTTCTATCCCGCATGATGTTGCTTGTTTTGGTTGCAAGGGTTGGTGCGGATTGCGTTAGCAAAAAAGAAAAGCCCATAACGAAGTTGTTACGGGCTATCTTTTTAAATAAGGTTAGGTTAGGTTACTTTTCTTTTGTATCCAGTATTACCGGCGTTTTACCATTCATCAGGATAATTTTTGCATTAGGAGAATTTACAAGTTCTTTTTGAACTTTAATTTGCTCGTATTGTAACACTTTATCGCTTAAACCGGAAGCGAGAATTTTTTGAGCATCAGCCACACCTTGTGCTTCCTGACGTTTCATCTCAGCTTCCTTTTTTACTTTTTCTAGAACATAATCTTGCCGCTCGGCATCTTGAATTGCGGCAATCTTTCGTTCAATACTTTCAGTAACAGTTGGTGGTAAAGAGATGTTTCTGATAAGAACCTTATCCAGTATGAATCCATTTTTTTTGAAGTCTTCAACAAGTAATTTTGTAATACCTTCTTCAAAATCTCCTCTTTTGTTCGAATACAGTTCTGTTGCTGAATAATATGAAGCACTTGTTCGTATATGCGCCCGCATTGTAGGGCGTACATATGTGTCTTCGTACGAAAATCGAAACCTCTGGAATACATCTGGTGCATGTTGTGGGTCTAACCGATACAAGATAGTAATATCAAGAACTACTGTGAGACCATCCTTGCTAATCATAGGTACTGCATCGTCACCATCTTTTTGTCCTTCATTGTGAACCTTCGACATTGTATAATTGAGTTGTTGAATACTCATTTCTTCAACATCAAGTAACGGATTAACAAGGTGGAGACCTTCGTATAATACGTTATCTTTTTGCACCTGACCAAACAACCGTAACACACCTACGTTACCGGAATCAATTTGGCGCACACCCGATGTTAAAATTCCAATCCCAATAATAAACAACCCAACTAACCGTAACGGTGTGCGAAGTTTTGAAAACGGGCCTTCGGTTTTACTTGCAATAAACCCAACAAAGAAGATAACTAAACCAACAAAAAAGAGAAACATGGTGAACCTCTGGTTAATTTGTGTCTGTTTTTGTACTGCCAAACTACGGCAGAAAACTTAATCTGTTGCATGGTAAATATAATTTTAGGTTGTATGATTTATACCTTTGCATTTATATTGTTCCATACAAACTATTCGGGATAATTATGCGCGCGGTGGTACAACGAGTTCATTCAGCCAAAGTTACAGTAGATGGTGCGGTTGTGGGGGAAATACAATCGGGGTTGTGCGTGTTGCTTGGTATACATACAACTGATACCACGGCACAGGCAGACTGGATGATTCACAAACTTGTGAACTTGAGAATCTTTGCCGATGACGACGACAAGATGAACAAATCGCTGTTAGATATTAACGGGGGACTTTTACTTGTTTCACAGTTTACGTTGTATGGCGACGCACAAAAAGGATTCCGCCCAAGTTTTATTGATGCCGCCAGACCCGAAATAGCAGAGCCACTATACAATTACATGGTAGAGAAGTTACGCAATGATTATACGTTGTTGATACAAACCGGGAAGTTTGGCGCAATGATGGATGTATCGTTAACCAATACCGGACCTGTTACCTTACTGTTAGAGAAATAAAAAAGGTCGGTTGAAAAACCGACCTTCATATTTACCCATGTGAAAGGGAACTTACATTCCAATCCACGATTCGTTAGCAGACTCTAAGCCCTGAACAATTGCACGCAAGCAGTTGGAACCTAAAGCACCATCAATTACACGGTGGTCATAAGTAATGGTAACGTACATCATGTGGCGAATCATAATTACATCTTCGCCGTTGATTTCGCGCACTACCGCTTTTTTCTGTACTGCATACACGCCAATGATAACCGATTGAGGTTGGTTAATAACTGGAGTGCCAAACAACGAACCCCAAGGACCCATGTTTGTTAATGAGATTGTACCGCCTTGAATTTCATCGGGGTTGAGTTTCTTTGTACGAGCGCGGTTAGCTAAGTCGCTGATTTGATGTGCAACACCGGTTGTGTTTAACATCTCACCATTTTTGATAACAGGTACAATTAAGTTGCCATCGGGTAATAGGGTAGCAAACCCTAAGTTTACATGTTTATGGCGGATGATATTGGTACCATCTACGCTTACATTTACTAATGGGAATTGTTTTACGGCATCAATGATTGCTTTGCAGAAGAACGGTGTAAGCGTAAGCTTTACTCCTTCACGTTTTTCAAACTGGTCTTTAACGCGCTCACGTAGCTTTACAATGTTGGTTACATCAGCTTCAGCAACCGAAGTAACGTGCGGTGATGTAAGTTTAGAACGAACCATGTGGTCGGCAATCAAGGTACGCACTCGGTCCATTGGCATTATCTCTACATCGGCTCCCCAATTTTTGGAAAGTGTACCCGATGGTACAGCAGGAGCCGCAGCAACCGGAGCACTAACCACAGGTTGTGGTGCAGGTGCACTTACAACAGGAGCTGCAACCGGAGCCGGTACTGCGCCAATTGCACGAGAGTTAACGTATCCTAAAACATCATTCTTTGTTACGCGACCTTCTAAACCTGTTCCGTTAATTGCATCTAATTCTGCTAACGATACTTTTTCTGTTTCTGCAATAGTGCGCACTAATGGCGAATAGAATCTGCTGCCCGATGTACGTGGTATTGGTCCAACAGGTCCGGCATGAACAACAGCCGGAGCAGGAGTATGTGCAACGCCATTTGTAGAAGGAGCCGGTGTAGCTGCAACAACAGGAGCCGCAGGCGCAGGTGCCGGAGCACTTGCTGCACCACTTGCTGAGCCAATACGTGCAATTACTTTACCCACTTCAACAACATCGCCTTCGTTTGCAAGGCGTTCGGTTAATGTACCTGCAATGGGCGATGGAACTTCGGTGTCCACTTTATCGGTGGAAATCTCAAGAAGAATTTCATCGCGTTCTACTTTTTCGCCAACGTTCTTTAACCAACGTAAAACTTTACCTTCCTGAATGGACTCACCCATTTTAGGCATAACAACATCAGTTGCAGGTCCGCCGGTTGCTGGTGCAGGAGCTGCTGCAACAGGAGCCGGAGCGGCAACAGGTGCGGGTGCAGCAACGGGAGCAGGTGCAGCTACTGGCGCAGGTGCCGAAGCAATCACCGAAGCATTTGCATCCGTATCAATGATACAAATTGGTTTCCCAACCTCTACGGTATCGTTTTCTTGTGCTAATAACTGAACCAACTTACCTGCGTTTGGTGCAGGTACTTCTGTATCTACTTTATCGGTGGAAATTTCTAAGATTATCTCATCGCGTTCAACGGTATCACCCGGTTTTTTTAACCAACGTAATATCTTTCCTTCTTGTATTGATTCACCCATTTTGGGCATAACAACTTCAACTGTCATTGATAGTGCTCCTTAAACGTAGTTATATTTTTATGCTCTAAGGTTAATTGGAACGCAAAATTACGAAACCAAATGCAATAACTATGTGTAGTAATGGTAATATCATCATTTGCTATCGCAAACCGCTCCAAACATAGGGCTTATAAACTGCTCGTTCGTTTGCGGGAAACACCCACAAGCATGAACGTACACTAATAGTGAAAGAACCACAAAACCTTTAAGAAACCGTTTTAGATTTAAATTCAAAGATTGTTAGTATTTAATCTCATGCTTACAGAACGGTGATGTCATTCCCGAAAACGCTGATGAAGCGTTTATCGGGAGGCGAAGCCCAATGCAGTTCATCCACGGATCTCTTGATAAGTGTAATGGATACCCGATTTCTCGGGTATGACAGACATTGAATAACTCATTAACAGTTTCTAAACCCTTGGAATAAAACAAACTGCCTTTGTTAATCTTTCACGATTACGGCTTGGAGTAGAGCAGAGGTTCTTTCCGGCAAGATGAGCGTTTTTATGTAAGGAGCACCCGGTGCCGGCGAACCAAGAAAAAACTATCCTAAATGGTAAATATAATTGCTTACGAATGCATTTTTCGTACTTTTGCCGAAAGCAGAAATTTTCTGTGTGAACAGGGAGCAAACATGTCGTATTCTTTTACCGACAGTGAAATACAATCCATAGCGGCAACGCTTGGCACCGAACCAAAACAATTGGAGAGTTCGTGGTATTTTCAACTGTCTAATCCGCAAACAAAACAATCGTTGGCGTTATCAATCCATAACAATGTTCAGTTGGGTGCAGAAGCCAATGGCTCGATTGTAACTGCACAAACGCAACATGGTTATTTTGAGATTCATGATTGTACGGGCTTTGTAGTTGTTGAACCAGATGAAGTGATTTTTGTAAGTGCACAAAACGGATTGGTATCGAGTTTGGTAACAGGAAGAAGTTGTACGTGTTCGTTGTTTGCAAATATCCGTGCTGATATTATTACATCGGACTTTGCAAAATTAGATGCAAGCGTTTTGATGGCAGCAATGCAGCTATCGCTAACAGAATCTATTTTACAATAAGTGATTCTGCCGATGGCAAGTAAAAAGATTTCGGTATCGGTTACCTATACTGTTCCGGCGCAAGGAATAAACACAACAAGAATTACCAACGCAATACAGCGAACCTTACAAGGCGAAAAAGTAAAACAAGCTGATATTGCCGTAATTATTGTTAGCGATGATGAGTTGTTAGAGCTTAATAAAATGTATCTCAATCACCATTACTATACGGACGTTATTACATTTCCGCTTGGCGATGAAGGCGGACCGATAGAAGGTGAGATTTACATGAGCATGGATACAGCCGCGGCACAGGCAAAAGAGTATTCGGTTTCACGAACAAACGAACTTACACGTCTGGCAGTACACGGAACGTTACATTTGGTTGGCTACGACGATGCTACCAAAGAACAACGCCAACACATGCACGTATTAGAAAACAAATACATTTAGCTATATGAATGTAAAACTTGACGGCAATACCGAACGTATAATGGAAATCATTGTACATGTTATCAGCGAGATGAGTACCGCCGGTAGCGTTGAGGACATAGATATATCGCATTTACAAATGCAAGGTTACACCGAAGCGGAAATATCCATTGCCGTTAGTTGGCTTGTACAGCAAATGCAGGAATCGCCCGTTCCGGCCGAAGGAAAAGTTTTACAACAAACATCTTCAACATCGTTCCGTACGTTGCACCCAGCCGAGCAACATTTGTTTAGCAAAGAAGCACACGGAGAGTTGATTCAGCTACTGACGCTTGGCATTATTACCAACGAGCATGTTGAATCAATTATAGAACGTTGTTTTATGTTTGGCGAGTCCGGTATAACCAAAAAAGACATGTACGGAATAATCAGCGATTTGATATTCCGCGATAACTCATTACAGGCGGGCAGCCGAACAATGCTGATGGGGAATGATACTATAAATTAATAGGTTCCGTAGTTCAGCAGGATAGAACACCAGTTTCCTAAACTGGGTGTCGTGAGTTCGAGTCTCGCCGGGACCACTAAAAGGTAAAATACACATAAATGTAGTTTACCGCAGATAATCGAAAATGCCTTGAAATGAATCAATTTTCAATAAAATTGGTAAAATAAGGTAAGTTTGGATTTATCTGATTTAATAAAAAAGTGTACGGAAATTTGTACGGAGTGTTATATTGCTCCTGTTTCCGTACACTTTTTTGTTTATATAAAATGAAAGTCCACTTTTATCTGGATGATAAAACAGCAGTCAAAACCTCAATCTTACTAACAGTACGCTCAAAATACTCGGAGAAGAAATCCTTACGAGTTGGTACAGGTATTAGTATTAAAACTTCCGAATGGGATTTTAAGAAGGAGCAGGTAAAACGTAATTCAACTTCTGCATCTGAACTCAATCAATTATTGAACACCATAACACTCAAGACACAGGAATTACACGATAGTGCAGTACGACTTTTGAAAATTGATCCATTCCCATATATACGTGAAGAGTTATTAAAAAGTGGTTTGTTAGGTAGAGTAATATCAGAAGAACCAAGCCAGCAAAGTACTGTGCGTGAATGTATAAAGATATTTCTGAAGGATAAGAGTAGAACAAATGCAGATAGTACAATTAGAACACTAACAACCACACTCCGGTATTTAGATAATTTTATAACAGATAGAACAACGTTTGATGAAGTATGTACTAAAGAATTTGCAGATAAAGTTAAAGATTATTTGTTCACTCACTTTGCCAATTATACAGTAAAGAAACACTTGGTAATCATACGAAGATTTTTGAATTGGTCTACAAAACTAAAGTACAATTCTAATCCGAATCATCAAGAATACTATTCTGAAAAAATTAAAATCAAAGTTGAATCAATTGCACTTACAAGGAATGAAATAGATGCTATTGAAGATGTTGATTTATCACTACACCCCGGACTACACAATACAAGGATACTTTTTCTGATAGGTGTGTATACTTGTATGCGTTTTTCTGATATAGTAAACTTTAACCCACAGAAACATATTAAAGATGGTGTTATATCTTTTGTAGTAGAGAAAACAAATGAAACATTACATATTCCGGTTATTCCTCAATTACATCGAATCATAACTTCCGAAACATGGTACAGTGTTTCAAATCAAAAAGCAAATGAGAATATTAAACGCATTGCAAAGCTTGCTGGTATAGACCAACTAACTGAAGGGGGTATTCATAAGGGTGGAGAACGTCATGTAGTATCAAAGCCACGTTATGAGTACATTACAATGCACACAGCAAGAAGAACCGGAATTACTTTCTTGTTGAGAAATGGTGTTGACCGTTCAATAGTGATGAAAGTTAGTGGGCACACAAATTCAAGGTCATTTGACCAGTATGCAAGATTTGTTGATGAAGATGTTACAAAAGCAATGCTAACTGCATGGAGTAAGTAATTGAAAGAATGTTTATGACTAATAATAAAGCTATTGTATTGGAACAGAAATATAAGTATTATTATGAAAAGTATGTTAGCGAAGACAAACAGAGAATATATAATTGTTATTATAACAGTAAATCGAAGTTTTATTTAAGCACTAGACTGTCAAATCTATTACAAGAAATCAATAACCAATTTCATAATTTTCTATGTAATATAGATAACACAGATAAAGATAATATTATAAATTTTTGTGATAGCATACGAAAAGCTCCTTATGAATATATTTCACAACCTATTAAAAACCACTTTGTGAATCATTTTGATAATCTACTTTCACATTTAAGTTTATCAACTCAGGATAAGCTAACGAATTTGAAAAATAGTCAAGCAAGTTTGATTGAAAATTTGGTTTCTACTTTTGCTAAATATAACAGTACATACCGTCTAAAAACATCTACTGAACGAATTATCTCATTCCAAAAATATATTTTTAATATAGACATCGAATCCGCAAAAAAGAAGACTATAATGGACGATTTAAAAAATGATTTTTCACTTGTAACTCCAAACGAAAAAGATCGGCTCAAGAAAATAGTTGTTCAGAAATTAAATGATATTTACTTACTACGTGACACTATAATAGGAGAATTTAGGGAACGCAACGACAACAAAGTTGGTTTTGCTATTTTTTTACACATCTTCAATGAAGAATTTATAGACAAGCAATTGAATATATTAAAAACTCTGATTTGCGAATATCAAGATGTGTATTCTGAAATTGAGTCTTTATCTACAGAATCATTGAACAAAATTAGAATAGGTGATATAGTAACAAAAAGAGACGTTCTTAGAATATTTTATGCAATGAAAACCTCTGGTGTAATAAAAATATCTTCTGGCAGAGATGTGACTCAAATTTTAAAAGGAGTTACATCAAATGATTGGGATCAATTGAAGCACACAATAAATTTGGGTACAGCAAAAACTGATGGGGAAAATATAGTACCTTTTATTTCGGAACTTGTAAACTTTTATGATGAAAATTTTAAAATTAAGCTGATTTCTGAACTAAAATCGAAGAAAAGTAACAAATAAGCATTATTTAACTTATTCTGACGGAGTTAATTAGAATTTAAGTTTGTATCAAATAATTAAATAAAAAACCCGAAGCCGTTGAAAGCATTCGGGTGGTAAATGACTGATGTCATCTTCTGTCTGGTAAACAAAGATAACACTTCCATTATTACTACCAATTTACTTTCTCGGCATAGGATTTAATCCACTATCTAATGGAAGGACTCTTTATGCCCTTAGCAATACCGTCATCCGACGAAATTCGCAGTATAATTCGAGAAGAACTCGAATTAAAGTTTTCACAATTTGACTCTGCGAGTCAGAAAAACAAACAGTCACATAATATTGAGGTTGATGAACCTTTTTTGAGCCAATCTGAACTGTCTGAACTACTAAAAGTTTCCAAAGTTTCTATCATAAAGTGGCAGAAACAAGGGCTGTTAAAAGTTCACCGCATAGGCAGACGAGTTCTATATAAAAGATCAGAAGTTCTTTCTTCACTAAGTCAGAGGGTGAAGAAATGAACAATGGTACTTTTCTAAATACTAAAATTCATTGTCCCGTATGTGGTAAACAACATCTAAATCCATTCAAAGATGGCCGTGGTGGGTTTTGTCACGGAAGTTGTAACAGAACAATATTCTTTAACCAACGCCATAAGAAACATATTGGATTTGAGAGCATCCAAAAGTTGATTGACTGGTATTCTAACAAGAAGCAAGTTAGATTTTGTGACGTTTATTCCTACTTGAAAGCTGATGGTGGGTCACACAGTGCCATTGTGAAGTATTACGATATTCATAATAGCAAAACGTATCTACCAGCTTATTTACAAGAAAACCATTGGTATATGGGTAGAGCACAGGAGACGGTATTGTACAATCTCCCAAGTGTGCTAGAAGCAAAAGAAAATGGAGAAACTGTTTATCTATGTGAAGGGGAGAAAGATGCAAATACATTAATTGACCTTGGATTTGTTGCAACAACCAATCCGTTTGGAGCTAAGAATTGGAATCAAAACTTTACTGAACTACTCGCAAATTGTGATGTGGTTTTGTGTTCCGATAACGATGATGCAGGGAATGAAAGAAATGAATTTCTTGAAGTTAAACTTCGCAAGGTTGTCCGATGTTTATCAATCCTCTATATTGGTAAACACTTTCCGGATTGTAACGACGTAACAGATGTAGTTAACAAACTAAAATCTCAAGGGGAAGTTTCTATCAAAGAAATGTTACAGAGTAAAATTGAAACATTATACAACAATAAAATTGATAAAGATTCTGAAGTTGAACCACTAACACCAGAGCAGCAAAAACTCATGATTTTTCGAGTTGAAAAGTGGCTTCGTTCAAACTACAATTTTCGGTACAATGTAATTTCCAATTTTGTTGAGTTTCAGAAAATTGATACTGACAGTTGGCAAGAACTTAATGATAGGGGGTTGGCAAGTTTACACAGAAAAATTTTACATAACAACCTAAAAATCAATGATAAAGGTTTGCTCAAATTATTGCAGAGTGACTTTACAACTGAATACCATCCATTTTCTGAATACTTTATTAACCTACCTAAACCAACCACATCGGGTGCAGTTACCAAAGTATTTGACTTGTTAAAAATGCCGGACTCAGACAGAGCTTATCTTGAACCATTTTTTAGAAAATGGCTATTAAATATTATTGGTTGTTCAATTGGTAAAAGTGTAAATGATGTTTGCTTGATTTTATGCGGGCCACAGGGTTGTGGTAAGACTACTTTTTTAAGAAATCTTGTTCCCAAAAAACTAATGCCATATTATGTCGAGTCGCTGTTTTCACCTGACTCGAAAGATGCTGAGGTTGCTATTTGTCAAAACTTCTTAATAAACCTTGATGAGTTAGAAGCCTTCGATAGGAAAAGCATTAAATCCCTCAAGTCCATGATTTCAAGGTCACATGTAAAGCTCCGTAGAGCTTACGGTGTTAACGAATCTCGAATGAACAGAGTTGCTTCATTTTGTGGGTCTTGCAACGACCGATCCATTTTAGTTGATGACACGGGAGAGCGTAGGTATTTGTGTATTGAGGTTACTGATATTGAACGAACTGAGAATATACAGCAGCTGTTTAGCGACATGTGGGCTGAATTGTACGAAGCTTATTTAAATGGTGAAGATTATCTTTTTAACAAACAGGAACTGATGGAACTTTCTCAGCGTAATGAGCAGTTCAAATCAAATGGTATGTAATACGAATTGTTAAACCAATATTTCATTCCCGGGAATCAAGACAATGCAGATACAGAATATTTGACTGCTTCTCAAATATTGATAGAGTTACAACAGATTTTCTCTGTCAAAAATCTTGACATCAAAAAACTTGGTTCCGCTTTAAGGCGTTGTAACTTTAACATATCTTCAAAAAGGTTACCTCATAAGACAGATTCTTGCAAAGCATACGCAGTTATACGAACTCAACAATAACGTATATACTACCAAACAATCAGATGGTAAACACCTATCATAAAAATGAAAAAGTCTTCTAAAGTACTTACCACACTTACCACATTACCATATTGAATTGCTAACTCTCTGTAATTCATATTGTTGTAGTGTGGTAAGTTTTGTTTACAATAAGGTTACCACACTTACCACAAGTGTAAGTATAGGATGTTTGTGGTAATGTGGTAACGTGGTAACTTGTTTTTTACAAACTTGGAAAATCATTTTTACTTTTTCCCCTTTTGAAAAGCCTCAAACAACTGGTTGAAGTCATCAAAAAGTGGCACATACATTTGTGTATTTACGCTACATGTTAGAAGTGAGTACAAAATGCTTGGTGAGTAATTTTTTGCTATCGCATTGCCGCACCGCATAACCAACTACACACACCCGCTACATGCGGGCGAGAAAGTTAGTGTATAGATAGTAAATAGTATATTGCTATCAAATCTCTTTCATTACTATTTGGAGTTATGCCATGTCCTACGTTGTATTGCCCTTTGAAAAACCAAGTAACGAAAATCCCAATGGTATAAATTGCCAGAAGTGGAATAAAATTCCTAAAAATGTTAAGAAAAATCTTCCTAAAGATTTTATGTATTATATAGGAAATGCGGATACAGCAATTTACTATCCAAGTGAAGCAACGCTATTTGGAAAAAGTATGCAAATAATATCTGATAGCAGAAAGCCCTCAGATAATTCTGATAAAGGATTTACTTGGGAGATATCCTGGAAAGAATTTCAAGAGCAACATCCTACATGTATATCAACTGACAATCAAATTTACTTCGACATGGATCCATGGAGCAATAATAGAGTTTGGATAGCTCAACCAGAACATATTTACGGCTATACCGATAAAAAAACAGTATATGATAAAGAATGGGCTATTTTGTTGATAGTAATGAAGGAGATATATCGTTTTCCAAAGGAAGATGATAATGGTAAAGTTAAAACTGAATCAGATGTTTGGAGAGCACGGTATAGTTTCTTTGAGAAACCTGAACCCAATACTAATAAACGATTCTTTGAATTTGTTTATCTGAAAGCCAATGATAATGAAACGTGGAAACCTGGTAAACCGGGCGCGTCTAATTCTGCTGCTATTTATGTTGATGCCATGCTATATTTTAATGAGAAAATTAGCAGTTACTTGTAATCAAAAAGTAATAGCTTTCTGGTAGAAATTGGAATAAAATTGCACTGAAAATTCCACCTTAACGGCATGAGGTAACTCATGTCGTTAGAACAAAGTAATGAATACGAACATTTATGCTACTATCTTTCAATGTAATGGTTTTGGAGGCAGAATCATATATTAAATCATTGTCAATTTGTTCGGTTAAGCTTTCTTTCAAATTATTTATTCTATCTTCTTGTGAAACATTCACTATGTTGTTTGTTATCTCCTGTTTAGTATCTCCAATATATGTTCTTATGAAGGGAAAATGTTGAAAAACTGTATTTATATCATTGTCATTTAACTGTACACTTTTAACTTCAGTTTGCAGTGCTACCAAGTATTTATTTTCTATACCACAATTGGTTAACTTGTCTATATCCGAAGTAATGCCTCTAATACTGTTTCGTATGTAATGATTCAAATTACTAATATTTTGGTGTGGACTATAATGTTTAGCTTCAAGTCCCCACTCAATTTCGTTGCACTGAAATGAAATACTATCTGAACGAAATTGAACGAGGTCGATGTATCGTTTTTTATTTTGGTTGTCTGTGATACAATACTGCGGCAAATTGTAATCCCTTAAGTCTTTAGGAAGATTGCTCGAGATTTCAAGCGTCATCCTATCTTCTCTTGGTATTCTTTTACCTGATTTAGCGCTTTTAAGTGTCAGTATGAATAGCTTCTTTGATTCTAATGAAGCATTGATAGCTGTACTGATGATTTTCTTATTCTTGATTTTCATTGTCATTATGTTAAAGTGGCCTAATTGTTTAATAGAAAAGATATTAGGTTACTCATGTGTACGATTTTGTTTTAGTTGTGCATACTCATTGTTATTTGAGGAATTGGCTTCTTTCATTCCAAAGTCTTATTTTTTTATTCGACTACATACTATCTTAGCGCTGATTAAAACTGTCCCATAAACCAACTTAGTTTCTCTAGGATTGGCGGTGTCATAGCGTTACCAGCTACACCGATTAATATTCCATTTACAACTTTAAGAGCTTCGTTTATGATAGGATATTTTGGTTGCTCTCTGCTTAGTTGGGTTTCAATTCTTGATATTTCATTTATAATGTCTGCCTTGTCATCCTTGTCAATTGAAAGGTTGTCGAGCAGTGGCTTTAGTTCTTCAATGAATTTTGTAAGTTCTTTCTGTGCCTCACTATTAATAGTTTGTTTAACTTTTTTCCCTTTAGCAACATTGAGTTTGGCATTGTCCCCAGTATTCACGGCTTGAAGATTGTCGCTACCAATTGAAATATTTATTGTCTCACCACTTAGATTACCGAATGTCTTGTCAAATATGTTGTCAATTCTGTTTTTGTGCTCCATAATTTCTATATTTTCTTTTTCACCTATTTCGTCTGCAAGTTCAAGAAGAAATGTAAGAAGGTTGGATTTTATTGCACTGATTATTCCTTCTACATTATTCAAACTTATTGTTTGCCAGGCTGAGTCAACCACCCAACCATTCGATAGGAGTTTTGATATTTCGCTATGAATGATGTGAGGAATATATATTTGATATTCGCAACCCTTCTCAATCATATGTTCTAATTCAGAAACTGAGGAATTCATTGCAATATTTGTCATTGCATCACGAAGGTCTTTCTCCAAATACTCAATAGGTAATGCGTGGTTATTTTTTGTCAGCATACCACCAAAACCTCTGTCCTGTATAAGATTGCCGAAAATAACAGATGGAATTATCCTGTATGTTGGAACTTCCTTACCAATGAAACCATTCAGCTCATTTTCGACCCACTCTTTAAGTTTCGTGTTCTTAATTTGGAAGGCAAGAACTTTAACTTTTAGCAAAGTGTCTTTCAACTTTGTCAGCGGGTCAACGAGTTCATTTATTATTATATTTATCAAGTCAATAGTATTGTTCATTGTTGATCTTATGTTTTTTCCATTTTGGTGTTCCAGCACAAGTTCCCTCATGCCTTAAATTAGTTATTAAATCTTTGCTATTATAGGTTTGAAGAACGTTGTGAATTTTTCAATGTATTCCTTGAACCATTGAAATTGATTATCCCAATCGTTTTTGTTGGTGAAGTTTCCGCTTGTTCTTAGCATTACAATACTCATTTTTCTACTTTCTAATTTATCCCAGATAATCTCATTACTTATTTCAGTTAGAGAGCCATTGTACGCTATATTATATAGTTTATCATAGTTATCTTTGGCATCATCACCAGTGATATTAAGATTTATGCTGATTGAATTATCTCGCGAGTTGACTAATGCCGAAAGACTAAAATGACTTCTACCAATAGCTATATTAGTCCAATGTTGGAGTAAAGGGTTCTGCATCTTTACAAAACTCTTGTTGGATTCCATGTAGTTCTTCAGCCCTTGCCAATATTCTTGTTGTAGTAACTTTGTATCAGTTACCGGTTGTGAGTTAGTTGAACGTTTTACCTGTTTTGACCAATCGTTAGGTTTTGATATAATGTTAAACATAGGTGCCGGAACAGAATCTCCAATACGATACAACTCAATCTCAATTCCAAAAAAGGTAAATTGGTCATCAGTAATTCTATTCAGCCAATCTAATGTTGCGCGATGTTCTTCAGTAAATTTTTGTGCAATCCAAATAATGGTTACTGCGTCCAATCCAGCAGCATAGGTAAGCAATTGACCCAAATGAGTATGGTCTGTTTTTTCAAGCTGATTTTCAATCAAAACAAAGTGGTCATTCAATGTGTCTTTGCACAGAATATCGGCACTAAACGGCCCGACACTTTCTTCCTGACCAACTACTTCAAGATCTATCCCTATGGTTTCACTTAGTAATTGAATATTATCTTTTTGAGCAAGCCAAGGAGTAAACTCAGTAGCCTCCCTTTTCCAGTACGTCCGTAGGTCGAGTTTTTCTAATCTTCCTAGTTTCATAAAAAATCCCATTAGTTGATTTAGCAAGTATAAATCAATCCACTACAAACTCTGTGCATGTTAATAGGGAAGTGCATACGGTTCTCTCCCGCAGCAGTATGTATTAAGAATGGACAAGGTTTATTGCGGTATTGCGATAGCAAACATACAAAAAATACGTTCTCATCATCTTACTGCTAAAAGTTTTACTGTTATCTAACCGTTTCTTCTTTACCCTTTTTATTCCCAACCTTTAGGTGTAGAGAATCTCATCGCTATAAAGGTTGGTAGGTAGTAATTGGTAACCTTCCGGCAGTAGATGGCAGTTACTCAATGTGTTGCATGGTGCCGTCTTGCGTTAGCAAAAGAACGCTCTAAATTTCCGGCAGAATTTCCTAAAACATATATATTTGTAGTGTTGTACAATTTCTTAACACATAACGTTATTTATGAAAACCCTATTCCTTGTGTTATCACTTGCTTGTGTACTTATTGTAAGTTCATGCAAAACAGTATTCACTCCGTATCACTCAACCTCAAGTTTACCGCAAAAATCGTACGCCATTAAAACCGAAATGAAGATTATTAATCTTGATGATACACGCAGAACTGCCTCCGATGCTATTGGCTATAATTATGGTATTTCCGCTTGTAAAGATTTGTACGGAACCGAAGTAAAATATTATCTGATTATTTGCCCGCTAAACGGCTCGGGGGAATACAAGCCGGCTCTGAACGATTGCAACCTTGGGTATGCAACAACTATTAGTGTAGAAAAAGCACAAGCACTAATTGATGGGTTAGAGTATTCGTTACGGAATTGGGATGTTCGCCTTTCTGCAAAAGAGGGAAAGTTCTTTGAGTTTAATATTTCTCCGGAGCAAAATGTTGTTCAAAAATCCGAGAATACTGCCGAATGGACACCTTCGTTTAATTATAGGTGGAGTAATAATACAACGGGTTCTTCCGCAGGAATTATTTTTGGCGAAGGTGCGCTAAAAATGGCAATGAAGTTTAACAAAGAATCGGTTACCGATTTAAAAAGTCATCTGGAAGAAGGATTGGCTGAACTCCGCAGAATGGGTATGTAAGCCACAACATATGAAGTATCAGGTACACACAGATTTTGGTAAGTATAGTAATTCCTTATCAACCCGTAGACTTAGTTAACTGTAATCGTACTTATCATGTAAAATGTTGTAAATTGATCATTTTGCTATCTGTAATTAATTCAAATGTGGTACTTAAATTTATGTGCAACCAATTGCATATTTAGAGGAGAACTATGCTATAATGGATAATTTTCAAAATTTATTATTTGCAGAGCAGATTCACAGCATATATCTTTTTTAAGAATAAACATTGTAAGATGAGATCTTTGTTACTGAAGCATGAACTTACTGCTATTAACAAAGTAATTCAATACTCTTATGTAGAGTTACAATCTTCAGGATTACTAACCTGAATTATATCGTGAATACAGATGAAATCTGAAAGTATGGTCGGTATAGCAAATCACAGTGTGGTGTATATCCACCAAAATACAAGAAATAATTTATGCCCATAGAACAAGGACAAATAGTTAAAAACCTTATCCCTACAGAACCTGTAACGGTGAATCAAATTCAGCCGTTAGGCTCAATGGTGTCTATA
Organism: Bacteroidota bacterium; assembly: GCA_019695345.1. GTDB lineage: Bacteria > Bacteroidota > Ignavibacteria > Kapaibacteriales > NICIL-2 > JAIBAE01. The sequence continues at coordinate 268 of JAIBAE010000031.1, read as the reverse complement.
AAATTTACTGGTGTTAATACCAATAGAGCCAATAGCAAAGTAATTTCAAAACAAGAATTTGAAGCACTGGAAGTGCTTACCCAAGAGGGTACATTCAACTTCAAAGGCGACCCCAAAAGGTTTGCATTATTTGCAGAAGCAGAAAGGATAAATTCAGCCTATCAGTTTGACCCTTTATTTGCTGTAAACTGTAGCATTGTTGACCCATTGCCCCATCAGGTAGAAGCAGTGTATAAATTCCTTTTACCACTACCTAAAATTCGTTTCT
>JAIBAE010000111.1 GCA_019695345.1 Bacteroidota bacterium | reverse complement strand
GTTTGTTATTCCTGCAATGTACTCGTTTATTACACGTAAGAAACTCAAATCAACAGAGGAATAATTCTCTGCTATCGCAAGACCGCACCGCACGTTCAACAACAACTATACCTTACCTTGCGGGAAAAAACGATAGCCATAGCCCAAACGATAATCGTGTTTTGATACCTGACGTTCTCATCCGCAGAATGAGGTATATTTGTTAGTGAATGTTTAATGCGGTCAGGCGATAGCAAAATTGTTTTACTCTATGGATTCCTGATAATCCCTTCGGGCTTTCCGGAATGACAACGAATGAACTCGATAACCACAATACTTTTTGATTTAGGCGGCGTGTTGTACGATATTAATATGAAACGTACACAGGATTCACTTTCGTTACTGGCGGGAAGCGAAATTGATTACTCTATTGCTTCGCAACATGATGTGTTTAGTTTGTTTGAGTCCGGTAAGATAACAGCCCAAGAGTTTAGAGATGGTCTACGGACTGCATACAACATCACAGCAACCGACGATGAACTTGATGCCGCGTGGAATGCACTGCTTGTTGGCGTTATTCCAAACCGCATTGAAATGTTACAACGAGTAAAAACTAAATTCAGGATTGCGTTGTTAAGCAACATTAATGTTATTCATCATGACAGAATTGATGACGAAGTGAAAGAGTTGTTTGCACAATTTGATACGTTGTTTCTTTCGTACGACGTTGGAATGCGAAAACCGAATGAAGACATCTATCGCCATGCTCTTGCAAAATTACAAGCCACTCCGCAAGAGGTATTGTTTATTGATGACTCTCCGCTAAACATCTATACTGCACAAAAGCTGGGAATCCATGCATACCACGTAACACAAACTTTTACTGTTGAAGGAATTGTAGAACGTATGATGACCTTAGCGTGATACAGCTGCGAGTGAATAACTGAAGTATGTGATGGAACCAATGAATACAATCCACATAATAACGGCAAGTAAAACTATAAAAACGCGGCGTTGTTCTTTAATATCGGTAAACGACGTTATGGAAAACGTAATAGCAATGTATTGCCACACCAAAAACGCATCCAACCTGCTCAGAAATCCAAAGATATACGGCGACGTAGTATAAGGAACTGAAAACGAAAGTGAAAAGTCTGTAAGGAAATTGTGCATCAGAAGTTTTAACAGCGTAGTCGCCACCATCCCGATGCAGACAATACTGAATGAGTACCCTACAATTCCCATAAATGCCAGGAATCGTAATGGTTCTTTGGTAAAGATGCGATGAATAACAAAGAAACTAATGGATGTTAACACTAAGCTGAACATACCCTGAAACACAATAGAGTATGCTAATGTCTGTGTAAATGAGAATGTATCAGGAAGTTTTTGTGTACTACGTAACTGTGCCTGTTGCCGCAACTCGGCTGAAGACCACTCAAAGTAATGCGTAAGCGAAAACACAATACCAAACATCAGCAAAGCCATAGCAGCTATTTTCCAAACATTTGCACCACGAAGTGCGTTCAGTTCTGCCGGTTGTGTTAGAATTTGCAGGAACCCGCGCATCCACTCTCTGCCTGAGTTACGGGGTGCTTGAATGGATGAATCTACTACTATGTCTTGTTGCTCGCTCATTCGTTATTTTGGTTTTTATGTTCTTCAATATCGCTTAACAAAGATTCAAACGACTTCCCTTTTACCAACACGTCGTAGCTTTCACATTCAAACAAAAAGTGTTGAGCAATTGGTAATGATAAAGGATTGGAATAATCCATTCGTTCCGGATGCCACTGTACACCAAGTATAAACGAATTACCCGAACGCTCGGATACTTCAAATGCTTCGATAATTCCATCGGGCGAAGTTGCGGCTTTACGGAAAAATCCTGAAAGATGTTCAACTGCCTGATGATGAGCACTATTAACAGTGCCTTCCAACACGCCGCATATTTTTTTAATCATCGAACCGGATTCAACTTCAAGATTGTGTTGTTCATCAATGCCTTCGTGGCTTCTATGTTCAATGGTAGACTGAGTGTCGGTTGGAATGTCAACAATCAATGTTCCGCCAAATGCTACATTCAATACTTGTGCGCCACGGCATATCCCAAGTATAGGCATATTGAGTTCATGCGCTTGGTGAACCAACGCAAATTCTAGTTCATCGCGTTCGTGGTCAACATGGCAACGGTCGTAGTCTTCTGGTTTTCCATATCGTTCAGGTACAACATCTGCACCACCGGTAAAGATAATACCGGAACATTCCTTCAGTTGTTCAGGTGCAGAATGTCGGTCGTACTGAGAAAGGTCAACTGTTTCCACATCAGGGTTTGCCGCTGTTAGCCACTCAATGTATTTGGCGTACTTAACATTCTGTATCTCTGTTGTCCCCGATGCTTTACTGAGAGCTATTTTCATGATTATACGATTGTAAACAAGATTGTAAAACTGATTGCAATGTTGTAATTCCATCACCAACATTGGTTGCAATCTCTAAGGCACAGATTGTAATTCCGTTATCGTTACAATACGATTCATACCGTGCTAACTTCACTGCGTCTTTTTGCGTTGATACTATTGTATGTACAGAATGTTGTTTGCATAATGCAACTACTTCGGCAATGTCACTCTCAAAATACGCATGGTGGTCGCGGTATTCTTTTGATGCAACAACATCTACTCCGTCATCCCGTAACGAATCCAAAAATCTTTCAGGTTGTGCAATACCACAAACAGCAACAGCCCTTGCAGGACGTTCCGCAACATGAAGCATATCCATTTGCGTATAACCCTTACGTACTGTTGAAGCATGGATGATTTCTGTTTTATCATTACACCACGTAGCAACTTCACTTGTTGCAACGTTGTTCATACAAACAACAATGTTTGCTCTCTGCAACGATTCCAGTGGTTCACGTAATCTTCCTGTTGGCATTACGGTAGGATAATCAAGTGTAGTGCGGTCAACAAGCACTATATCAACATCTCTGTGTAACTGTCTGTGCTGAAATCCATCATCAAGCAGAATACAATTAACACCATGTTTTCTAACAATTCTGGTTGCACCGTGAAATCTATTTTCGGCAGCAATGCAAACAACATGTGGCAAACTACAAGCAAGTAGTTGTAACTCATCGCCACTTTGCTCAACATCTACCAACACATGGTTTCCATCGCTCACTTCAACAACTCCTCTGCTTCGTCTTCTGTATCCTCTGCTAATAATTCCAACCTTCCTACCCATCTGCTGAAGTTCTTTTGCAAGAAGTTGTACTATTGGCGTTTTACCTGTTCCACCTAAGGTAATATTCCCCACACTTATCACCGGAACATTCACACGCTCAACACCTTTTCCGGCATCAAACTTCTTGTTCCTGCGGTTAATAATCCCGCCGTATATTTTACCAATAAGTGAGTACATAAAAATTATCTTCTTTGTCTGCCGGCACCTAACCACACACTATCAACAATCTCATCTTGCCAGAGAGAATAGTCATTTCCAAACAACGTTTATCGCGGATGAGATACAACGTAACTCAGTTTCTACGAAAACGCATCGCGCATCTTCCCAAAGAATCCAGAATCTTTGTGAGACTTCTTATTCTTCTTTGGTGAAATGTTTTCGGAAGTTGCCAGTTCCTTCATCAAGTCTTTCTCTTTACCGGAGAGCTTTGTAGGTACATACACATTGATACGAATAAGTTGGTCTCCCTTTCCATAGCTATTCAAGTGTGGAATTCCTTTATCACGCATTTTCAGAACAGTGCCAGGTTGTGTACCGGCTTCTATTTTTAAGGCGGCAGTTCCTGTAAGTGTTGGAATATCAATTTCACCACCAAGTACCGCATCCGGGAATGATATTGTCAAATCATATACTATATCATCGCCATCTCTATGGAAGAACTGATGATCTTCTTCTTCAATTACCACAATTACATCACCCGGTTCACCGCCACGACGTCCAGCATTCCCTTTCCCACGGATTGGAATATAATTCCCCGAACTTACACCTGCCGGTACGTTTACCTTAAGAGTTGTTTCTCCGTGTATTCTGCCTTCGCCGCTACAGGTTAAGCATTGGTCTTTGATAATCTGACCTGAGCCACCGCAGTTGTTACACGCACTGATATTTACAAACTGGCCAAACATCGAACGCGAAACTTGACGAATCTCACCTTGCCCCTGACACGTGGTACAGGTTGTGTATCCACTTCCCGATTTTGCGCCACTTCCGTTGCATGTTTCGCACGGACGTTGGCGTTTAATCTTCAATGTTTTTTCAACGCCTGTAGCAATTTCTTCTAACGTAAGTTTTAGGCGTATTTTCAAATCCGAGCCGGGCTGACCTACCGAGCGACGCTGCCCGCCTCGACGCTGCCCGCCTCCAAAAAACTCATCGAAAATCGTTCCGCCACCCCCGCCGCCAAAGATATCGCCAAACTGAGAGAATATATCGTTGATATTAATGTTCTGGTGGAAGTCTTGTCCAGCACGTACACCTTGGTGTCCAAACTGGTCGTACCGTTTACGTTTACCATCGTCGCTTAATACTTCGTATGCTTCGGTAGCTTCTTTAAACTTTGCTTCAGCTTCTTTATCATCGGGGTTTCTATCCGGGTGATACTTCATGGCAAGTTTTCTATACGCTGATTTTATTTCATCGGCTGTGGATGTTTTTGTAACACCAAGTATCTCGTAGTAATCTCTTTTATTCATGTTTGTTTATGTGATGTTCAATTTGAATTATTCTCCGCTACCGGCTGATGTTACAACTTTTGCATGGCGTATTACCTTATCATGCAACATATATCCACGCTGAATCTGCTGAACAATATGCCCTTCCGGGGTATCAGGGTGTGGGATGTGCATTAATGCTTCGTGTACATCTACGTTAAATGGTTCGCCTGGTTCAACATTCAACGGTTTAACTCCATGATCTTCATACATTTTCATGGCTTTGGTATAAATCATCTTCAAACCACTGAACATTGATTCATAATCTTTACTTTTTTCACCGGCTTCTACAGCAGCATGCAGATCATCAATAATGCTAACAAGTTTGGATAAGGTTTTCTCAGATGCGTACAACATAAGTTGTTCTTTTTCGCGCTCTGTTCGACGCCGGTAATTTTCAAATTCTGCTACTGTTCTTAGTAGTTTGTCGCGGTTTTCATCGCGTTCTTTCTCTGCTTCGGTAATAGCAAGGCGTAAGCTTTCAATTTCTTTCATAATAGGAGAAATCTCTGCAGGCAATTCGGTAGCTGATTGTTCCTGTTCTGCTCCACCTTCAGTGGGTACATGAACATCATTAATATCCGATTGAGTTTCTGCCTTTACGGTGTTTTCTGAGTTGCCAACCGGTTTCTTTTCGTCTTGACGTAGGTATGTGTTGTATAAGTCTTTCATTTTATTCGTTACGTTTTTCTGAGATTTTTGTTCTTCTTCCATAGCTTTGATTTTGAATTTATTCTACATCACGATTGGGGTATTTGCCTTAGTAGATGTTCTGCTCCGCAACGGAAGGTTGTATGTATTCCGTGGTTCGGAGCGGACTGCGTTAGCAAAATATTAATTTTACCGATTACAAAAGTACAAAGGGCTTGCCACTTAGCAGTAATTTGGTTTTTTACGCCGTGATGACGTATTAGGTGTGAAAATCTGACAACGTTGGGCTAAATTCTGTCGGACTTTTTTGTCAGACTACGGGCATTTTAAAGATGTTAGCCGCGTGATTTGATTATCGTTGGGACGTTTTGGGGTCGAGTGCATCGCGTAATCCATCGCCAAACAGGTTAAAGGCATACACCAAAATTGCAATTCCCAGACATGGATAAAATACCAAACCAAGTCCGGTGCCTACAAAAAGATAACCACGTCCGTCATTTATCATCCGCCCCCACGAGGCATCGGGTGGTTGGATTCCAAGACCTATAAAACTTAAACTCGACTCGAAAATGATTGCGGTTGCTATACCGGCAGTTGCAATAACTATAATTGGTCCCATCGAGTTAAGTAGCATGTGTCGGAAAATTGTTCGTAACGTACCAAAACCTAACGCACGAGTTGCTTCAATGTATTCCATCTCTCGTAACGATAAAAATTGTCCGCGGACAATACGAACCAAGTCCACCCAGCCCGTTACACCAATGGCAAATACCGTGGGCCATAACCCCTGCCCTAAAATTACCGACATAACCATAATCAGTAACACGGCTGGAAATGAACCAACAATACTGGTAATCCACATAATAAAATCATCAAAGTATCCGCGGTAGAAACCGGCTAATGCGCCAAGTAACACACCAATCATTACCGATAATATTTCCGATAACACTCCAACAATTAGTGCCACACGAGCACCATATAGAACACGGCTAAAGATGTCTCTTCCGTATTGGTCGCTGCCCATTATATATAAGGGTGTATCGTGCCATTGGCTTTCGTTATTGCCAAACAACGAACTTGTGTGGATGGTAAATGTTCTACGAAGCAGGTCGGTGTACTGAACTGAATCACCTTGTATAGAATACGATTCAATTGCCATAACAATTGGTTGTTCAGGGCGAACAGGATTACGTTTATACAACACGTTGCCACGAAATCCCGATGGTTTGATAGTATATTCAAGCACCTGCGAGTTTGGGTCGAACGGAGCAATAACCGGAGCTAACAATGCCAGTAAAATCATTACAGCAATGATGCTCATACCAAGAACTGCGCCGCGGTTTTTCTTTAGTCGCTTCCATGCAATTTGCCCAAGCGATTCTATTTGGTTGTTATCCTGCATACTCCAAACACATTAGTGCGTTCAATAAACCTGTGCAATGATACAAACACCCACACAATTAGCAAACATATAGTTTCCCTGAGCTGTATTTTGCTAACGCAAAGGGCACACCATAAAACAAATACCAATCTAACCACCTCTTGCCCGAAAGAACCACCAACACCGCCTATCATTTACCGTTGATACTTTTGTAGTTGTTCAAAATCATCAAAATGGAATTTATCAGTTCCAATAATCTGATAATTCTCATGTCCCTTCCCTGCAACCAACAGAATATCCCCAGCCGAACTTTGCTCAACAGCTATCTGAATTGCTTTAGCTCTGTCGGGTTCAATGACTATACGTTCTGTAGCTGAATCTACACCTGCAATAATATCATCTATTATGGTTTGTGGATTTTCGGTTCTGGGATTATCATTGGTAACGATAACAATATCAGCCAGTTCCGCTGCAATGCGCCCCATTAGCGGACGTTTGGTTTTATCTCTATCTCCGCCGCATCCAAACACACAAATCAGTTTTCCCTGACCGGAATTTTGCAACAACTCTTTGCATGTGGTTAATGCTTTCTCTAACGCATCGGGCGTGTGGGAGTAATCAACAATTCCAACAGCTCCATTAGTAAGTGCAATTCGCGCCATTCTACCCGGTGCACCTTGCGCCTGCCGAACACAATCTGCAATTTTATCTTTGGTATTGAACAATTGCCAAGACATTACAACACACTCAGCAACATTATCAATATTGAATTTGCCAATCAATGGTGTTGCAATCTCAAGGGTTGAATCACCCAAGTCCAATTCAAAACGGGACTCAACTGTTCCGGCTAACTCTTTTAAAATGGATACTGTTGGATTATTACTTCTGCCAACAGTCAGCACATTAGCTTTGGTATCCTGCATCATTAACGAAGTATAAGAATCATCGCAATTAAGAACAGCAACACTTGCTGTCGGTAACATATCAAACAACATTTTTTTTGCTTTGGCGTATTCATCCATCGTGTTGTGGAAATCGAGGTGGTCTTGGGTTAGGTTAGTAAACATGGCACCAACAAACTCAATTCCCCAAACACGTTGTTGCGCAAGTGCATGCGAGCTAACTTCCATAAACACGTACTCAACACCATCATGTATCATCTCGTTAAACAGCGTACAAAGTTCGGGTGCTTCGGGAGTGGTAAACGTGGTTTCTATAAATCTGCCGTTGCTGTAGTTCCCGGTTGTACCTATCATTCCTACTTTTTTGCCAAGACATTCTGCTATCTGCTTTAAAACATAGGTACATGTTGTTTTACCATTGGTGCCTGTAACACCAATAACCTTTAGCTTTTTTGTTGGAAAATCATGCAACGCATGTGATAACCCGGCAAGTGCTTTAGCAGCATCCTGAACTTGCACTACGGCAATCGTTTGTTCTAAATCTTCAGGTAATCTCTCACATACAATACAACAAGCTCCGTTTTGTATTGCATTCTGTATGTAATCATGCCCATCGGCATTGCTACCCTTCCGTGCAACATAGATAAACCCATGTTCTACTTTACGGGAATCGTACGTTATTCCGGTAACAGTAACGTGTACATTGTTATACTGTATAACTTGAATATGTTCGAGTAACTGCGAGAGTTGTTTGGATTCTTGTTTCATAGTACAAAGATGCGAGGTTGTTGTGGTGTAATAAAACGAAATTTACCATCCGTCACGATTAAGGTACTTGATACATGAAGGTTCTCTCCGCGAAAAACGAGGTATTTAAATAAAAGACCTTTTTACGCGGCTGCGAAGCAAACATTCCCCCCGGTAATTCTCCATAATTCCATAAGTTTGCGGACGTTTTTACCACAATGCCTTCTGAAATGTCGGATACCCCCCATCAAGAAATGTCTTTTTTCGACCATCTTGGCGATTTACGCTCTCGCATGATGAAAGCGACTGCCGGTATTGTTGTTGGGTGTATTGTGGCTGGTATCTACGTGCAGGAAATTATGGATAAAATTCTGCTTCGTCCGGTGCTTGTAGCAGGAAATGCTGAACACAAGTTAGAGTTACAGAACATACGTCCGTTTGGGCAGGCAATGCTGTACTTTAAGGTAATTTTTATTACGGGATTCATCTTGGCATTTCCGTGGGTGTTATGGAACTTATGGAAATTTGTTGCCCCGGGGTTGTACGAAAATGAACGTGGATGGGCTCGGCGCATTACATTTTTTACAACCTTATGCTTTGCCTTAGGAGTTGCGTTTGCCTACTTTGTAATGATTCCAAGCATGATGGAATTCAGTTCGCAGTTTGGTTCTACAAATGTGAAAAATATCTTAGAGATTAATGAGTACTTTGGCTTTATAACTACAACGATTTTAAGTGGCGGGTTAATTTTTGAATTACCGATGATAGTGTACGTACTTTCCCGTGTTGGGTTAGTTACACCACAACTAATGCGCAAATTTCGCAGACATTCTATTGTTGTAATTCTTATTATTGCCGCTGTATTGACTCCCAGCCCAGACCCGGTTAATCAGGTAACTTTTGCATTACCGCTATATTTATTATTCGAGATTAGTATCATTATCTCGGCTATGGCAGTTAAAAAACAAGAAAACAACGCATGAGTATTTCCGAAATAAGTAAACCGATACAACATCATTTGGATGACTTTAATGATTTCTTTAAGCTTCAAATGAAATCGAATGTTGCGTTGTTAGATACTGTAATTCGTTACATCTTAAAAAGCAGAGGCAAACAAGTTCGTCCGGCATTAGTGTTTTTAAGTGCATCACTTTGTGGCGAGGTAACCAGACGCTCGTACGTTGGTGCTTCAATGGTTGAGCTGTTACACACAGCAACGCTGGTTCATGATGATGTTGTAGACCAAGCAGAAGAACGTAGAGGTCTGCGCAGTATTAACGCCGTTTGGAAAAATAAGATTGCTGTATTAGTTGGCGATTACCTTCTTTCCCGTGGTTTACTAACAGCTGTAGAGAATGATGAATTTGACTTTTTGAAAATAACGAGCACCGCCGTACGCCGCATGAGCGAAGGAGAGTTGTTACAAATTCAGAAGTCCCGCCAAAAAGTTATTGATGAAGAAACCTACTACCGCATTATTGCCGATAAAACCGCATCACTAATATCTACATGTTGTGAGATTGGTGCTGTTAGTGTTACCAACGACCCCGAAATTCGCACGGCAATGCGCAACTACGGCGAGAATGTAGGAATGGCATTCAAGATTCAAGATGATGTTTTGGATTATACCAGTCGTACTAATATTCTTGGTAAACCTATTGGTAACGACATTAAAGAAGGTAAACTTACATTACCTCTTATTTACGCATGCACTCAGGCTCCAAAAA
>JAIBAE010000030.1 GCA_019695345.1 Bacteroidota bacterium | reverse complement strand
CTTTAACCCATACTTGGTGACGATATCAATATGTACCTGCACGTAAAAATCTCCGTCAACAAAAATGTTAACGTAGTCGTTTTTTCGTGTGCTGATTGTTAACGCTGTAATGATAGGCATAAAAAAGGGCAAGTTGTTTCTTGCCCTAAACTACAAAATAATTTTCCGAAAAATAGTGGATCGCTTCTGCGCCGCGGCACTCCTTGTGCGCCGCAACCCGGTCGGGACATATCCTTCAGCGCCGCAGAAATGCTTGGTTCGCACAGGGTTTGCGCGCTGTAAGCATCGCTTCGGCAGAAGAGAGTAACATTATCAATCTTTTTTAGAACCTTTTGTTTTCTCTGTTGTCTCCGGACGTAAAATTCCAAGTTTCTCCTTTACTTCTACTTCAAGTTTAGCAAATAAATCAGGCGAATCTTGTAATAACTTACGTAATCCATCGCGTCCTTGAACACGTTCTTCCGAGTATCCAAACCATGAACCGCTACGTGTGATAAATCCATGTTCTACACCAAGGTCAATCATATCGCCAAGTTTAGAAATCCCTTCGTTGTATAAAATATCAAACTCACACTCGCGGAACGGAGGTGCAACCTTGTTCTTTACAACTTTTGCCCTAACACGGTTACCTACAATATCCTGACCTTCTTTAATTACATCTTTGCGGCGGATATCAATACGAACCGAAGCGTAATATTTAAGAGCATTACCGCCGGTTGTTGTTTCCGGATTGCCATACATTACGCCAATTTTACTACGAAGCTGATTTGTGAAGATGACAACGGCATTTGATTTACCAATTGCTGCCTGAAGTTTACGCATAGCCTGACTCATAAGACGAGCTTGTGAACCCATTTGTGCGTCTCCCATATCGCCTTCAATTTCAACGCGTGGTGTTAACGCCGCAACGGAGTCGATAACAATAACATCAATCGCTCCACTACGAACAAGTGTTTCTACTATCTCTAATGCCTGCTCACCAAACTCTGGTTGCGATAGTAAGAGGTTATCTAAATCCACACCCAAACGTTGTGCATATTGAACATCTAATGCGTGTTCAGTATCAACTATCGCTGCCAAGCCACCTTTCTTCTGTGCTTCAGCAATTACTTGTAAACAAACTGTAGTTTTACCTGAGCTTTCAGGCCCGTATATTTCAATAATTCTTCCTTTTGGAAAACCGCCAACACCAATAGCTGCATCGAGAGATAAACAACCTGTAGAAATACCTTCTACTGAATTTGGTGCCGCATCGTTGAGTTTTAATATTGTGCCTTTGCCATATTGTTTATCAATTTGCTCCATGGCACTCATGGCTGCTTTCAACTTTGCTGGGTCGGGTTTTGCATATCCATTTGTTGCTATTTCAGTCTTTTCGCTTTTATCTTTCTTATCCTCAGCCATATAACATCCTTATAATACTTATGGGAATTCAGTAAATAGTTTACGCAAATTAGAGAGTATTTTTTGGTAGAACAACGGTAACTTTTCCACGTGAAGAAATATTTAGTTTCGATGCTGTTAGCATAGTACAAATGAAAAAGGCAACCAATAAGGTTGCCTTTTTTGTGCAAATTTCTGAGATATTATCTGAGTTTTTGACGAATCTTTTTCTCCGACATGCCACGTAAGTAATATAACTTAGCTCTACGAACATGACCGTTACGGTCAACTGTAATGCTTTGAATATTTGGTGAAAATAGTGGGAATATTCTTTCAACACCAACACCATTAGAAACTTTACGAACGCGGAAAGTGGCATTAATGCCTGAACCGCGACGTGCGATAATGGTACCGGTGAAATTTTGAATACGCTCTTTATCGCCTTCCACAACACGAACAGCAATAGTAACTGAATCGCCGGGGCGGAATGAAGGTATATCTTGAGCTAGCTCACCATCTTTAGTTTTGCGAATCTCTTCAGATTTTGCCTTACTCATTTGGTCAATAAGTGCAATCTTGGGATGCATATTTGTATTCTCCATGAAAATTTAGCCCGCGAAAATACGGTTAACTACTGTTTTTACCAAACATTAATCCAGTTTTCTGTAATTAAAACTGAAAAATAAATGAAACATGGTGTGCAATAGAAGACTGGCTGGTGTATTCCCGAGATGCAGCATAGTCCATTTGCAGTCTGAAAGGTAAATCAGTTGAAATAAACTTATATGAGAATCCACCGGAAACTGTGTTCATTGGCAGAAATGTAGTATTCCCGTAATTATCTCCATATAACGCAATTCCTGAACGTAAACACAGTAACTCGGTAATACCATACTCCACACCAAAGGTAATATTCGGATTGTTATTTCCCCTGATATACTGGCTTTCCAGTGATAACAAAACAAAAGTGGTACTAGGCTCATCAAATTCTTCTACTTCACCTAATGAAGCATTTCGCTGGGTATAACTTTTATCGTCTAAAGGAATTTCCGTTGAAATTCCTGCTTTAATCATCCAAGGTAAAGTTTCTTGAAGCGAAGACGAGTTATTCCATTTAATGAAGCCAACGTTCTGAATTACTATTCCGGCACTTATTACATTTTTGATGGTAAAATATGTTCCGGCATCAAAAGCAAACCCCTCACCTGACTCAACTAATGCCGTTGAAGTACTTCGTAAGTACTTACCTGAAATGCCAAATGAGAGTGGTTTTATGGAGTAAGCACATCCAAAGGAAGCTGAATATTGCAAATTATTTCCGTTACCCAGACTATTACCGCTTTTATCTCTGATTATAAACTGACTATTATTCATGAAATTAAATCCTAATCCTACACCAAAGTTAGAATCAAAATTTTGAGCAAGTGCAAAGGTTGAGTGAAATCTTCCAAACTGTAGAGCTGAAAAGGTAGATGAGAGTGTTAAATTTTCAGATTGTGAGGAAAGTCCGGCAGGATTGCCAAAAATTGTATTTGGGTCGTTTATGACTGAAGAATTATTTCCAGCCATTCCTATAGCTCTAGCACCAATTGGACGTTGAAGATAGGATTCTGAATATCCTTCATTTTCGGATTGTGCTACTGCAATATCAGAAAAAGGTGCGAATGCAAATGAGTATATTAACGAAACGAGTAAAAACAATTTGTTCATAATGCTTCCGTGCAGAACAAAGTTATCTTGAGATTGTGATTTTTATTGCAGCCCTTACATTACTACCCTGAAACGATATGATATATATACCATTGGGAATGTCGTTAACATAACATTCGTACGGGTTGTTTTCATATTCATTAGCATCTAAAACTAAATGTCCAATGTCTTTTACTTTTTTACCGAGTATATTATAGCAAACAACATCTACAGATGGGATGTTATCAGAATTTACCATCCATACTTTTAACTTTTCGCTTTCAATAGTATACTTCGTAATCTCGAAAACTTTTTTTACAGAATCGGTAAGTGTCTTTATTGTTGGTGTATGTTTCAGTGTTTCATTCTGAACGCCTGAATTTCCTGTATTATTCCCTAAAACTATGGCGGTCGTTTTTTCAACCTCCAATGGTCTGAGATTGGGTGCATTTTTCTGTGCTAACACAGGTGAAGCACTACTTAATACAAGTAGTATTAGGAGAGTATATATGGTAAATAGTTTCTTCATCGTTTCCTGATTAACTTTCTCGCAGAACAAAGATACTGGTATATCGCTAATATCATCACACAAAAATTAAATACTTAACATCAGTTAACACACCTTTAGGTACGTTAACAACAATAAATTAGTTTATACATTCAATTTTCTTACTATTTGTTCTTTGCTTACCGTATCATTTTGCATCGATGTAAGATGTTTTTTAGTCCGTAGAATATTTACATCAACACCAAGTTGCTTCGCTACATGTGCTAACGACTCTTCATCATTAGGCAATGTTGTATAGTCAATTGACTCAATTGCATGTGCTGTTTGATGTTTTTGTTGCTCAAGAATATTAGCACTCAATTCTACTTTGCCGCTCGCTTGATACAACAACGTATCTGGTATTACTGACGGCATTTCACCATGCTTTGTTACATCATTTACAGTTTTACGTTTACGTTCCTCCAACTCCTGATAAACAGAATCATCAAAATCAAAGAGTGTTTGTTTTTCTTGTGGTTCTGATTCTAGTGTATTCTTTTGGTTATCATCTTCTTTGGCAAGTGATTCTACTAACTCAGTATTCATTTGGTTTTGGTACGCCTTTGTTGCCATTACTTCAGTGGAATTCATTGCAGAGCTTAGTGTATCTGAAAAGTTATAACTTGGTTGTGATTGCATTGCGGCATATTGCTGTGCAATAAGCAACTGATCTTTTTTCCACTTATTAAAACCGCGTAGTAATAACAACCCAACACTAATTAACGCTACTGCAAAACCCAGAAGACTATTAAATAGCCAACTTGGTAGAAAGCTTTGATTACTAGTTTTCGTTGCAGGTAGAGGAGTCACTGTCTTTTGTGGTTCATTTTTCCCTTGCATTTGTTTCAGTTGATCTAACGCAACATCAGAAGTCGCTGTATCACCTGCGAGGGTATTCTTCATCGAAGTAGAATCTACAGGTGCAGCAAAAACAAGGTTTCCAGACTCAAACGTATTAGGTACTGTAATTTGTTTTTGTAATAACTCTTCATCAAAGTATGGCTTCTTTCCAAACGTATCTACAAATGTCTTCTCATTTTTTTCAGCTTTACTTGTGTTGTTTTCTTTTTTATACGCAATAGATAGCCCACCGTATATATCAACTAAAGAAGATCTCTGTTCTAAAGCTTTTTCCAATTTAGTGGTAGCAGCAGCGTATTCACCTTCTATTAAACTTATAAAACCGCTATATGCAGTTGCATTAGGGTGTTGCGTTATCTCAGCCCTGTTGAAATAATCTTTGGCAACCGATAGAATATTATTGTTAAATGCAATCAACCCGCTGCGGTAGTTTTCTTCGGCATTAGTTAATGTTGTCCAATCAAATACATCAATCGAAACAGATTGTGAGTATGGTAACAGCGATGCTGTATATCCGGATTTTTCTTTAAGCAATATTGATACAATTGTGTTTTTACCACTGTGTTGAAAAAACACAGACTCAATTCTGCTATTAGTTGCAGTTAACTCCGGTAGTTCGTTGAATCCTGTATTTTGAATAGTAATGGTGATTTTTTTCTTGTCTGCGGAAAGTTCTGATGTGAACTTGGTTTGACTGCCGGACATGAACAACATTAAGTTGTTGCCATTATAGAGTTTCGCTTTTATTATTTGGTTCTGCTGCGAGTACGCCATAGCCGGAAAACACAACAACAATAATATCCCCAATAAATATTGAGGTGTAGATTGCTGTGATGTTCGTCCCAACATGCCTATTTCCTGTGTAATCGAGATAATCTGTGAGTTGTACCTTGGGGTGGAAGTAATGGTAAAGATATTTTGAACGTTGTTCCTTTACCTACTTCCGAAACAACACTAATGCTGCCTTCATGTTGTTCTATAATTGTACGGGAAATATATAAGCCATAACCTGAACCTTTGCCTTTGGGTTTTGTTGTAAAACGTGGTTCAAAAATTTTAGCTACTACTTCCGGTAGCATTCCGTTGCCGTTATCTGTTACTACAATTGTTGCGTGTGTTTCCGATGACAACAAACCTACTGTTAAGGTTCCGCCACCAAACATCGCATCTCGGGCATTGAGTAAAATATTTAGTAAAACCTGCTCAAGCTGCGACCGCACTCCATTTACTTTTACTAACGTAGTATCAAAATACGTTTTCAATTTTATGGAGTCATGCTCCAATTGAACTGTAACAAATTGTAAAACAGAATCAATTACTTCGTACAAATTAACAGGTTCTGCCAAATTTTCAAATGGTACCGAACGCGAAAAGTCTAATAATTTTCTCGTGATGTTAGCAATTCTTAAACATTGCTCCTTTAAAATCTCTAATCTCCGTTCGTTATTTCCTAAGCCATGTTCTAACAATTGAATGTGTGCCGACATTATTTGCAGAGGATTATTTATCTCATGTGCAACACTCGCAGTTAACTCACCGATAGAAGCAAGTTTAGAAGAATGAGCCATTTGTTCGTTCAAAACCTTAACGTGTGTAGATAAAGCTTCGATTTCTTCCGATGTTCTAATTGTGTCTAATGTAATTGCTGTTGTTTCTGTAATGGACTTCAATAATTGTAAAACATCTCTTGTAAATGCCTCAATAACACCATGCGACTTACCAATAAATACAGCTTTAATTCCAGTTCTTAAAAGCATGGGAATAATGATTATGTATTCATTGCAATCAAACGAAGATACATGCTTGTTTGGAATAACTAACGTTTCATCTGATTCTAATGCTTTTCTAACACAACCATCTTGTTCTAGTTTTTTTGAAGTTATAAATAATTCAGAGGAATACTCAAGTGCAGACGCAGGTTGTAAATCGTTTTGATTATTTACAAAATATATCGCACCATCATGAATTGCAAACTGATGGTATATCTGTGTTTTAAATGATAGCATCACATCTTGCGTTGTACAAGATGATTCATTCATCAGTAGCTCCTGCCCAATGGCTGGTGCAATCTCGTTAGTAATGGGGCTGCTTTCCAATTGTAGCGCAACACCCAACGATTCAATATAATCCGAAATCAAACTTTCGTTCACAAACATGCAAATACCCTTATAAACACTTTTTTTACAGGTACATTTATCGTGCCATTAGCTGTTTTTTACGATTAACGGATAAAAGAATAGTTGTTTGCTATCGCAAGCGCACCTCTTGGTATGTTATCAAACACCGTAAACCTGCGCGCGACAGAATGGCGTTTACTAAAAGTGCGTCTATCGTAGATTACTGTATGATAAATGAGGTTCTGTCCGGCAAAATGTGGTTGTATGGAAAGAAAGATATGGTGCCGTCTGCGGTAGCAAAAAATATTAATTAGCGCTCACTGTTTGGAGATTCTGTTCGTAAAAATATTTTACGTTATCTGCTTCAATTACAAAGCCGGAACGCTCGTAGGCATCTATCAGGGTTTTGCAAATACGCTCAAAATATATCTGGCGTTGGCGTTTATCGGTAATCTGAATCCACGAACGCTGTTCATAGATGCGGCGCAAAAGTCCGATGGAAGTTTTAGGACTTTTCTGAACTGACTTCTCAGCACGGTTAATTAAAGTTACAAGTTTTTTCTCGTAACTATCTTCAACAAATGCAGGTTTTTTACCATGCCCAATATATCCACCTTTACTAAGCTTGTTTTCCAAACGGGAATTCATAACACTAATAGAAGCATCGTCCCATAAATCAATGTTTTGTATTTGGGGTGTGTATTTAGGCCGCACTTTAACCGAAACAGAATTATCACTTTTGGGGAACCCTGACTTTTCTAACTGTGCAATAATGTCTTTTGCTACATCAAATTTAAGGTTTGTTTCTACCAGGTTTAATGCGCTACGCAAGGCAACACCACCCATAAAACCGGTAGATTTTCCAAAGTGACGGAGAATCATCTGTCGGATAAACTGTCCTTGGTTGTAACATCGTTGATAATCGCCTGTAGCAAATGCTTTACGAGAGCGTATAACCCGCAAGGCAGTTTTTGCATTGTCTTGAAATCCCAACATTTCCATTACACCCATTGCTTGCGAAAAACCAAGTTCCATCCAATAATCAATGTGACCGCAGCCTGTTATCTCTTCCATTTTTCGTAAGTAAGCATCACGCCCTTTGTTAGAGCGCAGGTTAGCTAAGTAATTCAACGTTTTGGAGCTGAAACCCGCGTTAACAGGCGTTCCGCGGGGTACCGAGTAAATATCTATCACACCTTTATCCAACCATATTTTAAGAACATGATTAGCATCGGCATGACGCTGTGATACACCTAAACGTGAGTCAACTCCGGTTATACATATCGTTACAGTTTTCCCGGAAAAACTTGAGTTGCTTTGTTGGCTTGCTTGCGTGATTTCTTTGTTAAGTTTAGAATCGTCTTCATAATCGTTATCTTTTGCTGCTATAGTTTTTGATGCAGTTTTTGTTGTGTTCTTGTCCTTTTGTACATCCGATTTTGCAACCAAGGTGTTCACAAAATCCCTTTGGCGTTCATCAGCTTTTTTCTGAGATGAATTCTTAGAAAGAACAGTTGCTTGTACGTTATTCTGTGATTTAGCATTAGAATACCCAGAAGAATATCTGAAGGTGTACTTTTTAGGTTGAGGTTCCTGGATTTCTTGAACTTCAACATGCCTTTTACTTGACTGCTTCTTATTGCTACGCGCGTTCTTTTTGTTGTTTTTACGAATTGATACTGATTTTTTGTGCTTTTTAGGTTTAGCCGCAAAACTGTATTTTGTTGAGGGTGGTGTATAATCTTTTACAGGGATAAAATCCATAGGGTACGCATCGCCTTGGCGCTTAAACTTCCTGTGTGGTTGATGTGCATAGGATGATTTATTCTTAAGTGATAAACTTCCTTTGGTAAGCTTACTTTTTTTATTGGTGTTTACTGGTTCATCCTGCTGATAATTCTTGGGCAGAGTAATAGTAACGTTAGTGTCACCTCGGTGATGTATTACTATTTGGGTATCCGGTACTTGTATTATCCGTAAAGAATCCAATACAAAGTTCTGCGATTCCGACGGAGTGGAATCACCTACAACATCACACGACTGTGTTATTGGTATCAAGCACAGAAGTACAAAAAATAGTATATATTGAATTCTAACCACTAACCTTACTGTAAATTATTAACTTATACTCTCGTTACGCTTTGCTTCGTTCCAATACTCATCCATATCTTGTAACGACATTTCCTTCAGAACTTTTCCATCTTCTTTAGCGCGCTGCTCAATAAACTCAAAACGGCGTTTGAATTTTTTGTTGGTTCCATTTAATGCTTCTTCCGCTACAATGTTTTCAAAACGAGCGGCATTTACTAAAGCAAACATAAAATCTCCAAATTCATCATTAATTTTCTCTATATCACCAGCATCAAGTTCAGCTTTTAATTCACTGTACTCTTCGTCAACTTTATTCCAAACATCGTGTTTGTTATTCCAGTCAAATCCAACATTCGATGCTTTCTCTTGCATGCGTTGTGCTTTTAATAATGCCGGTATATGTTTGGGAACGCCTTCCAGAATGCTCTTTCTGCCTTCCTTCATCTTTTGCGATTCCCAATTCTTAATAACCTCGTCGGCGTTATCTATATTATCATCACCAAACACATGCGGATGGCGGTGAACCAACTTTGCCGAAACATTCTTGATTACATCTATAAAAGCAAAAGCTCCGCGTTCTTCGGCTAATACCGAGTGCATTACAACGTGCAACAGTAAATCGCCCAACTCTTTGGCAAACTCTTTATCATTCTTTTCACTTATAGCATCCAAAGTCTCGTATGCTTCTTCAATCAATAAGTGCGAAATTGATTCGTGCGTTTGCTCTCTGTCCCACGGACAATCTGTTCGTAGAATACGGACAATTTGTATAAAACTATCCATTACATCAAGAACGTCTCCAGCATTTTTTGGAAGAGGTACTTCCCGTTTATTTGTGCTCATAGTAGAATTACGTAGAAAAACATGTACAAACTTCAGGATAACCTCATCAATAGCCAAAGGTAGTACTAAAATTTACATTGTTCAATACGTGGATGTACGGAAATACTATGTAGATGTGATAATTTTTGGTTCGGTCTATTGCCGTAGCAACCCTCAAGCGCCGGCACACGGGCGGGGCAGAAGGTTACAGCTTCGCATTTTCTTAACTACTACTCGACGCACAACGTTCGGTTCGCACCGGGTTGGCGCGCAGTATGGTTCGTTTCAGCAGAGGAGGGAAACAATTACGTGTTACCCAATTCTTACAGAAGTCATGGTTAAAGAGCCACCCACAGCTTTATCGTTAAAGAAGGTAGTTTGTTCGTTTTTGTTTTGTAATCCTAATGTGTAGAGTAGAGGATAGTAATGGTCGGGTGTTGGGATAGCCAACTTAGCTGCATTACCCAGTTGTTGATAGTTGATTAAAGCGGTATGATTACGTTCGGTTATATACTTCTTGAACGATGCATTAATTTCGTGAGCCCAATCGAAGCCATATTCAGGTGCATCGAGTTTATCCCATGCAACCATTCGCAGGTTGTGAACCATGTTGCCACTTCCAAGTATTAACACACCTTTGTTGCGCAATGCAGCAAGTTCTTTCCCAAGGTCGTAATGATATTGCGGGGGACGGGCATAGTCTATACTTAACTGAAGAACAGGTATATCTGCCTTAGGGAACATTTGTTTTGTGATTGACCATGTTCCGTGGTCTAAACCCCAATCGTGGTCTAAACCAACATTAGTTTTCTTTACTAACTCGCTTGTTTCTTTGGCAAGCGATGGGCTTCCGGGTGCGTTGTATTGCACCTTAAACAGCTCTTCCGGAAACCCTCCGAAATCGTGTATTGTTTTTGGTTTTTCCATAGCAGTAATATGTGTGCCCTTTGTTAACCAATGGGCAGAAATACATAATACAGCTTTGGGAACCGGTACTTCCTCGCCAAGTTTTTTCCACCTTCTGCTAAACTCGTTATCTTCAATGCCGTTCATTGGAGAACCATGCCCTACAAACAAAACGGGCATGGTATCGGATGCGGGTAAAGCATGTAACTCTGATAAACTATTCATAACTGGAGTTAGAATTGGAAGTGATGAAAACCCTAAAAGGAAGTGTCTGCGTTTCATATTATTGTTTGTTTACAGCTAAAACGTATGTAAGAATTTGTGATTGTGTTTCGGCGTCTATCTTTGCTTTAGCAGCCATAATTGGAACCATCTTACGTAACTTTTCCTCGGAAAATGCTTTAGGGTCTTTTAAAGCATGGCATTTTGTACAGTTAGCTTCGTACAATGCTTTGCCATGGTCTGAAGCCGGTGATGCAGCAGCAGTTGATGGGGCGGTTGTCTCTGTAGTTTTAGTAGAAGAACAGCCAATTATTACTACAACTAATAGTGCAGCGAGGGAAAAATATATCTTCATGTGCATGAATGTATTAATGGATAATAGTAATTTGGTACAAAATACATAAGTGATGGTCTCTATACAAATCAATGGTTAAACTTTAGAACGAAATCCATGAACGTAACATTATCTGATTACTCATACGTACGTGTTGCCTCTGTAACTCCCGAAATCCGCATTGCCGATGTCCCTTTTAACTCAACATCTGTTGTCACCTTGTTTAAAGAAACCGTAAACAAAGGTGCACAGATAGTGGTTTTCCCGGAACTTTGCATAAGTGGATATACCTGTGGCGATTTGTTTTACGAGCAACATCTGCAACAATCAGTAGAAAAGGCATTGGTTGAAATTGCAAAGGAAACTTTTAACAATGGCGTAATGATAGTTGGCGCGCCAATACGGGTAAAAGGAGAGTTGTATAACTGTGGTGTAGTTATGGCGAATGGTGTAATTCAAGGTGTAATTCCTAAAACATACTTACCAAACTACAATGAGTTCTACGAAATGCGTTGGTTTGCCTCTGCCTTAAATTTAGTTGATTCACATATTCAACTTTGTGGAAGCAAATACCCGTTTGGAACTGACATATTGTTTACCTCAACGATTAATGATTTGCAAGTAACCATTGGAGTAGAAATATGCGAAGACCTTTGGGCTGCCAATGCACCAAGTGTTGCAATGTGTTTGGGTGGGGCTCAGATAATTTGTAATCTATCTGCAAGTAACGAGTTACTGGGCAAGGCGGAATACCGAAAAGATTTGGTTCGGGTTCATTCAGCACGGAGTATAACCGGCTATGTGTATGCTTCAGCCGGGATTGGCGAATCTACAACCGATGTAGTTTTTGCCGGACACAATATTATTGCCGAAGTAGGAAGTATTGTAGCCGAAAGCAAACGTTTTGCCCTGAGTTCCGAATATATTATAGCTGATATAGATATTGGAAAAATCAACAACGAGCGCATTCGTAATTCAACATTCCGAAGTGAAGCGCAAACAACAACATTTAGAGAAATTTCAGTAAGTGTTCAAGATGTAAAGACGGAAGAATTGTACCGCAAAGTAAATCCCACACCGTTTATTCCATCAAGCTCCGAAGATAAAATCAATCGTTCATTAGAGGTAACTAATATCCAAACAACGGGCTTGATTCAACGGCTTAGACATACATATTGCACTAATGTAGTTATAGGGATTTCAGGTGGGTTGGACTCAACATTGGCGTTGCTTGCTTGTGTATATTCGTTTAAGCGGTTAGGGTACGATTGCAATGGTATCCACTGCATTACTATGCCCGGGTTTGGCACTTCCGATAGAACAAAAACGAACGCCGAAAAATTATGCGAGGCTCTTGGAGTTACGTTGTTAACCATTCCAATTACCAACGCAGTTACACAACATTTTACAGATATTGGTCATGATGCAAATAATCATTCCATAGTGTACGAAAACGCTCAAGCCCGCGAGCGAACACAAATTCTCATGGATTACGCAAATAAGGTCAACGGAATTGTAATAGGGACTGGCGATTTATCGGAAATGGCGTTGGGATGGAGTACCTACAATGGCGACCACATGAGCATGTATTCGGTAAATTGCGGTATCCCAAAAACGCTGATTAAATACCTTGTTGAATGGTATGCCGAGAGTGAATATAATGGGGAAGTGTCTGCTATTCTGCAAGACATTTGCAATACGCCAATCTCTCCGGAGTTGTTACCTAAAAACACCGAGGGCGAGGTTGTTCAACAAACAGAGAAAAGTGTTGGGCCATACGTACTTCACGATTTCTTTTTGTATCAGATGCTGCGGTTCCATTATCCGCCTAAAAAGATATTTCTGCTGGCAACACATGCTTTTGAAGGTGAGTTTACTCCTCAAGAAATTACCCATTGGCTTCAAACATTTTACAAACGCTTTTTTACTCAGCAATTCAAACGCTCGTGTGTGCCCGATGGACCAAAGGTTGGCAGTATTTCGTTATCACCCCGTGGCGATTGGCGCATGCCAAGCGATGCAACTGCGCGAATCTGGTTAGATGAACTTGAGAATTTGTAATACAGCATGGTTCCCGCCATTGCCGAAACAACCGCGCCAGCGCCGTCACACGGGCGGGGCAAAACGTTGCAGCGGCGCAGAAAACGCTAACAATATATCTATGAGGATATCTCACCTCTGGAGCTGTTTTGTATTATGATCTGCTACAGAGTAGCGGAATGTTTATAGAAATACGTACATAGACCACACGATGTTCTGACACAATGTTGGCGATGCTGTAACGTTGGCTCCCGACCGGGTTGCGGCGCAGTATTGCTCGCTTCGGCAGAGGACGGAAACACCAAATTCTACATACCCCAAAAGGATAATTAAAGAACCAACCCTAAACTGCCGAAACATGGAGCAAATCGGTACATCGAATAGTTGTGAGTATTGGTTGCTTCATTTATTATACAGAAACATTATGTCCGGCAGAAATTCAACAAAAACCGTACGCATCGTGTTGGCAGATGACCACGAGTTAGTTCGCGTTGGGGTTCGTAGGTTGTTACTAACCGATTCTAATATTGAAATTGTAGGTGAGGCAGGCAGCGGTGATGAGGCTGTATATTTAACTCAGCAGGAAAAACCCGATATCGTGTTTTTAGATGTGCTTATGCCGAACTTAAATGGCATTGATGCTGCTAAAAAGATAAAATCGGAGTCCGACAAAACCCGCGTTGTGATGCTTACAACCTTTGAAGACCAATACTACTTAGACCAAGCGTTGCAATCTGGCGCGGATGGATATTTATCGAAAGAAATTAACCGACGTGAGTTGATTGATGCTGTAAACCAGGTTATGCATGGTGAGCGAGTGTTCAGTAAAGCCGTTTTGGCGTTGATGCAAGGTAAAACAAGTGTTCAATCGCAACAGGCAGGTACATTGCCAGTGGGCTTAACAAAACGCGAAGAAGAAATCTTACACCTTGTAGCTCAAGGACTTACAAGCCAAGAGATTGCAAATAAACTCTTTATAAGCCCAAGAACAGTAGAAACACATCGTGCACACTTAATGGATAAATTAGGTGTAAATAATACTGCAGGATTGGTTCGTTTTGCATTCTTGCATTCGAGTTACTTTTCCAGAACGCCGGTGGCAAGTTAGATAGTACGTCATATAGAAAAAATTAAGCCCGCCACGTGTGGGCTTTTTTGTTTTTAAACCGTAGTTTTTTAGCACCGAGATTGTCCACAAAACCTCCTATAAATTTATCATTTTTAGTCTTACTTTCTCAGATTGGATAAACAATAAATATCCAATTTTCTTCCCAAATTTTAGAAAAAACAAAGATTCCGCATTTCTCCGTAGTAATAGCGTAAGTGTTTGTAGAAATTACGTAGTAACACGTATTGTTGCCTGAATAGGGTAGGGCTAATTTGCGAGAGGTCATTCACCACGGATATATACATATCACTTTTGTATAGAGTTAGCATGGAAGAACAAATGAGGAAACTCATTTGGCTTTGGCTAAGTATAAGCCCACAAAACGCAAGTAAACTAATAACTAATGTTAGTAATTACGGACACTAATTTCACCGCAATTACCATGAATAAAATGACACGTTTTTTTGATTTGCAGGCTATGCGCCTGATGTTTGGCGGAGTAATCGCCTCTTTAGTACTTTTTTCAACTGTGAATGCAGTTGCCGATGACAATGTTGGTATCGGTACTGTTTCGCCTGATACATCGGCAGTGTTAGACCTGACCTCTGCAAATAAGGGGTTTCTGACACCGAGGTTAACAACCGTTCAGCGTAACGCAATAGTGTTACCTGCCAACGGTTTGTTGATATTTAATACCTCGAACAACCGTTTTGAGTTCAATAGTGGAACGCCACTATCTCCAAATTGGTCGCCAGTGGTATCAACCAATGGTTGGAACTTAAACGGTAATAGCGGATTGAATCCTGCTACCAATTTCTTTGGTACAACAGATGCAAATCCTATTGTTTTCAAAACAAACAATAACGAACAGATTCGCATTATGCCAAATGGCAATGTAGGTATTGGAACTTCGAATCCGGGTTCTAAACTTCATGTTGCGGGTGGTAATGTGATTGTGGATACTGTTTCTGCAAACAATGCAGGTCAGATTATTTTCTACAACCCTTCACGTACAAATACTACATCGTTTAAGGCAGGGTCACAAACTGCTAACATTAACTATACATTTCCATTAGCTGGACCTTCAAATGGACAGTTTTTGAGTAGTGATGTTAATGGTAATTTATCTTGGCAAACTGTAAAACAATTGCCAGATGGTGGAACAACTATTAACAGCACACTTATCTGGAATGGTACAACATGGGTAACAAATCCATTCATAACCTACAACAACAGCACAATTAATCTTGGTGATACAACACATGCAGGTAGTATAAAGTTTTATGATGGTAATGGTCAGTACGTGAACATCAATGTTCAAGATTTAACACAGAACCGTACATATATTCTTCCTGAAGTTGGTGACACAGCGTACTTTGTAATGACAAAAGGAACTCAGATTATTGGCGGTAACAAATCATTTACCAACAATGTTTCAATTCTGGGTGGCAGCGATTTACGTTGGTTTGAGCCAACACTTAGCGGCAACAACTTTATATCTTTCAAAGCTCCAGCTTTAGCAAATGATATAACCTACACATGGCCTGCAACAGGTGGTACTAACGGTCAGGTACTTTCAACCGACGGCAGTGGTAACTTAAACTGGATTACACAACAAACAGGTGTTACTGGTACAGGTACAAATGGACAAATCGCAATCTGGAATGGTGCTAATTCATTAACATCATCAACAGGTTTCTTCTATAATACAACAAATAACTTCTTAGGTTTAGGCACAACAAACCCTGGTGCTAAAGTTGACATACAGAATGGTAACTTGTTTGTAACAAACAATAACAACCAAGCCGGTGAGATTCGTTGGTACGAGCCATCAACAAGCGGAAATAACTATACTTCGTTCCGCGCTCAAAGCCAAGCAACCAATATTACCTACACATTCCCAGCATCCTCAGGAAATCCGGGACAGATGTTAACTTTAGGAACAGGTGATACTTTAACCTGGACCAATACAACAAACTTTGCTTGGGGCTTAAACGGTAATGCTGGTACAAATCCTAACACACCAAACAGTAATTTCTTAGGTACGTCCGATAATCAACCTTTAGCTATCCGTACAAACAACACAGAGCGCATGAGAATATTAGCTAACGGTGGTGTTGTAGTTCGCGGTAACTCAAATCCTTATGGCTTAATGCAAGTAAAT
Source organism: Bacteroidota bacterium (assembly GCA_019695345.1). GTDB lineage: Bacteria > Bacteroidota > Ignavibacteria > Kapaibacteriales > NICIL-2 > JAIBAE01. Next base: position 30,202 of record JAIBAE010000030.1, on the reverse strand, counting down.
GATAACACAGCTGGTGCTGTTGGTTCGGCTGCAGATGGTTATTCAGGTTTTGCAGTAATATCATCAGGCGTTGTAACAGGCGATAGCTCAACATCAAGAGCATTTACTGCTTCTAAACAATCAAATTCAGTAACAAATATTGGTGGTTATTTTATTGCAAGTAATGGTACAAATAACTATGGTATCGTTGCAGCGAATGGGGATGTATTCTTAGGGCAGGTAGATACTTTAACCCCAGGTGAGTTAAAACGCTCGTTAACCCAAGGAAATGCAAACAAGACATATGTACATCAGTTAAGAATGTCTGGTCCTTTAGTTACTTCTGTAGCAGGTAATAGCAACGGCGCAGGTAACCCTGGTCAGGTTTTAATTTCACAAGGTCCATCAGCTGCTCCACAGTGGACAAACCCTGCATCTGTATTTAACGGTGCAATTTGGTCGCAAGGTGGAAATACTCAAACAACTGAACAAACGTTAGGAACATCAAACAATTTTGCTTTACCTATCATTACAAATAATGTTGAACGCATGCGTGTAACTGCAGATGGTAAAGTTGGTATTGGTACAAACTCACCATCTAATTCAGCACAGACAGAAATCTTCTCAACAAGCAAAGGTTTCTTAATGCCACGCATGACGAACACACAACGCGATGCAATCACAACACCGGCTGAAGGATTAATGGTTTACGTTACAACATCAACCGAAGAAGGTTTCTGGTACTTTGACGGTACAAAGTGGATGCCTTTAACAAGCACTATTTCAGCTAACTCAACAGTTGTTGTTCGCCGTAAAGTAACAGATGAAGTTGTAGCTTCATCAACCACTTTACAAGATGATGATGATTTATTCTTAGCATTAGCTGCTAATCAAATCTGGGAAGTAGAAGGAACTGTTGAATTTGGTTCTGCTTCTGCAACACCGGATGCTAACTTTAGTTTTATAGCTCCGGCTGGTTCATCGTTCAAAATGACCTATCACAGCAACGACGGCTCTCCATCTACATTTACATCTGGAACTAATGATGGTACATCCGCATCTACAGTACAAATTGGAGGCGGTCAATCATCGGTAGTTCATGTTAAAGGTTTGGTGGTTGTAGGTGCCAATAGTGGTGATTTCAGATTACGTTGGTCACAAAATACTGCTGATGCTAACACAACTGCTGCTAAAGCAAACTCCTATTTGAAGTTTACAAGAATTCAGTAATCGTATAAAACAGCCGAAACTTCGAAATGTAGAAGTGTCTATTTGGTAGATTATTGAATTACGAAGGATTTAATATGAATACACGCAAGAACATAACTTTTATACTGTTTGCATTTGGATTGTTCCTTAGCATCAATGTTACTTCAATGTTCTCTCAAACATTAACTAACAATGGCGCGTTGATTCACGTCAACAATAAGGCAACAATGCGTGTTTGCGGTATAATGAATAATAATAAAAATGGTACTGTTACTGTTCAGGACAGTGCATTACTACGTGTTGACGGAACAATGAATGTGAACAGTGGTACTGTTACATATAATGCTTCATCAACCGGATTGATTACAGTAAATATGACTATTGCAGGTACCCCATGTGGTCCGATTTCGGGAACTGTTATCCGGAATGGCAATGGAACCTTAACCGTTACCGGTGATTTAGTAAATAACGGACAGTTAACAAACAACGCTGTTATTTACTGTGGTAACTGGTTTAATAACGGTACTTGTGATAATAACACAAATGCTGTACTTGAAGTTAGATAATACTCTGTTTACTCTTGTTTTCCTGTTAGTTAGTTAGAAAAACCTGTTGTTATACAATTTACTTTAGTGGAGAACATCCATGAACCGAATAGCCAGATTGGCTTTGGGGATTTGTGCTATGCTTACAGCGAGTGCTGTAGCCCCTGCACAGAATATTAATAATGGAACCTGTGGGAAGATTAACAATAGCGGAACAATCCGTTTGCGTTCCAATACAGGGCAATTCCAAAATGCTGCACCTGTTGCGCAGGTTAATAATACAAATGGTACTATAGAAATGACGGGTACCAATAACGTATTTAACGGTTCAAACCCACTTGGTTCAAGTGCATCTAACCGTATAACCGGTATAGTGCTTTGGTCTTCAACAAATCCTGCACAAAACGTACAGGGACGTTGGTATAACAACCTGAACCTTTCCGGCAACACAAAAAACATGCGCGACAGTATATTTGTTGGCGGCGCATACCAGATTACAAACGGAACAGGCAACAGAACCTACAACGGAACATTTACGTACGATGGAACAATCGCACAGGTTGTGATTCCTGAAAGTGGTGTAAACTCCTATAATAACGTAGAATTACAAAATAGCTCAGCAGGAAATAGCAAAACATTAAGTAACGGTACAGCTAATGTACTTGGTACTTTTACCAACAACGCTAATAACCTTGGGGGCTTTACAGTACAAAATTCAGGAGTTCTGAATTTAAATGCCGCATCGTTATCTAACGCACCTTTTACAGTGAATGGTAATGGTAGTGTAATCAACATTGCAACCGATAACGCTTACCTAACACTTGGTAATAACTCCACATTATTGGCAGATAACTCAGGTAGAATTAACATCAGTAGCAATCATGCGCCAGCGGCAATGGCTGTTGGAAGTGGTTCTACATTGCGTTTGGGCAATACTGGCAATGGCGGTATATTATACTTAACCGGTGTTGCAAACATGAATATAGAAGGTACCTATGTTAACCAGTTGCCAAGTTTAACAAATGCATTTTACGATTGCGGTACAACCGTTCGTTATATGGCAGTTGCAAACGGTCAGGTAATACAAGCAACGTCATCAGTTGAAGCTAACCGTTATGGTAAATTAGAGACTATTGGTGGTAATAAAACAACCAACGGAAATGTGCATGTTAAATGTGGTTTACTGGTAAATCCAAACAGTACAGTACATAGCATTACGGTACCTGCAACCAACACGTTATATGTGTATAATGGCAACCCATTAAGCATTACACCTGTTCGTTACGATACAACCCTTAACGATTGCCAAACATCATCGGAAGTTATTGGTAATATGCAAATTGAAATGCCAGCTTCGGTTGCAAACAATTCGATTACCTTTAATAATCGTTTTACAACATTGCAATACACAAACGCAGCGAATGTCCCACAGTTTGTAACATTTAACTCAATTCCGGGTTCTGCGCCATTTAGCTTTAATCCAACAACCGATGTTCAAAGAAAAATCAACGTAAGTTATTCTAATCCTGTTTCGGGCACACCTAACTGGGCAGCTACTGTTAAAGCGGGTTTCCGCCCGGCGGAAGCAGCAGGATTGTCCGGCTTAGCAAGTTTAAGCAATGTACGTACATTTAATAGTCCTGCAGGTTTCTCGCCAAACATGATTGGTAATAACTATCAGCGCAGCATTAACAATGGTTGTGAATTGTACTGGATTTCAGCACAACAGATTTCACACACAGGCACAAACACACTTGCAAGCGGAAGCGACTTGTTATTACGCGGCGGACCGGGAATCGTACATTCATCAAACGATGGTCGTTGGTCAAATCCGGGTACATGGGCAACTGGCTCCGAGCCATTCCCATTCGATACCGTTTTTGTCCATCACAATGTTTGGGCTGGTTTTACAAGACCGCTTGCTAACGGCTGGGATGGATATTCAACACCGGAAGCATTCCCAAATGCTATGGCAGCTTCGGTAACAATTGATAATAATCCTCCGGCACAACCAAATGCAGCGTTAATCTTTGGTTTAGACCAAACTGCACCTACAAATAACGGATTGTTTATAATTGGTGGTTCATCGGTTTATACTGCTTCTACAGTAGGCACAAACGGTATTCTTCGCTTAGTTGATTGCGATCAATCCGTAATACCAATGAACACAACAGCAACCGATTTCAATCAGTTTGCAACCGTAATTACAAACGTTCAACCAAAAGCAAACGGCTTACTCATTTTTGCGGCACCGGGCGCACTGCAACCACGTGTTCGCGTAAACGATGTACAAAATGCCGGCATGATTCAGAATGGTTCAACATTAGAAATTGGCGACTAATCTCGCAACAAAACAGTAGTTCTTTGATAGTATATCCAATGAATTTTTTGCTAACGCAAGACGGCTCCGGGTAACATGTAAATAACACCCACTTCTTGCCGAGCAGATTCTCAAGTACAGCATCACGATAACCGTGGTTTGAAACTGGAGATGTTCTCTGCCGCAAGAAAAAGGGGAGTTTGAGCAGTTTTGTTAGGTGCGGATTGCGATAGCAGAAACGTAAATACAACAATTTGCCCCTTATAATTACGGGAATTTGCGTGGTCTGGAAGAAAATTGGGTATAAATACTGATTGTTCAGTTATTAAAAGTTCAGAAAATTAGCAAAGCAGTCGAAAATTACTCACAAAATCTCTTTAACGGGTTTTAGGTTGTTTTTAGACTAAGGCAAAGAAGCTTAATTACACAGAATACTATGAAAACACCGATGAGAAGGAAAACCGCTTATTTCACCATACTTGGATGTATGATGCTATTTGCAGGTGCATCTGCTTTATATGCCCAGGGCAAGTTAGAGAATGCATCGTGCGGTCGCATTGTAAATGGTGGTAAGATAACCGTACGTGGCACTGTTAACAGTGTTACAGGAGCAAATATTGATAATGCTCGCGGTTTGTTTATTATTGGTGATGATGCTGTTATTCAGCAACCTGAAATAGCAGGACGTGTTGAATACATTAAAGACATTCCAAATGCTAACCAACGCATTCCGCAGATTCGCCACAAGGTTGTATATTTTTCAGGTGTTAGTTCCAAGATGCTTGACACAAACTACAACGGCGCAAACTTTGTAAGCATTGATACAATTTATACATCTCCTGAAGCAAACATTATCATAGACAGAAACTTTCCGTTAATCTCATTAGGTAGAGTTACACATAACGGAACGGTTGGTCGTGGTTTAGATTTTGGCGAGTTTATCTTAAATGGTACATCAGCCCAAAATGTTGATGGTACAGGCGTTTTTAACCATTTAACAATGGATAACAGTCAAGATATTTATGTGATTAACAATGGTGGTTTTGGCGTTAAAAACGCGTTGTATCTCAAAAACGGTGTATTCCGTAACAACGATACAAACAACCTACGCATGTTAGAAGCATCAATGATTATCCGTAATGATGTTGCTACTATTGCTAATCATCCATTGTTCCAACGTTGGTACTCGGTAAAATACATTGGAACAAACGGATTAACTACAGCAAACGAAATTCCGGTTGATACAACAGCATTAAAGACACTTACTGTTGAGAACAGAGGTGGATTAACATTATCGCGCAATGTATTTGTAAATGATTCCTTAAATGTTGGTACGGCATCCGATAAAATGTATATCTACACCGATGTTGATACAAACAACAAACATTTCTTAGCATTTACGCCTCGCGATAACCAACCAAATTATGTACATCCAAAATCGGAAGTAGTTGGTTCGTTTAAGCGTACAAGCTTACGTGCGGATAACACAGCAATGTTGTTTAATAACATCCGTACGTATGTTGAGTTTGCTTCGGCAACTGATATGGGTGCGGTTTCAGAAATGACGATTGATAGCCGCAACATGACATTCCCATCGCAACCAGATGGTGATAAAAAAGCTAAACGTTCAATACATGTTACAGCTGCATCAGCTTCTGGCGAATCAATTACCGATAACATTTCCTACCGTTTAGGATATGGCTGGTGTAATTACCCAACCGACCCAACATTAAACGAATCGAACGGATTAGACATTACTAAAGTAAACTTACAACGTTGGAATACCCGTGCTTGGGAAAATGTAAAAGGTTCCAAGATACCTGCACAAACAGATGCAAACAACTGGGCTTATTCTTACGCAGATACCGTACGCAAAACAGGTTTCTTTGCTATTGGTTTGCCAATACCATCGTTGTTTGCATTACAAGCAAAAGTATTAATGGAAGGTCCATACCGCTATGGTTCAATGACAACAGATTTACTTGCTCATAATTTGATTCCAACAACACCTGCAAACATCTATCCATACAACTTAGATGCAACACGCGATACAACACAAGTTGCAAGTATCCCCGAAGGTGTTGTGGATTGGGTAGTTGTTGAATTGCGTAAAACGCCATCATCCAGCGACCGTTTCTACAGAACCGGCTTCTTGAAAGAATCAGGTAACATAGTTGGATTAGACGGTCAATCAACCTTAACATTCCCTCGTACACTCGATACTGGAAGTTATTATGTAGTAATTCACCACAGAAATCACTTAGCAGTTATGTCGGCAAATCCAATGTATTTGCAAACAGTTGATGATATACTTTCCATCTATGATTTCACCCAACCAGCCAATGTGTTAGGCGGCTCAGATGCAATGAAAGTAGTTGACTGTACAGATGGCGATGCGTTGATTTTTGCAATGGTTGGTGGCGATACAAACGGCGACGGTGTGATTGATGATACCGACAGACGCGACTACGATTCAGACTGGAACAACAGAGATAAAGAAGAATACATCAATCAAGATACAGATATGAGTGGTATTGTAACTACACGTGATGCAAACAAAACGTGGAATAACAGAAAACGCCACACTAACGTACCAAGATAAAAAATAGATAATACTACTATCCAATGAAAATGAACACTAAATATCACATAATCTCTTTGCTTGTAGCAATATGCTTTGTTACAAACGGGATTACAGCGAATGCGCAACAAGTGGATACACAGATATTATCATTTGTTGGTATCGGCGATGTGAATCAAGTTAATAATACAACACTTGAATTCGACTTGACCATTCAACGTAATTCTTATATCTGGGATCGTTGGGCTAACGGTACTTTTCAAGTTAAGATAAGCGGTGTAGCCGATGATAGATATACCGACCAAAAGATGAGAGTGACACTTATTAATGGTACTTCACAGTTAAATCCGGCACCATATCAAAATGCTGTGTTAACAAACTATACGGTAACACCAAGAGTATTTCCGGGTAGAATATCAATAACCGTGCTTGGTCCTGATGAATATTTAGATTGTAAAGTAGTTCCTCTCGATACAACAATTCGGATTGGTAGATTTCGTGTTGAAATGTTAGATAGTGCACGTTTAGGTGCAGAAGTAACGTGGGTAACTCCAGTGGACTACTATCAAGCAAATGCGTATAAATTAGAAACAGACAGTATCAATGCCAAGCAAGTAAAATGGTATAATGCTAATGATAATGTAGAAATGCGAAACTATGCTCGCACTCGCCAAACAGGTACAACAACGGTTTACACAGACTCATTCAAAGTTGCACCACCTCCGGAGCGTTGCTTTGAGTTACAACCAAACAGTTTTGTAGCAGGATACCTGGGCGATCGTTTTGTAAATGTTAGCTGGGCTACATTATGTGAACAAGCAGTTCAGGGATATATTTTACGTCGCAGAGTAATTAATTGCCCCGGCATGAAACCTAGCGAGTTAGAATTTTATGAAGTCCGCCGTTTTGGACCTGTATATGATACAGCAATGAATTCAAAAGGTAATACACGTACTGGATTTCCATACCAGATATCAACACCGGATACTGTAGACTTCCGCGCTGTAACATATGAATATGAACTTTCGGCTTTGTTTTTTGATGGTCAACGACGTTATATAGATACAACTGCCATCAGAATTCCGAACTCTGTTATCTCACGTTCCTTTGCCGGACCAAACCCAATAGAAGCATCAAGCAATAGTGATGTAAATATCTATTACACACTCGATGACAGGGTTCGTCTCTCAATCAAAGTATATGATATAACAGGTAAAGAATTAGCAACCTTAATGGATAAGGAAATCAAACCACGTACACCACGTACCCACGAAGACCCAAAGGACGACGTAGAAAATATCAAGTGGCATATTCCGGATCAAGCATCGCAAGGTTTATATAACGTATTGTTGATTGCATATCCGGTAGATGATCCATCAATCGAACTTTCACGCTCGGTAATTAAACTTCAATTATTACGATAATTCTTCAGAACACTATAATACTATGAATAAACTGTTCACATATGTAGCAATCATCGCCTTAGCGATTGGCTTTACGGTTTCATCCGTAGCACAATCAACAGCCGATGGCGTGATTGTGTCGCGATTGTTGGATGAAAAGGGCGACACCGTCCTCATCTCACGCACTCCCGATGTCTGGAGAATTGGCCCTGCATTGTCTTCAACGTTGCATTTTAACTTTGGTAAGTTAATTATGCCTATGAATAATCAATTCCCGGGTCACGGATATTACAAACTAAATGCAGGTGGTGTTGGTGGTGGCGGATTTGGTCTTGGATTTGTTTTTGATTATCAGGAACCAAATGAAGTTTGGGGCTTTGCTTTTTTGGCAAACATGTACGATTACCGTAGCACAACTACGTATACACATAATCCTGCATTACCTACTAATCCCGAATTTGCTTTAGATGGCGATATTATTACAAGTATTGGTTTAGAGTATGTTAACTTCATGCCACAGGTTCGATATAACATCAACGAATATCCTGGTCTGCATATGTTAATGGGATTAGATTTTGATATCCTTGTTGGTAAAAAAGCAACTCGCACAGAAACATTTTATGAATCAGAACGCATTGACCAACAATACCGTATTTCGTTCGAACCAAATAAGTTCCGTGCTGGAATAAATGTTGGTGCAGGATGGGATTTACTTGGTGGAGTTTGGGATGAGTGGCGCATGACGCTTACTCCGTTTGCACTTGTTCAAATGGGTACAAATGGTTACTCAAAAAATGGTTCAAACTGGAATGACATTTACTTACGCACAGGTGTTGCCCTTAAGTTTGGAGAAGACCAAATTACGGATACACTTATAAAGCGCGATCCAAATTATCAAGACCCACAAGCACCTGCCATTGCACAGCAAAACGACAAACTCAATGTTGTAATGCCGGAAAGCAAGGGAATGTTTATCGCAATGTTAATTCCCGATTTAACAGGACCCGATCAAAACTTACCGGACTACACAAAAACAATTGGCTCCGATAAAACTCCGCCTATTGCAAATAAAATGGCTCCGGCTAAGATTACTCCTAATAAGCAACAAATATTCAGCACATATACAACACCGTTCGATACATCGTTAAGCAGTCAGTTGAAAAACTATTTAGATGGCGTTGCAGATTTTATGACTGCTAACCCACGTGCAGAAGTTCGTATTGTAGGTCATGCCGATAATTTTGGCGGTTCGCCTACAGAAACACAACGAGTGTCCGATGAACGAGCATTACAGATTGTTCGTTACTTAACCCGCAAAGGTATCTCGCGCGATAGATTGCTTGCATCAGGTCTTGGTGCACGCAAACCAATCCAAGATAACAGAACACCAAAAGGACGTTCGGCAAACCGGCGCGTAGAAATAACAATCGTTCAGTAAATTTCCTCTAACGTGTGTAAGCGGTGATTCTTCATTGAGTCATCGCTTTTTTATTTTTAAATATGTTCCCCGCCTTTGCCGAAGCGACCGTGCCAGCGCCGTCACACGGGCGGGGCATGGCGTTGCCGCAGCGCAGTTAATTTGTAATTTGCTTTACATAAAACAATGTACAGTAGTATTAGCCTTCAGTCATTACGGGACTTTAACTCTACTAATCAATATCCTACGCAATATTGGAAAATTTGTCTTGGTAGACCACATGCAAGTGGCAGTAATGTAATTAGAGTAACAAATGCAACCAATTTTAAGGAGGAATAATCATGTTTACAGATGCAACACTTAACACAGATAACTACTATTTTAATTACACAATTTTAATATTATTAATATTATCGACAAATTTAACTCAGTATCAATACGATGAAATTGAGAATTTTGGTGAGGTAATAGAAAATTATATTGAAGTCTTGTTTAATCGAGAATTTTTATATAATAATCCAAGTATAATTAATATTGATGAAGTTCTAATGTCAAAATTCGTAGCCTTAAAACTATCAGTTATCTTACTATACTCACCAGAATGGACTATCAAGTTAAAATTAAACTCTATACAGGTGGAAGAGATACGAACCAAAGCAAGAAATATATTAGAAGAGTTACAAATTGAGTACATAGAGCCATTGAAGTTTGCTAGGCAATTCATATCAATAGATTGGTTGTAATTAAATTTATAGTTATGGCATGAACTGTGTTAAAAAGCAAGAGAAATTTAACAAATATTAGTGTTATAAGTTTCCTGACAAGAAGATATATAGAGTTAACTACGAAGAGCCAATAACAACAGGAGTAACACATGACAAATATTGTATAACCTGGCAATCAAAGTGATGGTATGGAGTTTAATTACTGCATGACTTCCTGAGTCTGCGAAGGACGTCATGGCTTTGATACAAGGCATGCTAGGAGACATATTGTTTAACTCCTGTATATATAAGAGAATTTTATTGCGTTACACGGGCTTCGTTCCCGACCGGGTTGCGGCGCAGTATGGGTCGCTTCGGCAGAGGTGGGAAACATCTTTCTCTTCACGGACGAATCACTATCTTTGCAGTTCGATTTTTGATATAAACTTATTTTTAGCGTTATGGCACAGAAGAATATACTTGATAATATTATCTCGTTAGCAAAACGTCGTGGTTTTGTGTTTCAATCGTCGGAAATTTATGGTGGTTTGAATGGATGCTGGGATTATGGTCCGCTGGGTGTTGAGTTATTACGAAATATTAAAGAGTCGTGGTGGAAACACATGACCTACCGTGATAATATTGAAGGTGTTGATGCTGCTATATTGATGCACCCCAGAACATGGGAAGCAAGTGGTCACGTTCAGCAGTTTAGCGACCCCATGATTGACAACAAAACCAGTAAAGCGCGCCACCGTGCCGATAACCTTATTGAAGATTACATTGAACGTTTACGTAAAAAAGGTAAAACCCACGAAGCTGATGCGTTAGAACAGCGGCTATCGGAAGCGGTTGAACCAATCGATTACTACAATATTATTGTTGATGCTGAAATTCCTGACCCAGTTTCCGGCACAACCGATTGGACAGATGTTCGGAACTTTAACCTGATGTTTAAAACGTTTATTGGTCCGCTTGAGGAAACCAGTGCAGTTGTGTACTTACGTCCGGAAACAGCTCAAGGTATATTTGTGAACTTTAAGAACGTTATGGAATCGGCGCGACAGAAAGTACCGTTTGGTATTGCGCAAATTGGTAAAGCATTCCGTAATGAAATCAATACTAAGAACTTTTTGTTCCGCACTCGTGAGTTTGAACAAATGGAAATGCAATACTTTGTAAAACCCGGAACGGAAGAACAAGAGTTTGACTATTGGAGAGAACAACGTTGGAACTGGTTTTTGGAATTAGGTATGAAACCGGAATCGCTTAAACTTAAACCACATGAGAAGTTGGCGCACTATGCAAAAGCTGCTGTTGATATTGAATATCTATTTCCGTTTGGTTGGGGTGAAGTTGAAGGCATTCACTCAAGAACTAACCATGATCTTTCACGCCATACTGAATTTAGTGGTAAAAAACTAGAATGGGTAGATACTGCATCCGGCGAACGTTTTGTGCCGTATGTAATTGAGACATCTGTTGGCGCATCGCGTTCGTTTATGGCTTTCTTGTGTAATGCCTATGACGAAGAAACAGTAACCGATGAAAACGGTAAAGCAGAAACACGTACCGTATTGCGCTTCCACCCGAAGTTAGCTCCGGTTAGTGCTGCTATTTTCCCGTTAGTAAACAAAGATGGAATGCCTGATGTTGCTGAAGCTTTATACAGAGATTTACAAAAGCACTTTAAAGTTCAGTACGATGATAAAGGTGCTGTTGGACGCCGCTACCGCCGTCAGGATGAAATTGGTACACCATATTGTATTACTATTGATGGTCAGTCGGTTGCAGACCAAACGGTAACAATTCGCGAGCGTGATTCCATGCAACAGATTCGCATTGAAATTAGTAACGTTAAATCATACTTACTTGAACGTTTAGCATAGTACATCACCATACAATTAACTCGACATATTTATGTGCGGTATAGCCGGTGTAGTTGAACCATGTAATTCCGAGCCACAGATTTCGATGGATATACTCAAACGTATGAGTGATATTATATCGCATCGCGGTCCGGATGATGAAGGTCATTATATATCAAAGGATAATAGATGTGGCTTTGCATTCCGGCGTTTGTCTATCATTGATTTAAGTGCGGCCGGACATCAGCCAATGTCAACGAGTGATGGCAGATTCACTATTGTATTTAATGGCGAAATTTATAATCACGAAGAGTTACGCGAAGAGTTCATTACAAAAGGTATTCCCTATAATTCCAAAACTGATACCGAAACAATTCTCAATGGTTACAGAGAACATGGTGCAGATTTTCTGAACCGTATGATTGGAATGTGGGATTTGGCTATATGGGATGATGAAAAGAAAGAACTGTTTTGCGCACGTGATAGAGTTGGCATAAAACCGTTGTACTATAGCTATCAACATGGAAGATTTATATTTGGGTCGGAGATAAAATCTATCCTGCAACATCCGTCAATGCGCGCTGAAATGAATTTGGAAGAGCTACCAAACTACATGTGCTTTTCCATGACCAGCGAACATGAAACCATGTTTAAAGGTATTCATAAATTACCTGCCGGACATTTTCTGCGGTTGAATAATAGAGGTGATATAACTATCCAGCGGTATTGGTCTCCAATGCCTGATAATTACTCTCCCACTCAACAATCAACAGCAGAAATCCAAGATGAGATTATGCGATTACTGCGACAGGCAGTGAAAGCCCGCATGATGAGCGATGTTCCCTTTGGTGTGTTTTTAAGTGGTGGTATAGATTCCAGCGTAAATGTAGCATTGATGGCAGAGTTAATGGATAGACCGGTAGATACGTTTACCGTAGGATTTAAGGAATTGCAGAAATACAATGAACTTGAATATGCACGAAAGATAAACGGTATTTTCAATACTAATCATCATGAAATTTTAATTGACCATAATGATGCCTTACCGTTGTTGGAAAAAATGGCTTGGCACGAAGATGAACCTAATGGAGATCCTGTTTGTATCCCACTTTACTTTTTAAGTAAACTTACACGCGATCGCGGGACAACGGTTATTCAGGTTGGCGAAGGTAGTGATGAGCAGTTTGTTGGTTACCCGTGGATGATGAGAGAGTGGAAGTTTTATAACAAACAATGGAAGTGGTTTAGAGCGATGCCGCGCTTTATGCAAGCGGCGATGTACAAAACCGCAAAACCATTTTTCCAGATGACGGGGAATTATCTTGCACTTGATTATGTACGGAGAGCAGCCGAAGGTAACGAATTGTATTGGGGAGGAGGAGTTGATATTACACCTTCACATCTTGAAGTATTGTTGAGTAAGGAACATTCTTCACTTCGGGATATACCAAGTCAGTTACCACAGCGGATACATCAGGAAGCACGCAGAAGAAGTCCCAACGGAGATTACATTCAGCACATTGCGTTTTACGAATTATCACACAGGTTACCGGAGTTGTTGTTGATGCGTGTTGATAAAATGACAATGGCTCATTCACTGGAGGCAAGAGTTCCATTTCTCGACCACCGTTTGATTGAATACACAATGTCCATCCCGTGGCAGAAGAAAATACAGAATGGTACTGAGACTAAGGTACTTCTAAAAAAAGCAGTTGAATCAATCCTTCCCAAAGAAATTATTTACAGAAAAAAACAAGGGTTTGCAGCGCCTGTTAGTGAGTGGTTTAAGAACGAATGGTATATATATGCAAAAAACGAAATACTACAATCAAGCTTTATGAAGACAGGCGTACTAACACCGTTTGGCGTTGAGCACATGTTCTACCTACATAAATCCGGGAAAAAGAATATGGGTAAAACATTATACACGTTGCTTAACCTCGCATTATGGCATAAACAATATATCGGATAAGATATGAAGTATATCATCATTTGTCTTTTGTTTTCTTTGGTATCTATAAATATAAACCTGTTAGCTCAACAACAGGATTATAACAAAGTCCTCGATCAGATTTTCAGTGAATATAAAGACTTCTGCATGTCTAATTATCCTGAATGGGCTACCTACGAAGGTGACCACAACTTTGATGATGCGGTAACTGATAATTCCGAAGATGGACGCCAAAAACGCCGCGATGCAATGAGGGTGCTTTATAACAGAGCAAAAGAAATAGATGAGAATAAACTGAGACCTGAATACAAAGTTCACCGTTCCTTGTTTTTGTTTATGCTTGAGCAATCGGAAGAAGGGGAGAAGTTTAATGGTTGGATGATGCCGCTTAACCAGCAAGGTGGATTACATATTGATTTCCCTTTACTACCTGAAGCACAGAAACTTGAAACACCGGACGATTTACAACGCTATCTTACAAGGTTGAAACAGTTCCCAAGGTTAGTTGAGAATATTATTAAAGATATGCAAAAGGGAATGGAAAAAGGTATTACTCCACCAAGAGTCTTGATGGAAAAAGTAATACCGCAACTTGATGCAATTATCAATACACCAACAGAAGAAACACCATTTGTAAAATCTGTTTTAATAAAGCTCCAACAGATAGCTTCACAAAAAAAAGCTAACGAACATCAAACCCCACAGTTAATTGGAACACCGGAAGGAACTACAATTTCTTCTACAGCTGTTGCAGGTGCCGCAGCAGGTACTTATGAAAGTACATCTCCGGTAGTTAATGTTGTTGCAGAGTATATTCAACCATCGTATGTAAAACTCCGTGACTTTATTCAATCTGAATATTTACCAAAGTGCAGAGAAGATGTGGGAGAATGGAGTTTACCAAATGGGTTAGAGCGGTATCGTTATGCAGTGCGTTCGCACACATCTGTTAACATTACACCTGACGCTGTGTTTGAAGTCGGAATGAAGGAAGTTGAACGTATTGCCAAACAAATGGAATTGCTGAAAAACAAAATGGGATTTGATGGAACTTCTCTTCAAGATTTTAACAACAACCTCCGCACAAACTCAGATAATTTTTTTACCGATAAAAGTGAGTTAGTAAAAGGGTTTGATACAATTTTAACAAAAGCATATTCTAAACTTCCATTACTTTTCAGAAAGTTACCAAACGTAAGATGTGTAACTAAAGAATTAGAAGAATATCGTTCAGCAGCGGCACCGCAGGCATATTATTATTCAGCACCGGCAGACCGCTCGCGCCCGGGATATTTTTATGTGAACACATTTAATCTTCCTGCACGACCTAAATATACCATGACGGCACTTACGTTACACGAGGCTGTTCCCGGTCATCATTTACAAATAGCGTTGGCACAAGAGCAGGCTGCTTTACCTTGGTTCCGACAACAAATGAGTGTAACAGGTTTTGTAGAAGGTTGGGCTTTGTATGCCGAACGTCTAGGTTTTGAAATGGACATGTACACCGACCCAATGCAACACTACGGTGCACTTGGCTTTGAAATGTGGCGAGCTTGCCGCTTGGTTGTAGATGCCGGTATTCACGCTAAAAAATGGTCGCGAGAGAAAGCAATAGAATACATGTTAAACTATACCGTCAACTCAAAAGATGATATTGTAAGCGAAGTTGAGCGATACATTGCAAATCCCGGTCAAGCTACTGCCTATAAAATCGGTCAACTCAAAATATTAGAACTACGCGCCCGTGCCGAACGTGAGTTAGGTGGGCAGTTCGATATCAAACAATTTCACGAAGTACTCTTGCAGAACGGTGCAATTCCGTTGCCTTTGTTGGAAACAACAATTAATACCTGGATTGCATCGGTTAAGAAAAAGAAATAATCTTTTTTGTTCACTGCTCCGAATGTCAGTCATCACAAAAACCTGCACGGTGCATGGACAGAACAGTAACTAAGGAACTCATCCGCAATCGTGACGTACTTGTTAACAGCAAGGTACGGTGCGGTCTGCGATAGCATATATATACTATGAAACCAACACCACAAACACTGAGAGAGTTAAAGCAAAACGGATATGCGGTGCATTCGCCTAAAGAAGAAATGCGCAAGAATGTTATTCGCAAAATCAGGAACAAAGAGAATTTGTTTCCGGGAATTATTGGGTTTGATGAAACAGTAATACCACAAATTGTAAATGCTCTTCTTGCAAAACACGACATTTTATTGCTTGGTTTACGTGGGCAGGCAAAGACACGTATTGCACGTTTGCTGGTAAACTTTTTGGATGAGTATGTTCCGGTTGTTAAAGGAAGCGACCTGAATGATAATCCGTTTCATCCGGTGAGTTTTAGCGCACGGCAAATGATTGAGAACATGGGCGATGATACACCAATTGAATGGATTCATCGGAGTGAACGATATGGCGAGAAACTTGCAACACCTGATGTTACCGTTGCCGATTTGATTGGCGATATTGACCCAATTAAAGCGGCATCGCAACGGTTGAGTTATTCGCACGAGGGTGCAATTCATTACGGTATTATCCCACGCACTAACCGCGGCATTTTTGTGATAAACGAGTTACCCGATTTACAGCCACGTATTCAAGTTGCGTTGTTTAATATTTTACAGGAACGCGATGTTCAGATTCGTGGGTTTAATGTGCGCCTGCCATTAGACATTTGTTTGGTGTTTACTGCCAACCCAGAAGATTACACAAATCGTGGCAGCATTATTACTCCGCTGAAAGACAGAATTGAAGCACAAATCTTAACGCATTATCCACGCTCAATGGATGATAGTATGTCTATCACGATGCAGGAATCGTGGGTGCAGAGAGGCGATGAGTTTGGTGTAGAAGTTCCCCTGTATTTTAAACAAATTGTTGAAGCTATTGCCATGAGTGCCCGTGCAAGCGAGTTTGTTGACCAATCGTCTGGTGTATCAGCGCGTATGACAATATCCACAATGGAGACCTTGATTTCTAATGCCGAGCGACGCTGTGTTGTGAATGGAGATAAGGTAGTATTGCCTCGTATTATTGATTTTGCAAATGCGGTTCCGGGTATTACCGGTAAAATAGAATTAGTGTTTGAAGGTGAACAAGAAGGAGCGCAGAAGGTTGCAAAGGCATTAATAGGTAGGGCAGTTCGTGAAGTGTTTAAGATGTATTTTCCCGACCCATTAGCACGTACCGGAGGGAAGAATAAAGGCAACGAAAGTAAGCCATCGGTCTATGCTCAGATTACATCATACTTCGATTCCGGTAATACCATAACACTTTCAGATACCATGACCTTTGATGGTTACTTAGAAGAGTTGGATAAAGTACCGGGATTACGCCATGTTGTAACGAAATACATGAATATCCACGAAGCAAAGAAATACGAACTGGCAAGTGCAATGGAGTTTGTTCTTGATGGCTTGCATCAAAATTCCAAAATTGCTAAAGATGAAATTGATGGTATTGTATCGTACAAAGATATGGTTGGTTCAATCTTTACCAGACCGCGTGGTGGATACAACATGGAAGAAGATGACGATACCTACAATTAGTCAAACCACGCAGCACTACCATAACTAACAGCAGAACCGGTAGGGGAATCATTCCATTGCTCATACGCAAGAGCAATTCCTTTACCCGGGTTTAGTGTTTGAAGCATTGTGTACACAGGTGGCAGCCCGCAAATGCGACGTCTATCATGATTGTTTGCAATGGCAGTAAAGTACTCGTAGCTTTTCCCGCGAACCATGGCATCCATTACTTCGTAGTCCTCTTGGCGCAGAGTGTCTAAAAATTCTTCTGCATTCCATTGGTCGCCAAAGCGTTTGCCTATGTGTGCTAAATCGCCGCTGACTATATACACTGCTTTACGTCCGGATTCATCAATAACGCGCTTCAATGTTTCGCAAAAAGTTTTTACTTTGTCATCGCGTTCAGGGTTACGTTGTTTGCTTACTAAATCATGAAACGACGTAACAAGTATCGGGAGAACGGTAAACTCCCTATTAGCAAATAAATGCTGTAAGAAAACATGATGTAACTCCAATGAATGTTCCGGCTGATGTGCAATGTCGTTGCGGGTCAGTTCAAACGGTAACTCAGCTCGTAATTTGTCTACCAATGCAACGTCAGTTTTTAATGTACCAAGTGGAGATGTAAAATGTTTATTGGTTAGTATAAACCTATCTTGCCAACCATAGTGCGATGTACCAATATGTACAACCAAATCAAAATCTGTGTCGCGTATAGCATGGAATGGCGGGGCATAAGTACTCGGCCCAACGCGTAAATCAATATGCGGAACAACAATGGCTTTGGCATTTGTCGGATAGGCATCTGCTACTGATGACTTCATAATGTCATCTATAAAAGTTCTTAACTCATCAGCATCTGCCGGATAGGAATGCCCTAAACAAACTGGCTCTCTGACATCCGATTCCAAGTAATCACGCACCTGACGTAAGTTTTCACTCTCCAATAAACAAGCGTCATCTAAGGCACGGATGAACATTGCAAGTTGAGCAACATCAATCTGTGCATTCAGTGATTCAGTCAGTTCTTTTACAATTTCGCCAACAGTACGTGTGCCGTCTAACATTTGTAAAATGTTCAGCAAGTCTGCTTCCAGCATAATATCTTGGTCGGCAATGCCATCGGGGTCGTGAATAATCAGAACCTCATTACCTTCATGCTGCGAAATATGAACTTGAATATCCGCGCGTAATGCCGGAACCGGAGTTGTAATAGTCATGATTTAGTTGATATTCTTATATTTTTTCTGAAGATAATTTACAAACAAGAATATCCCTGCACCTGCAATCACAAACAAAATTCCTGCTATCAAAAACCAATACGGCTTAATGCCAATATCCTGATTAGGTACGGAATCTACATACTTGGAAATAATAAAGTACGCAACAAACATGATGATTGCCGTTACAAAGTTTGCAATCGACATTGTTGTTTTTGTTTTCTGTAAGTTATGTTGAAATGACATATTGTGTAATGTAATTTGTATAATAATATTTTGCTACCGCAAACCGCACCAAACCTTAGCAAACTCATCCGCGATAACCCTGCGGAACAGAACAGCGATTCTTTCCCGCACCATTACCGTGTTAAACTTGCTGAATGCACGGAGCGGTTTTACCTAAGAGAATATTCCAAAGCAGTTTTAGCATCAGTCTTCTCATCTCTGTATTTTATTATCAATGGTGTTGCAATGGATAACCCATGTTCTTGTGCAAACGTCGAGCCAAGCGACCTAGCTCCGGCAACAACAACGGCACTCTCCGGTATCTCAAGCGGATGTTCGGCAGTTGAACGTAGTATTGTTTCGTTTACCAAATCGAACACGGGAGTTGAAGCGTTCAGAATAACACCACTACCAAGCACTGCACGTTTGCGAATCATAACACCTTCGTACACACCACAGTTCCCGCCAATCATAACATCATCTTCTACAATTACAGGGCGTGCGCCGGCAGGTTCTAAAACTCCACCAATTTGTGCAGCAGCACTGATATGAACACGCTTACCAATTTGAGCGCATGTACCAACTAATGCGTGCGAATCAACCATTGTGCCTTCATCTACATACGAGCCAATATTGATGTACATTGGCGGCATACAAATAACACCTTTTGCAACATAACAACCCGTACGAATAGCCGAACCACCGGGTACAATTCTAACACCACTCTCTAACGTAAACGGATGAAGTGGAATGGTGTGTTTATCAAAAAAGGGTGTGTTGCCGTTAGTGTAATCAATCATGTTGCCATGTTTAAAACATTGCAGAATACTCTGCTTAACCCACATGTTAACCTGCCAAGAACCATAGGCTAATGGCTCGGCTGAACGGATTTCTCCGTTGTTTAATGCTGTGAGTAAATCAGCGATGAATGATTGTATTTCTTCGGGTGATAAAGCACCTTGTTCAATTGCTGAATAGCGTTCTTGCAACGTCATTATTTTTTTCCTTTTGTAGTTGTTGCAAAAGCATAGTTCAACATTTTATATAACAAGCGTGCTGTTGTTAAACTTGGGTGATGTAAGTTTTTCATTGGAGCTAACTCAACAATATCAAACCCAACTATTCTCTTACCGGCTTTTACCATCTTGCGGAATATATCTAACGTTTCGGCATATAAGAATCCATCAGGCTCCGGTGTTCCTGTTGCAGGCATAATTGCCGGGTCAAAGTAATCAACATCAAACGTTACATATACTTCTTTGCCTAATGTTTTTACAACCGATGATTGCCAATCGGCACCATGTATCCCCCTGCGAATAGCAGAAGCATAAAATGTGTTTATCTTTTTCTCTTTAATAAACTGAGCTTCTTCAATACACTGAGCGCGGATACCAACTTGCGTTATTCGTTTGGTAGGGAAGAACTCAGCAACACGAGCCATAAAACACGCATGCGAGTACGGAGTCCCTTCGTATTCCTGACGTAAATCTGAATGTGCATCAAAGTGCAAGATGCTCATGTTGGGATACTTTGCATAGTGTGCGGCAATTGGTGCGGTTGATAAGGTATGTTCGCCACCAAGTGTTACACAAAATTTACCTGCATCAAGAACATCAGTAACTTGTTTTTGTAAAATGTCTAATGCTGCTTTACCTTTTGCCTTACCAAACGTAACAGGAGGTAACGTTGCAATTCCTTTTTCAAAACAGAGTTCGTTATTAAACTCGTCATCGTAAAACTCAACGTATGCGCTTGCATTTAGAATTCCATTAGGACCATCAGCTGTACCTTTACCGTAACTAACAGTTTGTTCCATAGGTGCGGATACAATAGCAATTTGCGAGTTCTCCCACGATGAATATTCTTTTTCTATCGCCAGATAATTATGTTTTTTACCGAGTGTTTTCATAGTCAGGAATAAATTTCTAAAAAATCGTCCGCAAAAATACGAGAAATACTCAACTCCGTTTGTAACAAACTACTCTTTTATGCGTTCAAACGCCATCCTGTTTGTATCTTGCAGCAGGACTGATTTGTTTAACATTCATATTTTTCGATGGAACTGTTTTCCACCGCGGCACTTGTAAGTTTAACAACACTTACCATTTTAGAGATTGTTTTAGGGATTGACAACATCATATTCATGTCAATTCTTGTTGTTCGGTTACCACAGCAGGAGCAACAAAAAGCCCGCACAATTGGGCTAACGCTGGCCTTGGTTATTCGCATTCTTATGCTATTTGGAATTTCACTGCTAACTCAATTAACCGGTGAATTGTTCTCTGTAATAGGACATGGATTCAGCGGACGTGATTTGATTATGTTAGCAGGAGGTTTGTTTCTGATTGCAAAAAGTACAACCGAAATTCACAACAAAATGGAAGGCAGTGAAGAAGAGGTTAATGCAAAAGCAAAAACCGGATTCATGAGTACGTTACTTCAAATCATACTACTCGATATTGTTTTCTCTATCGATTCGGTTGTAACAGCCGTAGGTCTATCGCAAAGTTTGTTGATAATGATTTTATCCAACGTTTTTGCCATGATTGTAATGTTATTCAGCGCAAAAAGCGTCGGCGATTTTGTAATGAAACACCCAACAGTTAAAATGCTTGCACTATCATTCTTATTAATGATTGGTTTTGTGTTGTTCTTAGATGGCTTTGCCGTACACATAGATAAAGGATACATTTACGCGGCGTTATCGTTCTCGTTATTTGTAGAAGTGTTGAACTTACGCTTACGGAAAAAATCAAACCCGGTTCAGCTGGCAAATAATCCAAAGCTACAGGAATAATATTTTTTCTGCTATCGCAAACCGCACCACGCCTTGCTGTAAAGCAAGGCGTTTTTTTTTGCGGGAGAGAAAGTTCAACAAGAAATACCATATACCACACTTTGTAATTTGTGATTATCTAGGTTGATCTTATGTATGATTTGATATCATACATTAGAAATCGAGTAACCTGTTTAGGAAAATGATTAGTATGGATTCCCGATAAACGCTTCGTCAGCGTTTTCGGGAATGACATAACGTTGTATCGTTATAAACAAATACTATTGAACGAATTCGTTGTGTGGAAGAGTTGAGATTCTCTCCGGCGGCAAGTAGAGATTCAATAGTAATCTGACGTCTGGTGCCGTCACGCGGTAGCAGATATTATTGTTGAGTACCAAACTGCAACTCGCACAACTTAGCGTACGTTGAATTAGGTTGTGCCATAAGTTCATTGTGAGTGCCACGCTCAATAATCTCGCCTTTGCTAAATACCATAATGGAATCGCACGTGCGGATGGTAGAAAGGCGATGCGCAATAATGATAGTTGTTCTGCCGTGCATCAGATTTTCTAACGCCTGCTGAATAAGATGCTCGGTGCGAGAGTCGAGCGAACTTGTGGCTTCGTCTAAAATAAGTATTGGCGGGTTTTTAAGAATAGCACGAGCTATCGCAATCCGCTGACGTTGTCCGCCAGATAGTTTTACTCCGCGCTCACCAACAATCGTTTTATATTTCTCCGGGAACTGCTCTATAAACTCAACGGCATTAGCTAACGTGGCGGCGTGAATTATCTCTGCTTCGGTTGCGTTTACATTGCCGTAACGGATGTTCTCTTCAATAGTACCACCAAACAAAACAATGTCCTGCGGCACAACTCCAATTTGCGAGCGTACTGCATACAACGATAAATCATTTGCATTGATATTGTTGTACAATAACTCACCGCTATCGGGTTGGTAGAAGCGTTGTATCAAAGCTGAAGTTGTGCTTTTACCTGCGCCGCTTTCGCCAACAAACGCTACACGTTTTCCGGGTTGAATTTCTAACGATACATTATGTAATGCGTGTAGTTCTTTGCGCGACGGATAACTAAATGTAATGTTACGTAATGTAATAGAGCGTAATGGTTCCGGTGGAGTTGTGTGTGATTCATCTTCATGTTGTTCTGCAAGTATCTCGCGTATCCGCACCGATGTACCAAGTGTGCGTTGTATTTGCCCAAACAGTTCGGCAAAACTGCCAAGTGCTCCGGCAACAAACATTGCATACATCAAAAACGATGTTAAGTCGCCCAGTGTTATACCACCTTGTTCCTTTGGTAAACCAATTAGTGATGCACCATACACCAACACTCCTGCAATACCACCAAACACCGCGAATAATATAAACGAAATAAACATCGAGCGGATGCGCGCTGTTTTGATAGCCAGCGAAACGTATTCGCTAAGACGAGTTTGGTAACGGTTAATCTCAAACTCTTCGTTAGAGTACGATTTCACCGAGGCAATTGCCTGTAACGATTCTTCCACAATTGTTGTAGCACTAGCCGATATATCCTGCGCTTCAACACTTAACTTACGTAGCTTTCTGCCAACGGTAATTCCCAAAAAGATAAGTATGGGTAATGTTGCCAAAACGGGTACTGTAAGAGTTACACTTTGCAAAACAATAATCGTGATACCGCCAATCAGAAAAATCGTCTGCCTGATTAACTGTAACATAGTAAACGTAAATGTTTCCTGAATCTGCGTTACATCTGTTGTGATGCGTGAAATCAATTCACCAACTCTGCGCTCTTCAAAGAATCGCATTGGTAAATGAATTATATGATGGAACAGCCGTCCGCGGAGCTTTGCAAGCGTGTTCTCGGTAATCTTAGCAAGTGTGATAGAAGAGAAATACGATATCACTGCCTGTAATAAAAAAACGCCAACCATTACACCAACAATTTCCCAAAGGTGTGTTGATATAAAATTTGGCTCACGTACTTTATCAATCAGGTTTCCGGTTAACTTTGGGAATAGCAACGATATACTACTGCCCACGAACGATGCCCCTAATGCAAACAGTGCTTTCCATTTGTGTTCTGCATAAAACGAAAGTAAAAAGCGTAATTCTTTTCGTTGCTCGCCAATAGGAAGTTTAGGTGCGGGTTCGGTGTTTCTGCGTCGTTGCTTTGCCATATCAAGTAATAATCTTTGTGAGACCGCGTTGACGATTCATAGTGTGTGTTAGTGCCAATATATTCTGCTATCGCATGACGGCACCGTACTAACAATTACAAACACCCACCACATGCCGGAAGAAATGTTCAGTTTCAGAGTACGGGTTTCAACGAAAGATCAATCAATCTCGTAGCGACGCCATGCTTCGCGTCGAACCCTAGTATGAGAAACTGAAGCTGTAATGGACTAAATATTGCATGTTGTTTGTGGGCGAATGTCTATTCGCCCCTACGTTGTTGATAATCCTGATTATTGATATGTATATTACTTCCTAAAAGAAGTGCCTCGTAATCATTAATCAGTAATCTGTAATTCGTATTTAATTGAAGCTTCTATCCCGCAAATAGAGGTTGGTTTGTTTTTGAGGTTCGGTGCGGTCTTGCGATAGCAATTAGAAATTAGATTCATCTCGCCAGATTAAGATAAGCCACTTATCTTTTGTTGTTGCCCGCGTGAGACGAAGATTTACACGACCTTGCACTTGAATAATATCGGTAGGGTCGAAAGTGATTGATAGATTGAATCCACGACTTATATCCACAAGCAATGAATCACCTGTTGAGATAACTACATCGTTCCAAACAAGGTTTAGCTGTTGTGCTGTTTGAAAAAGTCCGGCAGTTGATTGCATGTCCTGATCGCGACTCCATGTATAGTCGATACCTTTATCGTAGTTACGATATATAAACGTAAAATTCTGAGCGAGCAATCTTCCGTACACTAATGTATCTTTTGTAAGGTAGGCATACCGAAAGTTTTGAAATACACCATCTATCGTTGTTTGGTCGCCAAGCCCTGCATCGAGAATAGGTTTCTCAACTAATCGCGGTGCGAAAGGATTATCGCACGATTGAAATGTAGTAACAAAGCCAATTGCCAATCCTATGATTAGTAACATTCTTTTTGCTTTATGTTTGATAGGATGTTTCAATTGGAGAATAATACTTTGAGTTCACTCCATGTTGATGGAATGGTATCGTTTGCTGTTGATTTTAAGTCAGTCCAACGGCTTATACTCCACTGGTTGAGTTGGTTGGGTACAATGGTTAACCGTAATGTTCCTGCTGCAAGCTTTGGTATAGTAGGAGAAGAATGATTTACCTTGATGATGTATTCTGCAACATAAACTGCCGAGTCCGGAACACGAACATCAAAACGTGCATTAGATAGTTGCAGTGATGGTTTATCGTCGGTTGTAACTTTTGACATCATGGAGTAAAATGATTGACGTTCGCTGAGTATTGACCAGGTATTGAATTGTTCGCTAAACCGTGCGCCAATCTCACTTGATGGGTCGAATTTGAAATTCTTTACGCCAAACTTTGCTGAGTCTGATAAACACGAGATAAAATTCTCAGTGTTTTTTTCGGTAACAGCATTTTGAAAGTTTGAGATTACTATTAACTCTGATGTAGGTTGTTGATATGTACCTGATGAACCTGCAGGGTCTTCGGGTGTACGGGTTGTAAATAACTCGCACCCTGATAAGATTGTGAACAATATTACTATGGCAACCCGAGTTATCATACCGTGCCACGACCCTGCA
The DNA here is from genome assembly GCA_019695345.1 of Bacteroidota bacterium. GTDB lineage: Bacteria > Bacteroidota > Ignavibacteria > Kapaibacteriales > NICIL-2 > JAIBAE01. The sequence continues at coordinate 4,693 of JAIBAE010000030.1, read as the reverse complement.
AAGCACGTGAAATAGTTGCGTCGTCGGCAAACTCTAAGTCTGTTCCAATAGGCACACCGCGGGCGATTCGAGTAACACTTATACCAAGCGGGCGAACCATTTTGGCAATGTATTGCGTTGTTACTTCGCCTTCTACATTTGGATTAAGTGCTAAGATAATTTCCTTAACAGTGCCATCGAGGCGTTGAATCAGCTCACGTATTTTAATCTCTTCCGGACCAATTCCATCAAGTGGGTTTAAAGCACCGTGAAGGATATGATATTTACCATTAAACTCGTTTGTTTTCTCAATAGCAAAAACATCGTTAGGTTCTTCAACTACACAAAGAATAGTTTCATCGCGTTTAGTTGAGGCACAAATAGGGCAGGGGTCTGATTCGGTAAAGTTGAAACAGATACTACAATACTTTACATTATTCTTTAAATCTATTAACGTCTTTGCAAATTTATGTACAACTTCATCGGGTTGACGAAGTAAAAAGAAGGTTAAGCGTTGAGCAGTCTTTCTGCCAATGGTTGGCAGAGCAGAAAACATTTCAACGGTGGCTTCTATAGAATCGGAAGTATATATCATAATCATTCATCCTTTAATCAAAAGCAGCAGTAATAATACCACCGCCAACTACATCATTTCCTTCAAACAAAACTACTGATTGCCCGGGAGCTATTGCACGGCGACCTTCGGGAAACCGGATTACCAAAACGCCATCTTCATTAATGCTACATTCGCCAATTGCGCCGTCATCTTTGTAGCGAATCTTTACCATAAACTGTTTTGGATCGCTTAGAGAATCATACTTCATAAGATTAACCGAATTAGCTACCAAGCCACCATGAAGTAACTTCTCTTCAGTACCTACAATTACAGAATTACTATCGGGTAAAACATTTAATACAAATAATGGTTCAGGGTGAGATACACCAAGCCCGCGGCGTTGACCAATAGTATAAAAAGGGAAGCCGGTGTGTTTGCCAATTACTTCACCATCTAACACTATATCTCCACCATTAACTTTTTCTTCTAACCCTTGTACTTTATCTCGTAGAAAACGGTTGTAATCATTATCCGGGATAAAACAAATCTCGTACGATTCTTTCTTCTTGGCAATTGGTAAACCCATACGTTCTGCATGTGCGCGTGACTCTTCTTTCGTCATTTCGGCAAGTGGGAACATTGTTCGCGCAAGATGTTCTTGGGTTAAGCCCCACAATGCGTAGGATTGGTCTTTAGCGCCGTTACCACGCGAAATGTAATATCTGTTATCGTGTTGTTTAATGCGAGCGTAGTGCCCTGTTGCAACATACTCTGCACCAAGCGAATCCGCCTTGCGTAACATTTCTTCCCATTTAATGGTGCGGTTACAAGCAACACATGGATTGGGAGTTCTTCCGGCAAGATAGTCATCTACAAAGTAGTCTATAACATGTTCACGGAACTGCTCGGTAAAATCCACAACATAATGCGGAATGCCAAGTTGCATTGCAATACGCCGAGCGTCGTTAATTCCATCTAACGAACAACACGATGAATCGTTTCCAACATTGCCGCCAACATCTTCGTACTTATATGTCTTAATCGTAATACCAATAACTTCATAACCTTGTTCAACTAATAGCCCTGCGGCAACGCAGGAATCCACGCCACCACTCATTCCAACAATAACTCTATTTTTATTTCTTTTCATCTGTGATTTCTACACTTATACTAAGCAAAAATACACCGCCAAGACGAAGTTAAACGAATAATCATTCAAAGAGGTGAGTAGGAAAGTATTTTTTGTTCCAGACCGCTCCAAATCACGCTGTTTTCACAGCCACGTCTTGCGGGTCAGAACCGCATTTTCCAGACTGAGGTGTATCGTGATAAAAAAGAAAACCCTCTCGAATACCTCGAAAGGGTTTAAGCTAAGCAAATCTTTTAATATATTATTCAGGAACTGTCACACCCGAGAAATCGGGTGTCCATATCACGTAAAGAGAGATAAATGGATTCCCGATAAACGCTTAATCTGCGTTTTCTGGAATGACAATTCTAGAATTACTCGACAGAAGCAGACTAACAACTATATTTGAGATAAAACTTAAACAAATACTAAGCGATATCTATTGTTTTGTTGTTGCCGTTCTTTCCCGCAGCACAAGGAATTGTTTGTACACAAGGTTTGGCCCGGTTTGCGATAGCAAATAACCTTAAAATAATCCGGAAATCTTACCATCCAAATCAATGTCAATCAACTCTGCTGCTGGGGTTTCGGGTAAGCCCGGCATGCGCATCATATCGCCCATTATTGGAACAATAAAACCGGCACCTGCAGCTATTTCAATCTCGCGAACTGTAACTTCGAATCCATTTGGTGCGCCAATTAATTCGGGTTTATCGGATAATGATTTTTGTGTTTTTGCAATACAGATTGGCAGTTTATCTAAGCCAAGTTCGTTAATAGTTTTGATGGTTGATTTTGCCTTTGCCGAATAGCTTATACTTCCAGCACCGTAAATCTTTTTACAGATGGCTTCGATTTTATCTTCAACTTTAGAATTCCAATCGTACGTTGGTGTTAATGTTGCTTCTCTGGAGTCGGCAATAGCTGCAACTTTGTGAGCAAGTTCTTCGGAGCCCTCGCCACCTTTGCCCCATACATTTGCAACTGCAAAGTCAATTCCTTTAGCTTGGCAAAATTCACGGACAACGGCAATCTCTTCTTCGGTATCGGTAGTAAAGAAGTTCAACGCAACGACAGGATTTACATTAAACTGCAAAGCATTCTCAACATGTTTTTCTAAGTTAACAATGCCGCGTTTAACCGCATCTACGTTAGGGTTGTTTACTTCCTTAACCGGAACTCCGCCATGATAACGCAATGCGCGAATAGTTGCAACAAGTACCAGCGCACTTGGCTTTAACCCTGCATAACCGCATTTAATATCTAAGAATTTCTCGCCACCTAAATCAAACCCAAAACCCGCTTCGGTTACAACGTAATCGGAAAGAGATAGTCCCATCTTTGTTGCAATGATAGTGTTTGTACCTTGAGCAATGTTAGCAAATGGTCCGCCGTGAATAATTGCAGGATTCCCTTCAATTGTCTGAACAAGATTTGGCTTTACGGCATCTTTTAATAACGCCGTCATAGCACCCTCGGCATGAAGGTCGCGGGCATACACAGCTTTGCCTTCAAAGGTAAAGCCCACAAGAATATTCCCGAGGCGTAGCTTCAAATCGGCAAAGTCTTTGGATAAACACAAGATTGCCATAATCTCCGAAGCAGCGGTAATATCAAAACCGGTTTCTCTGGGAACGCCATTAGTTTTTCCGCCCAGACCAATAACAGCAAAACGTAATGCGCGGTCGTTCATATCCATTACACGTTTCCATGTAACTGTTCGTGGGTCAATTCCAAGATTACGTTTTTTGCTTTGCAGATTATTATCAATTAATGCAGCAAGTAAGTTGTGTGCCTTTTCTACGGCGTTAAAATCGCCGGTGAAATGCAGATTAATATCTTCCATAGGTAACACTTGCGAATACCCGCCACCTGTTGCGCCGCCTTTAATTCCAAACACCGGACCCAACGATGGTTCACGAAGAACAACCGTAGTCTTTTTACCAATTCTGTTTAATCCTTCCGAGAGGCCAATACTAACAGTAGTTTTGCCTTCGCCGGCCGGGGTAGGAGAGATAGCGGAAACTAAAACCAACTTAGCTTTAGCAACCTTATCGTGGTCAATTAACGAGAGTGGAAGTTTGGCTTTGTACTTACCGTACAATTCAAGGTCATCATGCGAGATAGAAAGTTTGTCTGCAATCTCGCCGATTGGTTTTAGCGTAACCTGTTGAGCAATTTCGATATCCGTCATAATAATCACCTATAAAAGAACTTTAAATCGTACAAAAATATCCTTTTAATTATAAAATTTTTAAATTATCATTATATCATTTCAGAATATCTCATTATTTTCGCGTCCCAATTGGCGTGGGTGGCGAAATCGGCAGACGCACAGGACTTAAAATCCTGAGGGGTGTAAACTCCGTGTGGGTTCAAGTCCCACCCCACGCACAGCAATAAGGATGATTCAGAAATGAGTCATCCTTTTTTGTTTTTGTGTTACCCGCCTCTGCCGAAGCGAGCGCGCCAGCGCGGCAACCCTGTCCGAACCAACCGTTCTGCGGCGCAGTTTTTTACACGGGTTATTGAAAAAATGGTGATTATTTTGGTAGTGTAATGAAGTAGTAATTGTAGTGGTACATCTTTTTAAGGTTGATATGGTAGATGATATAACCAAGGAATTTTTAGCCAGCATTAAAGAAGTATCAAAGACCTTAAAGGAACTTAACTTTAAATTTGATACAATGACAGACAAGTGCCCGGCATTTTGGATTCAATTCAAGCATCATAAATCTAAAGTTATAGTTAAATACTGTTTCGGACCACCACAATACGAGTTAGTTTTTTCCATGATTATTCATGGAAAAATCTATGAGTTTAAAGATTTGTTACAAATTGAATATATAAGTGATTGGGTAAAGAAAAATAGGTACATTCCAAATAAACAACGAAGTATATATCAAGAGATGATGTGGGATGTGGAGTTAATCAAAGTTGTGTTGCAATTTTTCAAAATACAATTGTAATTTAAGTTCTGGCATGAGTTCAACGTAGTGCTTATGCCAGCAAATGTAAGGTGTAGTCTA